>NZ_JBQHCV010000001.1:0-781909 GCF_052068215.1 Nonomuraea sp. H19 | reverse complement strand
GCAACCGTCCGGGCTTCCACGCGGAAATCCCCCTCACCGATCGCTCAGCCGTTGACGTACGGGGCGAGCGCCACGGCCAGGAGGCCACCCATGAGCCCGACCAAGAACCCCCTGATCAGCACCGCGCGGACACGGCAGATGACTCCTGGCCCGGCTCCGGGCGCATAACGTGAAAGGCCACTTCCCGGTGGCACAGTTCACCGCGCCCACTGCGGTCCCCTCAGGGCTCACACCTTGGAAGCTCTTCCGGACGGTGAACGGTGAGTTGACCGAACCACTGGCATCCGTGGTGACCATCTTGGCCGACTCCTGGTTGCACGCGAGCGTGTTGTTGACGGTCGCGCACTGGACGACGCCGAACTGCTCGCCCGCTCCCGCGCCGGTGATCGCCACCGTTACGGCGCTACCGTCCGACAGGCCCGTGGACGGCGTTACGGAGAAGCCAGGAGCCGCGGCGGCCAAAGCCGAAGGCTGAGCCGCGAGGGTTAAGCCACCAACCACGACCGCGGCGGCAACACCGAACTTGGCGAGAAGGCCGCATCTCCTGCATTGCCGGAAACCGGCACGTCAAGAGATGCATTGCCAATTCCAGTGATTGATGCTGGTTAAGGGAATTTCACTCCATCGAGGAATTCGCGAGGGAGCGCTAGATGCGAATCATGCTCACTGTGTGGCCACAGACGTGCCACCTCTACCCCGCCGTGCCGTACGCGCAGGCGCTGCAGCTCGCCGGGCACGAGGTCGTCGTGGCCTGCCCGCCCGGCGCGGCCGACGACATCGTGGCGGCGGGCCTGACGGCCGTCACGTGCGGCGAGCCCGACACCGGCGGGTGGGTCCGCGACGACCTGCCGCCCGACCCGGAGGAGATGGAGCGCCTGGCCACGGCCCTGCAGGTGACGCAGGACGAGCGCGACACCTGGGACGTGTTCTTCCAGTACTACCTCATGGGGGTCAGGTTCCAGCTCCCGCCCGTGCCGAGCGCGCAGAACAAGGCGCTGGTCGAGTTCGCCCGCACGTGGCGGCCGGACCTGGTGCTGTGGGACCCGTGGTTCCCCGCCGGCGCCGTGGCGGCCAGGGTGGCGGGCGCCGCGCACGGCCGGGTCCTGATGGCGCCCGACTACAGCGGCTGGGCCGTCGAGCTGTACGCCAGGCAGGCCACGCCGCCCGTGGACCCGCTGGCGAGGGCGGTACGCCCGCTGGCCGAGCACTACGGCGTCGAGGTGGACAGCGAGCTGCTGGTCGGCCAGTTCACCATCGACCCGCTGCCGCGCGAGATGCGCCTGTCGCGCGACCTGACCGCGGTGCCCGTGCGCTGGAGCCCGTACAACGGCGGCGGCGTCAAGCCCTCCTGGCTGTACGACAAGCCGCGCCGCCCGCGCCTGGCCCTGTCGGTCGGGCTGTCCACCAGGTCGTACCACAAGGGCGAGTGGCGCACGCCGAAGGTCTTCGAGGCGGTCGCCGACCTGGACGTCGAGCTGGTCGCCACGCTCAACGCCGACCAGCTCGAAGGCATCTCCTCCATCCCCTCCAACGTCCGCACCGTGGACTACATCCCGCTGCTGCAGCTGCTGCCGACCTGCTCGGCCAGCATCAACCACGGCTCCAGCGGCACGTTCTGGGCCTCGGTCGCCGCCGGGGTGCCGCAGCTCGTCGGCGACACGGACGAGCCGCAGCGCGTCATCGTGGTCGACGGAGAGAACAGCAGGATGGCCGAGCGGAACATCCTGTCCAAGCTCGCGCTCGCCTACCTGGAGGCGCGCAACGCCGGGCTCCGCCTCGACCACCAGAAGCAGTCGGTCGAGGAGATCAGGGCCGCGATCGTCGCGGCGTTGGAGGACCCCCGCTACCGCGACGGCGCCGCCGCCGTGCACCAGGAGTGGCTGGACCGGCCGGGCCCCGCCGAGATCGTGCCCGCCCTGGAGAAGCTCACCGCGATGCACCGCTGACCAGGCCGCGCCGGCAGCCGCATCGACAAAGGGGCCGCGGACCTTCATCAGGTCCGCGGCCCCTTCGCGCTGCTCCGGCGGGTGTCAGCGGTGGAGCTTGACCACGGCCTCCATGTCGGCGGCCGAGTAGTCGCGCCCGGCCCGCATCTCCTTGAAGGCCTCCACGCTGAGGCTGGTCGGCGGGCTGTTCCGCGGGTCGCGGAACCCGGACGACAGGGCGTAGGCGTTGTAGGCGTCGAGGAGCTCCTGCGCCTCCACGGTGGCGAACGCCATGCGCTCGGCCGGGTCTGCGCCGTTGAGCACGTCGCCGATCGCCCTGGTCATCACGTCCTGGTTGCCGGCGAAGTCGCCGAACAGCGCGCCCTCGGAGGCCGGGACGCCGCTCTGGCCCGTCGGGAAGCGCATGACGTGGTCGTAGGCCAGCCGGTGGTGCGGGTTGGCGGCGTACCAGCCCTCCTCCTCCAGCAGGTCGTGCGCGGAGTGGGTGAGCGGCAGGAAGCTGTTGGCCTTGTGGCGCTCGGCCGCGTTGCGCGGGCTGTGCAGGTACATGAGGAACGCCAGCGCGCCCTCCTGCGTCGCCTCGTCCAGCCCCTCGGCCATCCAGAGCGCGGTGCCGGCGATGGCGTTGCCGACGTACGGCACGCTCGCGTCGTACGGGAAGATGCCCGTCTCGATGTCGAAGCCGTTGTCCTCCGCGGCCCTGAACATGTAGTTGACGTCGTTGGAGGAGGAGATCCTGATCGCCACGTCCTGGTCGGCGAAGGCCTTCAGCGTGCCCGCCCAGTCGGGGATCTTGCCGGTGTAGTAGTAGTGGCCGTTCCTGTGCAGCCCGCGCCACCACTCCACCCAGCGCAGCATCTCCGGCGAGGCCAGGTCGGCGACCGTGGCCCGCCCCAGCCGGCCGTTGTGCTCGTTCACGAGCAGGCCGCCCTGCGTGGCCAGCGCCTGCTGGATGAACGTGCCGTGGTTGGACCACGTGATGGCGTGGGAGGGGCCGTCACGCAGCGCCGCCACCCTGGCGCACACCTCCTCCACCTCCTGCCAGGTGCGCGGCAGGCTCTCCACGCCCGCGCGCCGCAGCAGGTCGGTGTTGCCGTACAGCAGGCTCGTGGTGCCCACGGTCGGCATGCACGTCAGGTCGCCGGCGAGGGTGTAGTAGTCGCGCAGCGGAGGGATGATGTCGTCGAGCACGACCGGCTCGCCCAGCACCTCGGTGCGCCCGCCGACGGCCTTCTCCACCGAGGTGAACAGCGGGCGGCCGTCCTGCCGGCGCGAGTCGCGCGCCACCTGCGTCATGTAGAAGTAGTACTCCGACAGAGCCGGGACGTGCCCTTCCGCGGCGGCCTCCGCGACCTGCCTGGGCAGCTGCCAGAAATCCTTGCCGTGCACCACCACCTGGTACTCGGGGTGCAGTCTCTCGAAATCGGCGGCCTGCTGATACCACCGATCCATCCAGCCGGGAAACGTCAGGTCGGGGACCCATACTTCGATCGGAATCCTGTTCTTCATGAACCCATGGTTTATCCGTCTTTTCCCCGCCGCATCTCCGCTATTGCGCTGGGTCCTTTCCCGCACGCACGGAGATGACCGGGTGGCCGGGCCGGTGTGATGCTGAAAGGCGTTTCGCGCGAAGGGAATTAATATGAGCGTTGACACCACGTACGCGCCAGCAATGCTTCTCGAGGAGTTCACGGGCGCGTCGCCCGGCGGGCTCGACGCGGCCTACGCGCGGCTCGTCGGCGCGCTCTGGTCGCCCGGCACCGCGCAGGACCAGACGCTGTGGGACGGCGGCACGCTCACCGAGCGCGCGCCGTCGGCGATCCCCGAGCTCATCGGCGCGCTGGACGGGCTCGACGACGCGCGCGCCGGCCGGCTGCTGATCCTGCTGGGCCTGATCGCCGAGGCGGGGCAGACCGAGGCCGTGCGCGCCGGCCTCGACCGCTACCTGGCCCTGGCCGACGGCGCCGGCCCCGAGCTCGGCCAGGCCCTGGCCTACCTGCTCGCGCATTTCCCGCACGACCGCGACAGGGTGCTCGGCGTCGCCGGCCGGCTCGGCCTGGACTCCGGCGACCGGTCCCGGCTCGACCGGTGCCTGACCCTCATGGACGAGCGGCGGACCGGCCTCGGCCGGGTCTGGCCCGCCCCCGAGATCTGGCGGCTCACCGACGAGGAGCGCGCCTTCGACCAGGCGTGGATCGGCGCGCTCAGCCAGGAGCAGGCCGAGGTCAACTGGCGCAACGACAGCCGGACCGTGTGGGGCTACATGGGGCTGAAGGCGTACTGGTCGATCCGGCGCGGCCCGGTGGTGGACCTGCCCGGCCCGCAGGCGCCGCCCGAGTCGGACGCGACAGGCGCCGACCCGCGCCTCGGCCTGTTCGCGCGGCACCTGTCCGCGCTGGTCTGCCCGTCCTGCCGGGGCCCGCTCGACATCAGCGGCGCCGCCGTGCGCTGCCCGGCCTGCGCGGTCGCCTACCCGGCCTCCCGCGGCATCCTCGACCTCACCAGGGCCGTGCGGGACGACGCCGACGAGGCCACCGCCGACCTGCTCAAGAGCCTGGCCGAGATGCCCAGTATGGGCCTGTACTACGAGGCGCTGCTGCGTCCCGAGTTCGTGCGCGTGGCGGGCGGCAACTGGGGCGGCGCGGTCACGCTCGCCGACGAGGACGCCTACATCGCGCGCAGCGTGCGCCCCGTGGACGGCCCCGTGCTCGACCTCGGGGCCGGCGCCGGCCGCTGGACCTCCGTCGTCGCCGCGACCGTCGGCACCGACCGGCTGCTGGCCCTCGACCTGGGCCTGCCCATGCTGAACGTGCTGCGCCGCCGCGTGCCCGACGTGCCCGCGGTGCGCGCGAGCGCGCTGGACATCCCGCTGGCCGACGCCAGCATGGGCGCCGTGGTCTGCTGGAACGCGCTGCAGGCCTTCCCCGACGAGGCGGCCACCGCCATCGCCGAGGTGGGGCGCGTGCTGCGGCCGGGCGGCACGTTCACGCTGATGACGTTCGTGTGGGACGAGGACCCCGTCTGCCGCCACTTCCAGGCCGCGCACTACTTCCCGAGCCGGCCGGCCGGGATGCTGCTGTTCGAGCGGGAGGAGCTGGACCGCTGGCTCGCGGACGCGGGCATGGTGGTGCTGGAGAGCTCGGGCCCCGAGTCGTTCGCCTTCATCACCGCGCGGCGGGTGAGCTGAATGGCCGTCACGGAGTCGGGAGAGCCCGGCGTGCTCCTGCCCGAGCCGGGAGGGACCGGCACGCCCGTCGCCGGGCCGGGGCAGTCCAGCCTGCTCATCGCCGGGCCAGGACAGCCCGGCTATGAGGCGGCGACCGCGGTGTTCGCGCTGGGCGCGGTGCCGGAGCCGGCCGCCGCCGCCGTGGTGCGCACGGTCGAGGAGGTGCGGGAGGCCGTCGGCTTCGCGCGCCGCTCGGGCCTGCCCGTCCGGGTGCACACCACCGGCCACTGGGCCGAGGCGGCCCGTCCCGTGCGCGGCGGGCTGCTGCTGCGGACGGAGATGAGCGGCCCCGTCGAGATCGACCCCGAACGGCGGGTGGCCCGCGTGCCCGCGGGGACCCGCTGGGGCGCGGTGGTCAAGGCCGCCGCCGAACACGGCCTGTCGGTCGCGCACGGCTCGTCGCCGACGGTCGGCGTGGTCGGGTACCTCCTCGGGGGCGGGCTCAGCTTCTACGGCCGGCGCACGGGGCTCGCGGCCAACAGCGTGCGCGCGGTGGAACTCGTCACGGCGGACGGCGAGCTCCGCAGGGCGTCGGGCACGAACGCGGTCTTCGGCGCGGACACCGGGGCCGGCGGGGACGGCGAGCTGCTGTGGGCGCTGCGCGGCGGCGGGGGCGGCTTCGGGGTCGTCACCGCCGTGGAGGTCGCCCTGTTCCCGGTGGCGAAGGTGGTCACCGGGGCGGCGTGCTGGCCCGCCGTCCACGCGCCCGAGCTGTTGCGGGCCTGGCGCGAGTGGACGCTGACCGCGCCGCGCGAGGCGACGACCAGCGTGCGCATCCTCAACCTGCCCGACCTGCCGGACGTGCCGCCCATGCTGTCGGCGGGCCCCGTCCTGTGCGTGGACGGCGCCGTGCTGGCCGGGACGGACGACGACGTGGCGGCCGCCCAGGCGCGGGCCGGCGAGCTCCTGGGCCCGCTGCGCGGCATCGCGCCGCCGGTGCTCGACACATGGCAGACGACCGGTCCCGCGGGGCTCCTGGACACGCACATGGACCCGTCCGACCCCGTCGAGGTCATCGGCGACCACCTGCTGCTCAACGAACTCGGGGAGGCGGGCATCGACGCGCTGCTGGAGGTCATCGGCGCGGGCGCGCGCTCCCCGCTGATCGCCGCCGGCCTGCGCCAGCTCGGGGGCGCCTACGCCGACCCCGACCCCACCGGCGGCGCCCTGAACCATCTGACGGCCCGCTACGGCTACTCGGGCGGCGGCGTCCCCGGGCTGTCGGGCACGCGGGAGGACATCCTCGCCCGGCTCCCCGTGGTCAGGTCCGCCCTCACCCCCTGGGACGCCGGCACGACCGCGCCCACGTTCGTGGAGCGCTTCGACCAGCCCCAGGGACACCTGGACGCGGCCACGGTGGCCGCCGTGGACGCGGTGCGCGCCCGCGTGGACCCGGACGGCCTGTTCCGCGACGACATCATGCCGGGCGCCACCCGGAGGTAGCCCGGACGCCGCAGCGGCCCGCCACGACGTCGTGGCGGGCCGCTCGCGTGATGGGACGGCCGTGACGGGTCAGAGGATGTGGACCTCGGGGATGTAGAGGATCCAGCGGCCGGCGAAGTCGCTCTCCTTCGCCATGATCTCCTTGGCGTGGTTCCACGCGAACAGCACCGCGTAGTCCGGCCGGTCCTCGCGGAACACCGACGGCGCCACCACCGGGATGTGGGATCCGGCGACCACCCGGTCCTGCTTGGACGGCGTCGAGTCGCACACGTACGGGATCAGCTCGGTCCCGATCCCGCAGTAGTTGGTGACCGTGGTGATCTTGGCGGGCGCCCCGTAGCCGGCCACCCGCTTGCCGTCCGCCCGCAGCGAGGTGAGCAGCGCGGTCAGGTCGTGGCGGACGCGCTCGGCCCTGCGGTTGAGCTCCTCGAGCGTGGCGTGCCGGTCGAGGCGCCGCGCCCGCTCGGAGGCCAGCAGCTCGCCCACGGCCGCGGTGGGGCGGCGGGCGCCGCGCTTGGCGAGCGTGTAGCGCATGGAGCCGCCGTGGATGGCCAGCGGCTCGGCGTCCACCAGGTCGAGCCCGAAGAGGCGGGCGGCGGCGCGGATGGAGCTGACGGAGAAGACGAAGGAGTGCTCGTCGTAGAACAGGTCGAAGGCGGTCTGCTCGACGACGGCGCCGAGGTAGGGCTCCTCGAAGACGAACACCCCGTCGGGGCCGAGCAGCGTCACGGCGCCCTTGAGCACGGAGTCGAGGTGGGAGATGTGCGCGATGACGTTGGCGCCGAAGATGACGTCGGCAGGGCCGTGCCCGGCGCGGATCTCCCTCGCGGTCTCCTCGTCGAAGAAGCGCGGCAGCACCCGCACGCCTCTCGATCGGGCCAGGGCGGCCACCTCCTGGGAGGGCTCGACGCCCAGGTGCCGGACGCCGGCGTCGGCGACCGTGGCGAGCATGACACCGTCGTTGCAGCCGATCTCGACGATGAACGGGTCGTAGCCGGTCAGCTCGGTGCGCAGCAGCCGGCGCGCGACGCCGGCGAAGTGCTCGCTGTGCACGGTGGAGTTGGAGGCCCGGTACGGGTACTGGTCGTGATATCTGACTTCCTGCGGGATCTCGGCCATCAATTGCACCATCGCGCACGAGTCACACATCCCGACGAGCAGCGGGTAAAAGAATTCCCCAGCCAATTGGTCAGGCTTGGGGAAGGCATTTCCGCGGGGCTGGACACCGAGGTCTATCGAGCCTTTCACCGGTCCAGAGCAGATGCGGCAGGAAGTCTCCATGAATTGACGCTAACATCGCGGGGCGTTAATTCGCTTATCGCTGTTTGCGGGATTCCCGCACGCGCGGACGAGTCCGGACATGCGACGGGGGCGCGGCATCGGCCACGCCCCGCCCCGCCCCGATCGCGCGGTGTGCTCCCCCGCCACCGGCGGCCGTCGGATGTCCGGCCACTCGGGGCAGGTCGCGCTCGGCCCCTCGCCATCGTCGCCGGTTACGGCTCCGCCCTTCGGCGCGGCCGGACATCCCGCAGGTGGAGGAGATCGGATCGGGCCGGCGGTCCCCACGTCGTCCGTCGCCGGCGGTCACCGGGGATCTCCCCCGTCGTCACATTACTTGATCTTCGTGACGTACTCGCCTAGGGCGTCGAAGAAGAAGCCCCACCCCTCCTCGGCGCGGGGGAGCTCGTCCTCGGGGAGGTTGCCCTCCTGCACGAAGACCATCTTGGTGCCGTTGCCGGCGTCGGAGAACGTGACGGTCACGGTCTCGGGGCCGGCGGCCTGCTGCTCGGCGGGCTCCCTGCCGCTGAGGTCGACCAGCGTGTAGACCAGGCGCTCGTTCGGGACGATCTCCTGGTAGGTGCCGGCGAAGGGGACCTGGGTCTCCTCGTCGACCACGATCGTGGCCTTCCACTCGCCGCCGGGGCGGACGTCCATGGAGATGGTGTCCAGGGGCGCGCCCCACCAGTGGGTGAAGTGCTCCGGCTGGGTCCAGGCCGCATAAACCACATCGCGCGGGGCCTCGAGCACGCGGGTGATCTCGATCTTGCCACTCATCGCGTCATCCTTTCGTGTGAGCCGGATCATCATTGTGTCCGGCCGGGCTGTCCCGTTCTTATTCAGGAATGCTCACTTGGGAGTCAGGAGACCAGGTGACCGAGAGCGGCGCGCCTGGCCTCCTCCGACTCCAGCCAGATGTAGGGGTCCTGCATCTCCAGCCAGCCCACGCCGGGCGGGCACCGGTCGTAGCCGAGGAGCCTGCGCACCTCCTCGGGATACTCCAGCACCCGCTCGCGCGGCACCGCGAGGTACTGGTTCTCCTCCTGGCGGAGGTTGCCCAAATCGTAGGCGATGGTCATGCCGGTGCGGGGCGAGTCGGTGATGTTGCGCCCGCCGCCGTGGTAGACGCCGCCGAGCCAGATCAGCCCGCCGCCCGGCGGCATCTCGGTGGGGATGGCCTCCTCGGTGACCGGCGCCCGCTCGTCGTCCCAGTGGTGGCTCCCGGGGATCACCAGGGTGCCGCCGTTGTCGGCGGTGAACTCGCTCATCGCCAGCATGACCATGACCCTGGTGGTTGGGCCCGGGTGCGGGCGCAGGTGCAGGGCGTCGTCGCGGTGCAGCGGCTGCTTGCCCTGCCCCTTGTGGATCTGCACGAGCTGGGTGGCGCTGATCTGGATGCTCGGCACCATGTCCTGGCGCGCCTTGCCGATCCACATGGGGATGGGCTTCTGCATGATGGCCCGGGCCGCGCCCAGGAACAGGCGGTGCGTGACCACGGGGGTCAGCCTCGTGGTGCGGGCGAACAGCGACGACACCCGCCGCGTGCGCAGCCCGTCGTACCAGTTGTCGCTGTAGGACTGATCCTGCAGCGACGGCTCCAGGTCCGCCCACAGCCCCGCGAGCGTCCCGCTGTCCAGGAAGTCTTCGACGATCACGGCCCCGTCCCTCTCCAGGACGGCCACCACGTCGTCGAGATCGGCGTCAGACCTGACTCGGGTCAGACTCGCCACGATCATCACCTTTCTTCGGATCGGCTTTCGGCGGAGCGTGCGCGGAGGTCTGTCGGGCGGTCAGCGCGCGAGTACCGGCGTGCTGGGCTCGGCGGAGCCCTTGCCGAGCTTGTTGCGCAGCCGCAGTGCCGGCCTCTCGACCGCGTAGTAGCTGATCAGGGCCGCGACGAACGCGGTGCCGTGCACGAGCAGGAGCGCGAGCGGGAAGTTCGTGGAGCCCCACAGGTTCCAGATGTAGATGGCGGGGATGTGCCACAGGAACATCGCGTACGACACCCGCCCGACGTACTGCAGCGGCCTGACGGTCAGCACGCCGGTGAGGAAGCGCGAGCGCAGGTCGGGCACGGTCAGCGGCGCCAGCAGCAGGAACACGATCAGCAGGTCGATCGGTTGGTTGAACAGCACGATCTGGGTGGGCGGGAAGTTGGAGGTGCCCTGGTCGCCCATGGGCGAGAAGCAGTACAGGATGATGACGCCGAGCGCGACCAGCCAGGTGCGGCCGGGGTGCCGGGCGATCAGCCGGTACGGCGCCAGCCAGCCGCCGCTCTGGGCCGCGGCCGAGAGCGTGGCCAGGGCCATGCCGATGGCCAGGTAGCCGAACCAGCCGATGGGCCAGTTGCCCTGCACCGGGTACTGGCCGAGCGAGGGGTGGTGGCTCCAGGCGCTGAAGGCGTAGCCGATGAGCACGATGGCGAAGATCGGCACCATGACGCGGCGCGCCTTGGCCCGCGGCGTCGCCGCGCCGGCGGCGAGCCGGTGGAACAGCCAGGCGAACACGGGCAGCAGGATGTAGAACGCGATCTCCGTCGCCATGCTCCACGTCGACTCCATGCCGAGCGGGATGCCGCCGGCCTCGTAGACGTGCTGCATGGTCAGCACCCGCACGATGTACCAGAAGCCGTGGCCGGCCTGCTCCTGGCCCATCAGGAACAGCGGCGTGAACAGCGCCACCAGGGCCAGCAGCCAGTACGCGGGAAAGATGCGCAGCGCGCGCCGCCACGCGTAGGAGCCCACGTTGTACCTCTGCGGGGCGCCCTCGATGGTCCTGCGCGCGAAGGGCAGATAGAGCAGGAAACCGGACAGGGCGAAGAGGATCGGCAGTGACTCGCGGGTGAACCGCTCGATCACGACGCCGAGCCAGCCGTTGCCGGGCTGGTCGCCGAAGCCGATCTGCCCGGAGGCGAAGGCGGAGTGAACGGTGATGACGGCCAGCACCGCGAGTGCGCGTATTCCCTGCAGCTCGGGAAAATACTGCCCTCTGGTTTCACGTGATGGCCGGGAATCGCCGACAATGGTGGCTGTCATAGGGACGCTCCTCGGAGTTGAACGGCCCTCTCAGCTTCGTGCCGCGCGGCGGGGCCGCGCATCTCCAGAATTGCCGTAATCGCGCTGACCAGCTCGGCGGCGCGGTCGCGCACGAAGAAATGGTCGCCGTCGAAAATTCGCAGCCCGCGGAAATCGGTGGTGTGCGCGCGCCACTCGGCCATGCCGCGCTCCGGCGCGACCGGGTCGCGGGTGCCGCAGAAGGCGGCGACGGGCACGGGCAGCGGCGGCTCGGCCCGGTAGGCGTACGACGCGCACAGCGTGAAGTCGGCCCTGGCCACGGGCAGCGTCCGCGCCAGCACGGCGGGGTCGCCGGCCAGCTCGTCGGGCAGCCCGCCGAGGGCGCGCAGCGAGGCGATGAACCGCTCGTCCCCGTCGCGCGGGTCGGGTTGCGCGAGCGCGCCGCGCACCGGCCAGGCCGCGACCGCCAGCAGCTCGGGCCGGCGCCCGCCGGCCGACTGCAGCTCACGCACCATGCGGTAGCCGAGCATGGCGCCCATGCTGTGGCCGAACAGCGCGTACGGCACGCTCTGGCCCTCCAGCTCGGCGGCCAGCTCGGCGGCCAGGGCGCGGGCGGCGGTGTCGCAGTCGGTGTACGCGGGCTCGCGGTGCCGCCCGGGGCGGCCCGGCAGGGTGACGGCGCGCAGCTCGATCCAGGACGGCAGGTGCCGCGTCCAGGGGCGGAAGGCCGAGGGGCCGCCGCCCGCGCAGGGCAGGGCATAGAGGTGCAGCCTGGCCGACGGCCTCGGCTCGAAGGCCAGGTACCACGGAGGTGTTCTCATATCAGCGCGTGCCCGATCAGCTCTTTCATGATCTCGGTGGTGCCGCCGTAGATGGTCTGCGCCCTGGTGTCGACGTACGCCCGCGCCACCGGGAAGTCGCGCACCACGCCGTAGCCGCCGTGCAGTTGCAGGCAGCGGTCCACGACCTTCTGGCACAGCTCGGTGTTCCACCACTTGGCCATCGCCGCCTCCTCCGACTCCAGCCGGCCCGCCGCCTCCTCGGCCACGCACCGGTCGGTGAAGGAGCGGGCCACGGCCACGGCGGTGGCCAGCTCGGCCAGGACGAAGCGGTTGTGCTGGTGCGCGCCGACGGGCAGGCCGAACACCTGGCGGGTGCGGCAGTGCTCGATCGTGTACTCCAGCACCCGTTCGGCGGTGGCCAGCGCGGAGACCGCGATCATCATGCGTTCCCTGCGCAGCGTGCGCATGAGGTAGGCCACGCCCTTGCCCTCGCGGCCAAGCAGGTTGGCGGCGGGCACCTCGACGTCGTCGAAGAAGAGCTCGACGGTGTCCATGGCGCGCATGCCGATCTTGTCGAGCGCCTGCCCGCGCGACAGCCCTGGCCGGTCGGACTCGACGGCGATCACGCTGAGCCCGCCGCCCGCGCCTTCACCCGTGCGGACGGCCACGAGCAGCAGGTCGGCCACGGCCCCGTTGGTGATGAACGTCTTCTGCCCGGTGATCACGTAGCCGTCACCGCGCCGGACGGCACGGCACCGCAGCCGCGCCACGTCGCTGCCGGCGTCGGGCTCGGTGATGGCCACGGCGGTGACCAGCTCCCCGCTGCAGAAGCCGGGCAGCCAGCGCGCGCGCTGCTCGGGCGTGGTGAGCGTGCGCAGGTACAGCCCGGCGATCTCGTTGTGCAGGGACAGTGCGGGCGCGTGCACGCCGGCCCGGCCCAGCTCCTCGGAGACGATCACGTGGTGCAGGTAGTCGGAATCGCCGCCCCCGCCGTACTCGGCGGGCACGTCCATGCCGAGCAGGCCGAGCTCGCCCGCCTTGCGCCAGACGTCCCTGCCGGCCGCGCCCCGCTCCTCCCACGCGCGGTAGTTCGGCTCGATCTCCTTGGCGACGAACGTGCGCACCAGCTCGCGGAAGGCGTCGTGGTCGGCGGTGAACAGCTCACGCCGCATGGTGCACCGCCGGCAGCACCGTCCACGAGGGGACGATGTCCCGCATCCGGTTCATCATGACCTGGCAGTAGCCCGCGTTGTAGTCGAGGCTGCGGTGCTTGGGATAGGGCATCTTGCGCCGGCCGACGTGGTCGGCGCGCACCCGCACCGCGCCCAGGTCCGCGCCCTCGGGCAGGTCGGGCAGCTCCAGCAGCGCGGCGGCCTCCGGGGGCAGCTCGGCGACGAAGGTGTAGCGGTCCTGCTCGGCCAGCCGGATGTGCGTGAGCGGCACGCTCGGCGCGACCACCGACTCCCGGTAGACGTACGGCCTGGCCAGCAGGTCCAGCTCGAAGGCCGGCCGCACGCCGGGCAGGTCCAGCCAGCCGCGCTCGCGCAGGAACCCCTCCAGCAGCACGTCCATCTCGCCCCGGTGGGAGTGCAGGACGTAGTGCAGCACCTTGCCGATGTTGTTGATGTCGTAGTTGCCGAGCGTGGCCACGGAGTCGGCGAAGAACCGGCAGGTCTCGGTGTCGGTCCTGGTCTTGAAGTAGGAGGCGGCCGCCCGCAGGAAGTCGGTGTAGGAGCACACGCCATGGCGGTCGAGCAGGCGCGCGACGTAGTAGCCGGCCCGCGCGTTGTAGATGCTGATGACCGCGTAGTAGAACCAGGCGCCCTCCTGGAAGTCCTCGCGGGTCACCCACTTCGTGCCGACCACCACGTCGGCCTCGGCGACGGGGTCGTCCACCCGCACGGTGACGATGCCGAGCTCCTCCTGCTGCCGGTACATGGGCGTGTTGCGCAGCAGGAGCTGCGGATAGGAGACGACGGCGTCGGCGCCGGACGCGCAGAGCTTGCCGATGCCCTCCTGGTAGGAGGCCAGGGTCTCGCCCGGCAGCGGCCAGATCAGCTCGGTGTAGGAGCTGATCTTCTTCTCGCGGAGCTTGACCTGCAGCTCGACGTACGTGGACTCCTTGATGTTGGCGCGCTGCACCAGCTCCAGCGCCTGCGGGCTGGTGGTCTGCAGGGAGACGGGCTGGCTCGTGAGCATGCCGCCCTCGACCAGGATCTCGGTGATCTCCGTGACGCGGTCGGGACGGTTCTTGGCCGCCTGGATGGCCACCATCGACGGGTAGCCGTTGCGCTGCTTGCACTCCACCAGGTGGCGGGTCAGCTCGACGTCGCGCGGCAGCGCGCCCCAGTTGGCGTCGGCGACGAAGATGCTCTCCACGCCGTGCTCGCTGATCCACGACAGGTCGGACTTGACGCGGTCCAGCTCCCACCGGTGCACCTTGTCGTTGGTGGCCGCGCCCCAGTAGCAGTACGAGCACCGGTACGGGCAGCCCCGGTTGGTCTCGACGACGGCGAAGGTGTACTCGCCCCCGTCGAAGACGCCGGCCGCGAACGGCGAGGGGATCTCGTCCAGGTCCTTGATGCGGTCGGGCTGCGGGGTGGTGACGAGCTCGCCGTCGTCGTCCCAGAAGCTGACGCCCGGCACCTCGTGGAAGTTGCGCTCGCCCGCCACCTCGCGCAGGAACGCGGTGAACGGCTTCTCCCCCTCGCTGTTGCACACCAGCACGTTGCGGGCCGACGGCGGCACGTACTCCGCGGCGTGGTGCATGACCTGCGGCCCGCCGAGGATGACGTAGGCGTCGGGCCGCAGCCTGACGAGTTCGTCGCACAGCGCCTTCATGCGGCGCATGTTCCACAGGTAGCAGCTCAGCCCGTAGACGTCGGCCTCCTGCGCGAGCAGGTCGGACACGAGCGTCTCCAGCGGCGTGTTCACCTCGACCGCGTGGATGGCGAAGTCGAAGTCGCGGGCCACGTCGGGGTCCTGCTGCGCGTAGGCCTGCAGGTAGCCCGAGGCCAGCGGCAGTGTGTTGGGATAGACCGTCAGCTCGACCAGGCAGGTCTTCATCACCCTCACGTTCCCGGGCTCGCGGCGCTGACGGAGGCCGCCAGCTCGTGCAGCACGTCGTACTCGAACAGGTCGTCGGCGACCATGCGCAGCCCGCGCTGCCTGGCCCGCGAGGCCAGGCGGATGGCGAGCAGCGAGTCGCCGCCGCTCTCGAAGAAGCTGTCCTCCCTGCTGACGGAGCCGATCTGGAGCACCTCGCACCACAGCTCGGCCAGCATGCGCTCGGTGTCGGTCCGGAAGCCGCCGCTCTCCTCCTCCCGCACAGCCGGCTCCTGGGGCTTGGCCAGGGCCTTCCTGTCGACCTTGCCGTGCGAGGTCAGCGGCAGCGCGTCGAACAGCGTGACCACGGCGGGGACCATGTAGTCGGGCAGGTCGCGGGCCAGCTCGCGGCGCAGGCCCACGGGGTCGGGCAGGTCCGCCGGGTCGTCGGGCACCACGGCCGCGACGAGCTGGTCGGCCTGCTCGCTCTTGACCACCACGGCCTCGCGCACCCCGTCGAGCCGCAGCAGCGCCGACTCGACCTCGCCGGGCTCGACGCGGAAGCCGCGCACCTTGACCTGGTCGTCCGCCCGGCCGGCGAAGGCCAGCCCGCCCTCGGGCAGCTCGCGCGCCAGGTCGCCGGTGGCGTACAGGCGGGCGCCGAGATCGACCGGGTCGGGCATGAACCGCTGCGCGGTCAGCTCGGGCCGGTTGAGGTAGCCGTGGGCCACGCCGGTGCCGCCGATGTACAGCTCGCCGACGGAGCCGCGCGGCACCGGGCGGCGCTCCTCGTCCAGCAGGTACGCCCGCATGCCGGGCAGCGGGTGCCCGATGGGCGGCGTCCCGCCCTCGGGCCCCACCTCGGCGTAGGTGGCGACCACGCTGGTCTCGGTCGGCCCGTACAGGTTGTACAGCCGGTACGACAGCCCGGACGGCGGCCTCCTGCGCAGCTTCTCCCCACCGGTCAGCAGCACCCGCAGCGACCCGCCCACCGGCTGGTCGAGCAGGTCGACGGCGAGCACGGTGGTCAGGAAGCAGACCGTGATGCCCTGCGTGGAGATCCAGCGGGCCAGCGCGTCGGACGAGCCGGGCAGCCGGCCCTCCATCAGGTGCAGCGTGGCGCCGGCTGCCAGGCACGGCCAGACCTCCAGCGCCCAGGCGTCGAAGGAGGGCCGGGCGATCTGGCTGACGCGGTCGCCGGGCCGCACGTCGAAGGTGTCCTGGTGCCAGGCGGCCAGGTTGGCGATGCCCTCGTGCGGCACGAGCACGCCCTTCGGCACACCCGTCGAGCCGGAGGTGTACACGACGTAGCACAGGTCGTCCGGCGTGATCTCGGGGCCCTCGCGCAGGGCGGGCGCGTCGCTCTCCCAGGCCTGCTCGATGGGCAGCACGTCGCCGCGCCACGCCCGCTCGGCGGGCAGGGCGTCGCCGTCCCACGTCCCGCCGGCCGCGAAGCGCGGGGCGTCGGCCTCCCGCGCGATCACCAGGCGGGCGCCGGAGTCGGCGATGACGGCCGACAGCCGCGCGTCGGGGTCCTCGACGTCCACGCCCACGTACGCGCCGCCCGCCAGCAGCACGGCCAGCGCCGCCACGACCAGGTCGGGCGAGCGTTCGAGCGCCAGGACCACCAGGTCACCCTTGCCCACACCGCGCGCCCGCAGCACACCCGCCAGCCGGGAGGAACGTTCGTCGAGATCGGAATAGGTCAGCACCTCGCCACCGCTGACCACGGCATGCTGGTCCGGCTGCACCTGCGCCCACCATCGCACTCCCGCGGAAACGACGGCGAACGGGCGAGTCGCCATCGCGGAGCTCGAACCGGTCAATTCTGCCTCCCGAGGCTACGTTTATTCGCCTCATGGTGTCCGGGCGCACGCGCTTCTCGCATCTCATGAATTGCCCAGAGATCTGCGCAACGGAAAAGGTGTCCGGGCGGCCACAGAATGGCATGGTCCTGGTACCGCCATTTCTGTGAGAATGCGGAGCCGCACTATGACGCTGACCCACGGGCCTTTACTCGACGACCGGACGGTGGCCGCCTATTTGCGGCGCATCGGCGCGGAGCGGCCCGGCGAGCCGACCTCGGCCGCGCTGCGCGACCTGCACCACCGTCACGTCATGACGGTGCCGTTCGAGAACGTGGACTTCCACCTGCGCGAGCCGATGGGCATCGGCGCTGCCGCCCTCGACAAGATCATCACCAGGCGGCGCGGTGGCACCTGCTACGAGCTGAACGGCGCGTTCTTCGAGCTGCTGCGCGCGCTCGGGTTCCGGGCGGAGGTGCTGGCGGGCCGGATGGCCGACGACGGCGCGCTCGGCCCGATCATCGGCCACATGGCGCTGCGCGTGCACACGACGGACTCCCCCGACCCGTGGCTCGTGGACGTCGGGTACGGCCGGGGCACGCGCCATCCGCTGCGCTGGGTGCCCGGCCTGCCGCAGCAGGACCCGCACGGGGCCTTCGAGCTGGCCCGCGCGCCACACGGCGACACGGACCTGCTGCGTGACGGCCGGCTGCAGTACCGGCTGGAGGACCGGCCGCGGCTGGTGGCCGACTTCGAGGCCATGTGGTGGTGGTACCAGCACGCGCCCGACTCCCCGCATCTGCGGCGCCTGTACTGCACGATCCCGACACGGGACGGCGGGCGGGTCACCCTCAGCGGGACGACGCTGACCGTCAGGGAGAACGGCGGCAAGAGCACCGTGGTGATCGAGGACGAGGACGAGCTGCGGGAGACCTACCGCTCCCGCTTCGGCGTCGAGCTGTCGGACCTGCCGCCGTCACCCGTCAGCGCGTGACCGCCGGCGCGTGCCGGCCCTCGCCGCGCACGACGGGGAGGGCGACGGAGACGGAGTCGGCGTCACCAGCGTGCAGGCGGCTCAGCGCCCGCCGTCAGCGCGTGCTGGTGAGGGCGCGGCGGTTGATCTTGCCGGACGCGGTCTCGGGCAGCGCGTCCACCAGGCGCACGTCCTTGGGGCACTTGTGCGGCGACAGCAGCGATCGCACGTGGTCGCGCAGCTCCTGCGCGGTCGCCGCGCCGCTCGTCACCACGTACGCGCGCAGCAGCGTGAGCCCGTCGCGCTCGAACCCCACGACCGCGCACGCCGCCACGGCGGGGTGCGTGAGCAGGCAGTTCTCGATCTCGCTGGGCGCGATCCATTTCCCGCCCACCTTGAGCAGGTCGTCCGCCCTGCCCCTGAAGGTGAAGTAGCCGTCCTCGTCACGGGAGAACAGGTCGGCCGAGCGCACCGTGTCCGGGGCCACGAAGGTGGCGGCCGTCTTCGCCGGGTCCTGCCAGTACTCCAGCGCCGCCGTCTCCCCCGTGATCTCCAGCCGGCCCACCTCGCCGTCGGGCAGCGGCACGCCGTGCTCGTCCACCACCCGCACGTCGTAGCCGGGGACGGCCTGGCCGAGCGTGCCCATCCTGGCCCGGCCCAGCCGGTTGCACACGTACCCGTGGAACATCTCGGACGAGCCGATGCCGTCCATCACCTCCACCCCGAACGTCTCCAGCCACCGGCGGTGCAGTTCGAGCGGGAGCGCCTCGCCGGCCGAGATGCACACGCGCAGGCTGCTGAGGTCCTGGCGGGCGGCGTCGGGGTGGGCGAGCATGGCGGCCATCATGGTCGGCACGTTGACCAGGATCGTCGGGCGGTGCTCGGCGATCAGCTCGAAGATGCGCCCGGGCGTGCTGCGCTCGGGGAAGACGATGCCCTTCGCGCCCACGCGGAAGGGGAACAGCGCGGTGATGTTGTTGGCGTAGCCGAAGAAGAGCTTGGGCACGGGCAGCACGATGTCGTCGGGCCCGAGGTCGAGCACTCCCCTGGCGAACCACTCCATGCTCAGCGCGGCGCTGCGGGCGGCCAGCACGCAGGCCTTCGGCTTGCCCGTGCTGCCCGTGGTGAAGCGCCACATGGCGACGTCGTCGGGCGTGGTCGGCGCGGCCTCCAGCCGCGTGGGCGCGGCGGCGGTGAGCGAGGCGAAGTGGTGCTCGCCCGCGCGCAGCTCCTCCTCGGGCACGCCGACCACCAGCAGGTCCCGGATCCCGGCGGCGCGGAGCCGGTCGAGGGTGAACGCGTCGGCGACGACCACGGCGGGGCGGGCGTACTCGGCGAAGAAGCGGTACTCCTCCGGCTGCAGGTAGGTGTAGACCTCGGCGGTGACCGCGCCGATCTTCTGCACGCCGTACCAGGTGGCGACCGACTCCACGCCGTCGCCGAGCGCCAGCAGCACCCGGTCGCCGCGGCGCACGCCCAGTCCGCGCAGCACGTGCCCCACCTGACCGGCCAGCGCCTGGATCCGGCCGTAGGTCACGGGGCCCGCCGAGGTGAGCAGCGCGGTCCTGCCGGGGTCGTTGCCGTCGAGGAAGTGGGTGGCGATGTTGAACGTCGTCGGCAGGTCCTTCGCGCGTATGGTCATGCCGCCCATGGTCGGGGGGCCCGCCCCGGCGTACATCTCGCAGATTGCCGCAAGCACGAAGATGCGCGGCGCGGGGCCCGCGAACGACGCTGAAGACGATCTGCGGAGGAGGTGGGTCGTGAGCATCAGCGCGTTCGATGCCCTGATCGCGGGGGATCAGAAGATCGAGCACAAGGACTGGATGCCTGACGGCTACCGCGAGAGCCTGATCAGGCAGATCGCGCAGCACGCGCACTCGGAGATCATGGGCATGCAGCCCGAGGCCGCCTGGATCAGCCGCGCGCCGAGCCTGGCGCGCAAGGCCGTCCTCATCGCCAAGGTGCAGGACGAGGCCGGGCACGGGCTGTACTTGTACGCGGTCGCCGAGACGCTGGGCGCGCGCAGGGAGGACCTGCTCGACGCGCTCCACGAGGGCCGGCAGAAGTACCTGTCGTTCATCAACTACCCGACGCTCACCTGGGCCGACGTCGGCGCGCTGGCGTGGCTGACCGACGGGGCCGCGGTGGTCAACCAGGTCTCGCTCTGCCGTACCTCGTACGGGCCGTACGCCAGGGCGCTGGTGCGCATCTGCCGGGAGGAATCCTTCCACCACCGGCAGGGCTTCGACCTGCTGTACACGCTGTCGCGCGGCACGCCCGCGCAGCGGCGGTCGCTGCAGGAGGCGGTGGAGCGCTGGTGGCAGCCGGCGCTGGCGATGTTCGGGCCGCCGGACTCGCTCTCGACCCGCTCCGCCTCCTCCATGGCGTGGCGGATCAAGCGGGCGAGCAACGACGAGCTGCGGCAGCGGTTCGTGGACCTGTGCGTGCCCCAGGCCAAGGCCCTGGGCGTCCGGCTGCCCGACCCGGCGCTGCGCTGGAACCCCGAGCGGGGGCACCACGACTTCACCCCGCCCGACTACGACGAGCTGATGCGGGTGGTGGCCGGGCACGGGCCGCGCAACAAGCAGCGGCTGGCACACCGCAGGCGCGCCCACGAGGAGGGCGCCTGGGTGCGCGAGGCCGCCGCCGCCCACGCCGCGAAGGAGGCGGCGAAGCAGGCCGCCGCGCGGGAGATCGACGCGCCGGCGATCGACGCGCAGGAGATCGGCGCGCCGGCGATCGACGCGCAGGAGGCCATCGCTCAGGAGGTCGACGCGGTCGAGGAGGAGTGGCCGCTGTGGGAGGTGTTCGTGCGCCCGCGCCGCGGCTTCGGCCACACCCACGCGGGCAGCCTGCACGCCCCCGACGCCGCCCTCGCGCTGCACAGCGCCCGCGACCTCTACACGCGCAGGGAGGAGGGCGTGTCCCTGTGGGTGGTGCCGTCGCGGTCGATGACCTCCTCGGACCCCGAGCACAAGGACGCCTACTTCGCCCCCGCCGCGGACAAGCAGTACCGCCACGCCTCCTCCTTCCCGCCGCCCGAAGGGGTTGAGGGCCTGTGACCGCCCTGTTCGACTACCTGCTCGGCCTCGGCGACGACGCGCTCGTGGCCGCGCAGCGCACCGCCGAGTGGTGCGCGCGGGCGCCGCAGCTGGAGGAGGAGGTCGCGCTGGCCAACGTCGCGCTGGACCAGCTCGGACAGGCCCGCGCGTTCCTGACCTACGCCGGCGACCTCGAAGGGGCCGGCAGGGACGAGGACGCGCTGGCGTTCCTGCGCGACGGGCACGAGTTCCGCAACGTCCAGCTCGTCGAGCTGCCCAACGGGGACTTCGCGACGACCGTGGCCAAGACGCTGCTCCTGGCCACGTACCAGAACCTGCTCTACACCCGGCTGTCGCGCGCGGCCGAGCCCCGGCTGGCCGGCATCGCCGCCAAGGCGGCCAAGGAGAGCGCGTTCCACGTGAGCTACGCCTCCGTCTGGACGGTTCGGCTGGGCGACGGGACGCCGCTGTCGCACCGGCGGATGCGCGACGCGGTCGAGGAGGTGTGGCCGTACACGCACGAGCTGTTCGAGCCGTGGGCGGCGCCCGAGGCGGGCCTCGACCCGGCGGCGTTGCGCGGGCCGTGGCTTGAGGTCGTCGACCGCGTCCTCGGCGAGGCGACGCTGGCCAGGCCGCGGGACGGCTGGGCGGCGACGGGCGGCCGGGAGGGCCGGCACACGGAGTGGTTCGGCCCGCTGCTGGCGGAGATGCAGTACGTCCACCGAGCGCATGTGGGGGCACGATGGTGAAGGCCGAAGTGGAGGCGGCGGTGGCGGCGGTGCTCGACCCCGAGCTGCAGGTGCTGTCCATCGGGGAGCTGGGCATGCTGCGCGAGGTGAGCGTGGACGACGACGGCAACGCCGTCGTCACGGTCACCCCCACCTACCTGGGCTGCCCCGCTCTGGAGCTGATCAAGGCGGACGTCGCCGCGGCGGCGCGGGCGGCGGGCGCGGCCGACGTGGAGGTGGTGGTCTCCATGTCGCCGCCGTGGACGACCGACTGGCTGAGCGAGACCGCGCGCGCCAAGCTCGCCGACGCGGGCATCGCGCCGCCGAGACGGCTGTCGCTGCCCCTGCTGCAGCCCGGCTGCCCCCGCTGCGCGTTCCCCGACACCACGGAGCTGGCCAGCTCCGGCGCCGCCGCCTGCATGGCGCTGCGGCTCTGCCCGGGCTGCGGCGAGCCCTTCGAGCATCTGAAGGCGCACTGATGGCCAGACCGCGCTTCCACCGCGTCCGCGTCGAGTCGGTCACGCCGGTCGCCGCGGACGGCAGCGCGGTCGAGGTGACCTGCCTGGTCCCGGACGAGCTGACCGGCGCCTTCGCCTTCACCGCCGGCCAGCACGTCACGGTGCGGCTGCCGGTGGACGGGCGCCAGGTCCGCCGGTCGTACTCGCTCTGCTCCACCCCGCGCGAGCTCGCCAGCCGGGGCAGGCTGCGCCTGGGCGTGCGGGTGGTGCCCGGCGGGACCTTCTCCACGTACGCGGCCAGGGAGCTCGCGCCGGGCGACCAGCTCGAACTGCTGTCGCCCGTCGGGACGTTCGGCGTGCGGTTCGACCCCGCCCGCCGCCGCCGCTACGCCGCCGTGGCCGCCGGCTCGGGCATCACGCCCGTGCTGTCGCTCGTCGCCACGGCGCTGGACACCGAGCCGGGCAGCCGCTTCACGGTCCTGTACGGCAACCGCGCGGCCGGCTCGACGATGTTCGCCGACGAGCTCGGCGACCTGAAGGACCGCCACCCCGGCCGGCTGCACCTGGTGCACCTGTTCTCCCGCGAGCAGCCGCGCGTGGGCCTGCCCCGTGGGCGGCTGGACCGGGCCACGCTCGACGCGCTCTTCGCCCGGCTGCTGCGGCCCGCCGAGGTGGACGAGTGGTTCGTGTGCGGGCCCGCCGGCATGGTGGACGAGACGCTCGCGGCCCTGGCCGGGCACGAGGTGGACCCCGCCGCGATCCACACCGAGCTGTTCCACCCGGGCGTGCCCGCCGGCGAGAGCCGTCCGGCGTCCCCCACGGGCACGGTCCCCGGGGCGGCCGAGGTGAGCGTCGTCATGGACGGCCGGGTCACGAGCGTGCCCCTGGAGCCGGGGCGCACGGTGCTCGACGCGGTCATGGCCGCCCGCCCCGACGTGCCGTACTCCTGCCAGACAGGCGTCTGTGGCACCTGCCGCGCCCGCGTCGTCGAGGGCGAGGTGCGCCTGGCGCGCACCTGGGCGCTCAGCGAGGAGGACCGGGCGGCGGGCAACATCCTGACGTGCCAGGCGGTGCCGCTGACCGCCCGGGTGCGTATCGACTTCGACGTCCTGTGATTCCTCGGCATCGGGAGTGTCCATGACCATCGCGCACAGAACCTGTCCCATTTGCGACGCCGTCTGCGGCCTGCGCCTCCAGCTGGACGACACGGGTCACGTCCTCTCGGTCAAGGGGGACGCCGACGACCCGTTCTCGCGGGGCTACGTCTGCCCCAAGGGCGCCAGCCTCGGCGCGCTCGACGAGGACCCCTCCCGCCTGCGTCACCCTCTCGTCCGCGTGGACGGCGAGCTGCGCGAGTCGTCGTGGGAGGAGGCCTTCGAGGCGGTCGAGCGCGGCCTGGAACGGGTGATCTCCGAGCACGGACGGGACGCGGTCGCCGTCTACTTCGGCAACCCGACCTTCCACACCATGGCCGGGTTCATGTACCGGATGCCGCTCACGCAGTCGCTCGGCACCCGCAACGTCTACTCCGCCAGCACCATCGACCAGGCCCCCAAGCAGGTGGCGTGCGGGCTCATGCTCGGCGACCCCTTCGCGATCGCCGTGCCCGACCTCGACCGCACCGATTTCCTGCTGGTCATCGGGGCCAACCCGGCCGAGTCGCACGGCTCGCTGTGCGCGGCCCCCGACTTCCCCGGCAGGCTCAAGGCGCTGCGCCGGCGCGGCGGCAGGCTCGTCGTGGCCGACCCGCGGCGCACCCGTACCGCCGCCCTGGCCGACGAGCACCTGTTCGTCCGCCCGGGCACCGACTCCCACCTGCTGCTGGCCATCGTGCACACGCTGCTGGCCGAGGAGCTGACCTCGATCGACATCGAGATCGACGGGCTGGACGAGCTGCGCGAGGCGGTCGCCCCGCACACGCCGGAGGCCGCCGCGCAGATCTGCCGCGTGCCGGCCGGCCGCATCACCGCGCTGGCCCGCGAGCTGGCGGCGGCGCCCTCGGCGGCCGTCTACACCAGGATCGGCACCTGCACCTCGGAGTTCGGCACGCTCACGCAGTGGCTCGTGGACGTGGTGAACGTGCTGACCGGCAACTTCGACCGGCCCGGCGGCGTCATGTTCACCCGGCCCGCCATCGCGGAGATCTTCCGGCCGCGCGAGCCGTTCACCACGGGCAGCTGGCGCAGCCGGGTGCGGGACCTGCCGGAGGTGATGGGCGAGCTGCCAGTCGCCACGCTCGCCGACGAGCTGGAGACGCCGGGCAAGGGCCAGGTCAGGGCCATGGTGACGGTGGCGGGCAACCTCGTGCTGTCGGCGCCGAACGGGCCGCGCCTGGACCGGGCGCTGGCCGGCGTGGACTTCATGGTGTGCGTGGACCCGTACCTCAACGAGACGACCAGGCACGCCGACGTGATCCTGCCGCCGCCGCGGATGCTGCAGATGCCGCACTACGACTTCCTGCTGTCCACCGTGACCGTGCGGAACTACGCCAGGTTCTCGCCCGCCATCCTCCCGCTCGGCCCCGACCAGCGGTCAGAGGCGGAGATCCTGGCCAGGCTCACGCTCATCGCCGCGGGCCAGGGCGCGCAGGCCGACCCGGCGGCGCTCGACGAGATGATCGTCGGGCAGGTGCTCGGCGAGGCGAGCGGCCTGCGGGCCGAGCTGTCCGGCGACAGCGGGCCGGAGCTGATGCTCGACGCCCTGCTGCGGCTCGGCGCGTACGAGCTGTCGCTGAAGGAGCTGATCGCCCAGCCGCACGGCGTCGACCTGGGCCCGCTGGAGCCGCGGCTCGGCGAGCTGGTGCGCACGCCCTCGGGGCGGGTGGCGCTGGCGCCCGAGGCGATGGTCGAGGAGGTGCGCCGGCTGCGCGCGCGGCCCGCCGCGCCCGACTCGCAGCTCCTGCTGATCGGGCGGCGTCAGCTGCGCTCCAACAACAGCTGGCTGCACAACGTGCCCGTGCTGGTCGGCGGCGCCAACCGGTGCACGCTGCACATGCACCCCGACGACGTGGCCGGGCTCGGGCTGGGTGAGACCGCGCTCGTCCGCTCGGCGGCCGGGGAGGTCGTCGTGCCCGTCGAGCCCACCGAGTCGATCATGCCGGGCGTGGTCAGCCTGCCGCACGGGTGGGGTCACGCGGGCGGGAACCAGCCGGTGGCGGTGCGGCACGCCGGGGTCAACGCCAACGCCCTGACGGACGAGACGGTCATCGACCCGGTGTCGGGCAACGCCGTCTTCAACGCGGTCCCCGTGACGGTCTCGAAGGTCACCGCCTGACCTGGTACGCACGCGGCTCCGGCCCGATCCCGCGCGGCGGGTGACGGCCGGGGCGGTCCCCAGCAGGAGGCGGCTCTACCAGCCGGGTCTGATGGTCCGCGCGATGTGCGCGCGCTCGCCGTCCGGCAGCCACCAGCCCACCGGGATGTTGTAGCCCACTCGGGCACGTCGTAGCCGGCGTGCACCCGGTCGGCGTCCCGTTCGATGCCGAAGAAGCGCAGCCTGCGGGCGCGCAGCAGGGACGGCTCGTCGGGCAGCACGAGCAGGCCGCCGGTGTCGCAGCTCAGGTGCTTGGCCGCGTGGAAGCCGGCTGAGAAGCTGACGAGCGTGCTGGGCCCGACACCCGCTCGACGGCGGCGGCGGGCCGGGACGTCTCACACGATGCGCACGTCGGGCACGTAGAGGATCCAGCGTCCGCCTCGTTCGCGGAACGCCTGCTCCTTCGCCATGATCTCCTCGGCGTGGTTCCACGCGAACAGCACCGCGTAGTCGGGGTGGTCCGCGGCGAACGCCCCGGGCTCCAGCACCGGGATGTGCGAGCCCGCGACCAGCCGTCCCTGCTTGGACGGGGTCGAGTCGACCACGAACGGGATCAGTTCGGTCCCGATGCCGCAGTAGTTCGTCACCGTCGTGACCTTGGCGGGCGCGCCGTAACCGACCACCCGCTTGCCCTGCGCGTGGAGGTCGCCCAGCAGCCCGGTGAGGTCCTCCCGGATCTTCCGGACCGCGGCGGCGAACTTCTCGATCGTGCCGTGCTCCGCCAGCCGCTGCTCGCGTTCCCGGGCCAGGAACTCCGCCACCGCGGGAGCCGGGGCGCGCCGGGACGGCCGCGCGATCGTGTAGCGCATCGTGCCGCCGTGCAGCGGCACGGGCTCGGCGTTGACGAGCTCGAACCCGGCGAGTTCCGCCATGGCCTTGACCGACCGCACCGAGAAGATGTGGACGTGCTCGTCGTAGATCATGTCGAAGGCGTTCTGTGCGATGACCGATCCGAGGTAGGGCTCCTCGAAGACGAACACCCCATCGGGCGTCAGGAGCGTGTCGATGCCCTGGAGCAGCCGCCGGAGATAGACGATGTGGGCGATGCAGTTGGCCCCGAACACCATGTCCGCGGGGCCGTGCTCCGCGCGGATGGCGGCCGCGGTGTTCTCGTCGAAGAACTCGCCGAGCACCCGGATCCCCCGCCCCCGCGCGACGTCGGCGACCTCCCGGCACGGCTCGACGCCCAGGTGCCGGACGCCGGCCTGCGCGATCGTGGCGAGCATGACGCCGTCATTGCTGCCGATCTCGACGATGAACGCGTCCGGTCGGGTCAGCTCGGTCTCCAGGAAACGGCGGGCGTTCCCCTCGAAATGCGCGCGGTGCACCGCAGAACCCGACGCGTGATACGGATATTCGTCGCGGTATTTCGCCTCTGCGGGAACATCATCGAGCAGCTGGAACATCGTGCAGGAGTCGCAGGTCCCCGCGCTGAGCGGGAAAGACTTCTCGTGCTCGATCTCATGAGGCAACGGAAATCCGTTACCCGACGGCTGCCGACCCAGGTTGACGGTTTCTTTCACCGTGCCGCCGCAAATCCTACAGTTACTATTCGACATGAGCCGAGGCTAGCCGCGGGCCCTCGCAGGGAACATCTCGAAGATTGCGCAGTTCCGCGGCGCCGGCGACACCGCTGCGCAATCGGGAAGATGCCCGGCGAACGCGGTGAATGTGAGACTTTCCGGGTGATCGAATCAACTGCGGAGGCGCTGATGACCACGGACATTTCGGCCATGGCCACCCGGGACGCCGAGGGCGCCCGGAAGGCCAACGTCTACAGCGCCGACGTGAGCGAGGTCTACGACCTCGTCTACAAGGGGCGGGGCAAGAACTACGCGCACGAGTCCGCCGTCGTCACCGAGCTGGTGCGCGCCCGCCGCCCCGGGGCGGCCTCGCTGCTGGACGTGGCCTGCGGGACGGGGGAGCACCTGCGGACGTTCCGGCTCATGTTCGACGAGGTCGAGGGCGTCGAGCTCTCCCCGACGATGCGCGCGGCGGCCAGGCGGAAGGTGCCCGGCGTGGCGATCCACGACGGGGACATCCGGCGGTTCGACACCGGCCGGACCTATGACGCGGTGTGCAGCCTATTCGGCACGGTCGGCTACATGACCGACACGGCGGAGCTGGAGGCGGCGGTGGGCCACATGGCCGCTCATCTGCCGACCGGCGGGGTGCTGATCGTCGAGCCGTGGTACTTCCCCGCCAGGTTCATCGACGGCCACATCGCCGGCGACTTCGTACGCGGCGCGGACCGTACGGTGGCGCGGGTGGGGCGGATGGCGCGGACCACGGGCTCCACCGTCCGGCAGGAGTCGCACTGGTCCGTGGCGGACGCGACGGGCGTACGCCACTTCGACCAGGTCCAGATCTTCACCCTGTTCGAGCCCGCCGACTACACGGCCGCGTTCCGGCGCGCGGGCTGCGACGCCGAGTACATCGAGAGCGGGGAGATCGGGGACGGCCGTGGACTCTTCGTCGGCGTCCGGCACTGAACGGACCGGACGGAGCGCGCCGCCGATGATCCCGCTGCTCAAGGCCGCGATCGGGCCGGGCACCCTGGACCGGATCGCCGACGTGCTGCGCACCGGCATGATCGGGCACGGGCCGGTGGTCGAGGAGTTCGAGGCGGCGCTGGGCGCGCGCCTCGGGAACCCGTACGTGGCCACGGTCAACAACGGCACCTCGGGCCTGCATCTCGCGCTCCGGCTGGCGGGCGCGTCCGGCACCGGCGACGGACGGGAGGCCGGACTGGACTCCGACCGGGACGAGGTGCTGAGCACGCCGCTGACCTTCGAGGCCACCAACTGGGCCGTGCTGGCCAACGGGCTGCGCCTGCGCTGGGTCGACGTGGACCCGGCCACGCTCAACCTCGACCTCGACGATCTCGCGAAGAAGATCTCACCGGCCACCCGCGCCATCGTCATCGTCCACTGGGCCGGGTATCCGGTGGACGTGGACCGGCTGCGGGAGATCCTCGACGCGGCCGAGGCCGCGCACGGCTACCGGCCGGTGGTCGTCGAGGACTGCGCGCACGCCTGGGGGAGCACCCTTCGCGGCCGTCCGGTGGGCGGTGACGGCGAGAACATCTGCGTGTTCAGCTTCCACGCGACCAAGCACCTCGGCACCGGCTGCGGGGGCATGCTCACCCTGCCCGACGAGCGGTCGTACGAGCGCGCCCGCAGGCTCCGCTTCTTCGGCATCGACCGGCGGGCCGACCGGGTCAACGGCGACTACGACGTGCCCGAGTGGGGCTACAACTTCTACCTGGACCAGATCAGCGCCTCCATCGGGCTGGCGAACCTGGAGACGGTCGACGAGCGGGTGGAACAGCACCGCCGGAACGCCGCGTTCTACGACGCGGAGCTGGCCGGCGTACCGGGACTGGAACTGACCGCGCGGGAGCCGGACCGGGAGTCGTCCTGCTGGCTGTACCCGGTCAAGGCCGAGGACCGGCCCTCGTTCATGCGGAAGATGAACGACGCGGGGATCATGGTGAGCATGCTGGTCCGGCGCAACGACACGCACGGCGCCGTGCGGGACGTCGCGGATCGGGCGCTGCCCGGCCTGGACGCCGTGCACGACCGCATAGTCCACATCCCCGTCGGCTGGTGGCTTTCCGCGGCCGATCGCGCGCATATAGCGGACACGATCAAATCCGGCTGGTAATTCCCTGCTCTTTGCGTGCGCACTCCGCGAGTGTTATCACAAAGCATTCATCGGGCCTTGAATTCGACGTACCATTTGGCTGAGAGCGGCGCGCGACCATTTGCCCGCGCGATTCTCGGGTCGCCCGCGCCCCAATTGATCTCCCGGCGGTCAAAACAGCACGCCGGGAGATGCGGCGGAAAATCCTGGATGTGACGCTGACCACATGCCCCATTGGTCCACGAAACCGTGAGGACTCGCATAGCGATGGGTGTCGACACCACTATTTTCGAGCACCGCCTCGCCGACCCGCCGGAGCCTGGCCTCACCCCCGAGGACGTGGTCGCCAGGGCCGAGGCGATGATCCCCGAACTGGTCGAGCGCCAGGGCGAGACCGAGCAGCGCACGTACTACGGCGAGGACGTCCACGAACGCTTCTCCGAGGCCGGCTTCTACCGGATCCTGGTGCCCCGCCGGTACGGCGGCTACGAGTTCGGGATCGACACGTTCGTCCGCGTGGCGATCAACCTCACCCGAGGCTGCCCCTCGACGGGCTGGATGTACTGCCTGGGCGCGGCGCACGCGCTGGCGGCGGCCACGATCTTCGACGAGGCCACGCAGGCGGAGATCTTCGCCTCTGGCGAGTTCATCTGCCCGGCGACCGTGATGCCCGGCGGCACGGCCGAGCGCACCTCCGACGGCGACTGGCTGATCAACGGCACCTGGGGCTACTGCTCGGGCTCGCCGTACGCCTCGCACTTCATCGGCCACGCGATGGTCACCCCCGACGGCGGCGGCCCGCCCGAGCCGATGATGTTCATCGCCCCGCGCAGCGCGTGGATCCGCCTCGACGACTGGGGCCGGGCGCTCGGGCTGAAGGGCAGCGGGTCGCACAGCATCCGCATCGTCGACGGCCGCGTCCCCGACCGCTACACGCTCAAGCAGCACATGAGCCAGATCGATGTCACCGCGGGCACCCCGGGGCGCGAGCTGCACGGGCCCCAGTACGGGGGCGGGCAGCTCACGTTCATGGTGCTGGAGGACGCGGTGCTCGCGGTCGGCATGGCCAAGGGCGCGCTGGACGCGTACGAGGAGCTCATGCGGACGCGGACGACGCCGTTCCCGCCCATCGTCACGCGCTGCGAGGACCCGGACTTCCAGCTCAGGTACGGCAAGGCCGCCGGCCTGATCGCCACCGCGGAGGCCGCCACCCTGGACGTGGCCCGCCAGTGGCACGAGATCACCGCCGCCGGCGCGGCCGCCGTCACCCGCGAGAGCGAGCTCGCCCTCGCCGGGATCTGCAGCGAGGCGGTCGCCCTGTGCTGGAAGGCGGTCGAGTCGTACCTGTTCCCCACGGCGGGGTCGAGCGCCGTCCGCAGCGGCGAGCGCATCGAGCGCGTGTGGCGGGACATGTCGATGTTCGTCACCCACGCGGGCGTCTCGACGTTCCTCGCCACCATCGCCAAACGTGATCTGGCCAAGGCCCGGTTCGGGCTCGGGTAGAGGCCCGAGCGGAGGAAGGAAGCGGAGTAGCCCGATGACAGACCTTCAGGACGCACCTCCCGTCGAGGACGCCCGGCCGGCGACCCGGCCCATGACCGGGGCGGAGTACATAGAGAGCCTGCGCGACGACCGGGCGATCTACCTCTACGGCGACCGGGTCAAGGACGTGACCGCACACCCTGCGTTCCACAACCCGATCAGGATGACCGCCAGGCTCTACGACGCGCTGCACGACCCCGACCGGCGCGACGCGCTCATCGCGCCCACCGACACCGGCGGCGACGGCTACACCCACAGCTTCTTCACCACCCCCCGCAGCGCCGAGGACCTGGTAGCCAACCAGCGCGCCATCGCCGCGTGGGCGCGGATGAGCTACGGCTGGATGGGCCGCAGCCCCGACTACAAGGCCTCCTTCCTCGGCACACTTGGCGCCAACGCCGAGTTCTACGAACCGTTCGCCGACAACGCGCGACGCTGGTACCGGGAGTCGCAGGAGAAGGTCCTGTTCTGGAACCACGCGATCGTCCACCCGCCCGTGGACCGCAACCGGCCGCCCGACGAGGTCGCCGACGTCTTCGTCCACGTGGAGAAGGAGACCGACGCGGGCCTGGTGGTGAGCGGCGCGAAGGTGGTGGCGACGGGTTCGGCGCTGACCCACTACAACTTCATCGCCCACTACGGCCTGCCCATCAAGGACAGGAAGTTCGCCCTGGTGGCGACCGTGCCGATGCACTCCCCCGGGCTGAAGCTGATCTGCCGTCCCTCCTACTCCGCCGCAGCGACCGTCATGGGCAGCCCGTTCGACTACCCGCTGTCTTCGCGGCTGGACGAGAACGACACGATCCTCGTCCTGGACAAGGTGCTCATCCCCTGGGAGAACGTCTTCATCTACGGCCACCTGGGCAAGGTCCAGCTCTTCACCGGCCGTTCCGGCTTCCCTGAGCGGTTCACCTTCCACGGGTGCACCCGCCTGGCCGTGAAACTGGAGTTCATCGCGGGCCTGCTGGCCAAGGCGGTGGAGATCACCGGCACCAAGGACTTCCGCGGCGTGCAGAGCCGGATCGGCGAGGTGCTCGCCTGGCGCAACCTGTTCTGGGGGCTGTCGGACGCGGCCGCGCGCAACCCGGTGCCGTGGACCAACGGCGCGGTGCTGCCCAACCCGGAGTACGGCCTGGCCTACCGCTGGTTCATGCAGATCGGCTACCCACGGGTCAAGGAGATCATCCAGCAGGACATCGCCAGCGGCCTGATCTACATCAACTCCAGCGCCGAGGACTTCAAGAACCCCGAGGTGCGGCCGTACCTGGACAAGTACCTGCGCGGCTCCGGCGGCGTCGACTCGGTCGAGCGGATCAAGGTGATGAAGCTGCTGTGGGACGCCGTGGGCACCGAGTTCGGCGGGCGGCACGAGCTGTACGAGCGCAACTACGCGGGCAACCACGAGAACACGCGCGTGGAGCTGCTGTTCGCGCAGACGGCCAGTGGCCAGGTGGACGGGTACAAGGCCTTCGTCGACGAATGCCTGAACGAGTATGACCTCGACGGCTGGACGGTGCCCGACCTGTCCTCGTTCGAGGAGCTGCGGCAGGCCAGTGGAGGACTGCGCGACTTCTGAACCCCGCCACTGCGGGAAGGGCGCTGGGAGGCGAGCCTCCCAGCGCCCTTCCGTCGTAGAAGGGCCTTCCCCTGCCGTACGAGGCCCTCCCGGTCATACGAGGCCCGGTCGCACGAAGGCGCCCCCGGGACACGACCCGGGGGCGCCTTCGTGAGCCGAGAATCAGCGGAGGGCGACGTCGGCCTGCTCGACGGCGGCCAGGAACTCCCCGCGGGAGATCGCGGCGGCCACCAGCTCGATGTCGTCCGACATGAAGCGGTCCTCCTCCAGGACCGGCACGAGCGAGCGGACCCGCTCGTACGTGGCCAGACCGGCCGGGCTGAGCCGGTCGTGCCGGCCCGACAGGTCCACGGCCTGGGCCGCGGCCAGGAACTCCACCGCGAGGATCCTGGTGTTGTTCTGCAGCACCCTGCGCGCGTTGCGGGCGGCGATCAGCCCCATGCTGACGACGTCCTGGTTGTCGCCGTTGGACGGCACGCTCTGCGTGCTGGCGGGCCCGATCGTCCTGTTCTCCGCGACCAAGGCGGTGGCCGGGTACTGCGCCCCGGCGAAACCGCTGTTCAGTCCCGGATCGCCGGCGACGAGGAACTCGGGCAGGCCGTTGCTGAGATGCCGGTTCAGCAGCCGGTTGGTCCGCCGCTCGGAGAAGACGCCGAGCTGGGTGAGCGCGATGGTGAGGTAGTCCATGACGAAGGCGACCGGCTGGCCGTGGAAGTTCGCCCCGTGGAAGACCTCCTTGCCCTCGAAGACCAGCGGGTTGTCGTTGGACGAGTTGAGCTCGATGTGCAGCGTGGCCGCGGCGTGGTAGACGGTGTCCCTGACGGCGCCGACGACCTGCGGGATGGCCCGCAGCGTGTACGCCTTCTGCAGGTAGACCTCGGTCCGGTGGACGCCGTGCTCCGCGGATTCGGCTCCGTCCTTGCGCCGGGGGCGCTGCGGCTCCCTGTCCCGCAGGACCGCCAGGCGCAACGGGTCGACGCTGAGCGCCTGGCGCAGCTCACTGTGATCCACGGCCAGGCCGCTGCCGCTCAGCAGGGCCCGCATGTTGGCGGCGACGTCGATCTGCCCCTGGTGCGGGCGGGCGATGTCGTGCCCGTCGGCCACGAACGGGCTGGTCGAGCCCTGCAGGACCTCGCAGATCAGCGCGGTCACGATCTCGGCCTGCCGCACCTGGTCAAGGGCCCGGGTGACCAGCAGGCAGCCGAGCCCGGTCATCGCCGAGGTGCCGTTGATCAGCGCCAGCCCTTCCTTGAACCGCAGTTGCAGCGGCTCGATGCCGAACTCGCGCAGTACGCGCCCGGTTTCGACCCGCCGGCCGTCACGCAGCACGTACCCCTCGCCGATCAGCGTCGAGGCGACGTGCGCCAGCGGCGCCAGATCACCGCTCGCGCCCAGTGACCCGATCTCGGGGATGGCGGGCGTGATGCCCAGGTTGAGGTAGAGCGCCAGGCGTTCGAGCAGTTCCGGCCGCACCGCCGAGTAGCCCTTGGACAGGGCGTTGAGCCGGGCGGCGAGGACGGCCCGAGCCTCGTCCTCGGCGAAGATCGGGCCGACTCCGGCGCTGTGGCTGCGGACCAGGTTGGTCTGGAGCTGCACCTCGTTGGAGGTGTCGACGAGCATGTAGATCATCTCGCCGTAGCCGGTGGTCACTCCGTAGACGGGGATGCCGCTCGCGATGATGTCCTCGAACACCCGCCTGTTGGCCGCGACCTTGGCCAGGGCGGAGGGGGCGACGCCACAGGTGACCTCGTTCTCGGCGATCAGCCGTACTGTCGGGACATCCAGGCTCTCCCCATCGAAGTCGACTGACGTTGAGGTCTCAACCAGTGTCACATCACTCACCCGCCATAAATTGGTTGACTGCATCGGTGGAAAGCGCGTGCGCGTGGACCTGAGCGGCCAGGCCGCCCAGGGTGGGGTTGGCGAAGAACTCCCAGAGCGGCACCTCGACGCCGAACCTCTCGCGAACGCGGTCGAGCAGACGAGGCACCATCAGCGAGTGCCCGCCCACTGCGAAGAAGGGGTCGCCGTCGCTGTCCGGCTCGGCCCCCAGAATGTCTGACCAGATGGCGGCCACTTCGAGCTCCACCGGTGTGCGCGCGGCGCCGCGCGGCCCGTCGCTCACTTGTGCCGACAACTCACGCCGGTCGATCTTGCCGCCGACGTTGCGCGGCAAGGCGCCCACCGTCCTGACCGACAGCGGCAACGTGCTCTTCCCGAACTGGGTCCGCAGGGTGGCCCGCAGGTCCGCGGCCCGCACCTCCGCCTCGCCCGCCTGCGTGCGCCGCGGCACGACGTAGGCCACCAGGCGGGTGACCCAGCCATCGGGGCCGCTCACCGGGACGAGCGCGCACTCGGCGACCGCCTCGTGCCGGCTCAGCGCGGCCTCGATCTCGGCCAGCTCGACCCGAGTGCCGTGGAACTTGATCTGGGAGTCGCCGCGGCCGCGGAACTCCAGCAAGCCGTCCCACCGCATGCGGCCGAGGTCGCCCGTGCGGTAGAAGCGGCCGTAGCCGGACCCGCACGCCTGGAGGTGGTACACCGGTTCGAAGACCCGCGTGTCCTCGCCGTCGCCGACATACCCCAGCGCGACGTACGGGCTCCTGACCACGATGTGCCCGGTGACGCCCGGCGGGCAGGGCCGGTCCCAGTCGTCCAGCACCACGACCTGCCGGCCGGGGATGGACCGGCCGATCGGCGTCATGCCGTGCACCGGGCCGGTGACCTCGTACCAGGTCGCCAGGATCGTCTCCGTGGCGCCGTACAGGTTCGCCAGCCGCACGGCCGGCAGGCTCGCGCGCAGGTCGTTGGCCAGTTCCCCGGGCAGCGGCTCCCCCGCGAGCAGCAGGCAGTTGAGCGCGAGCCGCCTGGTGGCGCCCTCGACCTTGATCACGTCGAGGAGCTTGGACGCGAAGCTCGGGACGGTCTGCAGCAGGGTGATCCGCTCGTCCGCGAGCCAGCGGACCATCTTCTCCGGGTTGGCCCTGATCCGCTCGGGCACGGGGCACAGCGTCGCGCCGCCGACCAGCGCGGCGAACGTCTCGCACAGCGCGGCGTCGTAGCCGGGTGCGGCCCACTGGGCCACCCTGGCGCCCGGCCGCATCCGGGACTCGTCGGCCAGCCAGGTGGCGAACTGCGCCAGGCTGCCGTGCGACTGGATGATCCCCTTGGGCTTTCCTGTCGAGCCCGAGGTGTAGGCGATGTAGGCGGGCGCGGTGGTCGTGGGGCTGACGGGCCCCGCGATGGAGGCGGCCGCCGGGCCCGGCACGTCCAGGGTGCCGACGTCGATGACCGTGCCGCCCAGTTCCTCCTCGAACCACTGGCTCAGGTCGTCCCCCGGGCCCTCCACCAGCAAGGAGACGGGCCGCAGCTCGGCCAGCACGACCTTGCCCCGCTCACCCACGTCGCCGGCGCCGAGGCAGGTCAGGTGCGCCCCCGCGCCGAGCACACCGAGCGCGGCGGTGACCTGGGCCGGTCCCGGTGGCATCCTGACGACCACGGAGGCGCCCTCGACCTGGCCGAGCGCGCGCAGGGCGGCGGTGACCGCGGCGGCGCGCCCGTCCAGCTCGCGGTAGGTCAGGCTGCCGCCCTGCCAGTCGAGCGCCACCATGCCCGGCGCCCGCCCGGCCCAGGCGCGGACGAGCTCGGGCGCCGAGGGCAGGAGGGGGTCCAGCACCGCCGTCTGGTCGGCCTCACGCACCCTCGTGTGCGTCCGCGTGTAGTCCTCCAGCGGGACCTGGTCGGCGGGCAGGTCCGGGGCGCGCAGGGCGATGGCCAGGAACGTGCGGAGCTGGTCGAGGAGGAGCGCGGCCGACTCCTCGTCGTACAGGCTGTCGCGGTAGCACAGCGACCCGGCCAGTGTGGACCCCGCGTGCTCCACCGTGAGGGAGAGATCGGTCCTGGCGGCGCCGGCGCGCGGCCGCTCGGGCCGGACCTCGGCCGCACCCAGCAGGGGCACGGGCTCGGCCTCGCCGCGATAGTCGAACATCACGTCGCACAGCGGGATCCGGCGCGGATCCCGGTCCAGCCGCAGCGCCTGCACCAGCCGGTCGAAGGGCAGGCCCCGGTGCCGGTACGCCTCCTTCAGCACCCGCGACACCCGGCGGACGGCCTGCCTGAAGGTGATCCCGCCCGAGAGGTCGGCGCAGAGCACCATGTGGTTGAGGTACGGGCCGACGAGGGCGCCGGACCTGACACCGGGCCGCATGTTCACCGGAGTGCCGACCGCCACCCGGTCCTCCCCGGAGTGCCTGCGCAGCAGGCAGAGGAACGCGGCCAGCATGACCGCCGAGCGGGTGACCCACTCCTCGCGCGCCAACTCGGCGAGCGCCTGTCCGAGCGCGGGCGCCCACTCGAACCGCACGACCCCACCGTGGAACGACGGCTCTCGCGGCCGGGGCCGGTCGGCCGGCGGTGCCGGGGACGAGGGCGGCGGGCTCAGCGTCCTGGTCCACCAGTCGAGCAGGCGGTGCAGCTCCGGGGTGTGCGCCTGGTCGCGCTGCCAGCGGGCGTAGGAGGCGTACTGGAGCCCATCAGACGGCGGCGCCTCCTGGGCACCCTGCGGCGCCTGATGGGCGGCGTAGCAGTCGGAGAGCTCGTCCAGCAAGGTCGTGAAGGACCACTCGTCCGCGACGGCCTCGTGCAGCCGCAGCACGATGAGGTGGTCGTCAGCGCCCAGCCGCGCCACGGCGAGGCGGGCGAGCGGTCCCTCTTCCAGGTCGAGCGGGGTACGCGCGAGGTCGGCGCAGAGCTCCTCGGCCGAGCCGGTGGCGCTGACCTCCGTGAAGGCGTGCGGATGGCAGTCGGCGGCGATCTCCTGCACGGGCAGCCCGCCGACCTCCACGAGGGTGGTCCGCAGGATCTCGTGGCGGAGCACGACACTGCGCCACGCGGCCCGCAGCGCGGCCACGTCGAGTTCGCCGGTCGTTCGGTAGGCGCGAAGCATTGTGTACGCGGGCGAATCCGGGACCAGTTTCTGCAGAAACCACGCTTGGTCCTGCAGCCACGAGGTCGCCGCTCTCTTAACACCGGACTTCCTCACCACGACATCGTCAGGCGAGGCCGCCGCGGGTGGCATCTCTTGACGTGCTGCGTTGCCTCCGGCTGGCAGGAAACAGCGAATCGGGGGCAACTTGCTGCCACCGTCCCGCCTTGTTCCGAGCAATCCGCGATCGCGCTCCTGGCAACAAGAGAAAACCTGCGGAATTGACAGTCCCGCACCCCGCGGCGGGGCGCGGGAGAAAGGCAGCTGAATTCATGACGCTAATCACCGCGACGCGTCAGCACTTTCCGGTACGCCGTACGGCATGTCAAGCGCCGGTCATTGGCAGAAAACTGCAGGGCCGGACAGTTTGCTGCACCGGAAACTCCTGGTTCGGCGGCTCGGAGTCACGCAGAGTTGTGCTTACGCAAGCAGATCGGCGCTTCGAGATGAGGATGAGGAAAAGGAAATGGCAACATCTGGCACCACGTCCGACTCCTTGGCCGCCCTGCCGCCACTGGAGGTGGTCGGGCCCGGCCCCGAGACCTCCCCGCTTCTTCAGACGGGGTTCGCCAGTCCCGGCACGCCGAACTACCGCTTCTGCGTCGACAGCGTGAAGCGCAAGTACCTCAGCAGGTACGGCGCTGTCGTCGCCCCTTGCCCCGACCTGTTCGTCACCGCGTGGGACGGCACCTCCGGCCTGCCCGCCTTCGGCCGCATACTGGGCGTCGCGGGGCTCACCACCGCCGCCGGGCGCAAGTTGCTGTCGGAGAGCTATCTCGACGTCCCGGTTGAGCGGGCCTGCTCCGACCTGACCCCCGGCACCCGAGTCGACCGCCGCCGTGTCGCGGAGATGGGCCCGCTTGCGTCGTTCCATCCCGGTGCCGGCCTGTTCCTCATGCGCGCTCTGCCGGAGATCGCCCTCCATTTGGGATACGACTTCCTGCTGTCCACGTTGACCGAGAAGCTCCACGACGTGGCCCGGACCGCGGGCTGGGAGTTCCACACCCTCACCAATGCCCGCCGCGCCGACCTCGCGGGGACAGGCAGCGCCGACTGGGGCACCTACTACTCCACGAAACCCCGCACGGGCATCCTCCGCTGCGGGCGGGACGTCGCCCTGCGGGCCGCCGGCTGACGGCGTTCTTTCAACGGCACCGAGCTTTTCACCAGCACCCATAGAAGGAGTCCACTGATGCGTTGGCTTGACCATGCCCTCAACCGCCTCGGCTCGCTGGAGACGGTGGCCGTCGAGGAGATGAGGTCGTCCGGGCCGCCCCGCCCGTACACCTACGGGACCGTGCTCGGCGCGGCGATCCGTACCGGTGACGCGATCGTCGCCGCGGCCGAAGGGAGGGAGAGCGGGACCAGCACGATCGGCATCCTCACCGGCAACGGTGTGGAGGGGATCGTCGGCGACCTGGCCTGCCTGCTGACCGGCGTGCGGTCGGTGCCCATCCCGATCGCCTTCGGCCGGGACCAGGCCCGCCATCTGCTGTCGCACTCGATCGTCTGCCTGGTCGACGAGCAGGGGCGCAAGCGTCTGGCGGAGTGGGGCGGTGAGGACAGGATCCTCCCCAAGGGCTGCGAGATCATCACGATCAGGGTCGAGGGGGGATACTCCCCCGAGGAGATCACCGCCAGGGTCCGGGCCGCGACGGCGCTGGACGAGTCCGCCATCTGCAAGATCGTCCACACGTCCGGCACGACCTCCACCCCGAAAGGAGTGATGCTCCGCCGCGGCGCGGTGGACGACCTGATCGACTCTGTCACCAGCCGGGTCGGCGTCGAGGCGTGGCAGCGCTACGTCTCCGTCGTGCCGCTGAGCCTGCTGGTGGAGCAGGTCTTCGCCGTCTATCTGACCTTCCTCGCCGGTGGCACGGTCGTGTTCCTGCCCGAGGAGGCCAAGCCGCTGGGCACCGCCGGCGGTGACGTCGAGCAGGTCCGCGGACTGCTCGCCGCGGCCCGGCCCACGGTGTCGCTGGTGCCGCCGTCCCTCGTGGAGTCCATCGCGGCCCGCGCCAGAACCACCCCGGACGCGACTACTCGCGAGCTGTCCCTGGCGGTGTACGGCCGGGAGGACCCGATGCTGCTGTTCAGCGGCGGCGCCCCGGTGTCCGACGAGGTCCTGCGCGTCATGTGGGACCGCGGCCTGCCGGTGTACGTGGCGTATGGCCTCAGCGAGAACGGCTCCGTCGCCACGCTCAACGGCCCCGGCCTCGTCCGGCTCGGCACGGTGGGCAAGCCCCTGCGACACTGCGAGGTCAGCCGATCCGACACCGGCGAACTCCTCATCCGCAGTTCGTCCCTGCTCACTGGCTACCTCGGATCGGACGACCCGACCGCGCTCCCGCTGGACGCCGAGGGCTGGCTGCACACCGGCGACATCGCCGACATCGACGCCGACGGCTACGTCACCATCACCGGCAGGCTCAAGAACATCATCATCACGTCCAACGGACGCAACGTCAGCCCGGAATGGGTCGAGGCGCAGTACAAAAGCCGGCCCAGCATCGAGGCCGCCGCCGTGTTCGGCGACAACATGGAGCGGCTGATCGCGGTCTTCGTCGTCAGGCGCGGCGCCGACCCCGCCACCGCGCTCACCGAGGTGCGCCACGTCAACGCCGAGGTGCTCTCGGAGATCGAACAGGTCGGCAGCGCCGCGTTCGTCGAGGCCGACGAGACGTTCTACGCCGAGTTCTTCACCGTCACCGGACGCCCTCGCCGTAAAGAGATCAAGGAAGCACTCACCACTGGCCGATTCGACCTGACGGAGGTCTGAGAAATGCTGGACAACTTCACCACGACCGACCACACCGACGGCAAGGGCCTGGTCGTCACCACTGCCGACCGCGCCGGACTCGACACCGTCGACCGCGTCGAGCTGATGGCCGCGCTCGCCGAGCACGGCTACGTCGTCCTACGCGGCTTCGACGCCGACCCGGCCACCTTCTCCGCGCTCATCCAGAGCGTCTCCTCGCGGATCACCCTGGACCCGGCGCGCAAGTTCGCCGGCGGCAATGTCGCGCAGAAGATCGAGGCAGGGCTGGTGCCGCAGGGCCTGCACGTGGAGAACGGCGCCACTCCGTGGGTGCCGGACCTGGTGTGGTTCTACTGCGAGACCCCGGCCAAGGTCGGCTCGCAGACCACCATCTGCGACGGGCTGTACGTGTGGGACCGGCTACCGGCGCGCACCCAGGAGCTGTTCCTGTCCACCCGGATCACCTTCGCCCGGCCGATGCCCGAGGACAAGTGGAAGAACCTCGTCTTCCGCCTGCTCGACGGCGCCAAGACCGCCGACGAGGTCGTCTTCGACGACCTGCTGGCGGTGACCGACGACGGCGTCGACGTCAAGTACCGGCTGCGCCCCGACGGCTCCGTGCACTACAAGTACTTCACCTACGCCGCGCACACCACGCTGTTCGGCACCGACATCGCTTTCGCCAACAGCATCCTGACCCCGTCGGTCAACTACGAGCCTCCGGTGATCGAGTTCGAGGACGGCCGTCCGCTGGACGCCATGCTGATGCGCCAGATCATCGAGGCCACAGAGCTGGAGACCGACGAGATCAACTGGCACGAGGGCGACGTCGCGCTGGTCGACAACAGCAGGCTCATGCACGGGAGGCGCAAGATCCGCGATCCGCTCCGCTCCCTCTACAACGCCCAGAGCTACGCCAGGGACGACGTCGTCGAGCCCGTTCGCGAACGAGTGGCTACCATCCGCAGGGCCGCCTGATGCGGACCCAGTACGACGACATCGGCCAGTCCTACGAGCGGCTCAAGCGGGGGATGCCACTGGCCTGGGGCCCCGAACGGGCCACGGTCGAGGCGCTGACCGGCGCGGTGGCGGGCAGGTCCGTACTGGACCTGGCGTGCGGCACCGGCTGGTACAGCAGGATCATCGCCCGCGCCGGCGCGGCGTCGGTCCTCGGGGTGGACATCTCCGTGGAGATGGTCGCCGCCGCCGAGCGTGCCGAGGCCCGCGAACCGCTCGGTATCCACTACAAGGTCCATGACGCCCGGACGCTCGGCGTCATCGGCCGGTTCGATCTGGTCAACGCGGTGTGGCTGCTGTGCTACGCCCGCGACCGGTCCGACCTGTCCGCCATGGCCCGCACCATCCACGACAATCTCGCCCCCCAAGGCGTGTACACGGGCTTGGAGATGAACCCGCACTTCGACTGGGACGGCCCCACGGCCACCAAGTACGGCCTGACCCACCGGCCCGACGCGGACTTCCCCGGCGGGAAGGAGTTGACAGTTACCGCGCACGTGGACCCGCCCATCTCGTTCCAGGCCTGCTTCTGGGAGGAGGAACCGGTGGTCACCGCACTGCGCGACGCGGGGTTCCGCTCGGTGGAGATCCTTCCCCCCGTGCTGACCGCCGACCACGGCGACGCGTTCTGGGATGACTTCCGAGCCAACCCCGCCATCGTCGGCATCCGTGCGGTCAAGTAACGCCGAGCCGTGTCACGGGCCGAGTTTGCGGCGTCTCCCGCGGCATGCCACGCCTGGTGCGCCATCGCCTGCCCGGGCCGGGGACCGGCTCGGGCAGCGTGGCGTTCCGGGGTCAGGCAGGGGGGATGTTGTAATTCAACCGGAAGAAATTGTCCGGATCGTAGGCCCGCTTCACCTCGCGCAGCCTCCGGTAGTCGGACGGTGTGTAGGCCGCCACGGCGTTGTCCGGATCCTGCAGGAAGTTGAGGAACGCCCGCCCGCCGGTATGGGGCCGCAGCACCGCCTCCACCTCCGGCAGCCTCGCGTCGAGGATGGCGGAGAAGTGCGCCGTGCGGTGTCCCACGGGACCGGCGTGGGGCCCGGGGCGGCCCATCGCGCCGCCCCAGTGGCGGATCTCCACGCCGGAGACCGGCGAATCCGGCCGCGCGGCCGTCGCCACCAGGATGTCGATCACGGGGTCGGGCAGCGTGTCGAGCAGGTTCACGTGCGCTGGAACGGTGCCGCCCATGTCCATCTCGCCGAACGCGCCCGTCCTGAACGTCTCGAGGAGCGGCCGGCCCGCCGCCTCGAACAGCGGCGCGAGCAGCCGCCCGGCCTCCTCCCCCGGGCCGCCGAACATGACGTGGACGGCGACCACGCGCCTGCCCCTGAGCGGAGCGGGCACCTGCCGGTCGTCCGGTAACCGGGTCAGGCGGACCGCGGTGCTCAGCGCGTCCGGCGCCGAGGCGATCCAGTCGCGGTAGCGGACGAGCACGTCGGCGGCCCGCTCCCCGGGGAAGAACGCGGCGCCCGCGAAGACCCGCGCGACCGGATGGAGCCGGAACTCCAGCGAGGTGACCACGCCGAAGTTGCCGCCACCGCCGCGCATCGCCCAGAACAGGTCAGGGTGGCTGTCGGCGCTCGCCGTCAGCACCCGGCCGTCCGCCGTGACCACCTCGGCACGCAGCAGGCTGTCGGCGGCGAAGCCGTATTCACGTGACAGCCAGCCGATCCCGCCGCCCAGCGTGTAGCCGGCCACGCCGACCGTCTGGTGGGCCCCGGCCAGCGGCGCCAGGCCGAGCGGCGCGGCGGCGGCGATCACCTGCTCCCATACGGCGCCCGCGCCGACGCGGGCCACCTTCCGCACCGGGTCCACCAGGACGCCGGCGAGCTGCGTCGTCTTCACCAGGATGCCGCCGTCGGAGGCCGCTTGGGTGCCGTGGCCGGTGCCCTGGACGGCGAGGGGCAAGCCGTGCTCCCTCGCGGTGGCGAGCGCCGCCCGCACGTCGGCGGAGCCCGTGGCCATCACCACGGCGACGGGTCTGGGGTCTATGTCGGAATACGGGGCCTGCCGCTCTCTGTCGTAGGCGACCTCGAACGGGACGTGGACGGCCCCGTCCACGTCCCGCCGCAAACGCCGCACCGCCGCCCGCTCGTTCTCAACCGGGGGGCCGAGCGGGGACAGGTGCTGATGCACATACTGCTGGCTCATGCCAACTTTCCCTCCTGTCTGGGGCTTGTCGCGCAGCGGCCCCGCCCCCGGGATCCGGGGACGGGGCCGGGAACGCGACATGCCGGGTGCTATGGAGCACAGTCGCTGAGACCGGGCCCGGGGGTCGTGCCCGCCGGGCCGAAGAAGAGGAGCGCGCAACCGGTCAGGAATCCAGGGTTCTCCTCGGGGACGAAGTGCCCCGAGTCGGGCGCGACCACGGTGCGCACGTCGTCGGCCACCTGGCTGAAGGAGCCGGCGACACCCGGGCCGAAGGAGTACTGGCCGCCCATGGCCGCCACCGGCATGGCCAGCCTCTTGGCGGCGTTGGCCTTGTTGTTCGCGGCGTCCGCGGCGAAGGCCCGGTAGTACTCGTACCCGGCCGTGCGCCTGGCGGGGCCGGCATATGCGCGGTAGTAGGTGTCGCGGCGGATCGCGTCCTTGCGGTAGCTGAAGTCGAAGATCACGTCCAGGTACGTGGGCACGTCCTCGTCGTCCATGATCCGTTCGGGGATGGGGGCCGGGGAGGAGTTGAACTTGAAGTGGAAGCTCAGCCCGTACAGGTCTTCGAGACCGAAGCCGGACAGCGGGCTCTCGATCGTCACGAGCCTGCTCACCTCGGCGGGGAAGTCCCGCGCGTACGGGTACGCGACGAGGACGCCCAGGTCGTGGCCGATGATCCCGACCTTGGTGTGGCCCAGCGCGCGGACGGCCTGGCGGACCCGGTGCGCGGTGGTGACCTTGTCGTAGCCGCCGGCCGGGATGGACGAGGTGCCCAGGCCGGGCAGGTCCAGGGCGATGACCGTGTGCTTGCGCGCCAGCTCGGGCATGACGCCGCGCCACATCTCCCAGGTCTGCGGCCAGCCGTGCAGGAGCAGCAGGGCCGGTCCTGATCCACCCTTGACGTAGTGGACGGTGCCGCCGTCGACGGGGACCTGACCCTGGGTGAAGCCGGACAGGCCGTCGGCCTGTGCACCATCGCCTGACGACGCGGCGGCGGTCGTGGCGATCATCACCACGGCAAGGGCGGCGGACGCGACGACGCGCGCCACCCTCCTGCCCCACGTTCCTGCTGGCGTCATGTCGTTCCTTTCGATCTCACGGGAGACGGCATGCGAGGACCGGGTCCTGCCGGGCGTGTTCACCGGCGGACCCGGTCCTGAAGCGGGGCCCTCCGCCCTCCCGCAAGCGCGGCAGGCCCCCGCGACCAGTGGTCGGCGTGCTTTCTACGGCCTCATACTGACCGCGTGCGGCGACTCCGCGCATCTCCTGGATTGCGCTCGTGGCCTGGCCGCCCATAACTCCGCAAACCCGGAGTTGCACCGCCCGGCCTGCTGATCGAAGCTCGATATCGCGACACGACACGAACGCCCCGAGAATCGAGGTCCCGCTCATGGTCACGGAAGCCGTAGCAGCCGGTCGTTCCCGCCGGTGGCTGTCGGAGCTGAACACCCGGCATCACAAGGCGGCGCTGACCGCCTATCTCGTGGTGGTCCTGGCCCACTGGGCAGAGCACCTGGCCCAGGCCGTCCAGATCTACGTCCTGGGCTGGCCGCTGCGCGAGGCGCGCGGCGTGCTCGGCGTGCCCTTCCCCTGGCTCGTCACCTCCGAATGGATGCACTACGGCTACGCGCTGCTGATGCTGGCCGGACTGCTCATGCTGCGGCCCGGCTTCTCCGGCCGCTCCCGCGTGTGGTGGAACATCTCGCTGGGGATCCAGGTGTGGCACCACCTGGAGCACCTGCTGCTGCTCCTGCAGGCGCTCACCGGGAACAACCTGCTCGGCCGCCCGGTGCCGACCAGCCTCATCCAGCTCCTCGTACCGCGCGTGGAGCTGCACCTGTTCTACAACGCGATCGTCTTCGCGCCCATGGTGGTCGCGATGCTCCTGCACCGCCGCCCCCGGCCCGGTGAGCGCTCCGCCATGCGGTGCGCCTGTGCCGCGGCCCCCGCGTAGTGGTGGCCCGGCGCACCCGCTCCCCCGCCTTCACCACCGTCCTGACCCTCATCGCGGCATTCCTGCTCTACCTGGCCGTGCCGAACCTCGGCACGGCCGTTCGCGCGGCACGGGCCGACGGTGCGCACGGGGTGTTCACCGCGCGGGAGCTGACGTGCGTGCGGCATCCGGGGCACGAGTCGTGCGTCTGGATCGGCGAGTTCCGGTCCGACGACGGCTCGATCGCCAGGCCGGGCGTCGAGATGTACGGCAGCGACCGGTACTCGAACCGAGCCGGGGAGCGTACGCGAGCGGTGGACATCGGCCTCGCCGGCCGGGTCTACGGCCCCGGCGGGTCGAACGAGTGGGTGTTCACGGCGCTTCTGCTCGCGAGCGGGCTGGCGATCCTGCTCTGGCAGTACGGCGGCCCGCTGCGCCGCGCCTTCGGCCGGCGGGAGCGAATCCCGCTGTCCGATCGGTCCTGAACTCCGCTCAGGAGTCCCGGCCGGCGATGCGGGCCAGGAGGGCGGCGAGCGGTCCGGGAGCGGAGACCATGGGCCAGTGCCCCGTCTCCAGCGTGTGGAAGTCCCACGTCGGCACGGCACGCATGGCGGACACGTCGGCCGCCAGCCGCCCGGCGAAGTGTTCCATGGTGCAGACGACGTAGCTGGCCCGCTGCCGTTCGAGCGGGCGGGTCAGCACGGCCGGTTCCGCGATGGTGCGCCCCGGGTGCCCCACGAGGCGCTGGGCGAGCCACCGCGCCTGCGCGCGGGTCAGCCCCTGTCCGTCACCCACGACCGTCGCGTCGGGGGCGGGCCAGCGGCCCTCGTTGTCGGCGATGAGCCGCAACTCCTGGGTCCGCTGGCGCTCGGGGAACGCGTGCAACATCGACCTGCCGTGGTGCGGCAGGAACCCCTCGACGAACACCGTGTGCGCGACCCGGTCGCGCGCCCGGTCGGCCACCTGCCCGGCCACCAGGCCGGAGTAGCTGTGCCCGACGAGCACGACCTCGTGCAGGTCGTCCGCCTCCAGCAGCGCCAGGACGTCGTTCACATGGGTCTCCAGGCCGACGTCCGACACGTCGCCCTCGCCGGCGGCCAGGCCGCGCAGGGTGACCGCGCGGGCGTCGTGCCCGCGCGCGCGCAGCCGCCGTGCCACCGGCTCCCAGACCCAGGCCCCCATCCAGGGGCCTGGGAGCAGGACGAGCCTTCGCTTCACCGACGGTCACCTCCCTTCCCTTCATCTGATCGAGGCTCTTCCACGATGTCCACAGTCAGGCGGCTTGCAGGACGCGCGAGCGGTCGGGCTGCGGCGAGCGCGTGGCGGCGGCCGGCCGGTAGCCGATCACCTGGGATTCCACGACGTCGACGCGTCGGGCGCCGGAGATCAGCGCCACCACGGCCACGTACCCGTCGCCGGGGTCCAGGTCGACGAACCGGATGTCATCGGGCGGGATCTCCAGCGGCCAGCTGAGCAGCTTGGGATCCTCCTCTGGGCCGCTGACCTCCAGCTTGTCCGGCGAGATGCGCAGGCCGTGCCCGGTGGCTTTGAGCGCCGCCTCCTTGCGCGTCCAAACCCTGGCGAACGCCTCATATCTCTCCATCGGCGGTATCGCCTCCATGGCCCGCAACTCATCCGGCGTCAGTGCGCACCGGGCCAGATCGTCCACAGGTGTCGAGGGAACGGCCTCGACGTCCACGCCCAGCGCTCCCACCCTCGTCATGGCGACCGCGACCCGGTCGCCGGAGTGGGAGACCGAGACGTGCAGCCGGCGGCCGGACGTCCTGATGTACGGCTTGCCGTGATGCCGGTTGCAGTCCATGCAGCTCCTGTCCACCACCACGTCCTCCGGCCGTACCCCGAGCTGGGTGGCGGCCGCGGTGCGCAACAGCCAGGCTCCGGTGAGGAAGCGGCGGCGGTCGGGGTCGCGCCGGAACTTGGCGGCCCGCTCGAGCTCCGGGTCGCTGAGCACCGCGGACAGCGTCTCCACGGTCCGGTGCCCGGGGGTGGCCCACCAGACACGGCATTCTCCGGGGGCCAGCAGGGAAGCGATCATTGATGTCCTCCTTCAATGGCGTCCTCTTTGTGATTTCTCGCGAGCAGCGTGTGGCAGGTCACCAGCTCCCAGTGGTCGATCTCGGGGTTGGTCAGGATCTCCGTGACCACGGCGCGCACCTGTGCGTTCGTCGTGGGCTCGTCCGTGCGCACCCGGATGACGATGTCTCCGGTGGCCTGGGTGAGATCCTTGTGCCAGCGGCTCGGCAGTAGCGCCATGATGCGGATCCCGTCCACCGGCGAACCGGGCACGGGAAGGCCCTCGACCTTGCGCATCGTCAGCTGGATCAGCATGATTCGGCGGTCTCCGTCCTCGTGGGCGCCCCCGCGATTCCGTTGGCGAACGCACCGGGAATCGCGGGTTCCGCGTAGTCGGCCAGGGTGTTCGTGTTCCACCTCCTAGCGTTGGTCCTTGTTGTCGCACTTCCCACTGTGGGACCTGCGCGACAGGGGAACCAGAGCTCGGAGAGTCAGGAAGCTGCACGTGCCCAGCCGCATGCTGTCAACGCCGCCCGAGCATGCGAAAGCCCCGCGGGCGCGGCCTGCGGGGCTTTCCGGGTGTTGCGGGGGTGTTCTACAGAGGCACGTTCCCGTGCTTGCGCGGGGTCGCGTGCTTGCGCTTGTCGCGCAGCATGGCCAGCCCGCGGGCCACGGCCGAGCGCGTCTCCACGGGATCGATCACGTCGTCGACCAGCCCGCGCTCGGCCGCGTACGTGGGGTGGACCAGCTCGCTGGTGTAGCGGGCCACGAGGTCCGCGCGCAGCATGCCGGGATCGCTCGCGGCGGCCAGCTCCCTCCGGTAGATGACGTTCACCGCGCCCTCGGCGCCCATCACGGCGATCTCGTTAGTGGGCCATGCCAGTGACAGGTCCGCGCCGATGGAGCGGGAGTCCATCACGATGTACGCCCCGCCGTAGGCCTTCCTGAGGATGACCTGGATGCGCGGGACCGTCGCCTCGCAATAGGCGTAGAGCAGCTTGGCCCCGTGCCTGATGGCGCCGGCGTGCTCCTGCTCGGTGCCGGGCAGGAAGCCGGGCACGTCCACGAGCGTCACCAGCGGGATGCCGAAGGCGTCGCACATCCTGACGAAGCGCGCGGCCTTCTGCGAGGCGGCCACGTCCAGCACGCCCGCGAGCACCATCGGCTGGTTGCCGACGACGCCGACCACCTCGCCGTCGATCCTGGCGAACGCGCAGATCACGTTCGGCGCCCAGGCGCGGTGCACCTCCAGGTAGTCGCCGTCGTCCACGAGCTCGGCCAGCACCTGGCGCATGTCGTAGGGCTTGTTCGGCTCGACGGGGACGATCTCCGCCAGCCTGGGCCGCACGTCGTCGGCCGCGCCGCGCGCGGGCAGGGCCGGCGGGCGGCTCATGTTGTTGCTCGGCAGCATCGAGACGAGGTAGCGGACGTCGGCCAGACAGCTCTCCTCGTCGTCGTGCACGAACGCGGCCAGCCCGGAACGGGCGCCGTGCACCTGCGCGCCGCCGAGCTGGGCATGGGAGACCCGCTCGCCGGTGACCGCCTCCACCACGTCCGGCCCCGTCAAGTAGAGCTGCGCGGTGTCCTGCACCATGAACGTGAAGTCGGCCAGGGCCGCGGAATAGGCCGCCCCTCCGGCGCATGGGCCGAGCACGACGCTGATCTGGGGGATCACGCCGGATGCCGCGACGTTGCGCTGGAAGATGCCCCCGTAGCCGTTGAGCGACATCACCCCTTCCTGGATCCTGGCGCCGCCGCTGTCGTTCAGCCCGATGAACGGGGAACCAGTGGACAGCGCCAGATCCATCACCTTCTGGATCTTCAATGCGTGCGCCTCGCCGAGCGAGCCGCCGAAGACGGTGAAGTCCTGGGCGTAGACGAAGACCCGGCGGCCGTCGATCGTGCCCGAGCCGGCGATCACCCCGTCCGTGTGAGGACGCTGCCGTTCCATGCCGAGCCCCTGCGCCCGATGTCTGCGGAGCATGTCGAGCTCCAGGAACGACCCCTCGTCCAGCAGCAACTCCAGCCGTTCGCGCGCGGTCCGCTTGCCGAGCGCGCGCTGCCGGGCCACGGCCTGCGCGCTTCCCTCCGCGACCTTCTCGCGCAGGCGCTCATGCTCCTCGCGCAGCCGGTTCATGGACGGAGGCGGCGACTGGACCGCCTCGTCAAGGGCCTCCACGGACGGCATTGCGGCGATGTCGAGTTCCGAGATGCTCATGATCTCCCTCCCTCGGATCCCCTGTTCAGTGCATCCAGTCAATGGTCAGTGGCCGTTTCCTGTCACCTCCTGCAGTGCGGGGACACGGGGGCCGTGGCAGGAAGCGGAAACCGGCGTGCAGCTTGCTGACTGGGAAAAGCCTGGTTTGTGCCCTTGCCACCTAGCAAAGTTGGAGGTGCGAAGGAAAACGCAAAACAAAATTGACTCAGCAAGAAAGAGGCAGTGTGATGGCGAACTCGACGATTATTCAGAAGATTTTCACCAACGTGACCAAGTGGGCCGTCGCGATTGTCGCCGCCACCGCGATACTGACCTCTGGAGCCGCCGCCCTCGGCTTGAGCGGCAGCACGGCGGTGGCCGAGAACACCTGGCCCGCCCCCCTGGCCCAGGACGACCCGGACAACACCTGGCCCGCTCCCCCGGCTGACGACCCCGACAACACCTGGCCCGCCCCGCTGGCCCAGGACGACCCCGACAACACCTGGCCCGTCCCCCCGGCCGACGACCCCGACAACACCTGGCCGAGCGCCTGAGCCTCACGGCCTCCTGAATTTTTCCGAAATTGAATTCAGAAAGGAGCATCGATCGACAAACTGAATGACCATGAAACCACTCAGGAAAGGAGCAACAGGAACGAGAGCCGAAACCAAAAGAACCCCGCGACCACCGGTCGCGGGGTTCACGCTGTGCGCGAATGGCACAAAAAGCGATCAGATCCAGTTCTCCTCCTTGGCGCGCAGCGCGGCCTGGAAGCGGTTGACGGCTCCCAGCCGGGCCATGAGATCGGCGACGTAGCGGCGGTAGGTGCGCACCGAGACGTCGAGCTCGCGGGCGGCGATCTCGTCCTTGTCCGCCGTGGCCATCACTTCCAGGACGCGCCGCTCCATCTCCGTCAGCATCGGCTCCTCCTCCGGCGGGTCGATGTAGGTGCGCAGGTCCGCGGCCGAGTTCCACAGACCCTCGAAGTAGATGAAGAGCTGTGAGACCAGGCCGGGCTCCCGTACGAGCAGAGCGCCCTTGGAGTTCTGCTTGGGGTCGATCGGGACGACGGCGACGCTGCGGTCGTACATCAGCATGCGGTCCATCGGCTGCTCGGTGATGCGCACCTCCCCGCCGAGACTCATCAGCTCGCGGAGGTAGGACACCATGTGCGGGTCCTCCAGCGCGGAGGGGTGGAAGATCTCCTTGATCGAGAGCCCCCGGCGCAGCGAGCGGGCGTCGAGCGGCAGCGCCGACTCGATCATCACCTTGTTGAACGGGCCGCCGGGGTGCAGGCAGAGCGTCTCCTTGTAGGAGAAGAAGGCGAGGTCGTCCAGACGCTGGCGGACCCGCGCGCCGTTCTCCACCCGCTCGATGTCCAGCACCGAACCGGTGCGCTCGCCCTCCTGCATGTCCTCGAGGAAGCCGGCGATGGCGTCACGGGCGGCGAACACCCGGCGGATTTCGGCATTGAGCTCGTCGAGGCGCTTTTCCACCAGGCGCTCGATGGCGATCCGCGGCTCGGTGGCCACGACCCGGTGGCGGTCGGTGAGGTCGAGCATGGAGAGCTTGCCGAGCTGCTCCACGGCGGCCTCGACGGTGTCGGGATCCATGGACAGGCTTTCGGGAAGCGAGCCGACACCTTCACCCCTGTGCCGGAGGAAGTAACGGTAGATCTCCTCCAGTTCGGGAGTGATACCGATGACTGTAAGGTCCATGGCCCACCTCCCGGCCGCCGGCATGTTGTTCCCGCGGGCGATGCAGTCTTTGTCCGCCTTCATCCCGCATATACGCAATTATCTGTATTAAGTGTGCGCAGCACGTCTTGCGCCGTGCGCTGCCGCGTCCCCGGCTCAACTGAGCAACAACGCGGTTGCCACCGCCGGCGGACGCGATCGCCGCCGCTAGGGAAGGGGGCACGGCAGCCTGGCAGGGGCGGCGCGATAACACGAGGCCCCCGGGCACACGACCTTGACGACCACGCCTGTGCCGCCGGACTCGACCGCCACGGGCTCGTGACCGAACCGGCGGGCGGCGATCTCCATCCAGCTCGCCGGCCGCAGGTCGCCCGGCTCGTCGATGAGCCACGGCTCGGCGTCCACGCCCAGACGCTCCAGGTGCGCGGCGTAGTCGCCCTCGCGGTGCCAGACCGCGAAGCGGCGCAGGGCGTCGGGCAGCGCCAGCGTGGCCCATGGCTGCGCCTTCGCCGCCATCGCCCGCAGGAACGCCTCACCGACCGCGCTCCTGATCGTCCGGCCGGCCGCGACCCCCAGCGTGGCGCCGTCGCCGCCGACCATCACCATGGCGATCCTGGCGTCCGGCACGGAGAGCGCGAACGCCGACACCCGCAGCCCCAGCCCGGAGGCCGCGGCCATCACGCCGGTGGGCAGCAGGCGGTCGAGCTGGGCCGAGACTCGCAGGAGTGGCTGCTGGTGCGGACTGGCCCACCAGCGGGCGACCACGTCATGGGCGATGATCTCGGCGATGCCCTCGGCGATCCCGAGGTCCACAACGCCGCTCATGACCGGCTCCACCTGGGTCTCGCGGTCGCCCAGCCACACGACCTCCGCCGGGAGCTGGTAGCGGTTGCCACTCACCAGGCCGGTGCCGGGAACGAGGAGCCCCACCGGCTCCGGGGGGTCGGCCAGGAAGTCGGCCAGCCGCAGCTCCCTGCCGCGTGGGGCGTCCGCGCGGGCGGGCGAGTCGTAGGGCAGCCGGTGCAGCTGGTCGAGAGCGGTCGCCCGGGCGAGAGCCCTGGCCCTGGTCTGCGCCTCGTAGCGAGAGTAACCGGCGACGACGGCATCCAGGCCGGAAGCCTGGGCGTACGCCAGGTGAACGGTGCCCCCGAGGCAGTCGGCCAGCTCCGCCACCACCCCCGGCACCGCTGTCGCCGACCGCGAGCCCGCAGGCGTGGATGCCATTCTGTCTCCTCCGCGCTCGTCCCCGGCCGGGGCAGGCCCGGCGTGGGGAACATCGGCACCGCGGCCGCCATGCTCCGGCGGATACGGAGGGGGTCCGGCGATGTGCGGACCGCGGGCCGAGCTTCCCCACCGGCCAGCATCGAGGCGATCCTCCGGATGCTGACTCATGACCAGTACAGTCGCAGGTCGGCCGGGGCGTCAACGCTCGGGACGCCATCCAGCAATCCCCAAGAAGGCCGTCACTGCGAGCGTTCGCGGTGACACCGCGACAGCGGCGCATGGCCAGGACAGGCCGGAAGGCCGCACGCCCACATGCGAGAGGCGTGCGGCCGACCGGCCATGTGACGCAGGCGGCGGTGTCAGGTCGCCTACTGAGGCACGGTCACGAACTGGCCCGGCCGGCGACCGGCGCCCGCCGGGCCGCGGTATGCCTGGGCGATGTTCAGCCAGCGGTCCGCCTCCTGCCCGGCCGCGGTGACCGCCACGTCGTCGCGGTGCCGCCGCCTGGTCACCAGCAGGCAGAAGTCGTTCGCCGGGCCCGAGATCCGATTTTCCGCGTCCTCGGGCCCATAGGCCCACAACTCGCCGGAGGGTGCGGTGATCTCGAAGCGGAACTGGACGCCCGGCGGCGTCAGATCGCGCGAAAGGTAGCCGAAGTCCTGCGTGAGCACAGCGAACACCACCAGGTGCTGAAGCCGGTCAGTCCGCTCCAGCTCCACGCCGAGCGCGTCGGCGATGTCCTGCCCGTGCGCGAACTGCTCCATGATCCCGGCGCACGCCAGCACGATCGGCGGCAACGGGTTGACCAGCCACGGCACGGTGTCACCCGCCGGGACGGAGGCGAGCCCCTTGACGACGGCGGCCCGCTCGGCCCGCCACCGGCCGAGCAGGATGTCGGGGGTGTCGTTCTCGTAGTCCTTGAGCGCGGCGTTCACCGCGCCGTCGAAGTTCTGCTGCGCCCCGGCCGTCATGGTCTGGAACGCCTCGGCGTCGGTCGCGGCCGCGGCGGCGATCCGGAAGATGAAGGCGAGGTGGGCGATCTGGTTGGCGATCGTCCAGCCGGGCGCGGGCGTGGGCAGGTTCCACTGGTCCACGTCCAGGCCGGACACCAGACGGTCCAACTGTTCGCCATCGGCGGTCAGGTCGCTGAGCACGACCTCGAGCTCGGTCATGGGCCTGTCCTCTCATTCGGAGATCGGTTCTCTCGGGTCGGTTCGGTACGGGCCGTCATGTCCGGGCGGCCTGGGTGAGTGGCAGCCAGGCGCCCACCCTGCGTGCGGCGGCCAACGCGGCCCACCCGGTCACCTCGACCAGCGCCCGCTGGTCGGGCTCCCCGCGCTGGAAATCGGCCACCACGGTCCCGTCCACCTGATAGGAGGCCAGTGCGGTGAGCAGGGCGAGGCGGGCGGCCGGTCGCTGTCCCTCCGGCAGGCCGGCGACCGCCGCCTCGGCCCAGCCGCGGCCGAGGCCGGGCGGGTGTCCTTCCCAGGCGGCCACCCGTGCGGCGACCAGCTCGCGGACGGGTTCGGGCAGCCGGCGCCCGCCGCCTTCCTCGACGGCCGCGGCGGCCCTGGCGAACGCCCCTTCTATGTGCCTGATGCCCCTGGTCCACGACAGATCGGCGGGCACCGGCGCGGCGGGCAGCAGGGCGAGCGAGTCTCCCTTCGGGCACGACCGCCGCGCGGCAGGCCGCATGGCCAGGCCGAACAGCCGTAACGCCAGCCCCCGCGCACCCCGTGGCACCTCGGGCGGCAGCGGCGAGTCGCCGAGGAACACGTGGACCATGCGGTTGAGGTACTGGAACGTCACCGCCACCGCGACGAGCTCCTGGCTGTGCCCCGTGAGCAGCGGCGGCTCGTGCCGCTCCGCCGTCTCCCTGACTCCGCAGGCCCGCGCCCAGGACGCCACTCGTCGCAGGCCCGGGTCCTCGACTCGGGAGATGCCTCGCAGGGTCGCCCTGTGCACGTCCACGCAGTACGGGCAGGAGTTCGCGGCGGACACCTCGGTGGCCACCACCTCCTTGAGCACCCTGCTCACCGATCCCGACGCGAGCAGCGACTCCCGCAGCAGCAGCCAGCAGGCCGCCATCGTCTCCGGTGCGGGCGAATGCATGACCACGGGCGGGGCCAGCATGCCGAAGTCCCGCTCCACCTGGGCGTACACCTCGGCGACCAGGCCGCGTGCCGCGCCCGGCCGCACGGGAGAGACGTGGCGGACCTGGGCCAGCGTGCCTGGCGCCGTCATCCGGCTGAGCATCGTGCCCATCGCCGGCTCCTCTCTACTTGCGCATCAGGGAGGGCACCAGGTGCGCGGCGCCGCGCCGCCCGCTGGTGGATCCGTCAGGCGCGGGCGCCCCGTACGTGACCTCGACCCCGCGCTCCTGGGCGGCCCTGACGATGCCGGGGATCGCCCGCTCGGCGAGCGCGGAGATGGTCATGGCGGGGTTGACCGTCAGCGCGCCCGGCACGGCGGAGCCGTCGGTGACGAAGATCCCCGGATGGCCGCGTACCTCGTGCCTGTCGTCGAGGGCGGAAGTGTGCGGGTCGTCGCCGATGCGGCAGGAGGCCAGCGGGTGCACGGTGTAGGCGCCGACGAGGTCGTTGGTCCACGGTGTCACGGTGGCGAGCCCGTCACGTTCGAGGATGTCCTTGCAGTCGGCGTCGGCCATCGCCCAGGCGCTCAGCGTGTTGGCGGTCGGCTTGTAGCTGAGGCGGCCGATGCCGAGCATCTGCTGGGAGAGCCGGTCGGCGTTGCCGCGCTCCGGCGGCGGCCCGAAGACGCCCTCGTTGTCGTCCTCGATCATCTGGAAGATGATCAGCCACGACTGCCAGCGCTTGAGCATCTCCTTCTTCCGCGGCCCGAACCACGACCCTTCCGGCCCGTCCGTCAGCGCCAGGATGGTGCCGAGGCCGGGCGGGAAGTAGAGCTGCTCCAGCGAGTAGCGGGTGTACTCGGGCAGCGACCCGTCCAGCCGGTCCCAGTTGGCGACCGTGGGCCCCTTGCCGATCTGGTTGGCGGCGTACGCGAGGCCGTCGCCGCGCTCCAGGCCGAGCACGTCGCGCACGCGGTCCTCGTTGAGCACCGCGGTGTTCAGCCGCTCTCCGTTGCCGGAGAAGTAGCGGCCCACGCCGTACGGCATCGGGCCGAGCGCGGGCTCACTGCGCTGCAGGATGACGGGCGTGGCCGCGGCGCCCGCAGCGAGCACGATCACCTTGGCGTCGATCGTCCCGCCGCCCTCGGTGAGGCGGTAGTCCTCATCGTGGACGTGCATGTAGTGGACGCGGTAGCCGCCGTCGTCGGTTCTGGAGATGCGCTGTACCTCGTGCAGCGGCCTGATCTCCGCCCCATGCGCGAGCGCGGCCGGAAGGTAGTTGAACAGCAGTGACTGCTTGGCGTCGAATCGGCAGCCGGCCATCATCCAGTTGCAGTTGACGCAGGTGGAGGTGTCCACGGCGGCGGGTACCGGGTTGGCGGTGCGGCCCGCGTGGCGGCAGGCGGCGGCCCACAGGCCTCCCGCGTACGACACGTCGTCCCACCCTTGCCGGGTGATCGGGATCGACTCTTCCACCCGGTCGTACCAGGGGTCGAGCGTGTCACGGTCGATGGCCGCCGGCCACATGCGCCTGGCTATGCTGCCGCGGCGCTCGAAGACGAAGCGCGGCGCGCGGGGCATCGCCGCGAAGTAGACGACGCTGCCGCCGCCCACGCAGTTGCCGCCGAGCACGCTCATCCCGTCGCCGACCACGAAGTCGAAGATCCGCGTGTACGACGACCCGAGCTTGAAGTCGTGCTCGAACTCGTTGCTCGACAACCACGGGCCGCGTTCGAGTATCACCACCTTCGCGCCTCCCGCCGCGAGGTGGTAGGCGGCGATCGCGCCGCCGAACCCGCTGCCGATCACGAGCACATCGGTACGCTCGACGCTGTTCATGCGGGGCTCCCCGATGACGTGGTGGCGGGGTGGAGGCCGGCCAGCGGGCGGCCGTAGGACCAGGCCGGGAACCTCCACAGCCCGTCGGCGTCCGGCAGGGTGAGGCCCATCGCGGTCAGCCCCGGGTGGCCGGCCGCGATGGCGTCCACGGTGTTCATGTGAGCCGCGGAGTCGTAGGCCATGTTGCAGAAGAGGGCGAGGCTGACCCACAGCGCCTTCTCCGGGTGGCCGGGCGCGGTCAGCCACCGGACCACGGCGGCGCGGTCCTCGTAAGGGAGTGACACGAACGGCGGCACGTCCTCGTCCGGCACGATTCCGTGCTCGGCCGCGTAGGCCGCGGCGTGGCGGTTGAGCGCGCGGGCGAAGTCGTCCAGCCCGCCGGTGATGCCGGTCGCGTCCCACTCCAGCAGCTCGATGGCGCCGGCCTGGACGGCGCCGCCCCCCTGGCTGACGCCCGCGACGGCCCTGTCGTCGGCGGACCGCTTCTCCCCGGGGATGATGGTGTCGGCGAACGCCTCCAGCGTCGTGGTCCTGTACTCGTAGTCGTCGTCTGGCGTCTGTGGGCCCATGGGCGTTCCCTGCCTAGATGCGGTTCGAATCGGGATCAGAGGTCGCTGCGGTGCCGTCCACGCCGGTGGCATCCGCCGCCGGGGCGTCGAGTGCCTGGCGCAGGGCGTTCAGGGCGCGGGCGGTCTGGCTGCGCACCGTGGAGGACTCGTTGCCCATGACGCGGGCGGTGTCCTCGACGCTGCGGTCCTCCCAGAAGCGGAGGACGAGGGTGGCCCGCTGCCGCGGGCCGAGCCCGGCGAGCGCGTCTATCAGCGCCATGCGCTCGCTCACCAGGAAATACGGGTCGGCGGTGAAGGCGGTCTCGGGCACCGCACCGATGAGGACCTCGCGCGACCAGCGCATCGTCCTGCGGTCGCTGATGAACAGCCGCCGCATGACCCGCCGCGCGTAGGCGCCGATCCTGTCGCGCCCTTCGAGCGTGTCCCAGTGCCTGTGGAGCGCGATCAGCGTGCGCTGGACCAGGTCGTCGGCCTCGTACCAATCCTGCGACAGCTGGAAGGCGGTGCGCCGCAGGGCCGGTCTGCTTCGCCGGACGAAACGCGCGAAATCCCCGTCATCTCGCGCTTCAGCCATTGTCCACACTCCAAGGACGCCGATCCGGCCCCGCGCATCGGCGGTGTCGCATTCGAAATGTTTGCCAGCCTCCCCAAAACTGACCGCCGCATTCGCGCGTCACAACCCCTACCGGCCGTCTGGCTGCCCTTATTCGCGGCCCACCCCAATTCTCCGTCCGGCGACCCCTCTTTTTCATTTCCCGGAGTTGAAAACTCCGTCCGGCGCTGAAGCCTGCGACGGTGACGGGATGAGCCGCGGTGGTGCCGTGTCCGCCGGCACCCCTATTGTTCGCGGCGGAACCCCTATTTCCGCTGCGTACGCGCGGTCCGACCAGCGACGCGACCATAGGCTCGCGCCATGAGCAGTTCGCTGACCACGCGGCAGTCGCCGTCGCCACTCAGCGCCATCGCCCGGTCACTCAAAATTTCTTTCGAATGAATCGATGTCCCATGCAGCATTCCGCCACGTTCGCCGCGTGTAGCAGTAGGCAGCCGAAATCCATTCGATCGCGAATGCTGAGAATGCGCACCAACCAGGGTGATCGAGGAATCGTCGCAATCCAGAAGAAGAATTCGGCCGCCAGTCGGGGGCGATTTCATCCGAGATTGCTCGACCCCCTCCTTAACCCGGGAGGACAAATGGACGACGTCATCGAGCGAGCGGTCATGCGGGTGATCGAGAGCATGCAGGAGAACCTCGGCGAGCAGCTCACGATCGACGACATGGCGCGCACAGCGATGTTCAGCAAGTTCCACTTTTCCCGCGTTTTCCAGCGGGTCACGGGGCTGTCGCCGGGCCGGTTCCTGTCGGCGGTGCGGTTACGCGAGGCCAAGCGGCTGCTCGCCACGACCTCACTGAGCATCACGAACATCAGCCACCAGGTGGGCTACTCCAGCGTCGGCACCTTCAGCTCGCGCTTCACGCACAGCGTGGGCCTGCCGCCCAGCAAGTACCGCCAGCACATGAGCATCACGACGCAGACACTCCTCGCCGGACGGGACGGGCCGCCGGCCACCACGACGATGACCCTCAGCGGCACCGTCACCTCTCCGCTTGCGGACCAGCCGGTCTTCACCGGCCTGTTCCCCGACCAGATCCTCGAAGGACGACCGGCCAGCTTCACGGTGATCAGCCGCCCAGGACCCTACATGCTGGAGAACGTTCCGGAGGGCCGCTGGCACCTGATCGCCCAGTCCGTGGCCGCCGGCCACGAGGACGCCATCCATCATCCGCCGCTCGGCGACGACGCGCTGTGCATCGCGCGGTCCGGGCCTATCGTGGTCGGCTCCGACGGCGGGCAGCAGCGCGCCGACATCCGGCTCAAACCCATGAGCTCGCTCGACCCGCCGGTCCTGCTCGCGCTGCGCGACCTGCTGTCGTCGGCGAACGGCAGGAACGGCATCAACGGTTACGGGAAGGCGAGCTGACCCCGTACACGACGATCCGCGAGCGGTGAGAAGGTCACCGCCCGCGGATCGGCGCGTTTCAGGCGGGGCTCACCGTCATCGGCAGCCCGCCGCGCACCCGCAGCGACAGCATCGCCTCGGGCACCGCGCGGAACCCCGGCAGGCCGGTCAGTTTGAGCTCGCGGGCCACCATGGCCAGCACGAACGTGGCCTCCATCATGCCCAGGTGATTGCCGACGCAGAACCGCGGCCCGGCGCCGAAAGGAATGTAGGCGTACCTGGGCCGCACGGACGAGAGCCCGGGGTCGAACCTGTCGGGGTCGAACCGTCCCGGCTCCTCCCAGTACGCCGGATGCCGATGCAGCGTGTACGGACTGATCATCACGTCGGCCCCGGCGGGCACCCGGAACCCGCCCACCTCGTCGTCCCGCTGCGCGACCCGGGTCAGCGCCCACACCGGCGGGTACAGGCGCATGACCTCCTGGAGGATCATCGAGGTGTACGTGAGCCGGTGCAGGTCCTCGTACACGGGCGCCCGGTCGCCCAGGACGGAGACCGCCTCGTCGCGCAGTCGTTCCCGCACCTCCGGATGCCGGTCGAGGAGATGGAAGGCCCACGACAGCGTGCTCGCGGTGGTCTCGTGCCCGGCCAGCAGCACGGTGACGAGTTCCGCGCGCAGCCGCCGGCGGGCGGCACGGGGATCGGCCTCCTCCCTGGCGGCCGCGATCAGTTGGGACAGCAGGTCGCCGCCGTCGGTCGGGCGGCCGAGCCGCTCAGCCACCAGCAGGTCCACCGCGCGGTAGAGGGCCCGGCGGGAGCGGCGGAAGCGCAGATGAAGCGGCAGCGGCAGCCACAGCGGCACCATGGCCAGCGTCACCATCTCGAACATCGCCTGATCCTGCACGCCCTCGAAGGAGTGCCCGATCGAGGCGTGCGCTCCGAGGTCGGCGTCGAGCAGGGTGCGGCCGAGCACGCCGAGCGCGAGCCCGGTCATCTCCCTGGCCACGTCGACCGGCCCGGCGCCGACGTGCGCCCGCAGCCGCTCGACCAGCCGCCCGGCCTCCTCGCCGATGACCGTGTCCTGCTGGGCGATCCGCTTGTTCTGGAACAGCGGCTGTATCGTCCGGCGCTGCCGCTTCCACAGCTCGCCCTCGCTGGTCAGCAGCCCGTCGCCGATGACGCGGCGGGCCTCGGACAGGCCGATGCCCTTGTGGTAGTTGCCGCTGTTGTCGGCCAGCACGTGCTTGGCGTGATCGGGATGGTTGAACAGATAGATGGACTTGGGACCGATGGTCATCCTGACCGCGTCGCCGTACCGCTCGGCGGCCCTGGACAGCAGGCCGAGCCGGTCGGTGACCAGCCGCTGGAACAGCACGGGCGCGGCCAGGCGGGGCGGCCCCGGCGGTACCGCCGGGGCCGCCCGCGCCGGGGCCCGTGTGCCGATGGCCGTCACGCCGACACCTCCCGCAGTTCAGAGGTGATCTCCCTGAACTGGCCTCGGTAGACCAGCAGGCCCTCGCTGTCGGTGTCCTGGCAGAGGGCGAGCACCTTGCCGATGAAGATGGTGTGGTCGCCCCCGTCGTAGCAACGCCAGAGCTCGCACTCGAATCGGGCGATGGCGCCCTCCACGAGCGGCACCCCGGTGAACACGCCCTGCACCACGTCGACGTCCTCGAACTGGGCCGCGCCGAGCGCCCGGTAGCGGTTGGAGAAGTGCCGTGCCGCGTTCTCCTGGTGCGCGGCCAGCACCGACACGCCGAAGGTACCCGTCATGGTGAGGCACTGGTGCATCACCGCGTTCTTGTCGATGCAGACGAGGATGAGCGGCGGGTCGAGGGACACCGAGGTGAAGGAGTTGGCCGTCATGGCGTGCGGCACGTCTCCCCCGGTCGTCACCACGGTGACGCCTGTGGCGAAGGTACCGAACGCGCGCCGCAGCGCCTTGGTGTCCGACTGTTCGAGCGATGTGGTTGATGGGTGGAGTTGCACGCAAACCTCCTGAATCCGTCCTAGGACGCGTACGGTTCGAGCGCCCTGACCAGCGACTCGGGAACCCTGGCGGGTGCCGTCCTGGTGTTGGGCCCACGCATGCAGGCCACCCGCTGCCTGCCGCGGGCGATGAGCGTCTCGGTCCCGTCCTGGTTCAGCCGCATGTAGTCGAAGCCGAACTCGACCTGCGTCTGCGCCAGCTCGGTGAGCCGCATCCTGATGGACAGCTCGTCGAAGGCGGTGATCTCCGCGAAGAACTCGCAGTCGACCTTGAGCGTGAAGAGCTTGAGATCGTCCTGCAGGTCGGCGAGCACGTCGGGGGCCCGCTCCTTCAGGAACATCTCCCTGCACCGGCCCTGCCAGCGCAGATAGTTGACGTAGTAGACGTTGCCCACGATGTTGGTCTCTTCGAAGCCGACCGTGTGGACGTACTCGAAGTACTTGCTCATGACTGTGACCGTCCTTCGGTGAGTACCGCGACGACGACGGGCTCCGGAACGTCTCGCACGGCCGTCACGAGCGTGGCGACGCGCAGCTCCGCCGAGGCGAAGACCACCCACGCGTCACGCTCTCCCGGGGTGACCGTGAGCGGCTCGGCGTCGCCGAGCCCGGCCTGGCGCAGGCAGCGCACGGCGGCCGAGACGCGGGCCGTCGCGGTGTCCGGCCGTTCCCCGGTCTCCGCCGCCACCCGCTCGATGAGCGCCGGCTGCGCCGCCGGCTCTTGAGCCTCCCGTACGGGAGCGATCGCGCAGCCGATGACGCCGGGTCCCGCCACGCACAGCGTCAGGCCCTCCATGTGGGCGGACGCGACCGTGTCCCCGCGGGCGCGTCCCGCGATGCGTGCGGCGGCCAGAGCCTCGCGGGCTTCCTCGCCCTGCTGCCCCGGTTCGACGGAGACCGCGACCCGGACCCCGGTCAGGTCCTCCAGGGTCCGCTCCAGGTACGGCCCGAGCAGCGGCGCCACCCAGGGACCCCGGCCGTCCTTCTTGCGCACGGCCTGCAGCCGCAGACCCTCCCACCGCTCCACGACCTGCCCGTCCCGCGTGCGCACGGCGATGTCGTAGACGTAGGTGTCGCCGTCCCTGCTGCGCTCGGTGGCGCAGTAGCGGAGCCGGTCCTCCGAGGCGAGCGCGGGGCCGCCAGGATGGATACGATCGATGCCGGTCGGCAGCAGGGTGGCGTCGGGGACGCAGACCTGGTTGCCGTGCATCAGGGCGTCGCGCATGCCGGGGTCGCCCAGGAGCAGCTCGCCCGGCAGGAACGCGGCGAACCAGTCACCCGTGTCCAGCACCGCGACGTCGGCCTCGACGTCGCGGGCCTCGGCCCGCTGGTAGCGGGCCAGCCGCTGGAAGCGCTTGCCTTGGAAGAGCACGTCCCCGTACAGCTCCGACGCCGGGTCGAGCGGGACCGGCGCGAGGCCGTCGCCGGCCTGCGCGGGCGGCCCTTCCGGGGCGCCGTCGCCGGTCAGGCGGAGCACGGCCCTGAAGTGGTCCACGTCGTAGCCGGTGTCCGCGCTGCGGATGCTGAGGGCGAGAGTGTCGTCGTCCTCGGTGACCGTCGCGGCGACGCGCAGCGTGGTGCTGCCGCCGGGCGGCACGATGATCGGGCGCAGGAACTCCGCCCCCTCGATGATCGGCGTGGTGGCCCGCCCGGTGGTGGCCAGGGCCGCCTGGGCCATGGCCTCCATCCCGAACACGGCCGGGAACAGCAGGTTGCCGTCGAGGTGGTGGTCGGCCAGGTAGAGGTCGGTGCCGTCGGTCACCTCGATCTCGGTGACGAGCTCCACGCCGTGGTAGCGGATGAGCGGCTTGCCGACGAACCGGAGCAGGGGCAGCTCGGGCCGGTCGTAACGGACGGTGTGGATGCCCTCGGTGCGCCCGCTGATGACCACGACGCCGGAGGTGCCGGGGTCGGCGACGAGCCGCCTCATGATCTCCACGCCCCGGTCGGCGGGGATGGGTGTGACGCCCTGGCGGGTCAGCCTGTCGATGACGGACAGCCGCTCCCCCATGCCGACCTCGGACCACACGGACCACTCCATGCAGATGCTCCGGCAGCCCGGATGCCGCTCGGCCACCTCGCGGGTCAGCTCGGCCAGCCACTCGTTGGCCGTCGCGTAGTGGCCCTCCCCCGGCAGGCCCGCCCGGCCGATGATGCTGCCGAAGGCGACCAGCAGGCGCAGCCTGTCGCCGTCCACCGCGTCGAGCACGTTGCGCAGGCCGTCGACCTTCGGGGCGAAGGTGCGGCGGAAGGCGTCCATGTCGAGGGTGGCCAGCCCCTCGGGCTCGTTGCGGCCGGCGCCGTGCAGCACCGCCGTCACGGGACCGAGCACCTGCTCCGCCTCGGCGACCGCCCGCCGCACCTGGCCGGCGTCGGTGACGTCGACCCTGGCGTAGTGCACGGCCAGCCCCGCGTCGGCCATGCGCCGCAGGTTGGCGGCGAGCTCCTGGTCGTCGGCCGGGTCGGAGCGGCCCAGCACGGCCAGCGCGGCGCCGCCGTCGGCGGCCACCGCCAGGGCGCATTCCGCCGTGATGCCCTTGCCGCCACCGGTGACCAGCAGGACGTCGGACGGGCCCAGCGGTTGCTCCGTGCGCGCGGGCCGTACCGGCATCGCGCGCATGGTGGGCACCCGGCGCACTCCGTGGTCGTCGTAGTACGCCTCGGCGAAGGCGTCAGTGGCCGCCACCTCGGCGGCTACCCAGCCGGCCGCCTCCGGTACCGCAGGTACGTGCACGACGGTAGTCCGGAGGCCGGCCTCCAGATGGAGCGTCTTGGCCAGCCCCGCCGCGCCCCGTCCGTGCTGGACCAGGACGAACCTGGTGCCCGGTCCACCGGCCAGGGCGGCCTTGGCGCCGAGCAGGGCCTGCTCGACGTCATCGGGCGCGCATTGCGGAGGTAGGCACACCAGCACACCAGATCCGACCTTCCCGCGTTCGAGTGCCTCGCGCAGCGGCTGGGCGATGGGCGAGTCCGCGCCCGCGAACACCTGCCACGGCCCGCTCTCCTCGGCGCCCGCCCGGGACGGCAGGGGCAGCTCGTCGAGATCGACGGCGAACGGCCGGACCCACGGGGCGGAGCCCGTCACTCCGGTCACCGCCCGCTTGCCCGGCTCGGCCGCCAGCTTGTCCAGCGCCTCGCCCAGCTCGCGCAGGCTGGCCGTGGCGAGGTTCGTGGGAGCCTGCCCGGCGGACAGGCCGAGCTCCTGGGTGGCCTGGTCGATGATGTGCATGACGGTGACCGAGCTGAGGTGCAGCTCGTCGAGCGGTTTGCTGTCTTCGGTGACCATCTCCAGAGGCAGCTCCGCGCGTGCGGCGGCCAGGCGGCGCAGCAGGTCCGTGGTGGACTCGCCGGGCTTCCCCGCCGTGGCGGCGGGCGCGCCGGCCGGCTCCTCGGGCTGCTGCCCGGGCGCCTGCGCGACGGAGATCCGCGGCGCCTGCTCGGTCGGGCTCATGAAGAACGAGAGCTCGGCCCCGATCTCCATCGGCCTGGTCAGCCGCCCGTGGAACAGCTCCTCGTGCGCCACGGAGGCGCCTGCGACGTAGGCGGCGGCGACCACTCGCAGCAGCCCGGTCAGCGACTCGTCATCGGTGTCCAGCGCGATCGCCGGCACGTCCGTCACCCCGGCCGCCAGCCCGCTGAGCACCCGGCCGGGACCGACCTCGATGAGCAGGGCCAGGTCCCGTGCCGCCTGCTCGACCGCCTGAGTGAAGCGTACGGGCGCGGTGATCTGCTCCCGCAACAGCGCGGCGATGTCGGTGTCCGGCGCGAGCGCGGTCCCCGTGACCGTGGAGACGACCCGGCGCCCAACCCTGCCGAACCGCTCCTGCTCGAGATACCGGGACAGGGCCGCGGCCGCGGGTGCGACCAGCGGCGAGTGGAAGGCGTGCGAGACGTTCAGCTTGGTCCAGCTCACGCCGGCCGCCCTGGCCGCCCGCCCGACCTCCTCGACCGCCGCCACGGAGCCCGCCACGACGGTCTGGTCAGGGCCGTTGTATCCCGCGATCACCACGGGCAGGTCGCCGATCAGGGCGGTCACGGCGTCGGGCCCGGCACGCAGGCCGGCCATGGTGCCGGACTCGCTGTGCTCGGTCATGGCCCGGCCGCGGCCGGTGGCCAGCCGCAGGAGGCCGTCCTCGTCCATCACGCCGGCCCAGTGCAGGGCCGAGAGCTCGCCCAGGCTGTGGCCGACCGCGACGTCCGCCTCGATGCCGAGCATGGACAGCGCCCGCAGCCCCGCCATGGAACCCGTCACGATGCGGGGCTGGGCCACGGCCGTGGCCACCACGTCGCCGCCCGAGGGCAGCGCGGCCTCGGCATAGAGCTCGTCCACGTCGGCGAAGCGCCTGCGCAGCGCCCCGCCGCCGGTGCCGGAGCTCGCGCGGCCCGACCCTTGCCCGGGGAAGAGGTAGCCCAGCCTGGCAGGTCCGGCGGCGTGGCCGTAGAAGGCCCTGCCGTCGGGGGTGAGCAGCCTGCTCTCGCCCGAGTCGATGGCCTCCAGCAGCCGCGCGAGCTGCCGTTCCGCGTCTTCAGGAGAGGAGGCGACGACGGCCGCCCGGTACGGCAGACCGCGCAGCTCGCCCTGGAGCGTGGCGGCGAGGTCGGCGAGCTCGGCGTAGGACACGGCGGGCACGTAGTCGTGCAGCCGCGCCACCCGCTCGCGCAGTTGCTCGGGCGAGCCGCCGTCGAACAGCAGCAGCTCGGCGTCCTGCAGCGAGGAGGCCAGCAGCTTGGTCCGGCGTCCCAGGCGCCGCCGGGGCGCGGTGTTCTCGATCACCACGTGCGAGTTGATGCCGCCGAATCCCATGGCGCTGACGCCGGCCCGCAGCGGAGTCCCGTCGGGCCACGGCTCGGCCACGCGCAGCGCACGCAGCGTCGCGGACTCGCCGGTCAGCACCTCGTGCGGCTCGACGCAGCCGAGGGTGGGCGGCAGCACCTGCTCGTGCACCGCCATGACGGCCTTGATCAGACCGGCCACCCCCGCCGCAGCCTTGGCGTGCCCGATCATCCCCTTGATGGAGCCGATGGCGGCCGGCGCGACCGCCGGGTCCGCCGCCTGGGCTCTGGCCTGTGACAGCGCGGTCAGCTCCGTGGCGTCGCCGACCGCCGTGCCGGTCCCGTGGCCCTCGAACAGCGCGACCGTGTCGATGCCGAACCCGGCCATCTGGTACGCCCGGCGCACCGCGAGCTGGTATCCGGCCACCTCCGGCCTGGTCATGCTGCCCTTGCCGTCGGAGGAAATGCCCCATCCGGCGATGGTGGCGTAGATCCGGTGCCCCGCCCGTACGGCGTCGTCCTCGCGCATCAGCACGACCATGCCGCAGCCCTCGCCCGGCCAGAAGCCGTTGGAGTGCCGGTCGTACAGCCGGAAGTCGTGCTTGGCCAGGGCTCCGGTCTTGGCGAACCCGATCACCTCGAACGGGTCGATGGACAGGTCCACACCGCCTGCGATCGCGACGTCGAGGTCGCGGTCGGCCAGCGACCTGCTCGCCGTCACCACCGAGAGCAGCGACGACGAACACGCCCCGTCGACGGTGTAGCCGCCGCCGTTGAGATCGAAGTGGTTGCAGATCCGCCCGGCGATCGTGTTGGCCAGGGCGCCCGCGAGGGTGTCCTCGTCCACGGGCGGGAACGGGCTCTTGAACGCGGCCTCGTAGCCGGACAGGAAGCCGGCCAGCTTGGCGTCGTCCCAGCCCTGCTCCCTGAGCGCGGCCGCGAGCGTGCGCCGCACATACGGCCAGCGCAGCCGCAGCGCGTTGGCCCGGCTGAACTCGCCGGTGAGCGTGTTGCCCACGACGACACCCGTGCGCTCCTTCGGCAGCCCCTCGGCCCCCGGGAACCCGGCATCGGCCAGTGCCTGGCCCGCCATGTCGAGGGCGAGCCAGTGGGTGAGGTCGGCAGAGCGATAGGTGCTGCCGGCGATCCTGTGGGCGACCCGGTCGAACGTGTAGCCCTCGATGACGGCGGCGGTCTTGGCGTAGAAGCGGTCGGGCGTCGTGGGATCGGGATCCCAGTAGTCGTCCAGCCGCATGCGTTCATCAGGCAGCCGCCTGAAGGCCCGGCGGCCGGCGATGGCGTTCTCCCACAGCGCGCGAGGCGAGTCCGCATCGGGGTACCGGCAGGCGAGGCCGACGATCGCGATCCTGGTCATACCCGCGCGACCTCTTTCTCAGCGGAGTCGACCGCCGCGGCGGCCGCGGCGGTGACACGGGCCGCGTCGCGCTCGCGGGCCAGCTCGACGATGCGCAGCGACCACAGGAAGCCGCCGCGGACGAGGCAGACGATGGCGGTGGCGAAGAAGATCCCGTACGGGATGCTCATGCCGGTCAGCAGTCCGTAGGTCAGCGCCACGCCGCCGCCGAAGGCGATCTGCGACAGCGGCTTGGACGGGCTCGTACCCGGATCGGTGATCATGTAGTTGGTGAACAGCACGAACGCGACGCCGGTCATCATGGACAGCCCGCCGAGGATCGAGACGTCGTCGAGGATGACGCCGCGCACGACAGCCTGGAGGGCGAAGACGGTCACCCAGGAGACGATCAACCACATGCGGTTGGTGAGCTTGGCGTTGAGCATCGTGCCCGCGACGATGATGACGACGGGGATGATCCAGTCGATCGGGTTGGTGACGTGCTCGGTGAAGTGGTACGGCGGCGCGATGCTGGCCCAGGGGATGACCAGCAGGATCACGGCGATTCCGAAGTTGGAGGGGTTCATGAAGTGCCGCAGGCGCCCGCGCACCGGTGCCCTGAGCACCCACTTGGCTCCGACCGCGACCGTGATCCCGAACATCATCACGAGGACCTGGTCGTTGACGTAGATCAGCATGTTCATCGCGATGCTGGTGATGTGCGCGGGGTAGAGGAACTCCACCAGCCCGCGGAAGCCGTTCCCGAGGAAGCGGGCCGGACGGCCCTCCGCGCGGGCCCCGATCCATTCGAGGACGATCTCGGTGGTGTAGCCGGTCGCGAGGGCGATCAGCGGCCACGTCCACGGCTGCTCGAAGCCCAGGACGGTGTAACCGAGGATGTTGAAGATCGTGATCGAGAGGGCGAACCTGCGCAACGCCGTGACGACCTTCGGGTCGTGGCGCGGCGGACCACCGGCCTTCGCTGTCTTGTCAGCGGCCATGACGTCACTTCTCCTTCGCTTGCGAGCCGAGCTGGATGGCGTGCCTGCCCGGAGAGAGCTGAAGATCCTGCTCGCGCACCTGTCCCGTGCGGTCGCGCCACCGCAGGTGGACCGTCACCGGTCCGATCACGTTCTTGCCGAGGCCGAGGTGCACCTCGTGGCTGCGCCGGCCGGAGTGTCCGCTGCCGCCGTCCACGCGCCCGATCACGGTGCGCCCGCCGGCGGTCACCGTCGCCTCGGCGCCGACGGCCGGGGAGCCCTGCGCACCGGTGGCGGTCTCGTGGGTGAGCTGGAGCGTGATGGCCGATCCGGCCGGCTTGCTCTGGTTCTGGTAGAAGATCGGCGCGTCCCACTGCCGGGCGACCGCGAGGTCGAGCAGCCCGTCGCCGTCTGCGTCACCGGTCGCGATCCCCCTGGTCGGTACGGGTACGGCCAGGCCGAGCTGAGGGGCCACGTCGGCGTAGGCGCCGTTCTCCTCCTTGACGAAGAAGGCGAGCGTCTGGCTGCCCGCGATGTCGGCGCCGGCGTTGACCACGGGCCAGGAGTGCGGGTTGCGCAGCACGCCGTCGTTGGCCGTGGCCAGCTCCTGGAGCTGCGGCCAGCGGTTCACGTCGCCCTTGACGAACCCGGTCGCCTGGACGATGGCGGGGACGCCGCTGTTGTCGAAGTCGTCGATCTTGACGTCCCAGCCCCAGCCGGTCCATGCGGTGCGGGTCTGCGCGCTGCGGTCGTCGAAGGGCGCCACGCCGTCGTCGAGCTGGGCCCGGAGGTCGGCCTTGTCCTTCGCGGTGTTGAAGAAGGCGAAGTTGCTCTCCTGGATGCCGAACGAGGTGGTGATGTTGCTGACGAAGGTGTCGTAGAGGCCGTCGCCGTTCAGGTCGCCGAAGTCGGAGCCCATGCCCTTGAAGGAGTCGTACCCGAGCGTCTTGGACTTGGGCACCCACGGCGAGCGGACGCCCTCGACCAGCGAGAACGTGATCCGCCCTGGCGTGGACCGGTTGTACAGCAGCCGGTCGGGGCCGAAGTCGTTGTTGAGGAACAGCTCGGGACGCTGGTCACCGTCCATGTCGGCGGTACTGGCGCCCAGTTCCCAGCCCTTGGAGACGTCGGTGGGCAGGACGGTGTCGAGCTTGTCGAACGTGGGCGCCGACGGGGCTCCGGCGGTGACGCCGGTCCAGCGGAAGAAGTAGTTCTCGCCGCCGTTGACCGCGTGGGACATCGAGTCGTTCATCTCGACGCCGCCGTTGACCTTGTCGTTCAGCACGGGGCCGTGCGGGAAGTAGTTGCCGATGAAGATGTCGAGGTGGCCGTCGCCGTCGAAGTCCGCGGTGGTGGCGGTGTTGCTGTTCCACTGCGGACCGGTGTAGGTGCCGCCGCCCTTGCCCGGCACCAGCTCGGTGGGCACGTACGCGTCGGCGGCCAGCGCCGTGGCGCCGGCCTTGGCCAGGTAGACGATCGGGGTGCGGCCCCAGAAGTAGGTGAGGATGTCGTTGCGGCCGTCCTCGTTGAAGTCACCGGCGAGGCAGCCCATGGGGGCGATGGCCTCGTTCATCGGCAGCGTCCCGGGGTTCAGCGCGAACGGCCGGTACCTGTCGGAGCGCTCCCCCGGGGTGGGGGTCACCACGATCTGGTCGATGCGGGGGTCGGTGACGCACAGGTCGTTCGACAGACCGTCCATGTCGAGGTCGTTCATCGCGATCCCGGCCCCGACGGAGGAGATCCAGGCGTCGATGTGCTTGTAGCGCTGGTTCACCTTGCGGATGGTCTGCTGCGGGTAGTCCGCCGGCAGCGCGATGCTCAGCGGCTTGAACGAGTACGCGCTCGCCAGCTCGGCCTTGGCCTCGTCGGAAGCGAAGGACGGGCGGCCTATCACGAACAGGGCGGCCATCACCACGAGGGCGACGACTCCCGCCTGTTGCCTGCGCAGCCAGGTGGCTACCGTGGTCACGGGGTAACACCTCCTAGGGAGACGAATGTGTCGGCTATGCGCTGCCGCCAGATCTCGTAGCCGCCCGGTAGGGACGGCTCTGGGCGGGTCTGGATGCTGATCTCGGCGGCGTGCTCCGCCGTGGTGCCGCAGATGATCTGGGTGGCCTGACGGGTGTGCGGCACGAGGAGCCCGGCCCGGACCCTGGCCTCGGCGGCGAAAGCGCTGCCCTGGGCGAGCTGGGGGTAGTGGACGCCGGCCTGGTGACGCAGCTCCCGCAGTTCTTCGTCGGTGGCGCCGCCCGCGTAGGTGGCGGCCAGGCCGGTGCCCGCGTACAGGTCGGCGCGGCGCTGCGCGGGGAAGCTCTCGATCAGCGCGACGACCCGCTCGACGTCGGTCCCGCCGACGAACCACAGGGCGCGGCCGATGCCCTGGTCGATGGCTCGTTGCGCGTAGGCCTCCTGGCCGGCGGGCCAGGGGAAACGGGTCTCCCGCACCTGCTGGTGGACGTACCGCTCGGTGTGGAAGTAGGCCTGGTGGAAACCGTAGCCGTCGTGCACGAGCCAGAGCAGCAGCGGGTCGAACAGGGCGCTCTTCGGCCACAGGAATCTGGGCAGTCTGGCCATGGCCCACCCGATCCCGACGTAGATCATGTAGTTGTGGCGCTCGCCGCCGCCGGTGAGTGAGCCCCTCACCCTGCGCAGGTCGCCGAAGGTGGCGCAGTCCAGGACGGCGAATCCCATTCCCGCGCCTTCGTAGGCGAATCCGCGGAACCGCTCCGGGATCTGTTCCAGCCGCTCTTCCGCTTCGGCGGGAGTGCGCGACTCGACGGCGTACCCGTAACCGGTGAGGAATATCTCACCAATTGTCTCCAGCAACTCCCGGGCAGCCTCGTCCTTCACATGGAAACCGCGGACGGCAAGCTTCGTCTCCGCGATATTCGGGGTAAGTATTCGCTTTCTCAGCGATCGCAGCAGGCCGGCCATATCAACCCTTCACCGCTCAACCAGCAGATATTCTCTTCCATTGACACATGACGTCGAATGCCCGTACAACTCCGGTTGTGCTCACCAGAAAGGGCGAATTCGGGCAGCAGCGAAGTGACCGCCGACAATTACCTGGGTAAATACGAGCGATTCAGCGGGTCAGTGGGGCGCGTTTTCCGCGGCGAAATGCAGGCGCACCCGCCGACGCCACAGCTCGTAATCCGGGACGCGGCCGGAGGCGCCGGACGCGACCGCGGTATCGTCGGCGAGCGCGACCGCGCCGGCGACGGACAGCCCGGTGAGCACGTTTCCGGCGGCCTCGCTGTGTGCGGGCACGTGGCCGGAGTAGTGGCGGGCCTTGACCGCGAACACCGAGCCCTGTGCGAGTTCGTCCCGGTGCTCCCCGGCCTCGTCGCGCAGCGCGGCCAGCTCGTCGTTCCCGCAGCCGCCCGCGAACGTGGCGGCCAGGCCGACGCCGCTCCACAGGTCCGCCTGCCGCTGGGGGGCGAAGCGCCGCACGGCGGCGGCGACGTCCGGCACCCGCCCTCCGTGGATGAACCACAGCGCGCGGCCGACGCCCTGGTCCACGGCCTGCGGGAAGTAGTCCGGCGCGCCCCGCCACGGGTACGGCGCGGGCACCCGCTGCTCGTCGACGTACCGCCGGGTGTGGAAGTAGGCCAGGTCGAAGCCGTAGCCGTCGACCGCGAGCCAGCTCATCACGGGGTGGTACGGCGAGCCGGTCAGATCGGGCAGCACCTTCTTCCACAGGACCCTGGGCAGGCGGGCCATGGCGAAGCCGATGCCGATGTAGGCGAGGAAGATGTGCGGCTGCCCGGGGCCGAGCAGCAGCTCACGCGTGCGGCTGCGGCGGCCGCCGCCCATGGCGTCGAGCACCGTGAAGGCCATGGTCACGCCCTCGTAGGCGAAGCCGCGCAGGTCGGCCCGCACCATGGCGAGCCTGCGCTCCACCTCCCACTGGTCGCGCGCGTCAATGCCCCATTCGAAGCCGCAGACGACGGCCTGCGGGATCGCCTCCAGGCGCTCCGTCTCCGCGGACGGGATGACGGGGAAGCCGCGTCCCTGGAAGGTCACCTCACTCAGGGACGGTGCGAGCACCAGCCTGCGGAGCGAACCGATCAATGTCGACATCGTGGACCTCTCCTCACCAACCGACGGGGTCGGGCACCCTCATCAGGATGCGTTCGGTGACAGGAGCGGGCTTTTCGCAGATTGCGGTGGTGGGCCAAAATGGCCACGAATAGCACAAATGCGGATGAAGTCAGCCGGCCCAGCCGCTGAGCCGCCAGTCGCCCTGGAGCGGCCACCGGCCCCGGCTCGGCCCGCGCGCCAGTCTGCACGGGTCCGCCCAGGACGGCGGCTCGTCCTCACGGGCCCTGGTCTCCCTCATGCGCATGGTGAGGGCCCGTACGACGGCCTCCAGCTCTTCGGGGGTCGCGTTCCCCCGGACCACGGTCAGTTCCATGGCGCACCTCCCGCTTCCGACCGTGGATCCGGCCGGCGAGCGCGCGCAACTCCGTGGATGCCCACCCGCGGCGGGCCTGCCGTCCGGCAGGCCCCCCTCAGTGCTCGACCTGGTCGTCGAACTCCACGACCAGGGGCAGGTCGACCCGCCGGCTGATGTTCAGCTTGCGGTAGGTGCGGGTGAGGTGCTGCTCGACCGTGCTGAGCGTGATGTAGAGCCGCGCCGCGATCTCCCGATTGGCGTAACCCGCCGCCGCCAGCGCGGCCACCCGCCGCTCGGCGTCGCTCAGCACGCCGATCAGCTCACTCGGCAGCGGGGCCGGCACGACGCTCGGGTCGTCGGCCCGGCTCAGCGCGCTGATCATCGGCTCCGCCCGGCACTCACGCGCCGCGGCCTGGGCGCGGCCCGCGATCGTCCGGGCCCGGCGGTACTCGCCGAGCGCGTCGTACGCCTCGACGAGGTCGAACAGCGCCCTGGCCAGCTCGTACCTGTCACCGGCCATCTGCAGGTACTCGGTCGCCTGCCGCAGCAGCGCCGGGCGGCGCGCCGGCTCGGAGACGGCGGCCTGCAGCCGCAGCGCGATGCCCTTGCCCCTGCGGCTGTCGGCGCCGCAGAGGCCGAGCTGGGTCTCGATGAGCTCCCTGGCCTCCTCGAGGTGCCCCATGCGCAGGCACGCCTCGCCCGCGTCGGCGCGCCACGGAATCAGGCCGGGCGTGTCGAGATTCCAGGTGACCATCAGCTCGCCGCAGCGCTGGAAGTCGCGCAGTGCCAGCGCGAAGTACTCGTTCGCCAGGCTGTACCGCCCGCGGGCGTACAGGTAGTGCAGGCCGTACCGGGTCTGGAACATGGTCTCCGGCACGGGACGGTCTAAGTACTCGCGGACCGCGTCGTACTTGCCCATCGCCGTCAGCGCGATGATGAGGCTGCTCAGCGGCCCGCCGATGGCGACGCCCCAGCTGCTCATCGGGATGGTGTCGAGCGCGATGCGGGCGTGGTGGGCGGCGGCGGGCATGTCGCCCTGCCGGATCGCGATCTCGGCGCGGATCGCCGCGAGCCTGGCCTGCCTGCTGGGGGCCTGCCTGGACATCGCCTCGGCGCTGAACATGTCGCACGCCGGGACCGCGCAGTCGAAGCGGCCCGCGTAGGTGAGGGCGAGCAACGCGTTCTCCACGGTGTCCATCGACATCTCGTCGAGATGGGAGTCCTCCAGGATGCGCTCCACGGCGTTCAAGCTCTCCTCGCGCGGACCGCGGGTGAGGACCTCGGCCAGGGCGAGCGTGGCCTCCACCCGCCGGTTGACGGCCACGGACACCATGCCGGCCAACGCGCGCCGGCCGGTCGGGCGTGGGGCGCCGGCCAGCAGCGGCGGGTAGGTGACGCGCAGCCAGAGCTGGGCGACGACCATCTCGGCCAGCGTCTCGTGATCGACGCTCTCGCGCTCGTCGCTGAGCTGCTCCAGCACGTCGCGGGCGTCGTCGAAGCGCCCGTGCCACAGCAGGGCGCGCGCCAGCACGATGATGTCCCCGCCGTGCAGACTGCCCCGGTTCACCGCCTCGGCGAGCTCGGCCAGGTGCCCGGCGGGCGCGGCGGGGTTGATCCGCCATTCCGCCCGTACGAGCATCGTCGTGATCTTCAGGCGGTGCTGCTCGTCGGTGCACTCCCGCCAGGCCAGCCGCAGGTAGGCGACCGCGGACTCGACCTGGCCGCCGCGCAGCGCGTTCATGGCCGCCTCTTCCAGGGTGGGCAGCACCCAGGGGTCCTCCAGCTTGGAGGCCTGCAGGAGGTGGTCGGCGACCACGCAGGGCGTCATGCCCGCGTCGTGGGTCACCTTGGCCGCCTTGCGGTGCAGGTCCATCCGCTCTTGCGGGTCCGTCCCCGCCAGGACGGCGCGGCAGATGGCCTGGTGGCGGAAGTCGCGGCCGGCGACCAGTCCAGCCGCGCTGAGCGAGAGCAGTTCCCTGCTGATGTCGATCAGCGGGATGTCGAGCAGCCGGTCGAGACCGTCGGTCTCGCCGAGCACCGCCAGCCCGCGCGCCACCTGCATGGTCTGCGGGTGGCCGCGCTGCAGGCAGGACAGCACGGCCTGGCCGAACTGGTCGCCGGCGACGGGCTCGACGGGCGGCTCGCCCACGGCGCGCAGGAACTCCCTGTAGTCGTCGACCAAGGCACCGGCCAGGAGGGGGTTGCCGCCGCTGAGCGCGTACCACTCCTTGGCGAATCGCCCGGCCGCCTCCTCGTCCAGCCGCTCGGCCATCAGCTCCTCGACGCCCTCGGGCGACAGGGGTGAAAGCTGCAGCCGGCGGCAGTGGGGCTGCCGCAGCAGGTCCGTCTCGAAGTAGGCGTCGGCGCACCGCATCCGGTCCGAGTGGGCGAACACGGCCACGATTCTGGCGTTCCTGGCCCGCCGGGCGAGGTAGGCCAGGCAGAGGAGCGAGGCGCGGTCGGCATGGTGGACGTCGTCGACGACGATCACCAGCGGGCACCGCTCGGACAGGTCCAGCAGGACCGTGCACAGTGAGTGGACGACCTGCGCGTCGATGAGCTGGTCGGCATCAGAGCCGACCACGCTCGCGGCCTGCGTGCCCTCCTCGAGCAGCGCCATCGCCCGCTCACGGTCGGTCTCCACGAGCGGCGCGTCCTGAACGAGCTGGCGCAGCACGCCCAGCGGCAGGTCCCGCTCCATGAGCGAGGCGGTCGCCGAGACCGCCAGCGCGCCGAGCTCGATGGCCTGCTCGGCCACGGAGCGCAGCAGCGAGCTCTTTCCCGTCGCGACAGCCCCGCTGACCAGGGCGATCCTGCCCCTGCTCAGCACCGCGTTGGCAAGGAGCGACTCCAGAGCAGCCAGCTCCTCCTGTCGTTCGATCAGTCCCACGGCCGTCTCCTCTCGAGTTGCCGCCGCTGTCAGATCGGCAGGACTCGGCCCGACGGTGTCCGCAGGTCGAGCCAGTACCGGAAGCCGCCACGAGCGCGTGGTCTCCGCTTCCTCGCCTGGGTTCGCCTCATGATCCTCACCTCGGGTTCCGGTCCCTCATCGGCTTGGTTCGAACGCTATGCCGGGGGACCATCGCTTCCTTATCGTCCGGCTATCATCCGCCGTGCCCGGGCGGGAACCTGGCGCTGACGACGGCATTCGGACTCGGCCGGCGGGCGCACCCGGCCGGGCTCGGGCACCGCCGCCGGAGCCGACCACGTCCTGGCGACGGCCGACCCGACGGCCTCCAGCGCGGCGCTCGTGATGTCGCCCCGGATCCCGGCGCCCCACGCCGTCCGGCCGCCGAGCCTGCACTGGGCGTAGACGGCCACCTCCTCGCGGCCGCCGGCCAGGCCGCCCATGTGGTGCACCGCGCGTACGTCGAAGCCCTTGACGGCGAGGGCCGAGCGCAACGTCCTCAGCGTGCCGGCCCAGGCGGGGCCGGCGTCGTACTCCGGGCCGTCGATGTACAGCTCGGCGACGGCGCCTTCCGCCGCCGGCGCACCCTGCGCGACGGCGTACGTGGCCTCGAAGACCTCCCGGATCCGCTCCGGCCGGATCTCGCCGCCCTCGGCCTCCGCCAGCGCCTGCACCACCTGGGCGAAGTCGATCTGCAGCGGCCGGGGCAGCGTGAGCCCGTGCCTGGCGCTCATCACGTAGGCCAGGCCGCCCTTGCCCGACTGGCTGTTGATGCGCACGATCGTCTCGTAGGTCCGCCCCACGTCCTTGGGATCGACGGGCAGGTACGGCACGCTCCACGGGAGCTCCGACGGCGGCAGCCCGGCCCGCGCGGCCTCCTGCTCCATCGCGTCGATGCCCTTCTTGATCGCGTCCTGGTGCGTGCCGGAGAACGCGGTGTAGACCAGGTCGCCGCCGTACGGGTGACGCGGGGGCACCGGGATGCCGGTGCAGCTCTCCACGATCCGGCGGACCCGGTCCAGGTCCGAGAAGTCGATGCCCGGCTCGATGCCCTGCGTGTAGAGGTTCATCCCGAGCGTGACCAGGCACACGTTGCCAGCCCGCTCCCCGTTCCCGAACAGGCAGCCCTCGATCCGCTCGGCGCCGGCGAGCAGGGCCAGCTCCGCCGACGCCACTCCGGTGCCCCGGTCGTTGTGGGGGTGCACCGACAGGCAGACATGCTCGCGCCTGGACAGGTTGCGGTGCATCCACTCGATCTGGTCGGCGAAGACGTTCGGCGTCGAGCGCTCGACCGTCGTGGGGAAGTTGAGGATGATCGGCCGGTCCGGTCCGGGCTCCCACACGTCCATGACCGCCTCGCAGATCTCCAGCGAGAAGTCCAGCTCGGTGTCGTTGAAGTGCTCCGGAGAATACTGGAAGGCCAGGTCGCAGTCGGGGATGAGCTTGTCCGCGTACGCCATGACCGTACGGGTCCCGTGGACGGCGAGATCCCGGCACTGCTCGCGGTCCATCCCGAACACCAGCCGCCGGACCGCCGGCGAGGTGGCGTGGTAGAGGTGCAGGGTCGCCGTGGACGCCCCGCGCAGGCTCTCCATGGTGCGCTCGATCAGTTCCTCGCGCGCCGGCACGAGCGCCGTGATGCGCACGCCGTCGGGGATGCGCTCCTCCTCGACGAGGAGGCGGACGAAGTCGTAGTCGTCCTGGCTGGCCGACGGGAAGCCCACCTCGATCTCCTGGTATCCCATGCTCACCAGGAGTTCGAACATGGCCAGCTTGCGCTCCGGGCTCATCGGCCTGGCCAGCGCCTGGTTGCCGTCGCGCAGGTCGGTCGAGAGCCAGCGCGGCGCGGCGTTGATCGTGGCCGCGGGCCAGCGGCGGTCGTCGAGCGAGATCTTCGGAAATGCGGCATAGCGATTGATCTTCATCGCGGATCCCTCACTGCTCGCGAACCACCCTCAGTTGAACGAGCCGAAATAGGCCGAATAGGAGTGCGGCGAGAGCAGAACCTGAATTTGATAGGTGCAGGCTTCGTCAATCATGCGGAACACGACGACGATCTCCGGATAGGCGGCGCTGAGACCCAGACCGACGAAGTAGCGATCACTTCCGAACACGATGCGGTACAGGCCGCGGTCGAGCTTGTGACCGCGCCACTCCTTGACGCGCCCCTCGTGATCCGTCACCGCCCGGGCGTCGACCACCCACTGGCCGTTGTCGGCACGGTCCAGACGCACGTCCACGCTGGCGGCCGGCCGACCGTAGACGCTGTCCAACGCCTGTACGTCAAGGCCCATCTAACGCCACCTGTTCAGAAGTTCCATCGCTGTTCTTCCGGGTTGCCCCACCCGTGGTGTTGGCCACCCGAGTGACCCGCCGCATACTCGCGCCACCCGGGCTCGCGTCAAAGATTGTCGCGGCCCGCTATCCCCGCACCTTCGGCTCGCTATCCCCGCGGCTTCGGCTCGCTATCGGCCGGATATCGCGGCACGGCGGGATCGCGCCGCGGCTTATCCGAGAGTGCTGGATTTCCTCGGGAGGCTCGGCCCGCAACGGCCATTGACCTGCTTCGATGGCGCGCCGGAAGCGCGCCGATATGGGGCCGATGGCGGCCGGTGTGAGCGTCTGTGGCGAGCGGCGAAGACACCGCCGCGACATCCACCCGGAGGTAGGCACCATGGGCTCGATCATCGCCAGGAACGCCGGCAGGATCCGCATGTCGATCATCGTCGCGGCCGCCGCCGCGGGCACCCTCGTGGCGGCGAGCCCGGCCGCGCTGGCGGCGACCGCCTCCCCCGTGCCCACGTCGGCCGACGCCGAGCCCTGGGGCGCCGCACCCGCCGACGCCGAGCCGTGGGGCGTCGCGCCCGCCGACGCCGAGCCCTGGGGCTGATGACCACTTGGCTAGACGGAACACCTGGCGAAGCGGCCGGCGACCACTGGTCCCGGCCGTTTCGCGTTATACGGGGTTCTTATTGGCCGTCACATGCTGGGGCGCGCGCGCTAAGAATCATTCGGCGGGCACAGAGAATACAGAGTGGCCGTGGATCTACCAACACTGTAGTCTAAACCCCAAATCGGTCGAACTTCTCTCGGGGGAGACATCATCAGGATGCATACCGATCTTGTTATCGGAAGCATCCCACCAGGCACTTAGGAGCCATAATCTCAATTACGGTGCCTGCCTAATGCCGGCCTGCTTCGTTCAGCCAGGGGCGTGAGGTTCGCCATTGGGTGGAGGCATCATCAAGGAGATGTGCGTGGAGTTTCGACTACTGGGGGCACTCGAAGTCACCCAGAGTGGAAAAACTATCGAACTCGGGGGCACGCGGCAGCAAATCACACTGGCGACCCTCCTCCTGAACGCGGACCGGCCGGTCGCGCTGTCCCGCCTGATGGAAGCCATCTACGACGACGAGCCCCCGGCCACTTCGCGCGCCCAGGTGCAGATCTGCATCTCGGGGCTGCGGCGGCTGTTCGAGGCGCACGGCGACCCTAACACGATCGTGACCAAGCCACAGGGCTACGCGATCCGCGCCGACCCCGACAAGATCGACGCCCGCGTTTTCGAGAGCCTCCTGGCCAAGGCGCGCAAGCTCCGCAACGGCCGCAACCTCGACGAGGCCATCCAGCACTATCGGGAGGCGCTCGGGCTGTGGCGCGGCCCCGCACTCGACGGCATCGAGAGCAGGCTGCTGCAGGCCATCGCGGGCCAGCTCACCGAGCAGCGCATCACCGCCAACGAGGACTGCATCGAGCTCGAACTGGAGCTCGGCCGCCACCACGAGCTGGTCGGCGAGCTCACCGGCCTGGTCAGCGTCCACCCGCTGCGCGAGCGGTTCATCGCCCAGCTCATGACCGCCCTCTACCGCTCCGGCCGGCAGGCGGAGTCCCTCCAGGTCTACCGCGACGCGCGGCGCATGATGATCGAAGAGCTGGGGATCGAGCCCAACGAGCGGTTACAGCAGCTCGAATCGGCCATCCTCACGGCCGATGAGAGCCTCGCCCCGCCCACGCCACCCACGCAGATCATCCTCGAGCAGCGGCTCACCCACTCCTCCGTCCCCGGCATGCTGCCCGCCGGCATCGCGGACTTCATCGGCCGCCAGAGCCAGATCGACGAGATCAAGAAGAGGCTGACGGAACCACCCGACGGCGCCGCCCGCTTCGCCGTACCCATCGTCGCCATCGCCGGCCGGGCCGGCATCGGCAAGACCACCGTCGCGGTGCACACCGCGCACAGCGTGGCCGGCCACTTCCCCGACGGGCAGCTCTTCGCCCACATGCACGGCGGCGTCTCCCGCCCGGTGAGCCCGATGCAGGTACTCGAACGATTCCTGCGGGCACTGGGCGTGCCGGGCACCGCTCTCCCGGAGACCCTTGAGGAGCGGGCGGAGATGTACCGCATGCTCCTGGCCGACCGCCGCATGCTCATCGTGCTCGACGACGCGGCATCGGAGAGCCAGGTGCTGCCGCTGCTGCCGGGCAACCCCGCCTCCGCCGTCCTCGTCACCAGCCGCAGCAGACTCGGCGGGCTGGCCGGCGCGACCCAGGTGGACGTGGACCTGTTCGACTTGGCTCAGTCGATCGACCTGCTCTCCCGTATCGCGGGGGCGGATCGGGTGTCGGCCGAGCCCGAGGCCGCCGCCGCGCTCGCCGAGCTGTGCGGCCATCTCCCCCTCGCCCTGCGCATCGCCGGCGCCCGCATGGCCGCCCGGCCGCACTGGGGCGTCGAACAGCTCGTGGAGCGGCTCAGGGACGAGGCCCGCAGGCTGGACGAGCTCATGCACGGCGAAATGGGCATCAGGGCCAGCCTGTCGCTGACCTACGAGGCCATCAGCGAGCCGGCGCGCCGCCTCTTCCGGCGGCTGGCGATACTCGACGCCCACATCTTCTCCGCCTGGACCAGCGCCGCCCTGCTCGACCAGCCGCTGGCCGACGTCCAAGACCTCCTCGACGACCTGGCCGACGCCCAGCTCATCGAGGTTCTGGGCACCGGGCGGCACGTCGGCGTCCAGTACCGCTTCCACGATCTCATCCGCGTGTACGCCCGCGAGCGCCTGGCCGCCGAGGAGACTCCCGCCATGCGCGCCGACGCGCTGGCCCGAGTGCTCAGCGCCCTGCTCCACCTGACCATGGCGGCCCGCCGCCGCGAGTACGGTCCGCCGCCCACGTCGTACCCACCGGCCGAGATCGACTCGCCGCTGCCGGACGAACTGGTCGAGCGGCTGGTCGCCAAGCCGATCGCCTGGTTCGAGCGCGAGCGCCACGTCCTGCTCGCCGGCGTCAGGCAGGCGGCGCAAGCCGGGTTCGTGGAGCTCTGCTGGCGGCTGGCGATGAACGCCGAAGCCTTCTTCGAGCTGCGCGTCTACCTGGACGACTGGCGCGAGACGCACGAGATCGCCCTGGAGGCCGCACGCTCCGGCGAGGACAAGCGCGGCCAGGCCGAGATGCTGTACGCGAGAGGCTCGCTGTCACTGATCGAACAGCGCTTCGACGACGCCGCGGGGGACTTCGAGGCGGCGCTCTCCCTTTTCCAGGAGGTCGGGGACGAGCTGCAGACGGCCAGGACGACCCGCGACATCGCCGTCCTCGAACGCATGAACGGCCAGATGGACAGGGCGGTGACCCACCTCGAACAGGCGCTGAAGATCTTCTCCGCCATCGGCGACCAGATCGGCGCCGCGCACACCCTGCACAACCTCGCCCAGATCCGGGTCGACTGCGACGACATCGACGGCGCCAAGATGCTTCTCACCGAGGCCCTCGTACGCAGCAAGTCCGGCGGCAACCGGCGGGTGACCGCCCAGGTGCTGCACCGGATGGGTCACGTCCACCTGCGGGCGCGCGAGGTCGCCATCGCGGCGGGTACGTTCGAGGAGTCGCTGGCGGTCGTGCAGGAGATCGGCGACACCATCGGAGAGGCGTTCGCCTTGCATGGCTTCGGCGTGGCCCGGCTGCGGCAGGGCAGGCTGGAGGAGGCGGGGCCGCTGCTGCGCGAGGCGCTCACCCGGGCCGAGCGCTCGCGCCACCGGCTCGCGGAGGCGCACTCCCTGGCCGGTCTCGGCGAGCTGGCGCTCGCGGCGGGCCAGGCGTCCGAGGCCGCCAACTGCCTGCACAAGGCGGCCGCCCTGTTCCGTCAGATGCGCATTCCGTTACTCGAGGCGGAAACCCTTCTCATGCTGTGCGAGGTCGTCGACAAGGACGCGGCGGCGATGGCTCGGTCGCGGGTGCGCGAGCTGATCGAGCAGGTCGGGGAGCAGGCCGGCGAGTCGCTGCGCGAGCAGCTGAAGGCGGCCTCCAGCCGCGAAGTCCACGCACCGTACGCGGACCTCTTAGCCGAGTCGTAGCAGCCAGGGGTCAACTAGCCTTGGCCGTGACCTGTTCCAGCAGGGCATCCAGCGTGGCGCCACGCAGCAGGGCGACCGGCTCGATCGCGACGCCGAGCCGGTTCTCGATTTCGGCCGCCATTCGCACGGCCGCGAGCGCCTTTCCGCCGAGTTCGCCGAATGTGGCGCCCGCCGCACCGCCGAGTGCGGCGTTCCAGATTTCCGTGACATGCTTCTCGACGTGCGTGCGCACATCGTCCTCCCGAAAGGCAGGCACATTCTGGGGAGACGATACGGCGGCGACGGAGGCCGTGTTTATCCGGGCTTGCGGAATTCTGCGCACCGAATCGCGCGCGGGCTCACCGGCCGACCCACTGCTCCAGCTCCACCAGGGCGTCGCGCACCGCCGGCACCATGGGCGTCAGCCTGCCCGGATGGCTGTCCACCAGACCGTCGAAGTGGGTGCCACCCTCGATCCGGTAATACCGGAACGGCCGATCCGGCCCCACCATCCTGGCGTACTGGTCGGAGTCCTTGGAGATCGGCAGCAGGGCGTCCAGCGTGCCGTGCAACGTGATCAACGGCTTGGTGATCCGCCCCGTCAGCGCGACCTTCGCCACCGCCGCGTACGGCTTGCGCGCATGGTAGTCGTAATCGGCTGGATCCCCCGTATACGAAGGATCCATTTCCTTTTGATAGATCCGCGCCGTCAGCTGCCAGAAGTTCGCAAAATGGAAAGGCCACAAGAATTCCGACCCCTCCGGGAAGCCCGCCGCGTGCACCCCCGCCGGGTTGCCGGGGTACGCCCGGAGTGCCTGGGGCAGGAACGTCAGCAGATTGTCGCCCTGGACGCTCCACAGCGTCCCCTCGTAGTCGACGCCGCCGTCATACAGCCACCCGCGGTTCTCCAGCTGCCACCGGACCAAATAGCCCCCGTTGGACATGCCCATCATGAACGTACGCGTCGGCGGCCGGCCGTACCGCTGCCGGATCACCTCCTTGGCCGCCACGGTGAGCTCCGTCACCCGCTGGTTCCACTCGGCGATCGCATCGCCCGGACCGCTGCCGTCGGTGTGGAACTCCGGACTGGTGTTGCCTTTGTCGGTCGCGACGAACGCATACCCCCGCGACAGCACGTAGTCCGAAATCGTGTAGTCGTTGGCGTACTGCTCCCGGTTGCCCGGCGCCCCGGTGACGATCAGACCGCCGTTCCACTGGTCCGGCAGACGGATCACGAACTGCGCGTCGTGGTTCCACCCGTGATTGGTGTTCGTCGCAGAAGTGTCCGGAAAATAGCCGTCGAGCTGGATACCCGGAACACCCGCCGGGTTGACGGTGCTCGACGCGTGCAACCCGGCCCAGTCCGCCGGATCGGTGTGCCCGGACGCCACCGTGCCCGCCGTGGTCAGATCATCCAGCGCGGTCGCAACCAGGTGCTCGGCACCGGGCACCGCCAACCGCTCCGGCGCCGTCCCCTGGCCCGCCGGGGATAAAAGCCCGGCGACCAGAGCCGAAACCAACGTCAAAGCGATCAACATCACGCCTCCTCGACGTCACTACGCCTGCGCCCCCGGTCACGGCACCGGGCGGCCGCGCCATGAGCGGGCGGCACGAGCCCTGCTCCTCGAACCCGGCACTCGGCGTCCGCCGGGCACCGCTCCGCCCGGCCGCCATGATCAGTGTCGTCGCGGCGTCCCTCGACGGACAAGGCCCCAGAAGAGGTGCAGCACGTTGAAAGGAAGGAGAGCCGCGCATAGTCGGCTGTAGCCGGTCGTCATGGCTCATCGGGTGCCTGGGAGAGAAATTTCATGATCTTACGGGCGGGCGTTGGGTACACTGAGCCTCATGGTCTTGCCCGTGCTGTTCGGCGCGAACGTGGATCCCATCTGGGCCGACCCGCAATCCCCCCTGCGGCTGACCCGGCAGGTGGAGCTGGCCGGTCTGGACCTGGTCACCATCCAGGATCACCCGTACGAGCCCGCGTTCTACGACGCGTGGACGCTGATCAGTCACCTCGCGAGCGCGACCCAGCGGGTGACCTTCGTGCCCACGGTCGCCAACCTTCCGCTGCGGCCCCCGGCCATGCTGGCGAAGTCGGCCGCCACGCTGGACGTGCTCACCGGCGGGCGGGTTCAGCTCGGCCTCGGGGCGGGCGCCCTATGGGACGCGATCGCCGCGATGGGAGGACCGCGCCGAAGCGCCAAGGAGGCGGTGACCGCGCTGGAGGAGGCGATCGAGGTCATCCGCCTGATGTGGAGCGGCGAGCGCGCCGTCCGGTTCGAGGGCACGCACTACCACATCTCCGGCGCCGACCCCGGTCCTTCCCCCTCCCCCGGCCTCGGCATCTGGCTGGGCGCCTATGGTCCCCGCATGCTCGCGCTGGCCGCCGCCAAGACGGACGGGTGGCTGCCCTCGTACAACTTTCTGGGCCTGGACCGGCTGGGTGATGCCGTGGCCCGGTTCGACGACGCCGCCCGGGAGGCCGGGCGGGACCCCGCGGGCCTCCGCAAGGTCTACAACCTCAACGGCCTCATCGGCCCTGAGTCCACCGACCCGTTCCGGGGATCGGTGAGCCAGTGGGTCGAGCAGATCGTGTCGGTCGTACGCGACTACGGCATGAACGGCTTCGTTTACTGGCCGGACGCCGACCATGCGCGGCAGATCGCCCGCTTCGCTGCGGAAGTCGTGCCTGCGGTACGCGCGGAGCTGGGCCCCGTCGGCTAGCCGGCGCCTTGACAGGCCGGCGTCCCAACGGAGATCGTTTCGCGGGAAAGACTCGCCCCTTGCGGGGCCGACCGGGGAAAGAGCGCGATGAAGCTGATCATCGGTGGGGTCTTACTGGCGGCGATGGCGGCCGCCCTGTGGGCGCGAGGACGCTACGTGGTGGTCACGGTCGAGGGGACGAGCATGGCCCCGACGCTGTCCGACGGCGATCGGGTCCTGGTGCGCAGGCTCCGGATCGACCAGGTCAGCACGGGAGACGTGGTCGTGCTCGAGCCGCCGCTGACTCCCGTGGAGCTCGGACCCGGGGGCCCGGACGGCCGGCAGTGGAACATCAAGCGTGCCGTCGCGTTACCCGGAGACCCGGTGCCGCCGGGGATCGACGACAGTGTCACCCGGGTGCCCCCCGGCGCGCTGGTCGTCCTGGGTGACAACGCCGACAGCGTCGACTCCCGGCAACGCGGGTTCTTCGACGCCGACCGCTTGCTCGGCGTCGCGCTGCGCCGGTTGGGCGGGCCACCGCTGTAAAGCCGGTACATGGTGCGGTTTCGACTACTCGGCCCGATGCGGATCCAGCTCGACGGATCGCCGGTCAGAATCACGGCGCCCAAGCAACGCACCGTGCTCGCCATGCTGCTGACCCGGGCGGGTCACGTCGTCCCGATCAGGTCATTGGTGGCGGAGGTGTGGGACGAGCGGCCACCCCGCTCCGCGGTGGCGAACCTGCGCACCTACCTCATGCAGCTGCGCAGGCTGTTACCGGACGAGGAGCGGCTGGTCACCTCGGACGTCGGCTACCTGCTGCGGGTCGGACCGGAGGAGTTGGACCTCTTCGAGTTCGAGGCGCTGTCCGCGCAGGGTCGCCAGGCTCTGGCCCGGCACGATCTGCGCGCCGCCGAGGAGGCCTTCACCAGGGCCCTGGCGCTGTGGGAGGGGACGGCGGCGGAGGACGTGCCGCTGGGACCCAGCCTGCGTGAGGTGATCGCCCGCCTCACCGACCATTACCTGGGGGTGATTGAGGAACACGCGGACATCCAGCTGGCTTTCGGGAGAAACACGACGGCGGCCACGCGGCTGCGCGAGGTGATCGCGCAGTATCCGCTGCGCGAGCGGCTGCACGGTCAGCTCATGGTGGCCCTCTACCGCAGTGGTGACGTGGTCGGCGCACTGGACGCGTTCGGCGCCGCCCGCCGGATCCTGGCCGACGAACTGGGCATCGATCCCGGGCCGGACCTGCGCCGGCTGCACCAGGCGATCCTGCGCAGGGACACCGACCTGCTGACAGCCGATCGTGACGCCGCGGCCGTGCCCGTCAATGACGGGCGCCCGCGTCCACGCCTGCTTCCGCGGGCTCCCACGGTGTTCGTGGGCCGCTCGGCCGAACTGGCCCAGCTGCACACCATCCTGTACGGCGGGACGGGCCCACCCGTGGTGGCGCTGCACGGCCCCGGCGGTGCGGGAAAGTCGGCGCTCGCCCTGAAGGCGGCACACGGCATGGCCGACCGCTATCCCGACGGGCAGCTCTACGTCGATCTCCAGGGATCCACGCCCGGCCTGCCGGCGTTGGGGCCGGCCGAGGTGCTCGGCCGTTTCCTGCGCGCGATGGGAGTGCCGCCCGGCGACGTCCCGGCGGCACCGGCGGAGGCGGCCACCCACTACCAGTCGCTGCTGGCCGACCGGCGAGTCCTGGTCGTCCTCGACAACGCCGTCGGCGCCGCCCAGGTGGCGCCGTTGCTGCCGGCGGGCAACGGCTGCGCGGCGCTGGTCACCAGCCGCGCCGCGCTGACCACCGTGGACGCCGTACCGATCGCCGTCGGCATGCTCGACGAGGCGGAGTCGGTGCGCCTGCTGACGTTGCTGGCCAGTCCGGAGCGGGTGACGGCCGAGGCGGAAGCGGCCGCGGAGATCGCGCGCTGGTGCGGCTACCATCCGCTGGCGCTGCGCATCGCCGGCGCCCGGCTGGCGGGCCGGCCCGACTGGCCGCTCGCTCGGTTCAGCGAGCGGCTGAGCGGCCCGCAGCGGCGGCTGGACGAGCTCCAGGCGGCCGACCTGCGCGTGCGAACCTGCTTCGAGGTGGGGTACGGAACGCTGACAAGCAACGCGAAAGCGGCCTTCCGCGCGTTCGGCGTGCTGGAGGTGCCCGAAGTCGGCGTCGAGCTCACCGCCGCGCTGACCGATGTCGACCAGACGACGGCAGAGGCCGCGCTCGACGAGCTCACCGAGGCGCGGCTGCTCGAGCCGGCCGGCGACGGCCGGTTTCGTATGCACGACCTGCTGCGGCTCTTCGCCGCGGAGCTGGCCGCCGCCCATGACGCGCCGAAGGAGCGCACGGAGGCGGTCGGACGGGCTCTGGACTGGTACCTCGACCGCGGCCGGCAGTTGCAGGGTCTGCTGCAACCGCACCTGGTGTCCGCCGGCGGGGGTGCCCGCGAATCCGGTGTGGACCTGCGGGATCCCGCCGAGGCCGTGCGGTGGCTGGACACGGAGCTGCCCTGCCTGGTGGCGGCGGCCGTACAGGCGGCGAAAGGGGGCCCGGGCGGCTTCGTCACCGAGCTGATGGCCCTGATCAAGGCCATCGCGATGAAGAGCGGCTACTGGCGGGAGCTCGAGACCATCGCGCGGCTCGCCATCGAGGTCGCGCGGCGTGACGGTGACCGCGCCGCGGAGGCGTCCACGCTGTCGACGCTGGGCCTGGTGGAGTGGAGGTCCGGCCAGGCCGAGGCGGCGCACGGCCTCCTGCGCCGGGCGCTGACTCTATGGCGTGACGTGGGCGAGCGCGGGGAGGAAGGACTGGCGCTGCACAACCTCGGCTGGTTGTGCATGCAGACCGGAGATCTCGACGGGGCCCTCGACCACATCAGCGCGGGCCTGCTGTTGCTCGAGGCGCACGGGTCGAACCGCGTGGGGATGGTCGCGCACAACCTGGGTGAAGTCCTGCTCCGGTTGGGCCGGTACACCGAGGCGGTGGACCGCTTCGAACGGTGCCTGTCCATCCGGCGGGCCGATCGCGACCTTTACGGCGAGAGCATCACGCTGGCCGCGCTCGGCCGCGCCCGCTGCCTGCTCGACCAGCGGGAGAAGGCACTGGCGGTGCTGACGGAGGCGCTGGTCCGCTGCGAGGAGATCGGCAACCGGGAGGATCAGTGGGAGGTCCTGCTCAGCAGGTCCGAGATCCATCTGCGACAGGACGAACCGGCCGCGGCCGCGGCCGACCTTGCCATCGTCCTCGAGCTGACCACCAAGATCGGCGACGCGTACGGCCACGCCGCCGGCATCCGCCAGCTCGCCAGAGCACGCGCGGCCCTCGGCGATCCGCGTGCCGCGGCCGACGCCGGCAAGGCCGCGGCACTTTTCGCCGATCCCGCGATGCGGCGCGATCCGGTGCTGGAGAGGCTGCTCACCGCCCAGTTATAGCGCGGCTGTATGGGGCGCTGTATGCCACCCGCATAGGTTCCGGCTGACCGCATCGCTACGAAAGGAGCCATTCCATGACTGCTGTTCTCGGCAGGCTCGGCGACCGGATTCTCGACAAGCTGGTGCCCAAGGCGTCCGCGAAGGCAGCCGCCGAGTGGTACGTCCACTGCTACTGCAGGGAGCGCTCCGACTTCCGCAAGCTCTGCACCACCGCCGGCGGCCAGACCCGCTGTGGTTCCTGCTACGCGTACAGAATCTGCGGCGGCTAAGTAGGACACCCAGGTCTGGCGGCGGACGTCCGCCGCCAGACCCCGGCGCGAGGTGGAGACTTGCTGTATCTCATGATCGCGTGTCGCGCCCTGCTGGCCGCCGTCTTCGCGATCGCGTTCGTGGGGAAGGTTCGCGGCCGCGCGGCGTTCGACGAATTCGTCACCTCCATCGTGGTCCTCGAGGTTCTCCCGCGACGCGTGTCCGTAGCGGCCGCCCACGCGCTGTTGGCCGCTGAGGCTTCGGCGGTTCTGCTGCTGGCGTTGCCGTCGGCCGTACCGCTGGGTTTCGTGGCCGCTGTGGGGACGCTCGCCGTCCTGACCGGCGGCATTCTCGCCGCCCTGCGCCGAGGGCGGCAGGCGCCGTGCCGGTGTTTCGGCGCTTCCGTCACGCCGCTCGGCCGGATACACGTGGTGCGCAACCTCGTCCTGGCCGGCGTCGGCGGCGTCGGGCTCACCGCCTGGATCGCCGCCGGCCCGTCCACGCCGCATCCGGCCGGTGTCGCCCTCGCACTCGTCGCGGCCGGCGTGGGCGTCCTGCTCGTGGTGCGCCTCGACGACCTGATGGAGCTGTTCACCGTCTGAAGTGAGGATGCCTGATGCCTTTCCTGGTTGCCGCCGTCGTGTTCGTCGGCCTCCTGTGCCTGTTCAACCTGGTGCTCACCTTGGGGGTGCTCCGCCGGCTCCGCGAGCACACCGCTGAGCTGGAGCGCCTCGCCGGAGGCTCGATGCTCATGCCGTACGATCCCCACGTGCTGGTCGGCCGGGCGCTGCCCGAGACCGCTGCGGGTGCGCGACTGGTGGGCTTCTTCGACGTCGGCTGCAGCACGTGTCACGAGCGCGCACCGCAGTTCGCCGACGCGGCGGGAAAGCAGCCCGCCCTGGCGGTCATCACCGGCGACGGCGCGAAGGTCGCCGACCTCGTCGCCGTGGTCGGCGGCGTGTCGAGCGTGATCACGGGCGAGGAGGCCGGCCTTCTCACGCACACGCTCGGTGTGGAGGCGTTCCCCACCTTCCTCCTGGCCGACCAAGAGGGCAGGGTCGTGGCCGCGCACACGGAGCTCGCCGAACTCACCGCCACGGCGACGGCGAGATGACCTCGGACCGGCTGCGAAGGGCCGCCACCCTGGGGCTACTGTGCTGGCGGGCGGGACCTGCGCTGGCGGTGTCCCAGCTGGCGGTCACCGTCGTGGCCGGGCTGCTGCCCGCAGGCACCGTGTGGGTGACGAAGCTGCTCATCGACGGGCTGGCGACGGGCTTCATGGAGCGGGTGCTGGGGCCGGTCGCCGGACTCGTCGCGCTGGGGCTGGCCGCCGGGGTGCTGCCCCACGTCACGGCATACCTGCGCGCCGAGTCGGACCGCCGGCTCGATCTGTTGCTGCAGGATCGCCTGTACACGAGGGTCAACGGGTTCCAGGGGCTGTCACGGTTCGAGGACCCGGGTTTCCTCGACGAGCTGCGGATGGCCACGCAGGCCACGGGCGGCGCGATGGGGCCGATCACCTCGGGCCTGTTCGACCTCTGCCGCAACGTCATCACCCTGGCCGGGCTCCTCGGCGCGCTGGCCATGTTGAGCCCTCTCATGGCCGGCCTGGTGGCCCTTGCGGCGCTGCCCACCCTCGCCGCCAGGATGTCCCTGGAGAAACGGCGGACCAAAATGATCGCCGGGCAGTCGACGGCAGCCCGACGGCAGATCTTCTACTCCTCACTGATCACGGACGTGGAGGCCGCCAAGGAGGTCCGGCTCTTCGGGCTCGGCGACTTCCTCAGGCGCCGGGTCATCGGCGAGCTCACCACGATGCAGGCGGCCGAGCGTCGGCTGGACCGGCGGGAGGCGCTCACGCAGTCGTCACTGGCCGCTCTCTCCGCCCTGGTCAGCGGCACCGGGTTGGTCTGGGCGGTGTACTCCGCCCTGGCCGGGCGGCTGACCCTGGGCGACGTCACGGCCTTCGCCGCCGCCGTGGCCGGCACCCAGGCCGCCCTGATCGCGACCGTGGAGAACGCGGCCAACGCCAGGCACGCGCTGTTCCTGTTCGACCATCACGAGCGGGTGATGTCGCTCTCCGACGACCTCCCACCGCCTCACCGGCCGGCCGCGCTGCCGCCCCTCGGGCGCGGCATCGAACTCCGCGACGTGTGGTTCCGGTACGACGAGAGCCACCCGTGGGTGCTGCGCGGTGTTGACCTGACGATTCCCCACGGCGCGTCGGTCGCCCTGGTAGGGCTCAACGGAGCCGGCAAGAGCACGCTGATCAAACTGCTGTGCCGCTTCTACGATCCGTCCCGCGGGGCGATCCTCTGGGACGGCGTGGACATTCGCGACGTACCCCCTGCCGAGCTGCGCGCCAGGATGGGCGTGCTCTTCCAGGACTACATGAGCTACGACCTCACCGCGGCGGAGAACATCGGCGTCGGCCACCTCGAGGCGATGTCCGACCGGACCAAAATCCAGGCTGCCGCCGAGATGTCCGGAGCCGACCAGATCCTGCGGGCCCTGCCTCAGGGGTACGACACGATGCTGACCCGGATCTTTTTCGGACCGGAAGACGATGCGGGAGTGGTGCTCTCCGGAGGCCAGTGGCAACGGCTGGCCCTGGCCCGCGCCCTGGTGCGCGAGCACCGCGACCTGCTCATCCTCGACGAACCCAGCTCGGGGCTCGACGCGGAGGCCGAATACGAGGTGCACCGGCGGCTGCGCGAACACCGGGCAGGACGCACCAGCCTGCTCGTCTCGCACCGGCTCGGCTCGGTACGGGACGCCGACCTCATCGTGGTGCTCGGCGACGGGAGGATCGTCGAGCAGGGAACCCACGACGACCTCATCGCCGCGGGCAACGGCTACGCCAGGCTTTTCGAAACCCAGGCCAGCGGCTACCGCGTCGAGGCCTAGGCGTTGCCCCGGACTCGGCAGGGGGACGCGTGCGGCCGGTACCCTTCCCCAGCAAGCGGCAACGGCTGACAGTACCCGATCACGGAGGACGCCGGTGAAGAGGCTGATCGCCCGGCTCTGGCACGGCATCCGCGGGCCGATGCAGTGGCGGTTGCTCTACCTGTCCCAGGCCAAGTTCATGGTCGGGGTGACCGGCGTGGTCCGCGACCGGGACGGGAACGTGCTGCTGCTGCGGCACCGGTTCTGGCCCGAGGACCGGCCGTGGGGCCTGCCGACGGGCGGCGCCAAGCGGGGCGAGACCTTCGAGCAGACGGTCGTCCGCGAGGTCCGGGAGGAGACCGGGCTGGAGGTGCGGGTCGGCGAGTTGGTGCACCTCAGGAGCGGATTCCAGCTCAGGATCGAGATCGCCTACGCGGCCGGGTACGCCGGCGGCGGCACGATGCGGCTGAACACGACAGAGATCCTCGAGGCCCGCTGGTGCGCCCCGGACGACCTCCCGGAGGGCCTGCTGGAGTCGCACCGGCTACTGATCAAATCTTCACTTCGGTAGGGCCGCAAAGCGCGGCGAACAGGGCCTGACAGATGCTCAACAGATCCTCAACGCGCCCCGGCCTACCTTCCTCTCATACCGATCAAACGGGGAGGAAGACATGAACAGATGGTCAAGCTCAGCACCGCCATCGTCGCCGGCGCCCTTTCGCTCGGCGCCCTCAGCGCGGCCCCCGCGCAGGCGGTCACCACCGGCGCGACCGCCGCCGGCGCCGCCGCCGCGGGATGCGCCAAGGTCGAGCACTGGACCGGCCGGGCCACGCAGAGCGTCAGGGTCACCAACAACTGCGGCTACACGATCTCCTACCAGGTCAAGCGGCGCGGGCCCGACCCGCGTTGCACGATCCTCGCCGACGGCCAGTCCCGCACCTGGCAGTGGACGCGCTGGGGCGGCCAGTGGCAGGGCATCCGCTGGAACTGCGCCTGACCGGCACGCTTGTCCGGCGGGGAGGGCAGCCCTCCCCGCCGGGTCACAGGAAGAGGAAGCCGATCGCTGCGGCCGCGATGAGGGTGCCCAGGACGATCGCGAGGGCGATCTCCCGACCGGTCGCCCGCTCCTCGCGCCGGATCCACGCCAGGTAGCAGGCGGTCGCCGGGATGGCCACGACGGCGGCGGTGACCGCGCCGGGCGAGTACTCGCCCAGGATGATCCACGTGGTCAGGTGGAAGAGGGCGTTGACGCTGAACTGCCATTGGAAGGCGGTGGCCAGCACGACCCAGGGGCCGGACCTGCCCTGGCGCATGGCACGCCAGGAACAGGCCAGCACCAGGAGCATGAGCGGGATGTGGTACGCGGCGAACATGCTCGTGGTCTCCGGGCCGAAGTGCCGGCCGGCCCAGGCGGCGAAGCCTGGCAGCTCCTCCACTGTGTGCAGGACGTAGACCACGAACGGCAGCAGGAAGGGCAGCTCTCCGGCGATCGGGGAGCTGTGGCGCGAGCCGCTTTGCGCGGCGGCGGGCACGGGCATGGCATACCTCCAGGGGGTTCTTCGGAGTGAGCGGCTAGAATATGAGGAATCCCTCGCGTTTTGTACTCGCATCTGGAGGCGGTCGATGCCCCCTGCCCGCTCGCCTTATCGCCCCAGGAAGACGCCCCGGCAACAGCGCGCCTGGCAAACCCGCCGTCGCATTGAAGAGGCAGCGGCTCGTGTTTTCGCCCAGCACGGCTACGCCTCAGGAACGACCGACCGCATCGCCGAGGAGGCCGGGCTGTCCATCGGCTCGCTGTACCAGTACTTCCCGAACAAGGACGCGATCCTGGTCGTACTGGTGCGCGCGCATCTGGAGCAGATGACCCAGACGGTGACCGCCATACTGGCCGAGCCGCGTCCCCTCGCCGACTGGCTTCCGGAGCTGACCCGGGCGCTCGTGCGGATCCACGCCGACGATCCGCGCCTGCACCGGGTGCTGTTCGAGCAGGCCCCGAGACCGCCGGAGTTGCTGTCCCGCTTCCACCAGGCCGAGAACGAGGCAGCGGCGGCCGTTGAGTGGCTCCTGCGCGCTGACCCGGACCTCACACTGACCGAACCCGGCCGCCAGGCCCGATTCGTCGTGGCCACGATTGAGTCGCTCATCCACCGTTTCATCGGAAATCTTCCATACCTCGACGCGGCGGAGCTGGAGCGGGAGATCGTCACGATGGTGACGCGGTATCTGCGCTGCCACGAGTAACGGCCGGTAACCTTTTACCTTGAGCAGAACGCGGCAGGAGGGCGGCGGTACAGCTCGGCGCTGGTTCTGATCTTTTGGGCACCGCGAAAGGGAATGTCATGTTCGAGATCGTGTCCGCCCTCGTACCTCCCCTCGTGGTAGGCGGGGCGTTCGTCTTCGGCGTCGTCAAACTGATGCGATCCGAAGGGCGTGCGAGGGCGGCCGAGGGCCGGGAGCGGGTGCAGAAGAGGGCGTCGAGTGCGCCGTCAGCCGCCGCCGATCCCCCGCCCGAGCGCTGACGACTGTCCGCGCCACGCTAGATTTCCACAGCCCTCGGAGTCGGCGCCGTCGCCGCCGCGCCCTTTGTACGGAGCACGGCGGCGAAGACGAACGACTGCAGCTTCGGACTGACTCGCCAAGAGCCGGCCGATTTGCGGTCTAGAGGGGCAACGCGGCCAGGGCGGTGTTCACCCGATCTTCGCGGTACTCGCCAAGCAGGCCCTCGACGCCGTGCTCGCCACCGACCTGGCGTTCCTGCAACCCCTCGGCAGTCGCCAGCGCGAATCGGTCGCGGCGGCCCTGAAGACCCTCCTGCTGTCTCTGGAAACCGCACCGCCCACGTGAGCAGGGCCGGCCCAGTCTCACGGAGCGCGACGAGCGGTGCGGTCTTCCCGCCGGCCAGGAGCAACCGGCGACGTACGCTCACGGAGCGGACCCCGACCGGTCGGCGCGGTCGTCGGGAGTCGGTGCAGCAGGGGATCCCTCAGTTGACCTGGCGCTCCAGCACCTCATCGATCTGCGCCAGTTGCGCCGGGTCCAGTGGCCCGTGCCGCAGCGCGCCGGCGTTCTGCTCAGCCTGGCCGGGCGTCCTGATGCCGGGGATCGGCACCGTGCGCCCGCTGCGGGCCAGCAGCCAGCCGAGGGCGCCCTGGGCGAGGGTACGGCCGCCAGAGGTCAGGATGTCGCGGATCGCGTCCAGCATGGCCAGGAACTCCGGGGCGGGCCGGCCGTCCCTGAAGAAGGTCATCCACTGCGGGGAATCGCCGCGTACGTCGTCCATCGGCAGCCGCGACTCCGGGCCGTACTTGCCGGACAGCAGCCCCATCGCCAGCGGCCCCCGGTTGACGGAGGCGAGCTCGTGGGTGTCGCACACCGTCAGCATCGCCGGGGCGTCGTGCAGGACGTTGAGGTTGTGCTGCACAGCGGCGCAGTGCGGCCCCTTCGCGAACGCGGCCGCCCGTTCGGGATCGTCGGTGCTCCAGCCGTAGGCCCGGATCAGACCTTCGTCGACGAGTTCCTCCAGCGTGGCGATCAGCTCGTCCACGCGCTCCAGCGGGGCGTCCCCGACGTGCAGCTGGTAAAGGTCGATGTGATCGGTGCCCAGCCGTTCCAGCGACGCCCGGCACGCCTGCCGGATGTATCCGGGCGAGACGTCCTGGCCGGTGAGGGTCCGCGTCGCCGCGTCGAAGGTGAGGCCGAACTTGGTCGCGATAACGACCTCGTCCCACCGTCCGGACAGCGCCCTGCTGAGCACCCGCTCGCTGTGTCCGGTGCCGTACACGTCGGCGGTGTCGAAGAAGGTGACCCCCAGGTCGAGCGCCCGATGCACGGCCGCCACCGACTCCTCGTCGTCCACCTGCCCCCATCCGGCCGGCTTGCCACGGGCCATGAAGGGTCCCCCGATCGCCCAGGCCCCGAACCCGATCGCACTCACCTGCAGGCCGCTACGCCCCAAGGTCCGGAACGAAGTACTCATATCGCACACTCCCTGACTCCAGTGAACCCTCGAGAAAACCCTGTCACCTGGAGTGAACTCCAGGTCAAGAGCGCATTGTCGCCGCTTGATCGCCCGCCATCGAGATAAGCAACCAGAGGTTGCGCATCGGTGGAGTCGCTTGCTAGCGTGAACACGCAACCAAAGGTTGCATTTTAGATGGGAGAATCGCCATGATGATTCCGAGCATCGAACGAGAAATCCTGATCGAGGCGCCGGTCGAGGTGGTCTGGGGTGCGGTGACAGAGCCTGGCCAGCTCAGCAGTTGGTTCACCGACGCCGCGGAAATCGACGTGCGCGAGGGCGGCAAGGGCACGCTCACCTGGGCCGGCCGGGCAACCGTCAGGCCGGCCACCGCCGATATCACCGTGGTGGCCGTCGAGCCGCCGCACCGGTTCTCCTTCCGCTGGGCCTACCCGGACGGTGCTCAGCCGCGTGCGGGCAATTCCGTGCTCGTGGAGTTCACGTTCGCCCAGGAGGGCGAGGGCACGCGGTTGCGGGTGACCGAGAGCGGCCTCAGCGAAATGGACTGGACCGAGGAGCAGCAGGCCACCTACGCCCAGGAGCACATCAACGGCTGGAAAAAGCACCTCGCCGACCTGACGGCGTACGCTTCTGCGAAGGACCGGGCATCAGCGCAGTGACGGACTTCGATGACGAGGAGCTCCTGGCGGCGGTCACCGAACCGAGCCGTCGCCGGCTTCTTGACGTCCTACTCGCCCTCGGCGAGGCGACACCCACCGCCCTCGCCGCCGAACTGCCCTTCACCCGCCAGGCGGTCGCCAAGCACCTCGCGGTCCTCGACCGCGCCGGGCTCGTCGAAGCACGGCGGGACGGCCGCGAAGTCCGCTACACCATCCGCCCGCAACGCCTGGACGAGGCCGTCCGGGCGATGGCGGACGTCGCGGCTCGATGGGACGCACGGCTGCAAAGGATCAAACACATCTCCGAATCCGCCCACCGCGAGGCACAAAGCGGCGCGGCCGCCGAGGTGGCGCCACAGGATTGACGATGACGCCCTCGATGCGCGGCATCGAGGGCGTCATCACGTGATCACGTGAGCTCGTAGAGAGCCTGACCGCTGGTGTCGGTGCCTCCGTAATCGGATGCGTCCACCAGGCTGCCGTTGGCCTTCACCCACTCCGTCACCGAGGAGTCGGTGTCGTTCCGGCCGTTGTCGTCGCTGATCAGCACGTACTTCAGCTTGCCGCTGGAGACGTACTCCTGCAGCTTGGCGACGGTCATGGCCGGGTCGCTGCCGGTGAAGCCGCCCATGGCCATGACCGCCTTGCCGCTGGACAGGATGATCGAGGATGCGCTCTGCGCGCTGTTGACGGCCACCAGCCAGGTGGCGTCGCCCTGGTTGGCCTCCAGATACTTGATCATCTCGGTGCTCACCTGTCCCCCGCCGGGCCGGCCACCCGTGCGCTGGCCGCCCTCGGTCTGACCGGCTGCGGGCCGGCGGGTGCCACCGGGCCCGCCCATCATGCCGCTGCCGGCCGGGCCTGCGGTCGGGTTGGTGCCCTGGACGGCCGAGGTCAGCGGGGTCACCGCGTACGCCGCCGGCCCGGCCAGCCCGCCGAACAATCCGGCGACCAGGGCCACGGCGGCCAGCCGCTTGGCGCCGAACGCGGCCGCCAGGAGACCGAGCACCGCCACAGCGGTCGCCCCCACGACCACCCAGGGCAGCCATGACACGAAGTCGGTGGTGCGGCGGAGCACCACGAACGACCAGCCGCCGGTGACGGCGATGCCGAGCGGCAGAGCCCACCTCCAAGCGGCGGACCGCCGGTAGGCGTGCCACATCAGCACCGCGCCGATCCCCGTGAGAGCGGCGATGGCGGGGGCCATGGCGGTGGAGTAGTACGGGTGGAAGCCGCCTTCCGAGAAGCTGAACACCACGAAGTGGATCGCGAGCCAGCCGCCCCACAGCAGCAGGGAGGCTCGGGCCGCATCGGTCCGGGGGCGACGGCCGATCAGGGCGACACCCACGGCCAGGGCGAGGGCCGCGAACGGAATCAGCCAGGAGATCTGCCCGGCCATGGTGTCGTTGAACAGCCTGGTGGCACCGGCCTCGCCGCCGAAGTTGGCGCCGCCGCCGCTGCCGCTCCCACCGAAGATCCGGCCGAGCCCGTTGTATCCGATGACGAGGTCCCAGACGGTGTTGTCCTCGCTGCCGCCGATGTACGGCCGGCTGCCCGACGGCCACAAATCGACGATCACCATCCACCAGACGCTGGAGACGACGAGGGCCGCTCCGGCGGCGAGCAGGCGGCCGAGCCGGCGTAGCGGCTTGCCGGGGGCGGCCATCAGGTAGACGGCCGCGAAGGCGGGCACCACCAGGTAGGCCTGGAGCATCTTGGCGTTGAACGCCAGACCGACCAGCGCCGCCGCGACCAGCAGCGTGCGCACCCGCCCGGTGCGGATCGCCTCCAGGCAGAACCAGGCCGCCGCGACCAGCAGCAGAACCAGGACCGTGTCGGGGTTGTTGTCCCGGTTGATGGCCACCGTGATCGGCGTGAGCGTCATCACCAGGGCCGCGATCAGCGCCGCGACGTGCGCGAGGTGGCCGCCCCCTGCCCTGTTCGACCAGGCGGTGAGCGAACGCCGTACCGCCGAATAGACCAGGCCGGCGGCGGCGACACCCGCGACCGCCTGAGGGAGCAGCATGCTCCAGGTGCCGAACCCGAAGAGGCGGGCCGACAGGCCCATCACCCACAGGGCCAGCGGGGGCTTGTCGACGGTGATGTACGAACCCGCGTCCACGGCTCCGAAGAAGAAGGCCTTCCAGCTCTGCGTGCCGGAGTAGACGGCGGCGGCGTAGTAGGTGTTGGCGTAGCCGTTCTGGCCGAGCGCCCAGGTGTAGAGGAAGGCGGCCAGGGCCAGCACACCCCACATCGCGGGGCGGGCCCACCGCGGGTCCTCCGGCGGGCCGAGGAACAGCCGTCCCACCGGTCCTCGCCGGGGTCCACCGCGGTGGCCGGCCGCGGCCTGATCATCATTGAGCGGCCGCTCCAGCTGCTGCGTCATCGTGCCCTCCGGGGATTGAAGACCCACGCCCGCAGCAGGACGAAGCGGAGGAGGGTGGCGAGTGCGTTGGCGATGGTGACGGCGATCAGCTCAACCGCGTGCGACGCGGTAGCGGGCAGCAGAGCCAGGCTCGCGGTGGTCAGCCCGAGGCCGATGAAGAAGACGATCAGGCCTTCCAGGTGATTGCGTACGGCACGCGCCCGGCCGCTCACCCCGAAGGTGAATCTGCGGTTGGCCGCGGTGTTCGCGATCGCGGTGACCAGCAGGGCGACCGCGTTGGCGGCCATCGACGGCAGCACCGCGCCGAGTGCCGAGAACAACAGCAGGTAGGCGAGCGTGCTGACGACTCCGATGAGCGCGAACGCCGGCAGCTGGCGGGCCATCCCGGCGGGTAGCTGCTGGACCCGAGTGGGGACGCCGGACCGGGCGGTGCCCGACAGGGTGGCACGCGCCACCCGCCACATCCCCTTGAGGTCGTCCGTGGCGGTCCTGACGATGTCGACCCTGCTGTCGGGGTCGTCCACCCAGTCCACCGGGACCTCGTGGATGCGCAGGCCGTGGCCCTCGGCCAGCAGGAGCAGTTCGGTGTCGAAGAACCATTCCTGGTCCTCCACGGCGGGCAACAGGGCCTGTGCGACCTCGGTCCGCGCCGCCTTGAAACCGCACTGGGCGTCGGAGAACCGGGCGCCCATGATCGAGCGGAGGAGCAGGTTGTAGGTGCGTGAGATGAACTCCCGCTTGGGCCCGCGGACCACGTTCGAGCCCTTGGACAGCCGGGTGCCGATCGCCAGATCGCTGTGCCTGGACAGGAGCGGCGCCACCAGCGGGAAGAACGCGTCCAGGTCGGTGGACAGGTCGACGTCCATGTAGCTGACGACGTCGGCGTCGCTCTCCGACCAGATCTTCCGCAGGGCCCTGCCGCGTCCCTTCTGGTCCAGGTGCACCGCCCGCACATGCGGCAGTTCCCGTTCCAGCTCGGTGGCCGCTTTCCAGGTGTCGTCCGTGCTGGCGTTGTCCGCGATCGTGATGCGGAAGCCGTACGGGAAGGTGCGGATCAGGTAGGAGTGCAGCCGATGGATGCTCTCCGCCAGGACCCGCTGCTCGTTGTAGACGGGAACCACGACCTCGACGAGGCGGGTTCCGCGCGCTGCCTCAACCCGAGGCGCTGTAACCGTCATCGTGCTCATGTCGCCAACGATCGGGGGCGGGCATTGAACGGGCCTGAGGCGACTATTAAGCCTCTCTGAGAGGGCAGCGGCGGGTCCGGCGGACAGGCCGGCGGGCCGCCGAGCGGGAACTGGCCAGGAAGCTGACTTCGCGGGGCCCGTCGCCGGGGCGCTGCCGTACTCGCTGCTGACCACGGCGTCCCCTGGGAACTCTACAAACCCAGACATGTCGTGATTGCCGCAATAAGGCGATCGACTTATATTCGGAGAGCCGGGCTCCCGAACTGGAGGACATATGACTGCCGACGCGATCCCCGATTTTCCGTTCGACCGCCCCACGGCCCTGGAGCCGCCGCCACAACTGGCGGAGCTACGGGAGCGATGCCCAGTGGCGCACGTACGGCTGCGAGCGGCGACGTGGCCACGCTGGTGACCAGGTACGACGACGCCCGCGCGGTGATGGCGGACCCGCGCTTCAGCCGCAACCTCGCCAGGCAAGGCGCCGCCCGGCTGTCCACCACTGAAGACGGCGGCCTCTTCAGCCGGTCCAGGGACGGCGCCGCGGACATCAACGAGGGGCAGGGCCACATGCGGTGGCGGCGGCTGCTCAGCCGCTGGTTCACGGCGCGGAAGATGGAGGTGTGGCGGCCCAGAGTCCAGGCCATGACCGACGACCTGCTGGACGCCATGCTGGCCAAGGGCTCCCCGGGCAACCTGTCGGCCGGGCTGGGCCTGCCGCTCCCGGTGCGGGTCATCTGCGCGCTGGTCGGCGCGCCGAGCGAGGACCAGGACAAGTTCGCACACTGGTCGCGCACCATGCTGACGCTGACGCGCAACACCCAGGAAGAGGTCGACCAGGCCTACCGGGAGTTCAACGCGTACGTGTCGGACCTGGTCGACCGCAACCGCGCCAACCCCGGCGACGACCTGCTCAGCGAGCTGACCCAGATCACCGACGCCGAGGACGGCCGGCTCAGCCAGGCCGAGCTCATCGCAACCGTGCGCGGGCTGCTGCTGGCCGGCCACGAGACGACCTCGAACATGATCACCATCATGGTGGCGATGCTGCTCTCCGACCGGGAGCGTTTCGAGGCCGTGATCGACGACCCCGACCTGGTGCCGGGCACCGTCGAGGAGGTCCTGCGCCTGGACAGCACGCTGTCGGCCATCGGCGGGGTGCCCAGGTTCATCACGGAGGACGTCGAGCTCAGCGGGGCCACGGTGCCCGCCGGCAGCACGCTGATCCCGATCATCTCCGGAGCCAACCGCGACCCTGCCAAGTTCCCCGACCCGGAGCGGTTCGACCCGCGGCGGCAGAACAGCAACCAGCACCTCACCTTCGGCGCCGGCCCGCACTACTGCCTCGGGCAGCCGCTGGCCAGGCTAGAGCTCCAGGTCGTCCTGGGCACCCTCGTGCGGAGGCTGCCCGGCCTGCACCTGCGGGACTCCCCGGACACCCTGCGGCTGCGCACCGGGGCGATGTCCGGCGGGCTCCAGGACGTATGGGTCACGTGGTGACCTGATGAGCGCGGCGCCACCGAGATGACAACGGCGACCCCGAGAGCAGGCGCCGGGCAGCGGTATGACCGTGGCGCCTGCCAACGGGGATAATCCGTCGGGTGACGGTGTGGAAAGACAAGATCAAGGACCAACCAGTCATGAAAGTCAGCACGACGGTCGCCACGCCGTCTCCCCGCTCGATGCGCGCCAGAGACAAGCTCATGCAGACCGCCGAGCGGCTCTACGCCGAACACGGATTCGCGAACGTGTCGATCAGGATGATCCGGGAGGCGGCGGGCCAGCGTAACAAGTCCGCCGTGCAATACCACTTCAGCACCCGCGACGAGCTGATCCAGGCGATACTGACCCGCCACGCGGCCGCGATCGACAAGCACCGCATCCCCATGGTGGCCGCGCTGGAGGCGGCGGGCGAGGTGTCGATCCGGGACTGGATCACCTGCGTCATCGCGCCGAGCATCGAGCACCACATCGAGCTGGGCACACCGTCCTGGTATGGGCGCTTCCTCGCCCAGGCCGTCGTGGAGCCCTCCTTGCGCGAGTACGCCGCCCAGGCACATCTGAGCACGCCCTCGTTCCGCCGCCTGGAACAACTCCGCCCCCCGCGCGAGCAGGCCCACGACCGCGAGCTGTCCACCCGGCACGCGGCCATGGTCCGCCTGCTCATCGTGCACATGAGCGCCGAGCTGGAAAGCGACCTGGCCGACGGCCGGGCCGACCCGGCCGCCGCCGAGCAGTCGTGGCGCCGATTGGGGGAAACCTTGATCACGGCCGTCTGCGGGCTCAGCTCCGCGCTGCTGAAGCCTCTTGTCGAGAGCCACTCACTTGCGGAAGTAGGCGCGGGCCGGCGGGAGCAGGAGCAGGACGATGACGGCCAGTGAGACCAGCGGGGTGAAGACGAGGCGGCCGTCGGTCACGGCGAGCAGCCAGGCGGGGTAAACGCTCTCGCTCGCGTCCAGGATCGCCTGCGCGTTCGCGGAGTCCCCGAGGATCGACTGGAGATACTGCACCTTGGACGCCTGGCTCGTGAGGACGAAGACATCCAGGGCGAGGAAGATCGGCTGAACGATCAGGGTCAGGGTCCGGCCGGCGCGCTTGCCGGCCAGATTCAGCCACGCCAGGATCGCGGCGATCACCGCGGTGGTGAGAGGCAGCACCAGCGCGTAGCCGCCCTCGTCGAAGTGGAGGCCGTTCTCGGCCAGGACGGAGCGGGAAAGGCCTTGCCGAGCGAGTTCGGCCTCGGCCGCGGCCTGGACGTCCGCGCCATGGACGAGGCCCGCCACAGGAGCGATCAAGTAGGCCAGGGCGAACAGCAACTGCAGGACGCCCGTGAAGGTGACGGTGCGGGGACGGATCCGGGTCTTGGTGATTTCCATGCGACAGACGATCGCGCCACCTGCTGATACGGCACCCACACTGCGCTGAGACGACACAGAGATGAGCTGATATTCGATGGATCCGCTTTCCTGAGCGCTTGTACAGTGACGCGATCCGGGCGTCGGCGGGGGGAGCGAATCATGCGTGTGCACTACCCGCGTACTCCTCACTTGCCCTGGTCGCCCGGCGCCACCTCGGACGACGTGAGAGCCGGAGACCTGTCCGGGCTGAGCGGACGAGAGATCGTGGTCACCGAGAAGCTCGACGGCGAGAACACCACTCTGTACGCCGACGGGCTGCACGCCCGGTCGCTGGATTCCGCGCATCACCCCTCGCGCGCGTGGGTCAAGGGCCTGCAAGGGCGGATCGGACCGGCGATTCCGCCAGGATGGCGGGTGTGCGGGGAGAACATGTACGCCCGGCACTCCATCGTCTACCAGGACCTGGAGAGCTGGTTCTACGGCTTCTCCGTATGGGACGGCGCGCGGTGCCTCGAGTGGGACCACACGGTGCGGTTCCTGCGGCGGCTGGGAGTCCCGGTGCCGCGGGTGTTGTGGCGGGGCGTCTTCGACGAGCGGGCGCTGCGGGCCCTGCGACTGGACACCGGCCGGCAGGAGGGGTACGTCGTGCGGACCGTGGAAGGGTTCGACCGGGCGGAGTTCGCCGGACGGGTGGCCAAATGGGTGCGCGGGCGGCATGTGCGGACCGGCACGCACTGGATGCACGCCGCCGTCGAGGCCAACGGACTGGGCCCGGCCGCGGCACTGTGGTCGGTGCGTTCGGGGGCGGCCGCCGATGTGGCCGGTCTGCTGGCGGCGGTGGGCGTGGCGGTGCAGCACCCGGCCCGCGCCGAAGCCGTACCGGACCTGGCCCGCGCCGCAGAGCCAGCGGAGTTCGCCATACCGGACCTGGCCCGCGCCGAGGTGGCGGCCGCAGAGGTGTCGGCGCGGCTGGACGCGCTGGGCCGGTCCGGGGACGCCCGGCTGGCGGGCGTGCTGGCGGCGATGCTGCACGACATGCCGCGCGCCTGGCTGGCCGCCCGGTTGGCGGGTCCGCTGGGCATGCCGGCGGCGCGGCGGGTGGCCGACCTGGTCGGGCTGCATGCCGGACTGCACCGCGCGTACCCCGATGAGAATCGCCGGGCCGGGCTGGTGCGCATGTCGTTCGCCGCCGATCTGGGAGTGCTGCACGCCGTCGCCGGGGCCGTGCCGGCCGGTCGCGACGATGCCGGGGCACGCGAGCAGGTCGACTGGTCCGCGCTGCACGCCGAGGAGGCCGGGCTGCTCGGGCCGGCGCCGCTGGAGCCGTTGCGTGCCGGGCTGCGCGAGGTGCTCTCCGGCCTGGACACCGAGGCGGCCGACCGGTGCTGGGCGGAGGCGCGGGACGCCTATGCCCGAGGACGGATCGCCACCGTCGAGGAGGCCGTGGCGGCGAGCTGGCGGTGGCGGTCCGGGCGGTTCCCCCGGCTGGTGCACCTGGCCGGGCCGTCGGGCAGCGGGAAGAGCACCTTCGCCGCGGCTCTGCCCGGGATCGACGCGCACCTGTCCCTGGACGACCTGCGCCAGGCGCGGGGCTCGCGAGCGGACCAGCGGGCCAACCGGGAGGTGCTCGGACAAGGGCTGGACCGGCTGGACGCGGCGCTGGCCGCGGGCGGCACGGTGGTATGGGACGCCACGTCGCTCAACCAGCAGCAGCGTTCCCTGGTGCACGCTGTGGCCCACCGCCGCGACGCGCTGACGACGCACGCGGTCGTGCTGGTGGATGAGGCCGAGCTGCACCGGCGCAACGCCACCCGGCCGCACCCCGTGCCGCCGGGGGTGATCACCGCGCAGACGCGCCGGTTCGTACCGCCGTATCCCGGCCACGCCCACCGCACCTGGTACGTCGGAGCGACCGGGACGATCGACGACATCGACGGCGCTTTGGACGGGTGGGAGGCCTGATGCGTACCAGTGAGGAGATCTACCACCGGGTCCGCTGGGACCCGCGCTTCGACCCCTCCCGTTTCGTGCTGGGCGTCGGCCAGCGGGACGCCGCGCCCAAGCGCGTCCCGCTGCCCGCTTTCACCCCCGGGGGCGACATCCCCTGGCATCGCGTGCTGTTCGTGGAGGCGGACGGTGAGCTGGTGTGGGACCGCGCCACGGGTTTGGACCGCGTCGACATCTCACCGGCCGGACGGGCTCGCGAGCCGCGCCGGTTGCGCGCGCCATTCTTCACGGCCAGGACGCCGCACAGCTGGGATCCGGTCGCCGGATGGCGCCCGGCCGACGTCGCCCCGCGCGCGGTCCCGGTGGCGGGCCTGCGCGTCCTGACCTGGAACACGCTGTGGGACCGGTACGACAGCGACCTCATCGACACCGCCCGCCGCCGCCCTCTGCTGCTGGCGGCCCTGGAGGAGGCCGACGCCGACGTCATCGCGCTGCAGGAGGTCGAGCCCGCGCTGCTGGCGATGCTGCTGGCGGCCCCGTGGCTGCGCGCCGCCTACACCCTGGGCACCGACCCGGCCGGCCAGGACGTCGACGATCACGGGTTGCTGCTGCTCAGCCGGCTGCCCGTACGGGAGGCGGCGGCGCATGCCCTCGGCCCGCACAAGGCGCTGGCCGCCATCGCGGTGGACACCGCCGCCGGTCCGGTCGTGGTCGCCGCCACCCATCTGACCAGCGACCATTCGGCGGACGGCGCGGCCAGGCGGCAGGCCGAGCTGGCCCGGATCGGCGAAGGGCTGGCCGGAGTGGAGGGCGAGCTGATCCTGCTGGGCGACTTCAACGACGGAGACGACGGCCCACGGGGACCGGCGGCCGTGCTCGGGTTGCGAGACGCCTGGACGGAAGCGCACGGGCCGGACCGGACTCCCACGTTCGACCCGGTTGCCAACCCGCTGGCCGCGCTCTCCTCGCGGTCGGGCCGGGCCTCGCGGCTGGACCGGGTCCTGCTGCGGGGCCGCTCGCGCGTGACCTCGGCGGTCCTGCGCGGTGACGTGCCCACCGCGCAAGGGGTGTACATCTCCGACCACTACGGGGTCGAGGCGGACCTGGATGTTCCCGGGACGGAGCCCGGCGACGTGCTGGACGAGCCGTCGACAGCGCGTACGGCGGTGGCGTGGATCCCGCCGCGGGAGCTGTGGCCCGCGATCCAGGACGTTCGCCGGGAGCAGGATCCGCAGTTCCGCCGGTGGCCGCCGCACGTCAATCTGCTCTTCGGTTTCGTACCGGAGTCCGCGTTCGACCGGGCGGCCCCGCTGCTGGCCGCGGCGGCGGCCGAGAGCGAACCCTTCACCGTCCGCCTGGACGGGGTGCGTACCTTCCGGCATCGGGACGACGCCACCGTCTGGCTCGACCCCGCCGCCGGCGGCACGGCGCCGTGGACCCGGCTGCGGCGCGCGCTGGAGCGGCGCTTTCCACGCTGCCGGGGGCGTGCGGAGGGGTTCGTTCCCCACCTGACCCTCGGCCGGACCAAGGATCCGCAACGCCTGGCCGCCTCCCGGCTCGACGCGATGACGGCGCCGGCCGGAGAGGTGACGCTGCTGTCCCGCCGCGGGGACGAGCCGATGCGGCCGCGGGCGGTGATCGTTCTGGGCACGGGTGAGGTGCGCTGGCTGCCCGAGACCGGCACCGGCGAGCAGCGGCACCTGGCGCCGGATCCAGGCCGGGACGCGCTGGCCGGGCAGGTCGCGGAGCGTCTGGCGGAGGCGCTGCGGCCAGGGCTGGTGCACGTGGCCGGATCGCGGCGGATGGGATGCGCGCTCCCGACGGCGGACCTGGACCTGGTGGCCGCGTTGCCGGGCGGCGTGGCCATGGCCGGGATCCAGGCCATGGTGCGGGCCGCGCTGCCGGCCGCCACGAGGGTGCGGCAGGTGGTCGGCGCCAGGGTGCCGGGCCTGCGGCTGCGCGTCGGCGATCTGGACGTCGACCTGACCGTGGTGGACACCGGGCCGCGCTCCCCCGGGCAGGCGGTGGTCTGCCGCGCCGAGCTGGGTGAGGCGGCCGCGATCGCCTTGAGCGCGGTCAGCGACGCCGAGGCGATCCGTGCCGCCGCCGGCGCCGACCACGCCCGGTTCGCCCGGCTGGCCAGGCAGGTGAAGGCCTGGGCCAGGGCACGCGGGCTGGACTCGGCTCCCTTCGGCGGGCTGCCCGGTTTGGCCTGGACGGTGCTGGCCGCGCGCACCGCCGCGGAGGGCGCCGGCCTTTCCGCCGATGACCTGCTGCGCCGTTTCTTCAGCACCTGGGCCGCCTGGGACTGGCGAGAACCGGTCGCCCTCACGGCCGCCGCCGGCACGGGAGGGGACACGGCGGCGGTGACCGTCCTGACCCCCAGCGACCCGGTACGCAACTGCGCTCAGCAGGCCGGCGACGGCGGGCGGGACCTGCTGACGCAGGAGCTGTACCAGGCATGGGAGACCTTGGAGAGCGGCGCGCCCTGGTCCGAGCTCCTGACACCGCCGCCCCTGCACCGGCGGCACGCGGCATGGGCGGTGCTGACCGTGCGCCCCGGCCGGACCGGAGAGTTCGAGCCCGTTCTCGGCAGCGTCCGTGGCCGCGTGCGCAACCTGCTCACCGCCTTGGAAGAGGCCGGGGCGCCGGACGCGCACGCCTGGCCGCGGCCGTACGAGTCGGGTCCTGACTGGGCACGGTACGCGATCGGCCTGGGCCGCACGCCGCCGGACGCCGCCCGGCTCGCCGCGATCGCCGGCGGCTGGACCAAGGGGCTGCCCGGGGTCACGATCGAAAGAGCCGAGTGCGGCGCCGTGCCGACCCTTCGCTAGGCGTCCCGCCCAGCCGTGAGGTCACCGGCGCCCGCACGGTCAGGTGACGGGCTTGCGGGGCAGCAGGAGGCCGAGGAGCAGGGCCAAGGCCGTCAAGGCCAGGGCACAGAAGAAGGTGCGGCCGTAGGCGGCCGACTGGCCGGCGGTGGTCGCGGGGTGGGTGGCGAGCTGGTGTTGCAGGACGCCGGCGAGCACGCCGGTGCCGAAGGATCCGCCGAGTTGCTGGGCGGTCCTGGTGGTCGTGCTCGCATGTGGGATGCGCGTACGATCGAGGCCCTGGAAGGCGCCGACCATGATGGCCATGTTGGCCGCACTCATTCCGAGGCCCCGCACCACCAGCGCGGTGGCCAGGACAAGGGCACTGGTGTGCGGGCCGGCGAGAGCGAAAGGCAGCGTGCCCACTGCGGTCAGGGCGGCGCCGGCCAGCACGATGGGCCGTGGGCCCAAGCGGTCGGTGAGACCTGCGAATCCGCGGGCCAGCAGGCTGCCGAGTCCCTGCGGGATCAGCATCAGGCCGGTGGCGACGACGCTCTGGCCGCGTACTTGCTGGTAGTAGAGCGGGAGCAGCAGCATCGACCCGTACAGCGCGAGCCCGGAGACGAACAGCAGAGCCACCGACGCGCGGAACGAGCCGATCCGGAACAGCCGCAGGTCGATCAGCGGGTTCGCGGCACGCAGGGACCGGTGTCCGAACGCGGCCGCGAGCACCGCGCCGGCGGCCACCGGCACCAGCACGGCGACGTGCGCGAAGCCTCCCACATCTCCTCCCCGGGCCAGGCCGTATACGAGGGCGGCCACCGCGGGCGAGAGCAGGAGCAGGCCGGTCACGTCGAGGCCGGTCACGTCGACCGGCGGGGCGTCCGGCAGCCACAGCCAGGCCAGCGCCGCCGCCGCCAGGCAGACGGGAACGTTGACGAAGAAGATCCACCGCCAGCTGAGGTGGTCGGCGATCAGACCGCCGATGACCGGACCGAGGATCGGCCCCACCAGGGCGGGCAAGGTGACGACGGCCATCAGCCGGCCCAGCGCACGCCCGTTCGCGGCTCGTATGAGCAGGGTCTGCAGGGTCGGCAGCATCAGGCCGCCGCCGACGCCCTGCAGGATGCGGAAGGCGATCAGCGAGCCGATGTTCCAGGCCAGGCCGCACAGGAGCGAACCGGCCAGGAACAGCAGCAGCGCGGCCAGCCACAGCCGCCTGCCGCCGAAGCGATCCACGGCCCACCCGCTGACGGGTATGACCATCGCCACTGCCAGCAGGTAGCCGGTGCTCACCCATTGGAGATCCGACACCCGCGCGGTCAGGTCCCGCCCCAGCGTGTGCAGGACCACGGTGACGATGGTGCTGTCCAGCAGGGGCGCCACCGCTCCGACGACGAGGATCCAGGCCAGCCTGACCACTTCCGGGTCGAGCCGTTCAGCCCGTGTTTCCGTACTCATTTCCACCCCCATAAGAGACGTGACGTCTCCAATAAGGAGGGTAAGCTTCAACAACAAGAGACGCAACGTCTCTAATGGAGGAATGAATGTCGCAGCAGGCCGACAAACGGCGCAGGCGTGGCACGGTGCTGGAGGAAACGATCCTGCAGGCCGCCTGGGAAGAGCTGACCTCCGTCGGCTACGCCCGCCTGACCATGGAGGGCGTGGCCGCCCGGGCGCGCACCGGCAAGCAGGTCCTCTACCGGCGCTGGCACAACCGCGCCGAACTCGTCATCGCGGCCATCCGCCAGACCACCGGCTCCATCACCGACCAGATCCCCGACACCGGCGAGCTACGCGGCGACGTCGTGGCCGTACTGCGCCGGATGGCCCAGCGCCTGCGCGACCTCGGCCCGGACGTCATCCACGGTCTCATGGCCGAGGCCGCCGATCTCGACCCCGCGTTCTTCGCCGTCATGAAAGACGTGATGGCGAGCATCGTGGAGCGCGCCGCCGCCAGAGGCGAGATCGGATCAGCGCGGCTGAGCCCCAGGGTCGTCTCGCTGCCCGTCGACCTCCTGCGCCACGAGATGCTCCTGACCCGCGTGCCTCTCTCCGACGAGACGATCTTCCAGATCGTGGACGAGGTGTTCATCCCGCTCGTCCGCACCGCGTCCGCCGGGACTCAGCGCCGCGAGTGCCTCTGGTAGTAGCGGGCCACGCGGGCCCGGTTGCCGCAGCGGGCGGCCGAGCACCAGCGGCGGCGCGGATGGGCGGGCAGGAAGAGCATGACGCAGTCGTGGGCCTCGCATGGGCGGATCCGGGTGACCGCGGGGTCGGCCAGGAGGTCGGCGGCGGACTCGGAGAGCCAGGCGGCCAGGCGCCGCCCGGGAGGCCCGGTGCGCCGGCGGGCGGCGGTGATCGCGGTGCCGTCCCAGGCCAGCTCGCGGATCGCGGGCGCGGCGAGCTGAGCCTCGTTGAGCGCCTGGAGCGCGGCCGGGGGTGGCTGCTCGCCGTGGCGGGCGTGCTCGATCGCGACGCAGATGTGCTCTCGTACGGCATGCACGGCGGCCAGGTCGGCCGCCGTGCATCCCTCCGCCGGCTCGGCGAGCCGGTCCTGCTGCAAGACCAGCCACGCCCGCAGATCGGCAGGCGTGGCGAGGAGGTCGGCCGGGGCGCCTGCGACGTGCGGGCGGGTGTTGACCAGGTCCAGCGCCAGCGGCTCACCGGTCAGCGGGACGAGATCGCTCATGCCCCTAATGCTACCTCGGCAAGTTGACGCATTAGACGGCCGCACGCTAGAACTAATGCATAAATCCGCCAAGGAGGCATGTGAAATGACGTTTCCCGCTGTCGCCCGCATCGTCCACCGCCACGTCGACGTCGACGGCGTGCGGGTCTTCTACCGGGAGTCGCTCCCCGACCGCTCCGACGCCCCGGTGGCGCTGCTGCTGCACGGTTTCCCGTCGGCCTCGCACCAGTACCGGCGGCTCATCGACGCCCTCGGCACCCGCTACCGGCTGATCGCGCCCGACTATCCCGGCTTCGGCCACACCGAGGCGCCGGACGGCTTCGCCTACAGCTTCGACCGGCTCGCGGACATCACCGAAGGCTTCGTCGAGCGGCTCGGGCTGACCCGCTTCGTCATGTACGTCTTCGACTTCGGCGCCCCGGTCGGCTTCCGCCTGGCCGAGCGGCACCCCCACCGGATCGCCGGGCTCATCGTCCAGAACGGCAACGCCTACGCCGAGGGCCTGTCGGATGCCGCCCGCGCCTTCATCGCCCTCCGCCCGGACACCCCAGGCGCCGAAGACGCCATCCGCGACCTGCTCACCCTGCCCGGAACCCGCGGCCAGTACGAGAGCGGCGTCCGCGACCCCGAGCTGATCGCGCCCGACGGCTGGACGCTCGACCAGCACTTCCTCGACCGGCCCGGACGCAAGCAGGCCCAGGTCGCGCTGGCCTTCGACTACCACTCCAACGTGGAGCGCTATCCCGCCTGGCAGGCCTGGCTGCGCGAGCACACCCCGCCCACGCTCATCACCTGGGGCCGCGACGACCCGTTCTTCCCCGAGCCCGGAGCCCGCGCCTACCTGCGCGACCTGCCCGACGCCGAGCTCCATCTCCTCGACACCGGCCACTTCGCCCTCGAAGACCAGCTCCCCGAGATCGCCCCGCTCGTCGCCGGATTCCTCGACCGCGTCTGGGACGGAAGCACGCGCTAGCCGAGAGCTCGTTCAGCGGCCGGGCACCGGAACATGTGCGACTACCAGCCCGCCTGACAGCGCTACAACGGCGCCGGCAGCGCGCGGGAGATGGCGCGGGCGCTGGTGCGCACCAGCGACGCCAGCGTGTGGGGGGCGACGCCGCCATGGTGCACGACGAGGGACACCGCGGCGACGACGTCGCCTCGGGCGTCGTGGATGGGTGCCGCGACCGACACGGCGTCCATGGTGACCTGGCGGTCGCTGATCGCGTAACCGCGGGCGCGGGTGTCGGCGAGCGCGGCGCGCAGCTGGTGCGGAGTGACGAGCGTACGTTCGGTGTAGCGCTTGATGGGCCCGGCCAGGACCTGTTCCCGCACGTCGGCGGGAGCGTGGGCGAGCAGGACGAGCCCGACGCCGGTGGCGGTGAGCGCGAAGCGGCCGCCGACCCGGGTGAGCACCGGAACGGCCTTGCTGCCCGCGATCCGCTCGACGAACACGACCTCGGTGCCTTCCCGCACCGCCAGCTGCACGTTCTCCCTGGTCACCTGCGACAGGTCCTCCAGGAACGGCAGCGCGGCCTCGCGCAGGCCGAGGCCACGCGGGGCGAGCGAGCCGATTTCCCACAGGCGCAGGCCGATGTGGTAGCAACCGGCCGGATCCCGCTCCAGCGCACCCCAGGCCACCAGGTCCGCCGCCAGCCGGTGCGCGGTGGAGACGGGCAGCCCGGAGTGCCGGGACAGCTCGCTGAGTGTCAGCGCCCGCCGGTCGGGGGTGAACGCCGCGAGGATCTGCAGCGCCCGGGCCACGACCGGCCCCGTCCGCTCGGCCACTTGCGTCGGCATCGCGACTCCTGGAGGTCAGAGATCGAGGACCAGCTTCGGACAGGCGGCGCGGGAGACGCAGATGAACATGGTGTCGTTCGCCGCTCTCTCGCCGGGGGTGAGGAGCGAGTCGCGGTGGTCCACCGTGCCCGCGAGCACGGCGGTCTCGCAGGTGCCGCAGGTGCCCTCGCGGCACGAGGACAGGATCTGTACGCCTGCCTCCTCCACGACCTCGAGGATCGAGCGCTCCGGCGGCACGGTGCAGGTCAGGCCGGTGGCCGCCAGCTCTACCTCGAAGGACTCGGTCCGTACCGGGTCGCCCGCGTCCTTGGGGGTGAAGCGCTCCATGTGGAGCGGGCGCCCGGCGCAGCGCTGCTCGACGGCGTCCAGCAGCGGGGCGGGGCCGCAGCAGTAGACGAGAGTGCCGGGCGGCTCCTCCGCCAGGAGAGCGTCGAGGTCGAGCAGGCCGTGTTCGTCCTGCGGCCGCAGGATCACCCGGTCTCCGTGGGCCGCTCGGAGCTCGCGGGCGAAGGCCATCGACGCCGCCGTACGGCCGCCGTAGACCAGCTTCCACTGCGCGCCGGCGGCCGCGGCGACCATGGGGAGGATGGGCGTGATCCCGATCCCGCCGGCGATGAACAGGTAGCGGGGCGCCGGCTGGAGGGGGAAGTGGTTGCGGGGTCCGCGGGCCAGGACCACGGTGCCCGGGTGGAGCGCGTCGTGCACGTACGCCGAGCCGCCCCGGCCGTCCGGCTCCCGCAGGACGGCGATGCGCCAGGTGGCGCGGTCGGCCGGGTCGCCGCACAGCGAGTACTGGCGTACGAGGTCGCCGGCCAGGACGAGGTCGATGTGCGCGCCGGGGGTCCAGGCGGGCAGCTCGGCTCCGTCCGGGTCGCGCAGGTCGAGTGCGACGACCCCGTCGGCGGCCTGTTCGCGGGCGTGGACGACGAGCTTGCGGTCGGCTCCGGAGGTCGCGGTCATCGTGCCGCTCCCGCGCCGGACAGGACCGCCGGCTCCGGCACGTCCTGGAGGGTGTGGCCGATCGGGTGGGCGAGCAGCCACTCCCACACTTCGATGGGACCCTCGGCGACCTGCGTGGCGCCGCAGTGGCAGGTGCCCTGCAGCAGGTCGCTGCCCGGCAGCCACACCACCCGGAACACCTCGCGACCGGCGAGCATGTGCGTGGGCTCCATGGCGATCATGAGCGTGACGCCATGGCGCTCTGCCCGGCCAGCTTGGCCAGCATCCGCCGGGCCGCCAGCCCGCCGGTGTCGATGTTGATCGACAGCTCCTGGTAGCCCGCGGGCTCGGTCGCGATCACCTGTTCCAGGACGTCGAGCGCCTCGACGTCCTGCAGCACGACGGTGCGGTTCTGCTCGGCGAGGAAGTCCGACACGCCCTGGTCGCCGAGGGCGAAGTCGCGGGCCACGGCCCAGAAGTCGTGCGTGGTGTGCTCGGTCTCGGGCGTGATGGCGTAGACGACCTCGACGTGGAAGGCGTCCGGGTCGCTGCCGTCGGCGTTCGGCAGCACGCCGAGCGGCGCGATCCGCGAGTGCAGCTTGTACAGGCATGGCGGGGTGTACTCGATGTCCTGCCAGCGCATGATCCGCCCGGTCAGCCCGGTGGACTTGGCGTAGAACGGCGGGCACTCGGCGTCGTCCATGTGCCTGCTGACGTAGACGATCCCGGCCTCCTCGTCCACCTCGGTGGTGATCGGGGTGGAGGCCACCTCCGGGGTGCCGATGTAGCCGCCGTGCAGGTACGTCTCGTGCGACAGGTCGAGCAGGTTGTCCACCAGCAGCCCGAAGCGCGCCTTCAGCGGCTCCATCCCGGAGACCGTGGTGTAGTCCGGCGATTCCAGCCAGGGCGCCCGCGGGATGCGGGCCGCGTCGGCCTTGGCCGGATCGCCGATCCAGACCCAGACGAACGAGTCCTGCTCGACGACCGGGTAGCTCTTCAGCCGGGCGGTGCGCGGCACCCGGCTCTGGCCGGGGACGGCCACGCAGACGCCGTCGGCGCCGTAGGTGAAGCCGTGGTAGCCGCACACCACCTGGTCGCCGACCAGGCGGCTCGGCGCCTGCGAGAGCGGGAAGCGGCGGTGCACGCAGCGGTCCGACATGGCCGTGACCCCGCCGTCCCGGGTCCGCCAGAACAGGATCGACTCACCGCAGACGGTACGGCTGAACAGCTCCTGGCCGATCTCGCGTCCGTACGCGGCGACGTACCACTGATCTTGGGGGATGGTCGACATCGGTCGGCTCCTTCGATAGTCCGGGGATGACAACGATGGTGACCTGGGTCACGTGGGCGGCGGAACGACGTTTCCCGGATGCCGGAAAGCGAATGCTAGAAGCGGAGCACCGGCTTGATGGTGGCGCCGGAGACGATGTCGCCGACCGCGCCCTGGATGTCCTCGAACTTGTAGTGCCTGATCAGGCGGTCGATCGGGAGCCGCCCCTCGGACACCAGCGCCGCGAGCACCGGGATCAGCGACTCGGTCTCGCTGTCGCCCAGCGTCAGGCCCACCACCGTGCGGCCCGGCAGCATGAAGTTGACGTCCACGGGGATGGCCGAGCCGAAGGGCGGGGCGCCGACCAGCACCGCGGTGCCCCGGGCGGCGAGCACGCCGACGGCGGCGCCCGCGACCGCCAGGTTGCCCGTCGTCTCGACCACGCCGTCGGCGCCCTGGCCGCCGGTGATCTCGGCGATCGCCTCGGCGAGGTCGGCCGTGGTGGTGTCGACGGTGTGGGTGGCGCCGAGCTCACGGGCCAGCTCCAGCCGGGCGGGGACCCGGTCGACCACGATGACGCGGGTGGCCGGGGTGAGCCGGGCGGCCATGACCGCGGACAGACCGACCGCGCCCGCCCCGGTCACGAGAAGGGTGGCGCCGGGACGGGGGCGCAGGACATTCCATACCGCCCCGGCGCCGGTCTGCACGCCGCAGCCGAGCGGCGCCAGCAGGTCGAGCGGCGCGTCGGCGGGCACCTTGACCAGGCTGCGCTCGTCGACGAGGGCGTGCCTGGCGAAGGAGGACTGGCCGAAGAAGTGCCCGCCGATCGGCGCGCCGTCCTTCGTCACGGTGGGCGAGCCGTCCGCGCGGGCGCCGCCGAGCAGGTTCAGCGGCAGCCACGCCGCGCAGTACGCGGGGTGCCCGTCCCGGCAGTTGGCGCACCTCCCGCACGAGGTGAACGAGAGCAGCACCTGGTCGCCGGGACCGACCCGGGTCACCGCGGAGCCGACCGCCTCCACGACGCCCGCACCCTCGTGGCCGAGGACTCCGGGCAGCGGGAACGGCAGGCCGCCGGCGGCGACTCCCAGATCGGTGTGGCAGATGCCGGCGGCGACCATCCGCACCAGCACCTCGTCCGGGCGCGGATCGGCCAGTTCGACCTCGGTCAGGTGGAAGCCCGCGCCCGCGGACTCGACGACGGCTGCTGATGTGGTGGTCATGGCTTACCTCTCAAAGGGCGATGACGACGGACTTGACCTTGGTGTACGACTCCAGCGCCTCGGGCCCGTACTCCCGCCCGTAGCCGGACTGCTTGACACCGCCGAAGGGGATCGCCGGGTCGAGCATCGCCCAGTCGTTCACCCAGACGATGCCTGCCTCCAGCCGCGCGGCCACGCGGTGGGCGCGGGCCAGGTCGGTGGTCTGCAGGCCTGCCGCCAGCCCGTACGGCGTGCCGTTGGCCATGGCCACGGCCTCGTCCTCGGTGTCGAAGGGCTGCACCGTCAGGACCGGGCCGAAGATCTCCTCCTGCACGACGCGGGAAGCGTCGTCGAGGCCGGCGATGACCGTCGGCTTGTAGAAGTAGCCGCCGCCGAGGTCCAGGCGCTCGCCTCCGGTGACGATCCGGCCGCCCTCTTCCGTGGCGAGCCGGACGTACTCCTCGACCTTGGCGAGATGCCGCTCTGCGGCCATGGGGCCCACGACGGTCGCCGGGTCGAAGGGGTCGCCGACCGGCACTCCGGCGACGGCGCCCGCCAGGATCTCCAGGACGGTGTCGTAGAGCGAGCGGTGGACGAGCAGGCGCGGCCCGCCCATGCAGAACTGGCCGGTGTTGAAGACGAAGCCCTTGATGACCGAGCCGATCGCCTTGTCCAGGTCGGCGTCCTCGAACACGATCTGCGCGGCGTTGCCGCCCAGCTCCATCGTGACGGGCTTGAGCGCCTCTCCCGCGGTGGCGGCCGCGTACCGGCCGACCGCGGTCGAGCCGGTGAAGGCGATCTTGTCGATTCCGGGGTGGCTCAGCAGCGCCTTGCCCACTTCGGCGCCGCCGCCGGTGACCACGTTCAGCACGCCGTCCGGCACCCCGGCCTCGGCCAGGATCTCCGCCATCAGCAGGGCGCTGAGCGGGGTGTCCTCGGCGGGCTTGTGCACCACGGCGTTGCCCGCGGCGAGCGCCGCGGCGATCTTCGTGCTGCTGAGGATCAGCGGGAAGTTGAACGGCGTGATCGCGCCGACCACGCCGAGCGGCTCGCGGCGGGTGTAGGCGTGTGAGGGGATCGGGATGTGCCGGGTCGCGCCCTGGATGCTCTGCGCGAGCCCCGAGTAGTACTCGTAGATCTCGGCGGTCGTGGCCACGTCGACGGCGCGGCACAGGCTCACCGGCTTGCCGACGTCGACGCTCTCCACCGCGACGATCTCGTCCTCACGCCGCCGGATGATGTCGGCGACGCGGTGCAGGATGCGGGCCCGCTCGCGGCCGGACGTCTGCGCCCACGCGCCGAACGCCTTGCGCGCGGCCGCCACCGCCGCGTCCACGTCGGAGGCGTCGGCCTCGGCGACGGTGGTGATCACTTTCCCGGTTGACGGGTCGGTGACGTCCCTTCTGCCCTTGGCGTTCGCCTCGCACCACTGGCCGTCGATGAACAGCTTGCCCGGCTCGATGTGCGGCCGGCCCACGGCCGGGACGTTCCCTACCTCGGAGTCGGTCATGGCCCGCTCGCCTTCTCGGTGCGTTCGCTTGCCGCACCGTACTGATCCTGGTCACGCGACTGCGACCAACAGGTTTCCTGATAATTACGCCCCCGTAGCGCAGAATGCAAGAGGGCTGCCACAATCAGGAAACCTGACTGTGAATGCAAAGGAGACCACGTGCCACGCACAGCGCCCAGCGGCGCCCGGCCCACTGACACCACGAGCCCGCGCCCGTCGCTGCTGTACGTCGTGAAACAGATCGAGCTGGCCGCGCGGTCCCGGATGGACGAGCTGCTCAAGCCGGCCGGCATCACCGCGCTGCAGTACACCGCGCTCACCGTGCTCCGTCGCCGGGACGGGCTCAGCTCCGCGCAGCTGGCCCGCAACTCGTTCGTCACCGCCCAGTCCATGGCCGACATGATCACCTCGCTCGAGCGGCGGGGCCTGATCTCCCGCCGCCGCGACCCGGCGAACCGCCGCGCCCTGCTGATCAGCCTCACCGACGCGGGCCATGAGCTGCTCACGGCCTACGACGAGGAGATGGACGCGCTGGAGGCGCGGATGCTCTCCGGCCTCACCCAGCCGCAGCGCCGTGACCTGGAGACCTACCTCAACCGCTGCCGGACGGCCCTGTCCGACCTGCCCCCGCACTGATGCGAGCGGCAGGCCGGCCGTTCGTCAGGACAGGGACAGGTCGCGGAGTTTGAGTTTCTGGATCTTGCCTGAGCCCGTCTTCGGCAGGTCCTCGACGAAGGTGACGTAGCGGGGGACCTTGTATTTCGCCAGGCGGGCGAGCAGGAAGTCGCGAAGCTCCTCCCCCGTGACGGCATGCCCGGCGCGGGCGACCACGAAGGCACGCCCGGTCTCGCCCCACGTCGCGTCCGGCACGCCGATCACCGCCGCCTCGGCCACCGCCGGATGCTCGAAGATCGCCGCCTCCACCTCCGCGGGATAGACGTTCTCACCGCCGGAGATGTACATGTCCTTGACCCGGTCCACGATGTACAGGTAGCCCTCCTCGTCGAGGGTGGCGACGTCGCCGGAGCGGAACCAGCCGCCTTCGGCGAAGGCCGCGGCGGTGGCCCCCGGATCGTTCCAGTAGCCGGGGGTGACGTTCGGACCCTGGATGAGGACCTCGCCGGGCTCGCCGGGCGAGGCGTCGGCGAGGTCCGGCCGGACGACCCGGACGTTGGCGAAGAGGACCGGCACGCCCGCCGAGCCGACCTTGCGGGTGCTCTGGCCGGCTTCCAGGAAGGTCGCCCCCGGGGAGGTCTCGGTGAGCCCGTACCCCTGGCAGAACACCAGCCCCCGCTCCTGGTAGGTGCGGATCAGAGCCGGTGGGATCGCCGCTCCCCCGGACATCAGCGTGCGCAGTGAGGACAGGTCCGCGCCGTCCCAGCGCGGCGAGCGGGCGAACGCGGCGAACATCGTGGTGACGCCGAACATCCACGTGACGCCGTGCTTCTCGATGAGGTCGTAGCAGGCGTCCACGTCCCACGACGGCATGATGACCGAGCAGCCGCCCTTGGCGAAGGTCGGCAGCAGCGTCTGGTTCAACGCCGCGACGTGGAACAGCGGGGCGCTGATCAGCGTCGTCTCGTCGCCGGCCACGTCGACCCCGATGAGCATGTTGAAGGTGTTCCACATCAGGTTGGCGTGGCTGAGCATGGCGCCCTTGGGACGGCCGGTGGTGCCCGAGGTGTACAGGATGAGAGCGATGTCGTCGCGCTCCACCGGCACGTCGATGGGTGCGAGCTCCGTGGCGTCGCCCTGCGCGAGCCAGCTCTCGTAATCCTCGAGCGCCACGATCTCGTCCAGCGCCGAGGCGCCGGAGAGCGACTGGACCACGCCGGCGCACTGCGGCGCGTAGACCAGGATCTTCGCGCCGCAGTGACCCAGCATGTAGTCGATCTCGGGCGCCGCGAGCCGGAAGTTCAGCGGGACGAAGATCCCGCCGAGCACGTGCGTGGCGAACATGGTCTCGGCGAACGCGGTGTGGTTCGGGCCGAGGTAGGCGACCCGGTCCCCGGCTCGCACGCCGCTGTCCCGCAGCCGCGCCGCCACCCTCGTGACCCTCTCGTGGACCTCGGAGTACGTCAGCGAGCGGTCGTCGAAGACGAAGGCCGTGCGGTCCGGCGTCAGCTGGGCCCGCCGCGCAGGCCAGCCGCCTATCCCGGAGTTCTGCATGGGGTTGCCCCTCCTGTCAGGACGAGATGGTTGTCTTGGGGGCTCCGGTGACGCCGGGGGCCGTCTCCGCGGCCAGGTCACCGCGACTGGTCTCCTTGAGCGCCAGCGTGCAGGCCACGGCCAGCAGGCAGCAGGCGGCGATGACCGAGGAGACCACGAGGGTTCCGCCGCCGCCGCTCCGAGCTCCGGCGGCCTGGATCTGGGCGAAGATCACGGGGGCCAGCCCCGCGCCGAGCCCGGCGAGCTGATATCCGAGCGACGCGCCGGTGTAGCGGGAGCGGGTGCTGAAGAGCTCAGTGTAGAGGGCGGCCAGCGGACCGTACATCAGCGGATGGATGACCGACTGGCCGAGCACGAGCGCCACGGTGAGCAGCACGGCGCTGCCGCTGTCCACCATCGGGAACAGGGCGAACGCGAACACCGCCATGATCAGCGCGCCGGTGATGACGACCGGGCGCCGCCCGATCCGGTCCGACAGTGCCGACCAGCCGAGGATGCCGAGCACGGCCAGCGCCGAGGAGAGCGTCAGCCCGTTCAGCACGATCTGCCGCTCGAATCCGGCCTGCACGCCGTACGCGATGAGGAACGTGGTGAGCGTGCCCTGCGCCACGAAGGCGGCCAGCCCCACGCCGATCCCGAGCAGGAGTGTCCTGGGGTGGCCGCGCAGGACGTCCATCAGCGGGGTCCGGGACACCGGCTCCTTGACGGCGGCGCTGAACACCGGGGTCTCCTCCACCCGTGTCCTGACGAACAGGCCGATCGCGAGCAGCACGATGCTGATCAGGAACGGGATCCGCCACCCCCACGCCAGGAAGGCGTCGTTGCCCAGCACGGCGGCGGTGCCGCTCAGCGCGCCCGTGGACAGCACCATGCCGAACGGCGCCCCCGCGTTGGTGAAGCTCGCCCAAAGGCCGCGGCGGGCGGTGGCGTGCTCTGCGGACATCAGCACCGCACCGCCCCACTCGCCGCCGACCGCGACCCCCTGCACGAGCCTGAGCAGCACGAGCGCGATCGGCGCGAGCACGCCGGCCTGCTCGTACGTGGGCAGCACCCCGATGAGGAAGCTGGCCACACCCATCAGGACCATGGTCAGCACCAGCATCCGCTTGCGGCCCAGCCGGTCGCCGAAGTGGCCGAAGACCACGCCGCCGATCGGCCTGGCCAGATAGCCGGTGGCGAACGTGCCCAGGCTGGCCACCGTGGCGGCCAGGGGGTCGAGGTTGGAGAAGAAGACCTTGCCGAACACGACGGCGGAGGCCGTGGCGTACAGGAGGAAGTCGTAGTACTCGATGACGCTGCCGAGGAAGCTGGAGGCGACCGCGCGGCGCAGCTGGACGGGGTTCGACATGAGCGGGGGGCTCCTCACATCAGGAGGGTCAGGCGTAGTGCCGGTAGACGGCACGGGCGACGCACGCGGGCTTGGCCGCGCCGTCGATCTCCACGGTGAAGTCGAGCAGCATCTGGACGCCGTCGCCGGGGACGTCCTCGACCTCGGCGACCTTCGCGGCGAGGCGGATCTTGGCGCCGACGCGTACGGGGCTGGGGAAGCGGACCTTTTCCAGGCCGTAGTTGATGCTCATCTTCATGCCCTGGATGTCCAGCAGCTCGTTGAACAGGGGGATGAGGAGGGAGAGGGTCAGGTAGCCGTGCGCGATCGTGCCGCCGAACGGCCCGTCCTTGGCCTTGTCCGGATCCACGTGGATCCACTGGTGGTCGTTCGTGGCGTCGGCGAAGGTGTTCACCCGCTCCTGGGTGATCTCGAGCCAGTCGCTGTGACCGAGGTCCTGCCCGGCCAGCGCCTTCAGCTCGTCCAGGCCGTGCGCGGTGGTGGTCATGACAGCTACTCCTTGGGGGTCAGGCCGAGCAGGCGTACGGCGTTGTCTTTGAGGATCTTGGGCCGGACCTCGGGCTTGATGTCGAGCTTGGCGAAGTCCGCCAGCCAGCGATCGGGGGTGATCACCGGATAGTCGGACCCGAAGAGCACCTTGTCCTTCAGCAGCGTGTTGGCGTACCGGACGAGCTGCGGCGGGAAGTATTTCGGCGACCAGCCGGACAGGTCGATGTACACGTACGGCTTGTGCGTGGCGACCGCGAGCGCCTCGTCCTGCCACGGGAACGAGGGGTGGGCCAGCACGATCCGCAACTCGGGGAAGTCCACGGCCACGTCGTCGACCAGCATGGGGTTGGAGTGCCGCAGCCGGATGCCGCCCCCGCCGGGTACGCCCGCGCCGATGCCGGTCTGGCCGGTGTGGAACAGGGCGACCGCGCCCAGTTCCTCGATCACCTCGTACAGCGGGTACGCCATCGCGTCGTTGGGATCGAAGCCCTGGATGCTCGGGTGGAACTTGAACCCGCGCACACCGTGCTCCTCCACCAGCCTGCGTGCCTCCCGCGCGCCCGCCCGGCCCTTCCACGGGTCGATGCTGGCGAACGGGATGAGCACATCGGGGTGTTCGGCGCAGCTCTCGGCGATCTCCTCGTTGGAGATACGGGGATGGCCGGTGGCGTGCTCGGCGTCCACGGTGAACACCACCGCCGCCATGCTCCGCTCCCGGTAGTAGGCGGCCATCTGGGCGATGGTCGGCCGCTCGTGCGAGCCGAAATACTCCTCCGAGGCGCCGAACAGCGCCGGGCTGAGCGAGCCGTGGCCGTCTTTGGAGACCTCGGCGTGGGTGTGGACGTCGATCGCGACCAGCCCGTCAGTGTCCATCCCTGGGTCCATCCCTGGGTCCATCCCTGGGTCCATGTCAGGCTCCCTTGGGGGCGGGGATGCCGTACGTCTCCGGCTCGGCGCCCACCGTGGAGTCCCAGGAGGCGGCGATGGCGTCGGCGCTCCAGCCGCCGTCGGCGTACGCGACGGCCTTCTCGGCCGGGTGCGACCAGAGGGCCAGCTTGTCGCCGCCGATGCCGACGGCCTGCCCGGTCACCGCGGCGGAGGAGTCGGACGCCAGGTAGACGATGAGCCCGGCCACGTCCTCGACCGTGCCGAGGCCCTCGTCCTTGCGCAGCCACTCCGGCAGCGGGCCGCCGGTGCGCTCGGCCTCCTCCAGGGTCGGCGCGAAGGCGGGAATGGTCTTGGTCATCTCGGTGGCCGCGACCGGCACGACGGCGTTCACCGTGATGTTCGACCGGGCCAGCTCCAGCGCCCAGGTGCGGGCCATCGCCACGATGCCGGCCTTGGCGGCGGCGTAGTTCGTCTGGCCGAAGTTGCCGCGCTGGCCGGCCGGCGAGGAGATGAGGATCAGGCGGCCGCCCTCACCCTGCTCGCGCATGCGTACGGCGGCGGCGCGGGCGCACGTGAACGTGCCGCGCAGGTGGACCTCGACGACCGCGTCGAACTCCTCGTCGGACATCTTCCACAGCACCCGGTCGCGCAGGATGCCGGCGTTGGTGACCAGCACGTCGAGCCGGCCGAACTCCTTGACCGCGGTGTCCACCAGCCGCTGGGCGACCTCGCTCCCGCCGACCGCGCCAGGGGCGGCCACGGCCTTGCCGCCCCCGTCCGCGATCGCGGAGGCGACCTGGGCGGCCACTTCAGGGTCCACGTCGTTGACGACGACCGCCGCACCGGCGGCGGCCAGAGCCTCGGCGTACGCCCGGCCGAGACCGCGACCGGCCCCGGTGACCACGGCCACCTTGCCCGACAAATCCATCTATTCCACCCCAAAACGCCACAGACTCCATCGACGTCGTCAATGTAAGGCACATTTGTGACCCAGGTCAAAGTTCTGCCCAACATCGGCCTCACAAAGACGATATCCTCTACGTTGGGCATTTTTTCGACCTACGTCAAGAGTTTGCCCTGCGTCTCTGCTCCCTCTACGCTCTGTGCTGTGAAGCGCCAGGATGGGCAGGACCAGCCGCAGGTGCCGGCGGCGCGCCCACAGTCCCTGATGTTCAGCTTTCTCGGCATCTACGTGCTGGGACGCGACACGGCGGTCTACTCGGGCAGCGTCATCGACGTCTTCGCCCGGCTGGGCGTCTCGGAGGAGGCGGTGCGCTCCACGCTCACCCGCATGGCCAAGCGCAACCTGCTGGCCAGGCACCGGCAGGGCAAGAAGGTCTACTTCGGGCTCACCCCGCACGCCACCGAGGTGCTCGACGACGGGCGCCGGCATGTCTGGGAGACCGGCGCGGTCAACCGCGACTGGGACGGCACCTGGACGCTCGTCGGCTTCTCCCTGCCGGGCAGCGAGCGCAGCACCCGCCACGACCTGCGCTCCCAGCTCATCTGGGCCGGGTTCGGACTGCTGCAGGGCGGGTTGTGGATCGCGCCGGGCACCAAGGACGTCGAAACCATGCTCGCCCCGCTCGGGCTGGGCGACAACATCACCGTGCTCCAGGCGCGGGCGCTCAAGCCGACCGAGTCGGCCGACCTGGTCCACAAGGCGTTCGACACCGACCAGATCGCCGAACGCTACCGGGCCTTCCTCGACCGCTGGGACACCCCGGACCCGCTCCCGGCCGCCGTCGACGACCTGGCCAGGCAGTTGCTCCTGCACACCGACTGGCTCCAGCTCGTCCGCCAGGACCCGCGCCTCCCGGCCGAGCACCTGCCCGCCGACTGGCCGGCGATCCGCGCCGAGAAGCTGTTCCACGCGCTGGCCGGCCGATACGACCCCAGCGCCGCGACGCTCGCCCGGGCGATCCTCGACGAGCTGCCGCTACGTCCCTAGCCCTCGCCTGATCGGCTCCGCGCCGCGCGCCGCCCGTGCCGGTGCCGCCGCCCTCGCCTGCCGTGCCGGCGCCGCCGCCCCTGCCTGCCGTGACGTAGGGCTGCCGAACCGGGCGCGCCCCGGGTAAGCATGGGGACGCGCCGGTGGCGGTGGCGTTTAGCCCGCCTGCTCGGCGGCGCGCAACACTGCGACGCCCGAGGGCGGCAGGGTGACGATGCCGGCGGCCGCGCCTGACGGGTCGAGCGCGTCGGTCCACTCGCCCCCGAGGGCGATGTCGTGCTTGTCGCCGGTGTGGTTCAGCAGGATCAGGAAGCGGCGTCCGGGTCCGGTGCGGACGCTCGCCTGGACCCCGGAGGGCAGCCCCTCGACGACCGGGGTCACCCCCGCTTCGGCGAGCGCCCGGCCGAGCACCGCCCGCATGGTCGCCGCGTCGAGGCGGGTCGAGAGGTAGCGGGCCACTCCCTCGCCGAACTGGTGCCTGGTCACGGCCGGGCGACCGGCCCAATCAGCGGCGTCGAACGCCAGCTCGGGCTCGGCGCCGGCCGGCCGCAGGTCCTCGCGCCACAGGTCGGCGACCCCTTCGAGGTGCGAGAGCGCCCCGCAGCCCCGTACGGGGAACGTCTCGTGCTCGGCCGCCGGGCAGAACTCCTCGACCCGCACCCCGAGGACCTCACGCAGCGGCGCGGGATATCCGCCCAGGTGGACCCGGTCGTGCTCGTCCACGATCCCGCTGAAGAAGGAGACGACCAGCGCGCCGCCGCCGGCGACGTACGCCGAGACGCGCTCCGCGTCCGCGCTCGACAGCAGGTACAGGTTCGGCACGACGACGAGCGCGTATCCGGTCAGATCAGCCGAAGGCGGCACCACGTCCACACCGGCGCCGAGGTCGAACAGGGGGCCGTAGTGGTCGAGCAGGCGGTCCTGGTGGCGTACGCCGTCCGAGGGGTGGGAGTCGAGCTCGAGCGCCCACCAGTTGTTCCAGTCGAGCAGGATCGCCACCTGGTTGCGGATCCGCGTCCCGACCAGGTCGGGCACCGAGGCCAGCTCCCGCCCGAGCGCCGCGATCTCGCGGTGGATCCGGCTGTCGGCTCCCGTGTGCGGCACCATGCCCGAGTGGAACTTCTCGGCGCCGCCGCGGGACTGCCGCCACTGGAAGTACAGGATCGCGTCGGCGCCGTGCGCGACCGCCTGCCAGCTCCACAGCCGCATCTGGCCGGGCTGCTTGATCGCGTTCCTGGCCCGCCAGTTCACCGCGCTCGGCGCCTGCTCCATCAGAATCCACGGGTCCCCGCCACCGGCGCCGCGCACCGTGTCGTACAGCAGCCCCGGGGCGAGGTGCGGCTGCTCGTCGTGGGGGTCGGGGTAGGAGTCGACCGCCACCACGTCCAGCCGCGGCGCCCAGTCGAAGACGTCCACGGCCTTCAGCCCGCCCAGGAAGTTCGTGGTGATCGGCACCTCGGGGGTGATCCGCCGCAGGATGTCCGCCTCCAGCTCGAAGCAGCCGCGCAGCGCCTCGTTGCTGAAGCGCATGTAGTCGAGCTGCTGGGCCGGATTGGGGTACGTCGGAGCCACGCGCGGCGGGCGGATGTGGTCGAAGGAGGCGTAACGCTGCGACCAGAAGTCCGTCGACCAGGCGTCGTTCAGCGCCTCGATGTCGCCGCCGTACCGTTCGCGCAGCCAGCGGCGGAAGTCGTCCGCCGACACCTCGCAGTAGCAGGCGGCGATGTGGCAGCCGTACTCGTTGCCGACGTGCCAGAGTCCGAGGGCCGGGTGGCCGCGGTAGTGCGTGGCCAGCCGCTCGACCAGCAGCGCGGCGCGTTCCCTGTAGACCGGGCTGGACGGGCAGTAGTGCTGCCGCCCGCCGGGGCCGAGCACGGTCCCGTCCGCGGTGACCGGCAGGATCTCCGGGTGCTCGTGGACGAGCCACGGCGGCGGCGAGGCCGTCATGGTGGCGAGATCGGCGGTGATGCCGTGCCCGTGCAGGTCGTCCAGGACCTGGTCGAAGAAGGAGAAGTCGTACGCGCCGCGCGCGGGCTCCACGCGGGCCCAGGCGAACACCCCGACGGTGACGAGATTGACCCGGGCCTCGGCCATGAGGCGCAGGTCCTCCGCCCTGATCTCGGCCGGCCACTGCTCGGGGTTGTAGTCGCCGCCGAAGGCCACGCCGCCGAGCCGGCGCCAGAACCGGTCGCCCGGGGACGGGTCGCCGGCAGTCCCGGAGACCGGCGTGACATCGCGAGGTACGGCGTTCATTGTCGGCGCGGCGGCCTCGGCAGGCGAGGTGGCCGCTCCTCCCTTCCGCGTTGCAGACATGGTGGAGCTGGTCGGATCGGTGGAACCGGGTGAAACGACGGGATCAGCCTGATGGCGGCGCGGCGGTGCTCTCCCTGACGATCAGCTCCGGGGCGACGAAAGCGGTGACGGAAGGGGCCGCGCCGCCCTCGATCGTGCCGATCATGAGCGACACGATCCGCTCGGCCACCACGTCGAAGTCCTGGCGGACGGTGGTGAGCGGCGGGGAGAGGTAGGCCGACTCGTCGAGGTCGTCGAACCCGGCGATGCTGACGTCCTCGGGGATGCGGTGTCCCGCCTGGATGAACGCGCGCATCACGCCGAGGGCCATCTGGTCGTTGGCGGCGAAGATCGCCGTCACGCCGGGCCGCTGCGCCAGGACGCGGCCGGCCGCGTATCCGCTTGCCGCGCTCCAGTCGCCGAACAGCACCTGGGGCACCGTGGCGCCCGCCTCCTTGAGCGTCGAGTGCCACGACTCCGCCCTGCGCTGGGCGGCATAGGAGTCCTCGGGCCCGGCGACGTGCCAGACCGTCTCGTGGCCGAGGGCGAGCAGGTGGCGGGTGACGAGCCGGGCGCCGAGGGCCTGGTCGGTGTCGACCATGGGATGGCGGTGGCTGACGTCGCCGTCGGCCATCACGACCGGCACGCCCGGCGGCAGGCGCAGCGCCGGAGTGTCCAGGATCTGCGCCTCGATGAGCACGATGCCGTCGACCGCCTGCATCGTGAGCTGGTCGAACGCCTCGTGCACGGCCCGCTCGGTCTGCGACTCGATGGCGATCATGTTGACGGTGTAGCCGGCGCGCTGCGCCACCCTCGTGATGGAGTCGACGGTGCGGGCGTTGCCGAAGTTGCCGAGCCCGAAGCTGATCAGGCCCAGGGTGCGGAACTGGCCGGTGACCAGGGCGCGGGCGGCGGTGTTGGGCCGGTATCCGAGCATGCGCATGGCCGACAGCACGCGCTGGCGGGTCTCTTCTTCCACATTGCTGCGGTTGTTGGCGACCCGGGAGACCGTCTGGCTGGAGACCCCGGCCATCGCGGCGACGTCGGCCATGGACGGCCGCCTGCGCGAGCGCCGCCCCGCGGCGGTTTCCTGGGTCGCCCCGTCCACTGTCACCTCTGGTCGTCGTCCGATGGGCTCGTTGTCCGTGCCAACTCTCGCACGATGTTTACGTGAACATAGCCCATCCGTCAATGGCGCCCGCCATCACCAGGCACCATGCGACAAACAGTGATAAAACCGGCATTCAGGTTAACTTTGGGTTACCTATTGACATGATCTGGCCGTGAGTCAAGACTACGAGGCGTCTTAAGCATGTTTGCGTAAACACACGATCAACGCGACGTCCGCGCCGACCATGGCACGGTGACGCAGGTAGTAGCGCGGTTCATCGGCCGCCGATGCCCCGACAAGGAGAGTGCAGTGCCAGTCTTCGTGGCAGCGCGAACATCGCCACGCAGGAGCACGGGATGACCGCGCCCGCCGGCCTCGCCCGGCCGTTCCTCCGCCTGCGCGTCACCGGCTACGCCTTCTTCCTGCCGTTCTTCGTGGTCTTCCTGGTGACGGTGGTCGCGCCGCTGGCGTACGCGATCTACCTGAGCTTCTTCCAGGAACGCATGATCGGCGGCACGGTCTTCGCCGGGCTGGCCAACTACACCCGCGCCATCGGCGACGCGCTGTTCGGCGCCGGCCTGCTGCGCGTCGCGCTCTTCCTGGTCGTGCAGGTGCCGATCATGTTGCTCATCGCCCTGGGATGCGCGCTCGCGATCGACAGCGGCAGGCTGCGCTGGCCGTCGCTGTTCCGCATCTCGATCTTCATGCCGTACGCCGTGCCGGCCGTGGTGGCGGCCCTCATGTGGGGCTACATGTACGGCGACCAGTTCGGCCTGGTGGGCCAGATCGGCGACGCCCTCGGCGTCACCGCGCCCGACCTGCTGTCGCGCTCCTGGATGCTCACCTCCATCGGCAACATGGTGACCTGGGAGTTCGTCGGCTACAACATGATCATCTTGTACGCCGCGCTGCGGGCCATACCGGAGGAGCTCTACGAGGCCGCCGAGATGGACGGGGCGGGGGCCATCCGCATCGCCTGGAGCATCAAGCTGCCCGCCCTGCGCCCCGCGCTGCTCGTGGCGACGATCTTCTCGATCATCGGCAGCTTCCAGCTCTTCAACGAGCCGAACATCCTCCAGAAACTCGCACCCGCGGTGATCTCGACGGGTTACACGCCCAACATGTACGCCTACAACCTCGCGTTCAACGGTCAGCAGATCAACTACTCGGCCGCCGTGGCCGTGGTGCTCGGCCTGGTCACCGTCGTGGTGGCGTACGTGGTGCAGATCATCACGGCGAGAAGGGAGAAGACGCTGTGACGGCCGTAGCCGAGACGAGCCCCGCCACACGCCGGCGGGCCGCGCACCGATCTCCCAGCGCCAAGCGCCGGGGCAAGAGCCTCACCCTCACCGCGATCATGGTGGTGATGTTCGCGTACGCGATCCTGCCGCTGTTCTGGCTGCTGGCCAACGCCAGCAAGACCAGCGGGGACCTGTTCTCGACCTTCGGGCTCTGGTTCGGCGGGGACTTCAACCTGTTCGCCAACATCGGCGACACGCTGAGCTACAACAACGGCATCTTCGTGCGCTGGTTCGGCAACACCGTGCTCTACTCCGTGGTGGGCGCGGGCGGGGCCGCCCTGCTGGCCACCCTCGGCGGGTATGCCCTGGCGAAGTACGACTTCCCGGGCCGCAAGCTGCTGTTCGCGATGGTGCTCGGCGGGATCTCCATCCCGGGGACGGCCCTCGCGGTGCCGACGTACCTGCTGTTCAGCCAGGCCGGGATCGTCGACACCCCGTGGGCGGTGCTCATCCCGGCACTGTGCAGCCCGTTCGGCCTCTACCTCATGCGGGTCTACGCGGCCGACGCGGTGCCCGACTCGATCCTGGAGTCGGCCCGCATCGACGGGGCCGGCGAGTTCAGGATCTTCCGCACCATCGCGCTGCGGCTGCTCGCCCCCGGCTTCGTCACGGTCCTCCTCTTCTCGCTGGTCGCGACCTGGAACAACTATTTCCTGCCGCTGATCGTGCTGAACACGCCGGACTGGTTCCCGCTCACCGTCGGGCTCAGCCAGTGGAACAGCCAGGCCAACAGCGGCACCTCCGGCGCCGGTGACGCCACGTACACCCTCATCCTGACCGGCAGCCTGCTGTCGATCGTGCCTTTGATCATCGCCTTCCTGGTGCTCCAGCGGTTCTGGCAGTCGGGCCTCGCCACCGGAAGCGTCAAGCAGTAACCCTCCCCGTGAATTCCCCCGTGAATGAGGAAACGCCATGAAAACACTTCCATCGCGACGCGGTGTCATGACCGCCGGGGTCGCCACGGCCCTGTCGCTGGCGCTCGCCGCGTGCGGCGGCGGCTCAGGAGGGGGCTCCACCGCCGCCCCGTCCGCCGCCCCGAGCCAGTCGGCGGCCGTGCAGGACGCGCTGTCCAAGCCGGCCGAGCTGACGTTCTGGACGTGGGTCACGGGGATCGAGAAGACCGTCGCCCGCTTCCAGGCGAAATATCCGAACATCAAGATCAACGTGGTGAACGCAGGGCAGTCCGCCGACCAGTACACCAAGCTGCAGACCGCGATCAAGGCCGGCTCCGGCGCACCCGACGTGGCGCAGATCGAATACTTCGCGCTGCCGCAGTTCGCGCTCTCCAAGCAGGTCGTCAACCTGGCCGACTACGGCGCCGCCGGGTTGAAGGACAAGTTCGCCGCCTCGGCGTGGGGCCAGGTGGCGATCAACGGCGGCGTCTACGGCATCCCTCAGGACACCGGCCCCATGGCGATGTTCTACCGCAAGGACATCTTCGACAAGCTCAAGCTCCAGCCGCCGAAGACCTGGGCGGAGTTCACCGAGGCGGCCAAGAAGATCAAGGCCGACAACCCGGACAACTTCATCACCTCCATCGACCCCGGTGACGCCGGCGGCGTGGACAGCATGATCTGGCAGGCGGGCGGCGCGCCGTTCAAGACCTCGGGCGAGAGCAACGTCAGCGTCACGCTCGACACCGACCCCGGCGTCAAGCAGTGGGTCGGCACCTTCAACACCCTGCTCAGCGAGAAGCTCGTCGACCCGCAGCCCGGCTGGACGGACGAGTGGTGGAAGGGCATGGGCGCCGGCAAGTACGCGGTCTGGCTGACCGGTGCCTGGGCCCCGAACGGCATCATGAACTCCATTCCCAAGACGAAGGGCAAGTGGGCGGTCGCCCCGATGCCGCAGTACGACGCGGCCAAGCCGATGAACGCCGAGAACGGCGGCTCCTCGGTGGCGGTCATCCCGCAGAGCAAGAACATCCCGGCCGCCGTGGCGTTCGCCGAGTGGCTGAACTCCGACCCGGAGGCCGTCAAGTCGCTGAACGAGGAGGCCGGGCTCTTCCCCGCCACCAAGGCGCTGCTCGACGACCCGGCGTTCCGCGACGCGTCGGTGGACTTCTTCGACGGGCAGAAGATCAACCAGGTCCTGGGCGACGCCTCGGCCGCCGTCCAGCCCGGCTGGCAGTACCTGCCGTTCCAGGTGTACGCCAACAGCATCTTCAAGGACACCGTCGGCCAGGCCATCGACGGCGGCGGTGACCTGGCCGCCGCGCTGAAGACCTGGCAGGACCGCATCACCGCCTTCGGCACCGAGCAGGGCTTCACGCTCAGCAACAGCTGACCTCGGACCGGCGGCCCGGCGGGAGACACTCCCCGCCGGGCCGCCGCTTTGCGTGCGGGGCCGGCGCTTCCGCCTCACGCTGCGGCTGAACGACGGTCAGGCGACCTTGGGGGTGGCGCGCATGCCGACGTACACGCACGGGACCCCGTTGGACAGCGTGGAGAACACCACGGGCATGTAGTCCTCGCTGAAGGACGGGCCGGCGCCGGAGGCGGCGAACACCGTGTCCGACACCGGCTCCAGGTCCATGTCCAGAGGCGGAGACAGGTCCTTCATGCCGTCGACGAACTCGTAGCGCATGTGCGCGCCGCCGTCGTCCTTCCGGGTGACGGTGATGACGACGCCTTCCCGCTTGTACGTGCCCAGCAGTGGCGTGAGGTCGATCTGCGGCGGCTCGGCGGCCGGGGCGAACGGTTCGGGCATGCGCACACCCGCCAGTTCGGCCAGCAGCTCGCGGAACAGGTCGGCGTACAGCAGGCGGGCGCTGCCGCCGTTGGTCATCAGCGCGATCGCCACCCCCGCCTGCGGGACCACCCGCAAGTAGGCGTACTGGCCGATCGCGGCGCCGTCATGGCCGCAGCCGGCGATGCCGTCCCAGTCGTACAGCGTCCAGCCCAGCCCCCAGCCATCGGCGCTGACCGTCCACTTGTCCGGCACGTCCGCCTCGCGCCGCTGCATCGCCGCCACGGCCTCGGCCGACAGCAGGCGGCTGCCGTCGGGGGCGGTGCCGCCGTCCAGGTGCAGCCGGGCGAAGCGGACCATGTCCCCGGCCGAGACGATGACCCTGCCGTACGGGCCGGCGGAGCGCGACATCAGGTCCCAGGCCGGCGCCGGGTCCGGGTCCTGGCCGGGCTCGCCCAGGTGGCTCATCGCCACCCGGAAGCGCAGCGCCTCCTCCGGCAGCGTCATCGAGCGTTCCAGCCCGAGCGGCGCGAACAGCAGATCCTTGAGCGCCTGGTCCCACGTCAGGCCGGTGAGCACCTCCACCACCCGGCCCAGCACCACATAGCCCAGGCTGCCGTAGGAGACCGCGGTGCCCGGCGGGCAGTCCAGCGCCACCGACCGGGCCGCCGCCACGTATTTCGCCAGGCAGTCATCGCCCCGCCCCGCGTCGTAGGTGAAGTCGTTGGTCACCCCGCCCGTGTGGCTGAGCAGCTGCCGGATCGTGATCGCCCTGGTCGCCTCCGGATCCGGCGTGCCGAACTCCGGCAACACCTCCACCACCGGCGCGTCCAAGTCCAGCAGGCCCATGTCGGCCAGCCGCATCACCAGCGTGGCGGTGTAGACCTTGGCGACCGACCCCGACAGGAACACCGAATCCGGCGTCACCTCCACCCCGGTGCCCCGGTGCAGCACCCCGCTGGCCAGCTCGTGGATCTCTCCATCGGCCAGGATCGCCAGCGCCGCGCCGGGCACGTGGTGGACGGCACGCAGCTCGTCCAGCCGCGCCTGCCAGCGCGCGACATCCACTTTGTGGCCCTGAGAGCTCCAGGCGCCCCAGTCGCCCACCGCCGTCCAGTCGCCCTGCTCGTTCCAGTCCACGGTCGTCGACATGTTTTCTCCTTAGGTAAGAGGTTGAGTGTTCAGCGGTGTCCGGCCAGGGCGGGCTCTTGCGGGGTTGCCGCGTCCCGCCGTACCGGATCGGTCTTGTGGCCGCGCAGTATGAAGGCGGCCAGGAGGGCCGCCAGCAGCACCCCGGCGGCGCTGATCACGAAGACCGAGGACATCGCCGCAGTGAAGGCCTCACGGGCGGCCTGCGCAATCGTGATGTCCCCGGCGGTGACACCGTCCGCGATCGAGCGCCGGGCCGCGTCGGACGCGGTCGCGGGCATGGCGGCGGTGTAGGCGCCGGACAGGACGCTGCCCAGCACGGCGATGCCGAGGGCGGCGCCGAGCTGCTGGATGGTGTCGTTGAGCGCGGAGCCGGCACCGGCGTGTTCGGCGGGGACGGTGCCCATCAGCGCGGAGACGGCCGCGGGCATGGCCAGGCCGCCACCCGCGCCGAGCAGGGACAGGCCCGCGGCGGGCAGGAGGATGCCGTACGCGGGAGAGACGGCGGCGAGCAGGCCGAAGCCCGCGGCCATCACGGTGAGCCCGATGACGATCAGGGTCCGGTTGCCGAGCCGCGCGCCGAAGGCGGCCCCCAGCGTGTTGAAGGACAGGGAGGCGACCGCCATCGGGATGAAGGCCAGTCCTGCCTGCGTGGGCGTATAGCCGAGGACGTACTGCAGGTATTGGGTGAGGACCAGCATCAGGCCGCCGTTGCCGATCTGGACCAGGGTGAGGGAGAAGCTGCCGCCGCTGAAGACGCGGTTGCGGAACAGGCCGAGTGGGACCATCGGATGCGCCGTACGCAGCTCCCAGATCACGAACCCGGCCAGGGCGGCCACGGCGGTGGCCAGCCCGGGCCAGGACAGCCCGTGCGGCAGCTCGATGATCGTCCAGACCAGCGCGGTCATGCCGGACACCGAGAGGATCGCGCCCAGCGGATCCGGCCTGCTCGACGGCCCTTTCGACTCCGGCATGAGGACGAGTGCCGCGACGATCGCCAGTGCGGCGATCGGTACGTTGATCAGGAACACCGACCCCCACCAGAACCAGGCGATCAGCACGCCGCCGAGAACGGGCCCGCCGACCAGGCCGACCATGGCGACCGCGCTCCAGGCCGCCATCGCCTTGCGCCGCTCCTCCGCGCTGAAGACCGTGATGAGGATGGACAGCGTGCTCGGCATGACCAGCGCACCGCCGACGCCCATCACGGCGCGGGCGGCGATCAACTGGGCCGGATCGGCGGCGAAGGCGGCCGCGAGCGAGGCGGCGCCGAACAACGCCAAGCCGACGATCATGACCTTTCTGCGGCCGAACCGGTCCGACAGGCTGCCGGCGGTCAGCAACAGGCCGGCGAACACCAGGATGTACGAGTCCAGGATCCACTGTGTGTCCTGGGCGTCGGCGCCGAGGTCGGCGGCGAGCGGCGGGATCGCCACGGTCAGCACCATGTTGTCGATGACCAGCACGAGCAGGCTGAGACATAACACGATCAGGATGAGCCAGCGGCGTGGGTCACGTGCTTGCATGAAGAACCCCTCATGAGTGTGCGCATGGGCGGGCGCTGCGGGCGCGCCCATGTCAGACTTCGTTCCGATATGCCGATCACCGGGTCCGGGTCCGGCTCCGGCTCCGGCTCCGGCTCCGGCGGCAAGATCAAGCATTCGCCTTGGAGGGGCCGCGAACAACGGCGGATGCCGCAACGTCGGTTAACACAGAGGTTCACGATCGGGGGCGGGATGGAGCTGCGTGACATCGAGATCTTTTTGACCTTGGCGGAGGAGCTCCACTTCGGCAGGACAGCCGACCGGCTGCACGTGACGACGGCACGCGTGAGCCAGGCGATCAAGAAGCAGGAACGCACGGTCGGCGCCCAGCTGTTCGAGCGCAACAGCCGCAACGTCCGGCTCACCCCGGTCGGCGAGCAGCTCTACCAGGACCTGCGGCTGGTCTACCGGGGCCTGCGCGACAGCATGGACCGTGCCAGGATGGCGGCGCAGGGCAAGACCGACGTGTTACGCATCGGCATGCTGCCCAGCAACGCCTACGACCTGCGCCCGTTCTGGGAGGAGTTCCGGTCCCGCCATCCGGCGTGGGGGCTTCGGATCCGGCACAATCCGTTCGTCAACCCGTTCGAGCGGCTCCGGAACGGGGAGGTCGACGCCCTGGTCTCCTGGCTGCCGGTGGAGGAGCCGGACCTGACCGTCGGGCCGGTGATCTTCACGGAGCCCAGGGTGATGGTCGTATATCCCGGCCACACGCTGGCCGGCCGCGGGTCGGTCTCCCTCGAGGCATTGGGGGACCACGGCGTCATGCGTACCGACATCGTCCAGCCTGAATACTTCGAGGACGCCTTCACGCCCTTCCAGACCCCCAGCGGACGCGCCATCGAGCGCGGCCCGGTCATCTCGAACCTGGACGACATCCTCACGCTCGTCGGCGCCGGCGAAGCCGTACACAACCTGGCCGCCCACGCCACCCGCTACCACGCCCGCCCCGACATCGTCTATTTGCCCATCCACGACGCCCCGTGGCTGAGATGGGCGCTGGTCTGGCGCACCGACGCGGAAACCGCGCTCATCCGCGCCCTGGTCCAGGTCATCCGCGACCTCGGCCCCGCGTCTCTCTGAACCGGAGACCGGAATCGGCGGCCCGCCGCACGACACTGGGCCGCCGATCCGCTGGAGCTACGCTCGATCACACCGCCGGCGCGAGATCGAGCAGCGCGTCGACCACCTGCTGCCGGCGCAGGCGGGTCTGTTTGGGCATGTTCCAGCCGAGCACGCCGGTGATCGTGCCGCCCCGGCGGTAGAGGGCGACGAAGCGGCGCTCGGCCAGGTCCCCGTCCACGACGGACACCTCGGCGTCCGCGTACGGCGTCCCGTACACCTGGATCTTGGCGTCGAACTGGTCGGTCCAGAAGTACGGCACGGGGCGGTAGGGCTGGTCGGCGCCGAGGATGTTGGCCGCCACGACGCCGGCCTGTTCGGTGGCGTTGGTCCGGTTCTCCAGCCGGACCAGGTCACCGAGGTGGTCGTGATGCCAGCGGGCCACGTCGCCGGCCGCGTAGATCCCTTCGGCCGCGCGGCAGCGGGAGTCGCACACCAGTCCGTTGTCCACCCGCAGGCCGCTGCCCGCCAGCCATTCGGTCGCCGGGTCGGCCCCGATCGCCACCACGACCACGTCGGCGGGCAGCACCTCGCCGGTGTCGAGGCGCACGCCCGTGACCCGGCCATGCTCGCCTGCCAGCCCGCTGACCCCGGAACCGAGTCGCAGGCCCACCCCGCGCTCGGTGTGCAGGCCGGCGAGCAGTCCCGCGACCTGCGGTCCGAGCTGGGCGGCCAGCGGCGCCGGTTGCGGGCCGGCCATGGTGACCTCCAGGCCCATGCCCCGCGCGGTGGCGGCGATCTCCGCCCCGAGCACCCCCTCACCGACGACCACGAGCCGCGCCGATTCCCGCAGCTCCGCCCGCAGCGCCAGCGCGTCGTCCAGGGTGCGCAGCACGTGCACCCCGGCCAGTCCGGCCTGCCCGGGAAGCGTGCGGGGCCGCAGCCCCGTGGCGATGACGACGGTGTCGGCGCGCAGGGCGCGCCCGGACGCGGTGTGGACGGTACGCAGCTCCGCGTCCAGCCCGACGGCCGCATCGCCGAGGACGAACTCCGCGTCCAACGCCGACAGGACCGGCTCCGGACGCAGCCGTGCCCGTTCGGGGTCCCAGGCGCCGGAAAGGACCTGCTTGGACATCGGCGGCCGGTCATAGGGCAGGTGCGGCTCGGCGCCCAGGACGGTCAGACCGCCCTGGTAGCCCTTGCGTCGCAGCGCCTCCGCGGTTGCCAGCCCGGCAGCGGAGGCACCGACCACCAGAACGCTCACGCGTTCTCGCTCAGCTCGATCGCGGCCCCGGGGCAGACGGCGGCGGCCTCGCGGACCGTCGCGTGCAGCGGCTCGGCCGGCTCGGCGTCGAGCAGGATCACGATCCCGTCGTCTTCTCGCTGGTCGAACACCTCAGGCGCGAGCAGCACGCACTGGCCGGCACCGCAGCACTTGTCCTCGTCCACGATCACTTTCATGAGGGCTTCCTCTCTTGTTCAGGTTGTCGTCGTGACCGGCGCGAGCCATATTCCGACGATGGCGTCGATCAGCCCGGTCGCGACGTCGTGCCAGCTCGACCGGGGGGTGGGCAGGCCGTCGGCGAGGGCGCGCTCGCGCTCGGCGCACATGTGCAGCATCAGCTGGCTCGCCATGTGAGAGCGCTCGGTCCGCACTTCGGGCGGCAGCTCGGGAAGGCCTCGGTTCAGCCGGTCGATGATCTCCCGCAGCGTGGGCGAGTTGAGCGCCTCGTCGATCATGATCCCGCGGAGCGTCGGGTCGGTCAGCACCTGGGCGGCGAACCGGGCGTACCAGGTGGGGTTGCCCAGGGCCGCAAGGTGCTCCGTGCTCGGGCGGATCACGCAGGCCACCAAGTCCCGCACGTCCGTGGAGTCGCCGATCTCGGCCAGCATCCGCTCGCGTGCGCGCTCGACCGGCTCGGCGTGCTTGCGCACGATCGCCCGTGCCAGGTCGGCTTTGGTGCCGAAGTGGTAGCCGACCGCGGCATTGTTGCCCTGACCTGCGGCCTCGCTGACCTGGCGGTTCGACACGGCGTACACCCCGTGCTCGGCGAACAGCCGCTCGGCCGCCGTCAGGATCTGCTCCCGTGTCGCGCTGACGCGCTCGGCCCGCGCGGTCCTGCCCGCCACGGTCACCACCGCACCGGGACCTCGCGGAGCCCGCCGACGATGAGTCCCTCGACCCGGTGCAGTTCCCCGGCCGGAACGGCGAGCTCCAAGGAGGGCAGCTTGCGCAGCAGCACCTCCAGCACGACCTGCAGCTCGGTACGGGCCAGCGCCTGCCCCACACACGAATGGGCCCCGGCGCCGAAGGCCAGATGCGGATTCGGGGTGCGGCCCAGGTTCATGTCGTCGGCGCCGTCGAAGGCGCTCTCGTCGCGGTTGGCCGCTGCCATGCTGCACACCACGGTCGTGCCGCTGGGGACCACGGTGCCGGCGATCTCGGCGTCCTCGCTGATGTAGCGCGTCATGCCGAAGCCGGAGTTGGCGTCGAACCGGAGCGCCTCCTCCACCGCGGGGCGGATCAGCGATCGATCCGCCAGGAGCTGCTCCCAGCGCCGCCGGTCGGCCAGGAGCATGCCGACCATCTTCCCGATCATGTTCGCGGTGGTCTCGTGCCCGGCGATCAGCAGGCCCATGCCCGTGGCCATCAGTTCACCGTCCGACCACTGGCCGCCCTCGGCGTCGCTGTTCCTGATGATCTCGCTGAGCAGGTCATCGGCCGGCTGGGCGCGCTTGGCGGCGACGTGGCCCATCATGTAGGTGACGAACTCGGCCTGCGCGGCCTCCGTCTCCTCCTTGGTGTATCGCGTCATGTTGAGCAGCGCGTCGGACCAGTAGGAGAACTTGTCCCGATCGGATTCCGGGACCCCGAGCATGTCGCAGATCACCCACACCGGCAGCGGGAAGCCCAGGCTCGCCTTGAGATCCGCCGGCTGGCCGCTCTTGACCATGTCGTCGATGAGCTGCTCGGCCGTCGCCTCGATCCCGGGCCGGAGGACGGCCATCCGCTTGGCCGTGAACCACTTGCTGATCATGCGCCGCCACCGCTGGTGCGCCTCGCCGGACTGCGGGATCAGCATCGCCATCTCGGAGTCGAAGACCCCGGCCCCCGTCTCCGAGACCTGTGCCGCGTCCGCGGCGGTCCGGGTGAAGCGCGGGTCGGACAGCACCTGCTTGACGTCCTCGTATCGGGTCAGCAGCGATGCCTCGTCACCGCTGGCCAGCTTCACCCGCGCCACGGGGCACTGCTGCCGCAGTCGCGTCCATTCCGCGGGCGGCTCCAGGGCTGCCTCGCTGGGAATCGGGTAGCTGAGCAGCTGCTGACTGTCGCCTTGGCTCACCGGGGACCTCCTTGACTGACCTGTGCGTTCGCCCTCAGTAAATCGAGGGCGCCAGTATTAAGTCAAGCACCTGATTTAATCTTACGGAGAGCTTACTCCCCGTTCCGGCCAGGGCCGACGCGACAACCCCAGCGAGGCGGGGCATGGGACGCTGACATGCCTTCTCGGATCGGTTAGTTGATCTTGCGTGTGTAGACGACTCTGTCCACCAGGCGCTCTGGCTGTCCTGGCGGAGTGAAGTACAGGTCGAAGGTGTGCCGGTCCTTCGAGCTGATCCTGATCACTGTGCGCATCGGGATGGTCTGGCCGGCGAACTCGGGGCCGAGCACGCCCGGATCGGTGAACTCGCCGGGGATCGAGAGCACTGAGGACGGGCCCCACATCGCCTCGCCCCGGTAGGTCATCGCCTGGGGGGTGACGTTGTCGAAGGTGGTCCATTCGTAGCGCTTGTCGATGTTGGAGAAGCCGAGCACGCCGATTCGGTAGTACGGCCGGCCGCCGAGGGTCCCCTCGGAGGTCTCCTGCAGGTAGCGCTTGCCGGTCTTGGCCAGCCAGCGCACCTTGATCGTGATGCCGCGCGAGACGATGGGCTTGCCGCCCTCGCCCAGCACGTAGTTGTACTTGGTGGCCTTCCAGGTGCCGACCAGGGGCTCCAGCAGGCGGTGGTAGGAGCCCGGCTGCAACACGTCGTCGGGCGCGACGGCCACCGTTGCGGCGGGGGCTGTACCGGCCTCGGCGGTGCCGGTCAGCCCGGCGAGGGCGAGTACCGCCGCCAGGGACAGGGCGATCGGCTTGACGGTCATCACAGGTGTCTCCCGAAGTGGGCGGCGGTGGTGTCGCCGTCGATGGTGACCAGGTGGTTGCCCAGCAGATGCTGGGTGGCCTCGAAGCCGCCGAGCACGGCCTTCCAGGCGTCCACGATCTGTTCCGGGGTGAGGCTGACCGGTTCTCCCCCGTTGAGGCTGGTGTAGTCCAGCCTCACCTCGTCGGCGAAGACGCCGGCGAGGCGGTCCCACTCGCGCTGGTCGGCGTGCCAGGCCATGCGCGCGCAGGTGTCGATGACATCCAAACGATCCATGCGGCCCAGGATGTCGGCCCGCGTACTGGGCGCGGCAGTCGAAGAGGTTGCACAGGTGGCTGCATGATCCTGCACGCCGCCGGGGGCGTCACAGCCAGCCGCGCTCCTTGGCCAGCAAGGCGGCCTGGAAGCGGGTGCTCGCATCGAGGCGGGACATCAGATCGGCGACGTGGGCACGGAACTTGCGGACCGAGACGTTGAGCGCCCGGGCGGCGGCCTCGTCGGTGTCATGGCAGGTCAGCGCATGCAGCACCCGCTGTTCAGTGGGAGACAGCGGCAGGTCGTCCAGGTCACGGGCGCGTGCCCACATGCCCTCGAAGACCTCCGACAGCATCGCCACCGCGCCGGGTTGGCGGATCTGCAGCGCGCCCGCCTTCGGGTCGACGGGGTCGGCCTGGACGAACACGACCGACCGGTTGACGACGGCCAGGTGCCGGAACGGCTCGGTGGTGACCCGGTGCAGGTCCCCCAGCGTGCCCCAGAATCGCGCGTACGGCTCCTGTTCGGGATCCTCCAGAGCGCACGCCGAGAACAGGGTACGGCTGCGCAGACCGGCAGCCAGGAAGCCCTTGAACGGAGCGGCGGCGTACTCGGTTCCGCCGTACAGTGCGCGCGCCTTCATGTGCACGAACTCGCGGGGATCGTCGGCCAGCATCGCGTACATGCGCCGGGTCACGGTCGGCCCGTCCGCCAGGTGCTCGACCATCTGCACGGGCCGACCGCTGCGATGCTCCTCGGCCAGTTCCTTGAGCACGTCCCAGGCGACGGTCAGCTCCGTGAGCTGCCGCTGGGTCTGCTCCACCCGCCGCCGCACGAGCAGGTCCACGGCCGTGGCCGGGGTGACCGCGATCAGCGCCCCGTCCACCAGTGTCAGCGCGCGCAGCTCGGCGGCCACGCCGCGCACGTCGGCCATGCCGAGATCGACGCCGGCCGCATCCAGATCGGTGTGCGGCCTGCGCAGCAGGTAGCGGTAGAGGCGTTCCTGTTCGGCGGTCAGCCCGAGGCTGGCCAGGCTCATCATCACTCCCAGGTCTCGTGCTGAGCACATCAGCTGCTTCCCTGCGGGCACTGCATTCGGCGACGTCCGCGTGTGCCGGTTCGGCGCGGCGTCCGGTGTGCCGCTGATTGTGCTGCTTGGCGCTCTAGAGCTGCGAGCGGCAGGGACACCCGTGCCCGAGCCGTGTTGCTACGTGGGCGGTGGAAAGGGGCATGCGAGATCCTTCTCGTCGGGTAAGTGTCGAGCCTTTTAGACGCTTTTGCGCAGGCCAGTTTGCGGTCGCTCCGCGTGGTTTGTCAAAGCGTCGAAGTTTCTAGACACTTAAGTCATGGAAGACGAGCAGGAGCCTCTGGTGCTGCACACATCTGCGCAGTTCAGGGCGCTCGGGCACCCGTTGCGCCACCGCATGGTCAACGTGCTGCGCCAGCGCCCCGCCACTATGAGCGAGCTCACGGCGGCGCTCGGGTCGACCAAAGGCACGATTGGTTATCACGTACGCGTCCTCCGCGAGGCCGGTCTGGTCCGCCTGACGGACACCCGGCAAGTGCGTGGCGGCACCGAGCAGTGCTTCGCGCTGGCCAGGAAGGCCTTCACGCTGGACGAGCACGCCGGTGTCGGAGCCGAGTTCCTCCTCCGCGCCGCTCTGGCGGAGATGCTGTCCTCCCGTCCCGGAAATGCAGAACACACCGCGTTGCAGCACCTGTGGCTCACCCCTGACGAGGCCCGCGCGCTGGCCGCGCGGCTCGCCTCCTTCGTTCACGAGAAGCACGCGGCCGTCGACTCCGGCGCCGAACCCTACGGGCTGCTGCTCAGCCTCTACCGGGCCGACATTCCCGTCCTGCCATTGGGTGAGTAGCCTGAGCAGGCCCCTTTCCCGGCTCGGATGTTCTTCCTCGACGCGATGACATTGGCCGCGCTCATGGCGGGGATCATCTTCCTGACACGCGGCCGGAAGCCGTGACCGCCTCCTGCTTCCGCAGGAAGGCGGTGAGCCGGTCCAGCGGCCAGGTGTTGATCACGTCTTCGGCGCTGAGCCAGCCGCGTTGCGCCGTGCCGATGCCGTAGCGGAGGTTGGCCAGGTGGCCGACCGCGTGGGAGTCGCTGTCGACGGCGAACTTCACCCCGTACCGCCGGGCCCGCCGGATGAGCTCGGCGGCCAGGTCGAGGCGGTCGGGGAAGGCGTTGATCTCCAGCGCGGTCCCGGAGCGGGCGCAGGCGCGGAAGACCCGGTCCCAGTCGGCGTCGATCGGCGGGCGGCGGCCGATCAGCCGGGCACTGGGATGGCCGATGATGTTGACGCACGGGTGCTCGGCGGCGCGTACCAGCCGCCTGGTCGTCTGGTCCCGCGGCAGGTCGAAGTACGAATGCACGGAGGCGACGCACACGTCGAAGCCGGCCAGCACGTCGGGCGGCCAGTCCACGTCGCCGTCGGCGTCGATGTTGAGCTCGATGCCGTGCAGCAGCCGGAGCCCGTTCGTGCCGTCCAGCTCGCGCACCCGCTCGCGTTGCGCGAGGGCTTTGTCCAGCGTCATCTGCTGCATGTAGAGCTTGGGCCCGTGGTCGGTGACGGCGTAGTACGCGTACCCGCGCTCGGCCGCGGCGGCGACCATCTCCTCCAGCGACGCGAGGCCGTCGGTGAGCTTGGTGTGGGTGTGCAGGTCGCCGCGCACGTCGTCCTCGGTGACCAGATCGGGCAGCTCTCCGGCCAGCGCGGCCTCGATCTCGCCGATGTCCTCGCGCAGCGTCGGGGGGATCCACGGCAGGCCGAGCCGGTGGTAGACCTCCTCCTCGGTCTTGGAGACGATCAGCTCTTCGGTGACGGCGTCGAACAGGCCGTACTCCGACAGTTTGAGCTTGCGGTGTACGGCGATCTCGCGGGTGCGGATGTTGTGCGCCTTGGCGCCGGTGAAGTACTGCATGGCCGCGCCCCACGCGTCCGGCGGCACCACGCGCAGGTCCACCTGGAGCCCGTGGCTGGTCCTGACCGAGGTCTTCTTGTCGCCGTGCACGATCACCTCGGTCACCTGAGGAAGATCGACGAAGGCGGACATGAGCGCCTTCGGCCGGTTGGAGGTGGCCAGGATGTCGATGTCGCCGATGGTGTCCTTCATCCGGCGCAGCGAACCGGCGTACCCGCACCGCCGGCAGCCTCCCACCGCCCTGAGCACCGTCACGATGTCCTCGGCCAGCGGCATGGCCACTCCCAGGTGGACCCGCTCGGCGGCGTCACGCAGCAGGGCGATGCCGTGCAGCAGGTTCTCCTCGGTCTTGGCGCCGAACCCCGGCAGGCCTCGCAGGGCGCCGGCGTGGATCGCCGATTCCAGGCTCTCCGGGGAGTCCACGCCCAGGCGCTGATGCAGCACCATCGCCCGCTTGGGCCCCAGCGCGGGAATGCGGGTCAGCGCGCGGACCCCGGCGGGGATGCGGACGCGGAGCTCCTCGAGCTGCGCCATGGTGCCGGAACGCAGATATTCGGCCACCTTCTTGGCGATCGACTCCCCCACGTTGGGGATCTGCCGCAGCTCGTCGGCGTCGTAGCCGGCGATGTCCGCCAGGTGGGCGCCGATGGAGCGGGCCGCCTTCTGGTAGACGCGGATCTTGAAATCCTCACCGCCGGTGATGGCCAGCAGGTCGGCGTACTCCTCCAGCACGGCGGCCACGTCGTCGTTGGTGCGAGCCATGACGCATCGTCGCCTCCCTCCCGCACCCTCCTATCCCGAAATATCGGCCTCTATCCTGACCTGGGGAATCCAGCCACCGGCCAGGACCATGGCACGCTGGCGGGCGGACAGACGGTGCCGGAGGAGCACGCCGCCGCAGCTGATCTCGCTCCCGTTCTCCACCGCCTCGCGCAGCCCGTCCAGGCGCACCTCGTCGCCCTGGTTGAGCCGGTCGTAGCCGGCTTCGTCGGTGAATTCCAGCGCCAGCACGCCGAAGTTGGCCAGGTTCTGCCAGTGGATGCGGGCGAAGGACTTGGCGATGACGACCCGGAGCCCGAGGTGGCGGGGGACGATCGCGGCGTGCTCGCGCGAGGAGCCCTGGCCGTAGTTGCGCCCGCCGACGATGGCGTGCGGCCCCGCGGCGCGGGCACGTTCCGGGTAGGTGTCGTCGATCTGGCCGAAGGCGAAGTCGGCCAGTGCCGCGATGTTGCTGCGGTACGGCAGCGCGCGGGCGCCCGCGGGCATGATCTCGTCGGTGGAGACGTCGTCGCCCACCTTGAGCAGAACCGGCAGGGTGAGCGAGTCGGGCAGCGGATCCAGCTCGGGCAGCGCTCCGATGCTCGGGGCCTTGACCAGGGCGACCTCGCGGGCCTGTTCGATCGGCAAAGGCCGCTGGAGCAGGGCGGTGGTGGCGCTGACCGGACGCGGCGGCCGTACCTGCGGATGGTCCCGGCCGAGATCGCGCGGGTCGGTGATGACGCCGGTCAGCGCGGCCGCGGCGGCGGTCTCGGGCGAGCAGAGCCAGACCAGGTCGTCGCGGGTGCCGGAGCGGCCGGGGAAGTTGCGCGGGAACGTACGCAGGCTGTTGCGGCCGATGGCGGGGGCCTGGCCCATTCCGATGCAGCCCAGGCAGCCGGTCTGGTGGATGCGGGCGCCGGCCTCGACCAGCGCGGTGATGGCGCCGCTCTTGGTGAGGTCGGCCAGGATCTGCCGCGAGGTCGGGTTGATCTCCAATGACAGCTGCGGGTGCACCTGCCGGCCGCGCAGCGCCTCCGCCACCACGGCGAAGTCGCGCAGGCCCGGGTTGGCCGACGAGCCCACCACGACCTGGTGGACCGGCTCGCCCGCCGCCTGGCGCACCGGGATCACGTCGCCCGGCGAGCCCGGCCGGGCGATCAGCGGCTCCAGCCGCGACAGGTCGATCTCGTCGTGGAGGTCGTAGCCGGCGTCCGGGTCGGCGGCCAGCTCGACGTGATCGGCTGCGCGGTCCTGTGCGTCGAGGAACTCCAGGACCCGCTCGTCGGAGGGGAAGACCGAGGTGGTGGCGCCCAGCTCGGCGCCCATGTTGGCGATCACGTGCCGGTCCATCGCGCTCAGCGTGCGCAGCGCGGGACCGTGATACTCAATGATCTTGTTGACGCCGCCCGCCACCCCGTGGCGGCGCAGTAGCTCGAGGATGACGTCCTTGGCGCTCACCCAGTCCGGCAACGCACCCGTCAACCGGATGCCCCAGACCCGCGGCATGGTCACGAACAGCGGCTGCCCGGCCATGGCCATCGCCACCTCCAGGCCGCCCACGCCGATCGCCAGCATGCCCAGGGAGCCGGCGGCGCAGGTGTGGGAGTCGGCCCCGGCCAGCGTCTTGCCCGGCACGCCGAAGTGCTGCATGTGGGTGGGGTGGGAGACGCCGTTGCCGGGCGGGGAATACCAGATGCCGAACCGCCGGCAGGCCGAGCGCAGGAAGAGGTGATCGGCCATGTTGCGCTCGTCGGATTGCAGCAGGTTGTGGTCGACGTACTGGGCCGCCACCTCGGTGCGTACCCGGTCCAGGCCCAGCGCCTCCAGCTCCAGCATCACCATCGTCCCCGTGGCGTCCTGGATCAGCGCCTGGTCGACGCGCAGGCCGATCTCCTCGCCGGGCCGCATCTCGCCGCTGACCAGGTGGGCGCTGATCAGCTTCTGGGTCAGGTTCACAGGGCGCTCCACCTCCCCTTCCGGCGGCTCGCGACTACCCGGGCGGCCTGCCCCCAAACCCGCCGGCCGAGCTGTTAGCGGCCCATGGGCTGGGGTAGCCGCGCTGGTAGGCGAGGGGAAGAGGAGTGTGGGTGTCATGCGCACACGTCAGAGCGACTCTCAAACACCGGTAGAGGCAGGCAGTACGCGGGCGAGAACCGCGGCCGTCGCGGGTGTCGGCGCCGCTGTGGGCGCCGCCGTGGAGTACTTGTTCGATCCGGATCGGGGCCGGAGCCGCCGGGCGAAGGTACGCGACCGGGCCTCGCATGCCACGCACGAGCTGTCGTACGGACTCGGCCGCCTGAGCCGGGACCTGAACAACCGCACCCGTGGGGTGGCCGCCGGGACCCGCTTCCGGGTGACCGGCCGCTTCGCGGACGACCGCATCCTGTACGAGCGCGTACGCGCCCAGATCGGCCGCTACCTGGCCCACCCGCATGCCGTGGAGGTGAAGGTCGAGGACCGAGTGGCGCGGCTGCACGGCGACGTGCTCACCGGCGAGGACCGGCGCGCGGTGCGGGCGGTTCGCCGCATCCCCGGGGTCAAACGCGTCGAGGTCAAGTGGCGCGTCCACCGGGACCCGTCGGAGGTGCCGCGGTTCCAGGGCCTGGCCCGCGCCCGGCAGCCCGTTCCCGAGCTGCTCCAGCAGCATTGGGCGCCGTCGGTCAGATTCCTGGCCGGTACGGGCGCCGCCGCGATGTGGATCTTCAGCCGCCGGCTTCCCCGGGTGATCTCCTGGCCGCTGCGTGGCGCGGGGTTCGTGCTCGGCGCGCGCGCCGCCACGAACCTGCCGCTGCGCAGGCTGACGGGCATCAACGCAGGCCGCCGCGCCGTCGACGTCACCCGCGCGGTCTCGGTCGCGGCGCCTCCTGAGCGCATCTGGCCACTAGTGAGTGATTACTCCATCTTCGCCAGGATCATGCCCGATGTCCGCGAGGTCCGGCGAGCCACTGATGGCCGGCTGTCGCACTGGGAGATCCGCGGCCCCGCGGGCCGGCCCATCCGGTTCGACGCCGTCGAGACCAGCCGCCAGGAAGGCAGCCACATCGCCTGGAAGTCCATCGAGGGCCAGCTGATCGCCCACACCGGGGAAGTACGGCTGGCGCCCGAGGAAGGCGGCAAGACGCGGGTGCAGGTGCAGCTGACCTACAACCCCGTGGCGGGCGCCACCGGGCACGCCGTCGCGCGGCTGCTGGGCGCTGACCCCGGGACCAAGCTCAGGGAGGACCTGCTGCGGCTGAAGTCGTACATCGAGGAACAGCGGCAGCCCGCCATGGGCGGATAACCCGCGAGGGGTCCCGGCGGCTGAGCGGGGGGAGCTCGTGACGGGGATCAAGCAAGCCGGCGAGAAGAAGCTGATGCTCTTCTCCGGTCGCGCGTACCCCCATCTCGCCCACGAGGTGGCCCGCGAGCTGCGGATCGAGATCACCCCGACCGAGCTGCGCGACTTCGCCAACGGTGAGATCTACGTCCGGTTCGCCGAGTCCGTCCGCGGCTCGGACGCGTTCGTGATCCAGTGCCACACCAGCCCGATCAACACCTGGATCATGGAGCAGCTCATCATGGTCGACGCGCTCAAGCGCGCCTCCGCGCGGCGCATCACCGTGGTGGCGCCGTTCTTCGGGTACGCCCGCCAGGACAAGAAGCACCGCGGCCGCGAGCCGATCTCGGCCCGGCTGATGGCCGACCTGTTCGCCGCCGCCGGGGCCGACCGGCTCATGGCCGTCGATCTGCACACTGCGCAGATCCAGGGCTTCTTCGACGGCCCCGTCGACCACCTGCAGGCGCTCCCCTTGCTCGCCGAGCACGTCACCCGGAACGTGGACACGGAACGCCTGACCGTGGTGGCGCCGGACGCCGGCCGGGTCCGCGTGGCCGAGGGGTGGACCGACCGGCTCGGCTGCCCGCTGGCGATCATCCACAAGCGGCGGGACACCGCACGGCCCAACGAGGTGAGCGTGCACGAGGTGGTGGGCGAGGTGGCCGGGCGCACCTGCGTGATCATCGATGACATGATCGACACCGGCGGCACCATCGTACGGGCCGCCGAGGCCCTCACCAGCCGGGGCGCCACCCAGGTCATCGCGGCCGCCACCCACGGGGTGTTCTCCGGAGACGCGGTCGAGCGGCTGGAGAAGGCCGGCCTGGCCCAGCTCGTCATCACCAACACGCTGCCCACGCCCGCGCGTCTCCCCTCCGGCAAGCTGGTCGTGCTGTCCATCGCTCCGGTGCTGGCCCGGGCCATCAGCGAGGTTTTCCTGCAGGGGTCGGTGACCAGCCTGTTCGAGGGCGAGGGCTGACCGGCGATGCCGCGCGCGACATTGGTGGAGGTCATCAGGGAGATGGGGATGACCGATCCCCGCCTGCTGGCCGCCTTCGCCGCCACGCCGCGTGACCGGTTCGTGCCGCCGCGCTCGATCTCGCGCGCCCAGCTCGACCAGCCGATCCCGATCGGCCATGGCCAGCCCACCTCACAGCCGTCCCTGGTCGCCCAGATGATCGACGCCCTACGGCTGACGGGCACGGAGACCATCCTGGAGATCGGCACCGGGTACGGCTACCAGACCGCCCTGCTGGCGCGGCTGGCCCGCCGCGTCTATTCCATGGAGCGCTATGCCGACCTGGCCGAACACGCCCGGGCCAACCTGGCGGCGGTGGACGTGACCAATGCCGAGGTGGTGGTCGGCGACGGCACCGCCGGCCTGCCCGGCCACGCGCCCTTCGACGCCGTCGTGGTCTCCGCCGCGGCTGCGGAGGTGCCCGAGCCGCTGGCCGAGCAGCTCACTGAGGGCGGCCGGCTGGTCATGCCCATTTCGGGGACGATAGCCGACATCGTCACGCTGTTCACCAAGCGGCAGGGCCGCCTGATACAACAGCGGCGGGTGGCCCCCGCCCAATTCGTCCCGTTGGTCGGCAAACACGCCAAAGGCGGCGACGAACCACCGCACCGCTCCACCTGCTTGTGATGACCGGGCCGGCCCGGGGCCCGGCCCGGTCACTGGCCTTACCGCCGCCGTGCCCCCATACCCAGCGTGACCAGGCCGAGAATGGTGATGATGGCGCCGACGATCACGTTGGTGTAGATCGTCGTGGTGGTGTCCGCCTCACCCCGGATCAGCCAGGGAGCCACGATGGTCCAGACGCCGATAAGAGGCGCGGTCCAGGCGATGCCGTAGGTGCGGCCGAAGGCTGAGCTGAAGCCCAGCGCCAGCAGCGCCACGGCTATCCCGGTGACGAGGTTGTTGACGGTGAGCGAAGATATGCCGGTGAATCCCACGATCCACGGCGACAGCGCCAGGAAGAGCCCCGCCAGCAGGGTCAGCCCGTCCGCGATCTGGACCGCGGGGTTGGCCGCGGCTATCTCGTACCTTTCTCGCATGCGGATGATGTCGGGATGCCGCTCCATTTCGCGGGTCATCGTGACACCACCTCCCCCTCGGTGACGGGACCTTCTCCCGTCGTTCGGGGGTCTACTACCCGACCTGGGCGAACGCATACCGGCGAGGGCGTTTGCGGATAACTCACCGGATACGCATGCCTGGTTGTCCCCTCCATGGGCAGGGTCCCGTCATGCGTGCCATGCGACTTTCCACCCTTGACGAGCAGACGTACGTCGTGGTCCTCGACGACGGCGACGAGGTGGTGGACGGGCTGACCGCGTGGGCCGACGAGGTCGGCATCCGGTCGGCGCGGCTGACCGGCATCGGCGGCTTCCGACGGGTCACCCTGGGCTTCTACGACCCGTCCGAACTGGACTACCGCAGGATCCCGGTCGACGAGCAGACCGAGGTGCTGGCCCTGGTGGGTGACTTCACCATGACCGAGGACGGCACGCGGCCGCAACTGCACGCCCATGTGGTGGTCGGGCAGGCCGACGGCGCCGCGCGCGGCGGCCACCTGCTCTCCGGGGAGGTGTGGCCCACCCTGGAGGTGATCGTCACCCAGACGCCCCGGCATCTGCGGCGCCGCCACGATCCGCACACCGGCCTGGCGCTCATCGACCTCAGCAGGTGACGCGCCTGGGTACGCACAGCGCGCCCGCCAGGGCGACGGCGGCGAGGACGAGCCACGGCAGCGGCCCTTCGGCGTCGAAGAGGGCGCCGAGCGGAGCGCTTCCGGCCAGGACCAGCAGCCCGGACAGGGAGGACATGGCGCCGGTGTAGAGGCCCAGCCGGCGCTCGCCGGCCAGGTCCGGCAGCCACGCCCGCGCCGCGGGGACCACGAGCATCTGCCCGGCGGTCAGCAGCACGACGAAGGCCAGCGACGGCAGCAGCCCACCGGCGGCGCGCACGGGGAGCAGCAGCCCGGCGGCCGCCGCGCCGGCGGCCATCAGTCCCAGGCCGGTCAGCAACGCCCGGCGCAGGGACAGCCGGCGCGCGGCCCACGAGGACAGCGGGATCTGCCCGGCCACGACCAGCGCCGAGGAGAGCGCGAACAGCCAGCCGAGCGCACCCTGGGTGCCCGTGGCCCGTTCGATCTCGGCGGGCAGCGCGAGATAGAGCTGGTTGTACAGGAGCAGGTAGCTGCCGTAGGCCGCGCACAGCGCCAGGAACCGCCTGTTACGCGCGATCTCCCCCAGTCCCCGGCCCACCGTGCTCACGGGGGCGGGTGGTCTCGATGGCATGAGCACCAGGTGCCCCAGCAGCACCAGGACGAACACCGCGGCACCCGCCAGGCACGCCGCGCGAAACCCCAGGTCGAGCAGGGCCGCGCCGAGCACTGGGCCGATCAGCGCCCCGGCCTGCCCGGCGGCGTTGAACAGCCCCAGGACCTTGGTACGGGCGACGCCGGTGGCCCGCTCGTGCGTCACCGCCTGCCGCGCGATCTCCGATTCGACCGCGGGCGAGAACAGCGCGGCGGCGAACCCGACCAGCAGCACGGCCGCGACGACCGCCCACGTGCTCTGCGCGAACCCGAGCCAGCCGAACCCCGCCACCCGCAGCAGGCAGCCCGCCAGCACCACCGGCCGTGGCCCGAACCGGTCGGTGAGCGCGCCGCCGATCACGAACAGCCCCTGCTGGCTGAAGGTCCGCAACCCCAGGATCAGCCCGACGAGCCAGCCCGCCAGCGCCAGCGCGCCGGTCAGGTGGGCGGACAGGTAGGGCAGGACGGCGAAGAAGCCCAGGTTGAAGGCGAACTGGGTGGTGATGAGCAGCCGGGGCAGCGCGGGCAGGCCTGCCGCGATCACACGGCGCCCAGGTCCGGTACGGCGGCGAGCAGCTCGCGGGTGTAAGCGTGCGCGGGCGCGTCCCACACCTGGTGGACCGGGCCGGTCTCGACGATCCGGCCGTGGCGCAGCACCGCGACCTGATGTGCCACGTGCCGGACGAGGGCCAGGTCGTGGCCGATGAACAACTGGCCGAGTCCCAGCTCGTCCCGCAGGTCGGCGAGGAGGTTGACGATCCCGGCCCGTACGGACGGATCGAGCGCGGACACGGGCTCGTCGAGGACGAGCAGCCGGGGGCCGCCGGCCAGGGCGCGGGCGATGCCGACGCGCTGGCACTGGCCGCCGGACAACTCGTACGGCCTGCGCCGGGCCAGCGAGGCGTCCAGGCGCACGAGGTCGAGCAGCTCGCCCACCCGGGCCGGTCCGGCCACCGGATCCCATCGTCCCTGGACGCGCAGCGGCTCGGCGATCGCGTCGTACACACGCCTGCGCGGGCTGAGCGAGCCGTAGGGGTCCTGGAAGACGGGCTGCAGCGCGGGCCGCAACGGGCGCATGGCCTTTTCGCCGAGTCCGGTGAGCTCCCGGCCCTCGAAGCGCACCGAGCCGCTCTCGGGCCTGCGCAGCATGAGGACGGCGGCGGCGATGCTGGACTTCCCCGAGCCCGACTCGCCGACCAGGGCGAGGGTCTCACCGGCGGGCAGCGTGAAGGAGACGCGGTCGACCGCGAGAACGGGCGGGGTGCGGCGGCCCCGCGACGGGTAGCGCACGGTGAGGTCACGCACCTCCAGCAGGGGCGGCGCCATCGCGGGCGTCTCGGACGGCGTCATACGGGCCCCTCCGGCGGGCATCATGCGGACCCCTGGAACAGCGCGGTCACCGGGCCGGGCAGCTCGCCGAGGCGGTGACAGGCGACCAGATGGCCATCGCCGACGTCGTACGGCTGGGGGTCGAGCGCCTGGCAGGCGTGGGTGGCGGCCGGGCAGCGGGGTTCGAAGGCGCAGCCGGGCGGCAGCGCGCCGGGCCGCGGCGGCGAGCCGGCGATCACGGGCAGCCGCCGCTCCACGGCCTCCCGCCGCGGGAGGGACGCGATGAGCCCGCCGGTGTAGGGGGCACGCGGCTGCCGCAGCACCCGCTTGACCGGGCCGGATTCGACCTGCCGGCCCGCGTACATGACCAGGACCCGCTCGGCGTGCGCGGCCGCCACCGCCAGGTCGTGCGTGACCAGCAGCACGGCCAGCCCCGACTGTTCGCGCAGGTCCGCCAGCATGCGCAGGATCATGGCCTGGACGACGGGGTCCAGGGCGGTGGTCGGCTCGTCGGCGATGACGAGGGCGGGGTCGTTGACGGTGGCCATGGCGATCACCACGCGCTGGCGCATCCCGCCGGAGAACTCGTGCGGGTAGGCACGCGCCCGCCGCGCCGCGTCGGGGATGCCGACTCGCTCCAGGGCGGCCACCGCACACTCCCAGGCCGCTTTGCGGCTCAGCCGCCGCACGGACCGCGCGGCGAGCGCGAGCTGGTCGCCGACCGTATGGACGGGGCTGAGCACCGACAGCGCGTCCTGCGGCACGAAGGCGACGCGCCGCCCGCGTACCTGCCGGTAGCGGCGCTGCGGCGCGCCCGCCAATTCCAGCCCGTCCAGGCGTACGCTGCCGGAGACGCGCATGCCGGGCGGCACCAGTCCGAGGATCGCCCGCGCGGTGAGCGACTTGCCCGCGCCGGACTCACCGACGACCGCGAGCATCTCGCCGCGGGCCACGTCGAAGGACAGTCCCCGGACGATCTCCGCGGATGGCGCGGTGACGCGCAGGTCGCGTACGCGCAGCAACGGCTCGGTCATTCGGGGCGGCCCTCACGGTGCGTGGACAGGGAGACCGCCAGCGCGGCCAGCAGCAGGAGCATCGCGGCCGGGGCCAGCGCCGCCCACGGGGCGCGCTCGACGTACGGCAGCGACTCGGCCAGTGTCACTCCCCACTCGGGGGCGGGCGGCTGGGCGCCCAGGCCGAGGAAGCCGAGGGACGCCAGGGCCAGGGCGACGCCCGGCAGGCGCAGCACCGCGTGCCGGGCGAGCGGGCCGGCGACGGCGGGCAGGACATGGCGGGTGAGGATCCACGAGGGCGGGGAGCCGATGGCGCGCTGGGCAACCAGGTGGGCCGCCGCGCGGGTCTCGGAGACGAGGGCGGCCGCGTGGGCGGCGAGCACGGGCCAGGAGACCAGGGCGACCGCGACGGAGGCGCCCAGGGCGCCGGGACCCAGCGCCGCCGCGACCAGGATGCCGGCGATCACCGGCGGCACCGCGTTGGCGATCTCCGCGGCGCCCGAGGCCAGTCCCGGCAGGAAGCCGAGGCCCAAGGAGAGCACGTACGAGCCCACGCTGACCAGCGCCGCGACCCCCAGTGTGGCCGCCGCGCCGTGCCCGACCCTGGCCAGGACGTCCCGGCCCAGCGCGTCGGCGCCCAGCGGATGGTCCCAGCTCGGCCCGGCCAGCCGGGCGCCCACGTCGATGGCCAGCGGGTCGAGGAACAGGCCCCAGCAGACGGCCACCCCCAGCACGGCGGCGCAGGCGGCCGGGACCAGGCGGTGCGACCGGCCACCGCCGCCGGTCGCGGGCGCGGGCAGCGAGAGCGCGGCGTCGCGCAGCCCTGGACCGAGCATCCAGCGTCTGGCGGCCGTCGCCAGCATTCCGGCGAGCACGCCGAGGAGCACGAGGGCGAGCACCGCGCCCTGCAGCAGCGGGAGGTCCTGTGACTCCGCCGCGCCCAGCGCCGTCCTGCCGATGCCGGGCACCGCGAACACCGTCTCGACGGCGACCGCGCCTCCCGTCAATCCCACGGCCACCAGCCCGAACTGGGGCACGAGAGCGGGCAGCGCGCGGCGCAGCGCCGCCCGCGCGATGACGCCGGGCCGGCAACCGGCCGAGCGCCACAGCCCGACCCACGGCTCGGCGAACACCGCGGGCAGCGCGTCGTCCACCAACCGCCCCAAGATCCCGCCCGCCGGGATGCCCAGCGCGAGCGCGGGCAGCACCAGGTCCTGCGGGTTCTGCCAGCCGTACGGCGGCAGCCAGCCCAGCCACACCGACAGCGTCACCAGCAGCAGCGTCGCGATGAGGAACTCGGGCAGCGCGGCCAGCGCGGCCGCCGCGGCCCCCGTGCCACGGCGGTCGCGCAGGGTGCCGCGCGCGCCGCGTACCAGCGTCGGCGCGCACAGCAGGCACACCAGGGCCAGCGTCACGGTCAGCGCCGCGGCCATCAGCGTCAGCGAGACGCCGAGGCCGGCCAGGATCGAGGGCAGCACCGGGCTGCCGTCCACCCAGGAGCGGCCGAAGTCGCCGCGCAGGACGCCGCCCAGCCAGCCGCCGAACAGCGGCACGGGGCCGCCGTCCAGGCCCAGCTCGCGCCGGATGGCCGCGAGGACCTCCGGCGTCGGCTCCTGCTCGGCCGAGCGGGCGCGCAACAGCGACAGGGCCGCGTCCCGGCCGGACAGCCAGGGCAGCAGCCCGACCACGACGATGAGCGCGGTGACCGCGACGGTGCGCGAGAGCAGCACGCCGGCGCGCTCGCGCAGCGGTGGGGCGATCATTTCAGCCGGGTGCCGGCGGTGATCAGGAGCCGCTCGCGCGGGTCCTTCGCCGAGCCTGTCACCGTGGTGGCATCGCCCTGGATGACGCGCTCGTGCAGCATCGGGATCGCGGCGTCGGTACGCAGGATCGCGGCCTCCGCTTCGAGGATCGCCGCGCGCCTGGCGGGGCCGGCATCCGTCGCCGCGGCCTTCTTCACCGCCTTGTCGATGTCGTCGTCGCACAGCTTGGCGAGGTTGAAGGAGCCGTCGCAGGTGAAGTCGGCCTGCATGTACGCCACCGGGTCGCCCGAGTCCAGCATCGTCGCCCGGGAGAGGATGAACGCGTCGAACTTGCCGGCCAGCGCGTCCTCCTCGATGTGGGCGTATTCGCGGACGACGAGCTTGACCGCGAAGCCGGCGGTCTGCAGTTGCTGTTGCAGCACGGAGGCGACCTCGGGCAGCTCGGCCCGGTCGGAGTAGGTCGCCAGGGTGATCCCCGTGCCCTTGGCGGCCGCGGCGGGCGTGCGTTCGGTCAGGGGCTTGCGGCCCGCGGCGGCCCACGGGAGGGCGGGGCCCAGCAGGCCGGCCGCGAGGTCGGCGCGGCCCTCGTACACGCCGCTGACCAGTTGCCCGGCGTCGATGGCGGCGCGCGCGGCGGCGCGCAGGCCGGCGCTCTTGAAGGGGCCCGACGCGGTGTTCAGGTAGAGCGTGTTGGTGCGCGGCATCGGCACCTCGCTGATCGTCTCCTTCGCCAGCAGCGCGGCCTGGGAGACCGGCACCGCCTCGACGATGTGCGCCTCGCCGCTGCGGATGGCGGCGGCGCGGGCGGTGCCGTCCGGCACGAAGGAGACGTCGATGCCGGCGGCCTTGGCCTTCTCGCCCCAGTAGCCGTCGTAGCGATCGAGGGTGGCGGTCGTGGTGCCGTTGACCTTGGTCAGCTTGAAGGGTCCGGTGCCGGTGCCGACCGGATCGACCTTGCCGCCCGTGGCGTACGCGCGTTCGGCGAGGATCGACAGCTGCGGCGAGGACAGGCGGTGCGGCACCAGCGGATCGGGCTCGCCGGTGGTCACGATGAGCTTGCCGCCCTCGGCCGTGGCGGTCAGCTCGACGCCGTCGAGGATGCGCGGTTTGGGGGTGACCTGGCTCGCGCGGGTCAGCGCGCCCGCGGCGACCTGGGCGGTCAACGGGGTGCCGTCGTGGAAGGTCACGCCCTGGCGGATGGTGAACTCCCAGGCCCGTTCGGAGGTCCGGGACCACGCGGTGGCCAGCGCCGGTCGTGCGTCGCCCTTCTCGTCCAGGTTGACCAGGGTCTCGGCGGTGGACCAGCGCGACAGCTTGAAGGCGTCGTCGCTGAACGGGGACAGGCCCGAGCGCGGCGGCTGGAGCATCGCCACCTTGATCCGGCCACCTGTGGAGTCCGCGCTCTGTCCGCCCGCCGGGACAGAGCACGCGGCCAGCGAACACGTTGCCGCGAGGGCCAGGAAAAAGCTGCGGTTGCGCACGGTTTGTCCAGAGTTGAGGGGATCGGCGATCGAGAGAGTAGCATGAAAACCGTTTCCATGTTCAGATGGTGTCGGAGCCTGCCTGTGGGGAAGCGGATGAGCATGGCTGGAATAGCGCTACGCAGCATGGCTTTCAACGATTACGCGATGATCCCGCGCGAGCACTCCCACGAGGCCGGCGACGTCTCACCGCACCTGGAGTGGGCCGGCGTACCTGAAGGGGCGGCCGAGCTGGCGCTGCTCTGCGAGGATCCGGACGCCCCAGGCGGCACGTTCACCCACTGGCTGGTCGCCGGCATCCCGCCGGACACCACCGGGCTGGACGCCGGGGCCGAACTGAAGGGCTTCGCCGTCGGCCGCAACGACTTCGGCACTCAGGGGTACGGCGGGCCGCATCCGCCACCGGGTGACGAGCACCGCTACCTCTTCCGTCTCTACGCCCTGTCCGAGCCGACCGGCCTGACCGGCGGGTTCTCGGCAGCGGACCTCCAGCGCGCGCTCGACGAAAAGGTGCTGGCCTCCGGCACGCTGGTCGGCACCTACGCCCGGTGACCGCTGCGCCACCGGGCGAAACGCAGCACGGCGGCGCCGGCGAAGTAGCCGATCAGCGCCGCCGTCGACAGGCCGGCCGGGCCGTGGTCGCCCGGTCCCGCCAGCGCGATGCCGAGGAGCCCGGCCAGCACACCGGCCAGGCCCAGCAGGGTCAGGGCGCCCACCGCGTCACCCGGTCCAGGTCGCGGACCACTACGCCGCTCGATCGGCCCGAACACCATGACCAGCACACCCAGGATCAGGGCGAGCGCGACGAGCCAGGGCACGCGCAACAGCACCCACGCGGGCGATCCGGGCGGCGGGTCCGGCAGCAGCCCGGTCGGGTAAAGCGCCAGCGCGCCCAGCACGGCGGCGGTCATGTGCCACAGGTACAGCGTCATGATCACCGAGTTGACCGCCACGACGACGGTCCACGGGCGTAGCCGCCGCAGCCACCTCTCGGCCGCGTCGTGACTCGCCAGAGCCAGCCCTGTCTGCGTCAGGGCCAGTGCCAGCAGAGCCAGCGTGGGCGGCGAGGTGTTCTGGATCTCATCTCCCGCGAGCCCCACCATGCTGACCGGATAGGGGCCGGGCACGGTGAGCGCCACCAGGGCGATCAGCCCGGCGAGCGCCAGAGGCAGCCCGACGCTCCGCCGGGCCCGCAGGCGCCCGTCCTGCCAGGCGAAGCCGAGCTGATAGACGGCCAGCCAGGCGAGCAGGAAGTTGGCCGCGCCCAGCACGCGGAGCTCGGGAATGCCCAGCCCCAGCCGGGCGACGTCACCGAGGCCGACCAGCGCGGCCAGCACTGCCGGCACGGCCAGGCCGTACCGGCGATGCACGGCATGCGTCAGCGGGGTGAGGACCACCACGGCCAGGTAGGCCGCCAGGAACCACAGCGGGATCCCGGCCACCCACACCCCGGCGCCGATCATCGCGGGATCGGCGCCCAGCGCCCTGGCCAGGAGGGCCGTCCCCGCCAGCACGGCCAGCAGGGCGGTGGTGGGGCGGATGAGCCGGTCGGTACGGCCGAGCGTCCAGCTCATGGGGTTGCCGCCGCGCTCGCGGTGCGAGGACAGGGAGGCGGCGTTGGCGTACCCGCCGACCAGGAAGAAGACCGGCATGACCTGGAACAGCCAGGTCAGCGGGCGGGTCCACGGCACGAGCTCCAGCGCGCTGCCGCCGCGCAGGCCCCCGTCGTAGGTCACGTGCACCGCCAGCCAGTGGCCGGTGACCACGGCGCTGATCGCGACGGCGCGGAGCAGGTCGACGTGGCGATCCCGATGCGCCGGGGTCTGCTCGGCCAGCCGCCGCATCTCCCCCATCACGCTCCGCCGCACCGGTGCTCCGTCGCGCTATCGGCGGCCGTAGCCCGAGCCGTTGTGTCGCATGGCATCCTCTCTTCGTGGCCTCGCCGGTCGGCTCACCGCAGGTCCGCGACCAGCAGGTCGTCCTCCCAGGCGGCCGCCGTGCCGAGCGCCTGGCACGCGCTGATGAAGCGCCGGCCCAGCCAGGAGCGCTCTTCACCATCGGCCAGGACAGTGCGGCAGTAGTCGAGTTTGAGCGGCACGGCCCGCAGCCGTACCGGACCGAGCTCGTCGATGGTCACCAGGAACAGCAGCGACAGGTCGTTACGCAGGTCCGGGTCCACCGCGTAGTCGTCGAGGAAGTCGCCCATGTCGTACAGGACCGGCGGCGTCACACCGTGTGCGACGTGCGCGGAGTGGCCGGCGATCAGCGTCGCGCCCGCGTCGGCCAGGATCGTCGCCGCGGCGCGGATGTAGGGTTGCGGACCGGCCGTCATGTTGGGTCCCCAATGGGGGCTGACCAGCACGGCGTCGGTTTCCATCCGCATCCTGGCCACCGTGTCGGTCAGCCAGGGCGGGACGCCGGAGGGCAGGTCCGCGTAGGCCACACCGGGCCGGTCCGGCGTGGCCGCGTAGTCCTCCGGGTGGTCGGTCACGGAGATCACGGCGATGCGCAGCCCTCGTACGGCGAGGACGACCGGCTCGCGCGCCTGGTCCACGGTGGCGCCCGCACCCGCCGCGCGGATCTCCACGTGTTCCAGCCGGGCAAGGGTGTCCAGCAGCGCGTCATGGCCGTAGTCCAGCGCGTGGTTGTTGGCCAACATGACGCAGCGCACGCCGAGCTCGGCGAGCAGCTCCGCGGCCTGCGGCGGGGCGCGGAAATGGAAGATCTTGCCGGGCGCGGTCCACGGGCTGCCGCGGTCGGAGACGCAGCATTCGAGGTTCAGCAGTGTCGCGTCGGCCTCGGCGAGATACGCGCGGACACCGTCCGACAGGTACGCCTCCGGGTCGGCGGACTTCGCCAGCAGGTCGGCGACGCCACGGCCGAGCATCGTGTCACCCGCCAGCGCGAGCGTGACAGTCACGAGAGTCCCCTGCCTCGCAATGACGTGCTCAAACGCGCCCGCGACCCCAGCGCGCCCCCCTGGCCGATGCGCTGGGCCGCGGGGCGCCCATACATACCTGACAGGCGGCGATGAAACCGGCGTCTCCCCAGCTCACGGGCAGGGCCGGCACCCGCGGCGGCGGGCCGGGCGGGGGTCGCGTCAGGCGGGCGTTCCCGGTAATCTAGGCGCGGCGCCGTCCTGCGCCCGACCTTCTGACCGCGCGCCCACGCCGCGCGGCTGTGCGAAGGCTGAGGGGATCGATGTCCTCGGGGCGCCGCCTCGATCGTGCCGGTTCTCTCTGGACGGCGGGCCGTGCAGCCGGAGCGTGGGTCCTTGCGCGGGGCCGCCTCGGGAGTCAGTCACCATGACCGAGCACAAGCATCTCAAGCGCCGCGTCCGCGACCGCATGGCCAGGACGGGCGAGTCCTACACCACCGCCCTGCGCCACGTCACCGCCCGCGCCGCGCACCACCACGAGTCCGCGCTGCTGCGCGATGTCCTGGGCGGCGGCCACTCCTAGGCCATGCTGCTCGGGCTCGGCGGCGGCATCGGGTTCATGTACTCCGTCTTCGAGTACGAAGGGCACGCCCCGATGCTGACCATCGTGGCCCAGGCGCACCCCGAGCCGATGATCCCGCGGGCCCTGGAACGCGCCGGCATCCCGCACGAGATCCGGCGGACCGGCTCGGCGAAGGTCGCCGAGCGCAACCTGCGCGCCGCCCTCGACGCCGGACATCGGCCCATCTGCACCGTCGCCCGCCACTCCCTGCCGTGGCGGCCCTCCCTGCCGTTCCCCGACCCCGTGGACGTCGCGGTGACCCGCATCGCCGGCGACACCGTGCACGTCCACGACGACCAGCCCGGCGAGCTGCCGCTGGCCGGTTTCCTGGCGGCCTGGTCGGCGCTGAAGAAGGCCAAGCACCAGCTCATCGAGGTCACCGGCGCCGCGGCCGGGCCGCCCGATGTGGCCGGGGCCATCAGGGACACCGCGGCCAAGCTGACCGGGCCGGTGCTGGGCAACGCCTTCGACGTCAACTTCGGGCTCTCGGGCATGCGCAAGCTGGCCGCCCAGCTCGCCGACACCACCGGCAAGCAGGGCTGGACCCGCCGGTTCCCCGACCGGGACCCCGTGCTCGACCGGCTGCACGACTGCCTGGAGGTCGAATACACCGCCCCCGGCGCCACCCGCCCGCTCTACGCCGGCTTCCTGTCCGAGACCGGCCACGGCGCGGCCGCCGCCGTCTACCGGGAGGCAGGCAGGCAGTGGTCAGGGGTGGCCGCGGCCGCCGCCGGGCGGGCGTCGTTCGCGGAGCTGGCCGAGCTGGTGGCGCAGGTCGTACAGACCGAAGAACGTGGTGTGGAGCTGCTGCGGCGGGCGTAGCGGAGGTCTCCGCGACACCTGCCCATGATCCGCCATCTGGGGGGTAGGGGCTCCCCTTGAAGGTCCGTCAATACTTCTCGGGGAGGCATCAATGAGCACACCCGGAATCGGCAAGAGGGTCCAGGATGTGATGCACCAAGGGGCCGAGTGCATCGGCGAGCGCGACAGCCTGCGCAGGGCCGCGCAGATGATGCGTGACCTGTCCGTCGGCGCGCTGCCGATCTGCGGGGACGACGACCGGCTCAAGGGCATCATCACCGACCGGGACATCGTGATCAAGTGCTGCGCCGAGGGCAAGGACCTCGAGCGCACCACGGCAGGCGAGCTCGCCCACGGTCTCGTGTGGGTGGAGGCGAGCAGCAGCGTCGAAGAGGCACTCCAGAAGATGGAGCAACACCAGATCAAGCGGCTTCCCGTGATCGACAACCACCGGATCGTGGGCATGGTCAGTGAAGCCGACCTGGCGAAGGAACTGCCCGACAACAAGCTCGCAGAGTTCGTCCACCGGGTCTACGCACCCTCCTGACCCGAGCATCGTCCGACCGCACGGGGCCCCGGCCGGGGCCCCGTCTCATGCCCGGTACGTACGGCCCTCGACGCCCCACTCTCGGATAGCAGCACGCGGTGCCCGCGCGAGCAGGCCGGCAATCCGGCGGGACGATAGCGCGGGGAGTTCATCGCCCCGACGCCGACCAGGCCAAGCCTGACGGCGGGCATCGACGTTCCGGCGCCTGCGCGCGGGGTAGGCGGCCTCAGAGGGGTGACCGTGATGGTGCAACTGGTCGAGGAACGGCCGTACCGGTGGCGGATCGAACCCGAGGGGGCGATGCGGGTGCCCGGGGTGGTGTTCGCCACCCGGGAGCTGCTGCCCGACCTGTCGGCGGACCAGGCGCTGGCCCAGGTCGCGGCGGTGGCCACGCTGCCCGGCATCGTCGAGGCCGCGTACGCGATGCCCGACATGCACTGGGGCTACGGGTTCCCGATCGGCGGCGTGGCGGCCACCGACGTCGAGGCGGGCGGCGTGGTCTCGCCCGGCGGGGTGGGCTTCGACATCTCCTGCGGCGTCCGCCTGCTGCTCGCCGACCTGCACGTCGACGCGCTGCGACCGCGTCTGACCACGCTGATGGACGCTCTGGACGCGGCGATCCCGCGCGGCATGAGCAAGGGCGCGGTGTGGCGGCTGCGCGACCAGTCCGAGCTGGCGGAGATCCTGGCGGGCGGCGCCCGGTACGCCGTCGAGCGCGGCCACGGCGAGCCGGGCGACCTGGCGCGCTGCGAGGACCGTGGGGCCGTCGCCGACGCCGACCCCGCCGCGATCGGCACCCGGGCGCGCGAGCGCGGCCTGCAGCAGGTCGGCAGCCTGGGCTCGGGCAACCACTTCCTGGAGGTCGAGGCCGTGGCCGAGGTCTACGACGAGGCGATCGCGCAGGCGTACGGGCTGTGGCCGGGCCGGGTGTGCGTCATGATCCACACCGGGTCGCGCGGGCTGGGCCACCAGATCTGCACCGACTTCGTACGGCGCATGGAGTCGGCCATGACCCGGTACGGCATCAGCGTGCCGGACCGGCAGCTCGCCTGCGCGCCGGTCACCTCTGAGGAGGGCCAGGCGTATCTCGCGGCGATGGCGGCCGCCGCCAACTACGGCCGGGCCAACCGGCAACTGCTCGGCCAGGCCGCCCGCCGCGCCTTCGAGCGGGCCATCGGACAGGGCGAGCTGAGCCTGCTGTACGACGTGTCGCACAACCTCGCCAAGCTGGAAACCCACCAGGTGGGCGGCCGGTCCCGGCGCCTGTGCGTGCACCGCAAGGGCGCCACGCTCGCGTTGCCGCCGGGCCACGAGGACCTGCCGGCCGACCTGCGCGCGGTGGGGCAGCCGGTGCTGGTGCCCGGCTCGATGGGGGTGGGCTCGTACGTGCTGGCCGGGGTGCCGGACGCGCCCGCCTTCGCCTCGGCCTGCCACGGAGCCGGTCGCCGGCTGAGCCGCCACCAGGCCGTCAAGACCACCAGGGCCAGCATGTTGCGGGCGGAGCTGGCGCACGCCGGGATCGCGGTCCGCGGCGCCTCGGCGCGCGGGCTGACCGAGGAGACGCCGCAGGCGTACAAGGATTTGGACGCGGTGGTCGAGGCATGTGTCCAGGCGGGCCTGGCCCGCAAGGTGGCCAAGCTCACCCCGGTGGGCGTGGTCAAGGGCTAGACGTCCACCACGATGTGCGCCTGCCACATCCCGTCAATCCGTCCGAACCGCAGCTTGTGCACGGATACCGCCTTGGGCATCGCGCCGATCTGCTCCACCGTCTCCACCGGGACCGTGGCGAGCCGTACCTCCACTCGCTCCACCGGGAATTCCGTCGGCTCGTCGGTCGACACGTCCACGGCCAGCCGGCCGGACACCTCGATCTGGTAGATCACCTCTTGCAGCACCGCGACGAGCACCTCTTCGTCGCTCTCCTCGGTCACCACGAACGTCACGCAGTCGTCGGGCCGCGCCCCCTCGACGTCGGCGAAGGTCTCCACCAGGCCCCGCACCGCCTCCGCCAGGCAGCCCTCCCGGCTGTCGGCCCATGCCTCCACCGCGATGTCGGCGGTGTGCGGCACCGCGCGGTGACCACCTCTGCTCATACGGCCACTCCAGCAGCTAGCCGGGCCGCCGGGAATCCTGGCACCTTCAAGAGTTGCCCTCCTTTCCACCTGCCGCGGGTCAGTCGACGGTCCACGCCAGGTCGTCGCGTGCCGTCAGCGCGGCCTCCGCCTCGGACAGGGGCATGGCCAGCGGCATCGGATAGGTGGTCCGCACCCGGGACAGCTCGCGGTGCGCGCGGGCGAAGACGGCGAAATCGCGGGGGTACGCGCGGGGGTCGACGCCGGCGAAGACCCCGATCTTCCGCGCCCTCTCCAGCGCCTCCTGCCACGCGCTGATCGGAGCGCTCCCCGGCGACTCCACCCCGTGCGAGAAGAGGGTCAGGCGGATCTCGTCGTACGGGTCCACCTGGTCGAGGTACGCCAGCAGCGCCCGGCGCGACTGCTCGGCGTTGAAGACCATCCAGAACGGCACCGATCCGGTCCGCATCGTCCACCACGGCTCCAGCAGCACGAACGACTCCACCAGCAGCCGGTCGCCCGGGATGCCGCGCCGGCCGTACCAGGACTTGTAGAGGTCGGCCACCGCCGGGCTGAGGGCCTCCGGGTCGGCGAAGCGCAGCCGGGCCACCCGGGGGGCCGCCTGCCGCAGGTCGTCCATCAGCTCGGGCTCGAATCCCCACTCCGCCTCCGGGCTGTCGCCGTCCGGCTCGGGGGCGTCCCAGTGGCGATAGGGCGATCCGTGCGCCGCCAGGTAGCGGGCGATCTCCGGGGTGCCCTGGCGGTACTCGTCGGGGGTGAGACCGCCGATCGCGCCGTGCTGGAAGACGTACCGGTCGGCGATGCGGGTCGTCGGCCAGCGCAGCGTGCAGTCGGCGACGACCAGCGTGCCGCCGGGGGCCAGGCACTCCCGCAGGAACCGCTGGTAGGCAGGCGGCAGCCGGCGCCACTTGATCCGGAAATAGGACATTCCCGCGATCATCAGGCGGTCCTGGTTCGCGTCGTGCATGTGGTGCAGGATCAGGCCCGGGTTGGCGGCGAGCATGGCCTCACCGGCCGGGCGGCTCAGGCGCAGGCTGTCCCGGGGCGCGTCGGGGTGGCCGCCGCGCTGGCGTACCGGGACGAGGAGGGTCTGGGGAAGCCACGGCGCGCCGAGCGCCGCGGCCAGGTGCACGAGCGCGCCCGACGCCGAGCCGACGAACACCACCGGATAGCGACGGCGCGGGTAGTGCCCGACGATCCACTCCGCGAGCCGGTCGGAGCGCAGCGCGGCCAGCTTCGCGGGCGCGCTCGCCTCGCTCCATCCGGTCAGCGCGTACGCACGCTCGGCCACGCGGCGCGGCAGCCGGTTGGCCGCCGCCAGCGCCCCGCACACGGTCGGCTCCACGGCGGCGGGAAGCTGCCCCAGCATGGGAACGTCACGTCCGCGCAGGTAGCGGGAGAGCGCACGCAGCATGCCGGTGGCCGAGTCGAAGGAGGCGACGTATTCAGCCATCGGCCGCGAACCCCCTGATGATCGGCGCCAGAGCCGCGGGATCACGGAACGGGATCATGTGCGGCGCCCCCGGCACGACGACCAGCCGGGCTAACGGCGTCCTGCGGGTGACCTCCTCGGCCCAGTCCTGCGGCACCATCCTGTCGAACTCGCCCCTGACCACGAGTGTGGGCACGGCGACGTGCGGCAGTTTGTCCTCCACGCGGTCGCGCATCGCCGCGCGGAAGCTGGCCAGGACCTGCCGCAGCCCCGCGTCCCGGTAGTCGGCGGCGTTGAGCGGCGTCATGCGCGGATCCTCCCGCACGGAGTTGCGCAGCCATCTGATGATCTGTCGCGACCAGGACCGCGCCATCGGATCGACCGTGGGCCCGATCAGCACGAGCGAGCGCACCCGTTCCGGGTAACGCACCGCCACGTCCACGGCGATCTGGCAGCCGAAAGAGGAGCCCGCCATGCAGACGGGTGGCAGACCCGCGGCCTCCAGCCAGTCAGCCAGCGCGTCGGCGAGCGCGGGCAGGCCGAGCGGGTAGGGCGGCTTGGTGCTCTGCCCGAATCCCGGCAGGTCCACGGTCCAGGCCGGCACGTGCTCCCCGAGCGCCGCGACCAGCGGCCGCAGTTCCCTGCTCGACACGCCGGCCCCATGTACGCAGACCACGGGCGGGGTACGGTCCGCACTCGGCGGGACGCGCCGCCATCCGGTCACCTCCCATTCGCCGACCTTGACCGTCCGCCGTTCGAGTCGTGTGCGTTCCATCCGATCACTCCTATGGGTGCACATGCACAGGTGCCCGTATGAACGACGTGAAACCCCCGAGTTCTACGGCGTTGCGGTGACCCCGCAGGAGCGCCGGGCTCGGCCGCGGGCGCGGGCTGGATCAGCGCGGCGGTTGCGCATGGTGGGGCGGTTGGGACACATGGTGATGGTCTGCACCAGAATGGAGGAATGGCATACCCTCCGCAGCCTCCGCAGCCTCACCCGCAAGGACCGTGGGGCCCGCAGGCGCAAGGAGCACCGCAGGGACCCGGCCAGCCGGGGTACGGCCCCCCAACGGGACCTCCGCAACCCGGGTACGGCCCGCCGCCGGGACAGACACCTCCGCAACCGGGTTACGGTCCCGCCCCTGGGCCGACGACCCCACAGCCCGGCTACGGCCCGCCGCCCGGCGAGGGCGCCGGACCGTACGGACCGCAGAACCCGCACGGACCGCAGAACCCGTACGGACCACAGAGCCCGCAGGGACCACCGAACCCGCACGGACCGCAGAACCCGTACGGGGCGCAGAACCCGCACGCTCCCGGCAACCCGTATCAGTCGCCACCGGCGCAGTACAGGCCGCCCGCCAAGCGCAGCAACGGCCTGATCATCGGATTGGCGATCGCCTTGGCCGTGGTCCTCCTGGGCGGCGGCGGGGTGGGCGCGTACGTCTACCTCAGCTCCTCCGGACCGGCGCCGAACATCGCCCTGCCGAGCACCGTCCCGACCGTCCCCGCGACGCCGCCGCAGTCCGACCCCCCGTCGGACCCGCCGTCGGACCCGCCGTCGGACCCGCCGGCCTCCGAGCCCGCCGAGCCGCCGACGACGCCTACCGAGACCCCGCCCACCTCGAAGGAGGCCGACGCGGGATCGCCGATCACGCACGCCGAGTTCGACGACTGGGACTTCCGCCTGGGCGGCGTCAAGTTCAAGGCCGACAAGGTCGCCGGCTGGACGTACGGCACCTGCGACCCGGTGGACGGCATGGGCGTGCTGGCCAAGAACAAGTGCGAGCGCGCCGTCCAGGTCGCCTACACCGCCTACAGCGGGCATCTCAAGGCGGTACAGATCACGATGTCCTTCCCCAGCGACAAGGCCGCCAAGACGACCGCGGCGCGGCTGGCGAAGCTCTCCTCGGACGCTGTGACGTGGCGCAAGGACAAGGCCCACAGCACGTACGCGTACGGGAAGATCCGCTCGGGCGCGTCCAAGAAGTACGTGGTCGTCACGATCGTCACCGCGGACAAGTCGGCCAAGGCCAGGGCCGCGACGTTCCACGCGTACCTGCAGTCCGACCTCGCGGGTTACTTCATCACGCGCGATCTGACGATCACCAGCTGAAGCGCGGGGCGCGCCATCGACCACAGCGGGGCGGGCCGGCCGGGAAATCCCCAGGCACCGGCCCGCCACGCGTTCCGCCTGCTCAGCCGATGCTGAAGTGCCCGTTGAAGCCCGCGCTCGTCACCCCGCCGAAGAGCGCCCCCACGGTGCACTGCCCGCCGCCCTTGAGCAGGCTCGTGTCGAACTCGCCGGTGAACTGCCGGCCGGTGAACGCGCCGCTGGTCACGATGCCGGACACCCTCGCGGTGTTGAGCACCGTCTCGTCGATCGTGATGTGGGCCGTGCTGGTCTGCTTCCTGCCGTTCATGGTCCAGTCGATGGTGGCCGTGCCGCTGCCCGTGCCGAAGTGGCTGGCCACGCAGCTCAGGTTCACGTGGTTGAAGCTCGCGGTGATGCGGGCGGAGGTGATCCCCATGCCGCTGTGGTCGACGCAGCCGCGGTGGTCGCCCTGGTAGGTGACGATCTGGGACTGGGCGACCATCTGCACGCCGGGGGTGAAGTGGGTCTCCCCGGAGGCCGCGCAGGCGATCGAGTCGGCGGCGTACGCGGCCTGCGGGGTGGCGAGGAACAGGGAGGACATCCCGAGCGCGGCGAGGGCGGGCAGAGCTTTGGCGAGAGGTGACATGGAGCTGCTCCTTTCGAGGACAGGACAAGGCAACGGCGGACGAAATGGCGGCCGCCGCCGCCCTCCAGTGAGAGGTTCTCGATCAATGGACGCTACGAGCCGTAGCGCAAAGATCGCCCAAAGCGCCTGTTCGTGGCGGTCAAGATGTCATGCCGCGCCGCAGCGGGATCCACAGCGTCTCGCGCCTGACTCGACCCGCTAAGTCAGCAATCCCCGCTGCCGCGCCGCGGCGGCCGCCTGGGTGCGGGTGGAGACCTCCAGCTTGCCCAGGATGTTGGACACGTGCACGCTCACCGTCTTGTGCGCGATGAACAGCCGCTCCGCGATCTCCCGATTCGTCAGCCCCTCCGCGACCAGCCGCAGCACCTCGACCTCGCGAGCCGTCAACCCGCCGCCCGGCCCGCCGCCGCCTGGTCCGCCGCCGCCGAAGCGGGCCCGCCGCCCGAACTCCAGCAGCGCGTTCTCCAGCGGCGCCGCCCGCAGCTTGCCCGCCGCCTCCCTGGCGAGCTCCCACTCCGCCTGCGCCGCCTCCCGGTCGCCGGCCACGAGCAGGGCCTCGGCCAATCGCCACCGGGTCCGCGCGACCTCGTAGACGAAGCCGAAGTCGAACGCCGACACCACCCGCCGCCACAGCTCCACGTCATGACGCCCGTGGACGCGCTGCCACTCGGCCTCGGCCCGCAGGGCCCACGCCCGCCCTTCGGGCCCCAGGTGCCCGCCCTCGCCGGTGAAGCCGTGCTCGATCGCGAAACGGGCACGGGACAGCAGGTCGTCGGCGCCCTCGGTGGTGCCGAGCTCGGCCAGGGCCCACAGCCCGACGGTGGCGAGCCGCAGGATGCCCGCCTCCCCCGGGATCAGCGTGGCCATGACCGCGCGAACGTGCTCAAGGGCCGTGGCCGGGTCGCCCTGCCAGAGGGCGTGCTCGGCGGCCAGGCCCCTGGACATGTAGGAGGCCAGCTCGTCCGACCAGAACGGCCGCAGCCAGCCGAGCCGGCCCTCGACCGCCGGCAGGCCCCGCGCCACCTCGATGAACAGCGCGAACGACGACAGGGTCGCCTCGTGGAGGGTGCCGACCCGGGCGCCGAAGCTGCCGGCGACCGCCTCCGCCTGGTCCCACTCGCCCGCCACGTAGTGGATGAGGAAGCGCAGGAAGCGCAGGTCGGTGCCGTAGGTGCTCCACTTGAGCCCGGTCTCGAAGGCCATGCGGATGCCCTCGTCGGCCGCCTCGGCCGCCTCGGCCAGCAGCCCCTGGTCGTAGTGGATGCGGGCATGGTGGAAGCGGGCGCGCAGGTCCATGGCGAGGTCGCCGGTGTCCTGGGCGGAGGCGGTCTGGACCAGCTCGTGGGCCCTGGCCACGTCGCCCCGGTATTCCACGTGGGTGGCCAGCGTGAGGAGCGCGCCGACCTCGGCGTCCCTGGCGCCCGCGGCGCGGGCGGTTTCCAGTGCCCTGGTGGCGAGGGCCTCCACCTCCCGGTGGCGAGGGCTCCACAGCAGCGTGCGGGCGTGGGTGGCCAGTGCGCGGGCCCGCGTGGACTCGTCCTCCGCGCTCTGGACCGCGCGCTCGGCCGCCGCGATGGCGCCTGTCTGGTCGTCGGTCTCGTAGAGGTAGTACGCGAGCCGCTCGCAGACCTCGGACGTCGGCGACAGGGCCCGTAGCTGGACGACCGCCCGGTGGTTGTCGCCGCTGTCGGCCGCCATGACGGCGCTGCGGAAGGCCAGCCTGGCGCGGCTCTCCCCGGCCAGCTCCGCCGCGTTCTCCACGCGATCCCACAGGCCCAGTGCCTGGTCGTAGTGGCTGTGTGCCTCGGCGGGCGCGCCGAGCCGCTCGGCCAGCCGCCCCGCCTCCGCGGAGGCCGCCAGCGCGCCCGCCAGGTCGTGGCCGGCGAGGTAGTGGTGCGCCAGCTCGGCCGGGGACGTCAGGAGGCGGGCGAAGGCGGCGTGCAGCCGCGTGCGCTCGCCGGGCAGCAAATCGGTGTAGACGGCCTCCTGCAGCAGCGCGTGGCGGAAGGCGTAACCGTAACCGTCGACCCTGAGCAGCCCGCGCGAGACGATCTCCCGGACCGCCTCCTCGAACTCGGCGAGCGGCAGCCCCGACACCTCCCGCAGCAGCTCGTCCTCCACCCGCCGGCCGGCCACGGCGGCGGCCCGCAGCACGCGCTGCCCGGCCTCCGACAGCACCTCGACCCTGGACATCAGCAGGCTGGCCAGCCCGTCGGGCAGGCTGTCGCCCTCCGCCAGGGCCGCGAACAGCTCCTCCGCGTAGAACGGATTGCCGTCGGCCCGCGAGACGATCTCGCCCAGCTCCCGGGCGTCCACCGCACCCAAGGTGGCGACATAGTCCGACATATCCCCCGAGCCCAGCGGTCCCAGCTCGACGCCCGTCACGGTCGGCAGCCGCTTCAGCTCGGCCAGCACGGAGCGCAGCGGGTGGCGGCGGTGGAGATCGTCGGTGCGGTAGGTGCCGACGACGCAGACCTGCTCGGTCTGCACCATGCGGCTGAGGAAGACCAGCAGGTCGCGGGTGGAGCGGTCGGCCCAGTGCAGGTCCTCGATCACGAACAGCACCGGTTGCACGCCGGACAGCAGCCCCAGCAGCGAGCCGAACAGCCGCTGCTGGGTGAGCCCGGTCGAGGGCACGCTCTCCATGCCGGGAAGCAGCTGGCCCAGCATCGGATGCGCGGCGGCCGCCTCCCGCACGGCCGGCTCCGCGCCGCGCAGCGCGTCGGCCAGCGGCAGGTAGGGCAGCGCGTCGCCCAGCTCGGCGCACTGGCCGACCAGCACGTTGAAGCCGCGCTCGCGGGCCTGCGCGACCAGCTCGGCGACCAGCCGGGTCTTGCCGATGCCGGCGTCCCCGCCGACGAGCGCGACGCCGGCCGTGCCCTCGATGGCGGATCGCAGCACCCGCACGAGTCTGGCCAGCTCAGCAGCGCGCCCGACGAGAAGACCGTTCATGTCGGAAACTATGCCACGCCCCACTGACATCCATTGGTCCAGCAAACTAGGCCACAATTGGCCCTTATTGGCCTACCAAAGCCATCTTAAGCTGCTCTTTCGTGATCCCTCCAACGACTTTCGCCTTGTTCGTCGGCGCCTCGCTCGCCCTGGTCCTGATCCCCGGGCCGAACCACCTCTACATCACCACCAGAGGGCTCGCCCAGGGCAGGGCGGCGGGGCTGGCCAGCGCTTTCGGCGTGGAAGCCGGCACGCTCGTGCACATCGCCGCCGCCGCGGCGGGCCTGTCATACGTGATCTCGCAGTCCGCCACGCTGTTCGCGATCATCAAGTGGGCCGGCGTGGCGTACCTCGTCTACCTGGGGATCCGCGCGTTCACCGGCAAGCAGGAGGAGGGCGCGGCGCCGCCCCCGCAGCCGCTGGGCAAGGTCTTCCTCGAAGGCGTGCTGGTCAACGTGCTGAACCCGAAGGTGGCGCTGTTCTTCCTGGCGTTCCTGCCGCAGTTCGTGGACCCCGCCGCGGGCTCACCCGCGCTGCAAATCGCGCAGTTCGGCCTGACGCTGCTGCTCCTGGGACTGCTGTCGGACATCGTGTACGCGTGCACGGCCGGCGCCCTCGGCACCCGCCTCAACCGGCACGCCAAGACCCTGCGGTACGTCAGCGGCGTCGTCTACCTCGGCCTGGGAGTCGCCACGGCGTTCGCTGGGAGAAAATGACCCGTATGGCGCCGAGGAAGCAGCAGGAAATCTTCGATGCGACCCTGCGGCTGGTCGCGGAGAAGGGCTACGACGGGCTGACCGTCGAGGGGGTCGCCGAGCGCTCCGGCGTCAACAAGACGACGATCTACCGCTGGTGGCCGTCGAAGGGCGCGCTGCTGGGGGCGGCGCTGGTGGAGGCGGACGTGCTGGGGTTCGACCCGCCGGACACCGGGAGCCTGCGCGGTGACCTGGTGGCGCTCGTGGCGGGCGTCAAACGGCTTCTCACGGAGCCTCCGGGCAGCGACATCGCCGTCACCGCGCTCGCCGCCGCCGTCCGTCACCCCGAGCTGGACGCGCGCCACTTCTTCGCCGACCGCTTCGCCCGGGAACGCGAGATCTTCGAACGGGCGGTACGGCGCGGAGAGCTGAAGGAGTCGGTCGACCCGATGCTGATCGTCGACCTACTGGCCGGGGCCGTGTGGGTGCGAGCGGTGTTCAGGGGCCTGCCCGTCACGGACGACTTCGCCGACGAGGCGGTCGCCGCGCTCCTCGACGGCATCTGACCCCGCTCCACAGAGCCCGGCGCTACAGAGCTTCCGACAGCGCCGCAGGGATGCGGTCGAGCACCGGGTGCGGCACCAGCCCGTACGCGTAGAAGTCCACCGCCAGCGCCCCCGCCGCCTTCGCCCCCCGGGCCTTGGCCACCAGCCGGTCCGTCGAGTCGCTGTCGGGGTGTCCAGGCCGCAGCACCGCCCGCACCTCCCGATCCTTGCCCACAGACCGCAGGTAGGCCCCCACGTCGTCGGCCACCCGAGCCGCGTCACGCGCATAGGCCAGCACCCCGAACGCCGGCACCAGATCCCCCAGGGCCACCAGGTCGACCCCGAGCTGCCAGGCGTCGTGGGCGGCGAGGCCGGGTGTGGGCAGCCCGTCGGCGTACCCCTTGACGGCCCCGGTGGCGTCGATGAACACCAGCTTGGAGCCCTCCTCGGCGACCGCCGACGCCACTTCCGACACCAGCGTCGTGACGGTCTCGGACCTGGCCCGGGCGTAGGCCACGACGTCGGGCCCGGCATAGGCGGTCAGCGCCGCCCGGGTGACCTCGCCCTGCGCGGGTGCGTCGCCGTCGAACACCCGCCCCACGATCCCGGCGCACTCCTCCCGCGCCACCTCCGCGTTCACGCCCAGGTCGGTGGCCCGGCGCAGGCAGTAGTCGCAGAAGCAGAGCCCGAACAGGTAGGCGTCCATCGGCCCGAGCGGCACGAACGAGCGCTGCGCCTGGAGCGGCTGGAAGTGCAGCGACTCGGCCACCACGCTGTCGACCCCCAGCCTGGCCACCGCTCTGGCCAGCGCGACGGCGTATTCGCGCACATCCGGATGCGCCGGGCACAGGTCGGCCGGCGAGCCGCGGTCGCCGAAGCAGTCGCGTACCGTCACATCCGGATGTTCCATGCCGATCGTGGCGTTGCGCAGGAAGACCGTCCATCCGTGGAGCTTCATGGATCGCTTCGCACAGGCGTCCCGAAGCCCGTCGAACGCATCCAGATAGCCGGGAACCGGCGCCAGCCGCAGCCCGGCGAACAGGTCGGCCGGCGGGGCGAAGTGCGCCCCGTCGTGCCGGACGGTCAGCCTGGACAGCCCGTGCGGGGTGACATCGCGGGAGGCGTGGTGCACGGCTCCGACGGTGATGCCGCCTGCGCCGTACTCGCTGAGCCTGTCGAGCACCCGCTCGACGCCCTCGCCGCGCAGGTCCTCGACGAAGACGTAAACCGAACTGTCCACATGCCGACCTTATGCGCTCTTGTGCGCGACGAAGTCGATCTCCACCAGGATGTTCATCAGCTCCGACCCCACGGTGGTGCGTACGGGGTACGGCTGGCTGAAGTACGACTTGTACACCTCGTTGTACGCGGCGAAGTCGCGCTTGAGGTGCTGCAGGTGGACCGTGGACTTGATCACGTCGTCGAAGCCGAGGCCGTGCGCGGCGAGGATGGCGCCGAGATTGCGCATGACCTGGTGCGTCTGGGCCGCGACGTCGTCGCCGACGATCTCGCCGGTGTGCGGGTCGAGCGGCCCCATGCCGGAGGTGTAGACGAAGTCGCCGACGACCAGACCCTGCGAGTACGCCCCTACCGGGGCGGCGCCCTCGCTGGTCCTGAGCTCCTTTTTCACAAGGTCTCCCTAGAAATTGGTGGTGATAGTGCCAACGACACGGTAGTCCCGGTCCACCAGGGGCAGCACGCGCCACTTGTCGAACGCCGTGCAGGGATGGGAAATGCCGAAAGCCAGCAGGTCGCCGGGCTTGAGTCCGTCGGCCCGTACGATCGTGTGCTGGTCCTGCATGGTCACGACGGTGACGCCGCCCCGCCGCGGGATGGGCAGGCCCTCGTCATAGGGCGCGTCCCGCTTGCCCATGCCGACGATCGCCAGCCCCGGCTCCGGGGTGGACAGCACGTGCGCCCACACCTCCAGCGCGGGCCGCAGCTCCCCCTCCATCCGGTTGAACGGCGTGCGCTCGCGGTAGTAGCCGTCGTCGTGGGTGACGTACGCGCCGCTGCGCAGCAGGATCTTGGCCTGGGTGGCGACGAGTTCGCGCCCGATCACGTCGAACCACTGGCTGCCGCCCACGCTGAGGATCGGGTTCCGGACGCGGACGTGCTCGACGGCCTCCTGCAGCGAATCCAGATATTTCCGGACCTCATCGCCGCTCTTCAGCCCGCCCTCGTACCCCGCGACCCCGGCCAGCTCGACCCCTGGGGTTTCCTGCACGTACGCTGCCACCCGCAGCAGCTCGTCGAGGCTCCGGCACCCGGCCCGACCGCCTTCGTGCCCCAGCTCCACCAGCACCCGGAACGGCCGGGACCCGGCGTGACCGGCGAGAATGCCCACCCCGGTCACGGAGTCGGCGAAGGTCAGGAACTCGAACGCCGGATCCCGCTCCAGCTCCCCTGCCGCCCAGTCGAGCCCCGCCGGATCGACGACCTGGTTGGCCACCATGATGCGATCGACGCCGAACCCCCGGACGGCCTGCGCCTGCCGCGGCATCGCGACGGTCAGCCCCCAACCGCCCGCGGCGAGCTGCATGGCGGCGATCTCGGCGGACATGTGCGTCTTCGCGTGCGGCGCCAGCTCCAGCCCGTGATCCCGGACGAAGGCCGCCATCGTCACGACGTTGTGCTCCAACGCGTCCCGGCGCACCACCATCAGTGGGAAGCCGAGCCCGCCTGCGAAGATCGATTGCCCGATGACGGCCTGCACAGAACCCCCTTCGAATCCCTGGAATCGGTCACGGCCGGAGCGCGCGCCCGGGCGTGGCCCCGGTGAGCTCGCCTCCGGCCAGCACGCGCACCCCGGACACGAGCACGTCGTCGACGCCGGTCGCGAGCCTGCGCGGGTCCGCGTACGTCGCCCGGTCGGCCACCGCGGCCGGGTCGAACACCACCACGTCAGCCCCGGATCCGGCCCGCACCAGCCCGCGATCGGCCAGCCCGAACCGCCGCGCCGGATGCCCGGCCAGATGCACCACGGCCTGCTCCCACGTCCAGTCCCCCAGCTCCCTGACGTGCCGGCCGAGGAACCTGGCGAACGCCCCGTAGCCTCGCGGATGCGGATGCCCGCCCACGTAGATGCCGTCGGACCCGCCGGTATGGGAGGGATGGCGCAGCATCCTGCGTACCGACTCCTCCCCCTCCGGCCCCTCGTCGGTGCGGGCGATCACGACGCCCGCCTCCAGCCGCGTCTCCGTCAGGAGGCGGCGGCAGAGCTCTGCCGGCGTCACCCCCGCCCGCTCGGCCGCCGCCACCATGCTCAGGCCCTCGGTCCACTCCATCCCGGGCGCGTAAGAGACGGTCAGCCGCGGCCATGTGCGCTCCAGCGTGGGCCACCACTCGTCGAGCTCACCGGACGCGATCATCTCCAGCGCGCGGCCGGTCTCGGCGCCCGGCACGGCCGGCGGCAGCACGACCATGGCCAGGATCGTGTTGCCCCGCAGGTAGGGGTAGGTGTCGAAGGTCAGGTCCACGTCCTCGGCGAGCGCGTCCTCGACCAGCGGCAGCAGCACGTCCGCGGGTCCGTGCAGGTGGGAGACGTGTACGGCGGCGCCGGAGCGCGCTGCGATGTCCACCGCCTCCGCCATGCCGGCCCCGGCCGCGGCGCCGTAGGCGCGCATGTGGGTGACGTAGGGGAGGCCGCCGAGCGGCTCGCACAGCGCGGCCAGCTCCGCGGCGGAGGCATAGCGGCCGGGCAGGTATTCGAGCCCGCTCGACAGCCCGGCCGCGCCCTCCGACAGCCCCCGCTCGACGTGCCGCCGCATCCTGGCCAGGTCGCCGGGCGCGGCAGGGTCGGGTGACGGCCCCATCACGTCGTACCGGATGGTGCCGTGGGGCAGCAGATAGGCGGTGTTCAACGCCACCGCCCGGTCGTAGCCGTCGAGCAGCTCACCCACGCTCAGCGGCCCCTCGTACGGAGCCTCGTCGAACGCCACCACGCCGGCGAGCGGGCTGCCGGCGGAAAGGGCGCCGGCGAACGACGCCCCGCCCGATCGCGCCCCCACCGGCAGCGGGCCGTTGACCGCGGCGAAGTAGCGTGCGGCGTAGGCCACGGTCTCGGCCGAACCGGGCGCGAACGACAGCCCGTCCTGACCGAGGACGAACGTCGTGACCCCCTGCCGCAGCGCCGCCCGCTGCACCGCCGGGTCGAAGACGGCCGCGTCGCCGTGGGCGTGACAGTCCACGAAGCCCGGCGCCACGAACCGCCCCGACGCGTCGATCACGGTGTCCGCCTGCGCGCCGTCCAACCGGCCGACCGCCGCGATCCGATCGCCGCCGATCGCCACGTCAGCGCGGTACGGCGGGGCGCCCGTCCCGTCGAGCACCCGGCCGCCGCTGATGACTACGTCGAACCTCACTCCAAGATTGAATCAGAGCCGCGCGACAACACCGTGTCGCACCGCACCGACTCCTGGATCGGCCGCTTGGCCAGCAGCTCGCGGGCCTGGGACCGGGCCAGGTTCCAGCCGTTCCACGGGTCGGGCCGGTCCAGCCCGTTGGCCCTGACCACGTCCGCGAGCACGCAGCTGCGCTGCGGCTCCGGCAGCCTGTCCAGGGCAGGCACCGCCTCCGCGCCGAGGTCGCCCAGGTAGTCGGAGTCCAGCTTGGTGACGCCGCGCACCTCCACCTGCGTGTACGCGACCCGCAGGTCGGGGTTCACGATCGCGAACGCGCCCAGGCCGAGCCCGGTGACCAGGACGATCGTCCGCGGCAGCCAGCCGGAGCCGCGGCCCGCGAGCCGTACCGCGCCCGCGAGCAGCACCAGCGCGAACACCGCGCCCAGCCACCAGACCGTGGCCTGCACGGACAGCCGCAGCCTGGACAGGCCGTAGGCGTCGGTGTAGACGTTCATGCGGTGCAGGGCGGAGGCCAGCACCACCATGGTCAGCCCGCAGAGCACGCCGAGCAGCCCGGCCAGCACCCAGCGCTCGCGGCGGTCGGTCCTGAGCAGCCCGCCGGCCACCGCGACGATGCCGAGCACGAACACGCTGACCACCACGAGCTGGAAGAACCCCTGCCTGGCGTACTCGGCGTAGGTCAGCCCCGCCGTCTTCAGCACCAGCTCGTTGCCGCCGAACAGCGCCGTGATCTGCACCGCCACGAACAGGGCGAACAGCAGGTTCACCGCCGTGAGCGGGACGACCCAGACGCTCCTGCTCACGCTGAACTTGGTCTCGGGGCCCGCCGGATCGACCACCGGCCTGAGCGCGACCAGCACCACGGCCGCCAGCAGCACCGCGAAGACGGCGAACAGGAAGATCCGCACCGGCGCCGACTCGGCCCAGTCCGGCGCGGTGGTCAGCCGCTCCACGTACGAGGCGAACACCGCGTCCGCCGAGCTGAACAGCAGCCCGAACACCATCAGCAACACCGCCGTGATGCCCAGCGCGGCGAGCGTCGGAACGACGCGCCGCTTGGCGGTCAGCTTCTTGATCGGCTGGGCCAGGAACCACGGCACCGGTCCCAGCGCGAGCAGCACGGACACGCCGCCCCTGATCACACCGAGCCACCCGGCACCGGCCCCGGAGACGGCCAGCGCGCCGAGCCCGGTCCCCGCCAGGAGCAGGATCGCGACCAGCCAGTCGGCGTCGCGCACCGCCGCCATGGAGATCAGCCCGTACGCCGTCACCCCGAACGCCACCGTCCACGGCGTCATCCGCCGCGCCACCGCGGGCAGCGCCGCCGCGCCCAGCACCATCGCCACCAGCACGATCCCCAGCCCGGCATGGGCCTCGGGCAGCGCCACCGCGGCGAACACCCCGGCCCCGGCGGCGGCGGACAACAGCCAGCGGGGCGGCTCGGGCAGCTCGGGCCTGGGGAAGAGCGGCGGCGGCACGTACGGCGGCGGCCCCGCCTGCCCCCGGTACGGCCCCGCCACCGGAGCCGGGTACGCCCCCGCCGCCTGAGCCCCCGTCTGAGTCCCCGTCTGAGCCCCCGTCTGAGCCCCCGCCGCCGCGCCCGGCTGCATCTGGGCCGTGGCGCCCGGCTGCATCTGGGCCGTGGCGCCCGGCTGAACCCCGGCCTGGGCCCCCTGCTGAGCCCCCGCTGGGGCGCCCTGCTGAGCTCCCGCTGGGACGCCCTGCTGAGTTCCCGGCTGGGCCGCCTGCTGAGCCCTCGTCTGGTACATCGGCTGATGGGCCGCCGACTGGTAGGCCGTGCCCGCCGCCCGCCGCCCGGAACCGGCTCCGAGCGCCACACCGACGGCTCCCATCAACGCCGTGCACATGACGAACGTGATCAGGGCCATCCCGTCCCCGAAGGAAATGCTGACGAACACGGCGGCGAACATGCCGAACAGGAAGCCGATCATCAGCCCGATGAAGCCACCCGCGATCATCCTGCCGAACCTGCCGGCGGGCGACGCCATCGGATGAACGAAGGACGCCCCCACCCCGGAAGCGGCGCCGCCGACAGCCGCGCCACCCACAGCCGCGCCGCTCGCCGCCACACCACCCGCAGGCGCGTGGTGCGCCGCGGCAACCCCGGCAACCCCGGCAACGGCACCGCCGGCAGCGCCGGCCTCACCACCGTCCACGCCGCCGCCTCCGGACGCCGACCCGGGTGCCACAGCGCTCGCAGCGGCAACCCGGCCCGCCACCACGGCATCCCCCTCGGACACGGTGCCGGCCCCCGCGACGCCACCCTCCGATGGGTGCCGCTCGGACACGGTGTCCCCGTTGGCAGCGACACCCGCCTCCGCGACGCCGCCCCCCGCCTCTAACGGCGCCTCAGCCATCATCGTCCTCCCTGGTAGCGCGACCACCATGCGGCACCCCGCACAGTCGTCGATGCGAATGGAACCCCCGTGCAGCTCGACGATCTCCTTCACGATGGCCAGCCCCAGCCCGGCACCCCCGGAGTCGGCCGCCCGCCCCGTGTCCAGCCGGGAGAAGCGCTCGAACACGCGCGCCCTGGCCGAGACCGGGATCCCCGGCCCCAGGTCCGCGACGACGATGCGCACCCCGTCCCCTTCGGCCGCGCCGCGCACGGTCACCGAACCGTCCGGCGGGCTGTGCCGTACCGCGTTGTCCAGGAGGTTCGCCAGCACCTGGGCGAGCAGGTCGGGATCGGCCCGCACCACGAGATCGCCGGGGACGTCCGCCCGGATCACGACGTCCTCGCGAGCCAGCGCCGCCTCCCGCACCGCCTGCTCGATCAGCGGCGCCAGCTCGATGGCCTCGGGCTCGATCAGCCGTACGCCGGAATCGAGCCGGGACAGGTCGAGGAGCTGGGCCACGAGGCGGCCGAGCCGCTCGGTCTGGGCCAGCGCGGTCCGCATGGTGCCCGGGTCTGGGGCGGAGACGCCGTCCACGACGTTCTCCAGGACCGCGCGCAGGCCGGTGATGGGGGTGCGCAGCTCGTGGCTGACGTTCGCGACGAGCTCGCGCCGCTGCCTGTCCACCTCGCCGAGGTCGGCAGCCATCGCGTTGAACGCCCTGGCCAGCTCCCCCACCTCGTCCCGCGAGGTGGCCCGGACACGCAGCGTGTAGCGGCCCTTGGCGATCGTCTGGGCGGCGCTGGCCATCTGGCGCAGCGGCTTGGTCATGCCCATGGCCAGGACCTGCACCATGATCAGCGCCAGGACGACGGCGACCGCGATGCGGATCTCGCGGGAGAGGTTGGAGTTGATGCCGACCTCGTTGACCACGAACGCCGTTCCCACGGCCAGCACGATCACGATCCCGAGCTTGACCTTGATCCGGCCCAGGAAGTCGAGCGGCCTCATCGCCGCACCAGGGCGTAGCCGACGCCGTGCACCGTGCGTACCACGTCGGAGCCCAGCTTGCGGCGCAGCGCCCGGACGTGGCTGTCCACGGTCCTGGTCGCGGCGGCCTCGGAGAAGCCCCACACGTCGGACAGCAGCCGGTCGCGCTCGAAGACCTGCCCGGGCCGCTCGGCCAATCGGCGCAGCAGGTCGAACTCGGTCCTGGTGAGCTGCGCCTCTACTCCCCCCACGAACACCCTGCGCGCCGCGGTGTCGATCTCCACCTCGCCGACCCTGATCACGGTGTCCTCGACCGCGAGCTGGGCCGCCCGCTCCACCCGGCGCAGCAGCGCGTGGATCCGGGCCACCAGCTCACGCATGCTGAACGGCTTGGCCAAGTAGTCGTCGGCCCCCACTCCCAGACCGACCAGCACGTCGGTCTCCTCGCCGAGCGCGGTCAGCATGAGCACCGGCACCGGCCTGGCCGCCTGCATCCGGCGGCACACCTCTAACCCGTCGAGCCCCGGCAGCAGCCGGTCGAGGATCACCAGGTCGGGCTCCGCCTTGCCGTACTGGACGAGGGCGTCGTGCCCGTCGCCCGCAACCCTGACGTCGAAACCCTCGGCAGCCAGCCGGTTTCGTACGGCCAGGGCGATCGTCTCATCGTCCTCGACCACGAGGATGCGTCGCTGCTCTGCCACGTACGAAAGACTAGAAGCGCCCTGTGCAGAGGACACCTCCTTAATCGTGCACATACGGTGCAGACTTGGGCGCGTGAACATTGCCGGATACCTTCGCCGCATCGGCCTGCCGCACCTGCTCCACGCCCCCACCAGTGCAGAGAACCTGCGGGAGCTCCACGTCGCCCACATCGAGACGGTCCCTTACGAGGCTCTGGAGATCTGGCTGGGCCGCCCCACCACCGTGGACCCCGTCGAGTCGGCCGAGCGCATCATCCGGGGCCGCGGCGGCTACTGCTTCCACCTCAACGGCGCGTTCTCCGAGCTGGCCAAGGCTCTCGGCTACGACGTGACCCGGCACGTCGGCGGAGTGCAGGCCCACGGCGGCGAGCCCAACGTCGACGCCAACCACCTGGTGCTCACTGTGCGCGGCCTGCCGTCCGCGGCCAATCCGGGCGGCGAGTGGCTGGTCGACCTCGGCCTCGGCGACGCGCTGCACGAGCCGCTCCCACTGGTCGCGGGCACGTACCAGCAAGGACCCTTCCAGTACGTGCTGCGCCCGTCGGAGATCGCGCCCGGCGGCTGGCGCCTCGACCACGATCCGAGTGGTTCGTTCCAGGGCATGGACTTCGACCCCGCCCCCACCGACATGTCCGCATTTATCGACATGCATCAGCACCTGACCACGTCACCGACGTCCGGGTTCGTCCGCGTGCCCTCGGTCCTGCGGCGCGACGCCTACGGCGTGGACGTCTTGCGCGGGCTCCGCCTGTCCCGCGTCGGCTCCGGCTCCGGCTCGGTCATCCTGGACACGGCGCGTGACTTCTACGCGGCGCTGGCGGACGTGTTCCGGCTGCCGCTCGACGACGTGAGCGCCGATGAGAAGGACAAGCTCTGGCGCAAGGTGCACGATGCTCATGAGGCCTGGCGGGCCGGCGACCCGGCGTGATGGCCACGGCCGCGAACGGGCGCTATCGTGCGACTCGACATGGGAGAGACCAGGAAACTGGCCGGTAGATACCGGCTGCTCAACCCCCTGGGCGCGGGATCCGTACGCCTGGCCTTCGACGAGTCCGGACACCGTGACGTCGCGGTCAGGGAGCTGCGCATCCCCGCCGAGCTGCGCGACTCCGCGCTGCACCAGGCGCGCAGGGCCATGGTGCTGCGGCACGCCTCGATCGTGCGGGTGCTCGACGTGGTGGTCGAGGCCGGCACGCCTTGGCTGATCATGGAGTTCGTCTCGGGGGCGTCGCTGGAGCACACCGTGCGCGCGCGGCGCCCGCTCCCCGTCCCGCAGGCGGCCAGGGCTGGAGTCTGCGTCCTGTCCGCGCTGACGGCCGCGCACGCGGAGGGCATCGTGCACGGGCATGTCGATCCCGGCAACGTCCTGCTGACCCCGACGGGCCGGGCCGTGCTGACCGGGTTCGGGCTGCCGAGCCGCAGCGCGTGGCCGTCCGCCGATCTGTGGTCGCTGGGTGCCACGCTGCACTTCGCGGTCGAGGGCCGGCCGCCGCGCTCGGCCCCCGCCGACGGGATGGACCCGCTCAGGTCGCTGATCAGGGCGATGCTGCACCCCTCAGGGCCGCCCCCGGCGGAAATGGTACGCGAGACGCTCGAACGGCTGGCCCTGGACCAGCCGCTGGACCGGCTCGTCGAGGCGCAGGGCCCGCTGCCGCCCGCCCAGGTGGCCGCCATAGGCCTGGCCATGGTCGAGCGGCTGCGTACGGGTGCCGGCTTCCATGGCGGGGTGCAGCCGGGGAACGTTCTAATCAGCGCGACCGGCCACGCCACGCTGCTGCCGTCGCTGCGGTCGGGGACCCCGTCCGCGTACACGGCTCCTGAAGGCGTCCAGAGCCGGACCGCCGACCTGTGGTCGCTCGGCGCCACGCTCTTCACCGCCGTCGAGGGCATGCCGCCCGCCCCCGGCGCTCCGCTGCGCCGCGCGGGCGCGCTGGCTCCGATCCTGTACCGGCTCCTGTCGGGCAGCCCGTCCGACCGCCCCACCCTGGACGAGCTCCGCCGCGCCCTGGAGTCGATCACCGCAGACCGCGCCTGGCGACAGTGGCGCGATTGAGATACATCGCGAACGGAACCAACAGAGGGGCCCACTCGTTGGAGTGACGACGCACAATGTGGGAGAGGCGGGGCGCGCGCTCCGCGTTCGGAGGAAGTTGAGGATGTCGCCAGTCCAGAAGTACGCCATTGGCGCAGGCGCCGCTGTTCTGCTCTCGCTGATCTTCTTCGGGGCCGGATGGATCACCCTGCTGGTTATCCTCGGCGTGGTCGCCGCCCCGGTGGTCGGTTACTTGATGCTCGACCCGTCGCAGCGCGAGCGGCTCAAGAGAGCCCGTAAGCGCGGCATCGGCCGCTGAGCCCCTGGTGGCGGGGGCCCCTCAGGCCTCCGCCACGGCCAGCGCCGACTGCACGCGCTGGGTCACCCTGCGCTCGACGTAGAACGACAGGAACGGCACCGTGCCGCCCAGCATGACGCCGAGCATGTACGGCCACGTCCAGCGTGCCTTCATGCCCAGGTTCATGACCGCGATCAGATAGATCATGTAGAACCCGCCGTGAATGGGCGCGGTGATCTTCGACATGGCCGCGTCGCCGAAGCCGTAACGCAGCACCATGGCGACGCAGAGCACCAGCAGCATGACGCCGACCACGTAGGCGAGCGCCCGGAAGGGCTTCAGAGCCGATTCCACGATTAACCTTCCAGAGCCATCTCAGGGGACTTGGCGCGGTCCCGATCCGCCCGCACGGCATCGCGTACGAAGTGGAACCACATGAATACGGCGAATCCCGCGAAGATCCACCAGTTGGCGGCATATGCCAGATTACGCCAGGTCAGGGTGCCGCCCACAATCGGCGGTGAGACCTTGACCTGGGCCAGCGAGCCGGACGGCGGCTGGGCCACGACATAGCCGGTGCGCACCCGCTGCCCGGTCCACAGGTTGATCAGCTCGCCTGTGGAGACCGTCTGGACCTGCCCCGCGGGCAGGCCTCCGGCGCGCCGCTGGACGCTGTCGGTGCCCTCCTGCGGCCGCAGCCGCCCGGTCACCGTGACCCTGCCCTGCGGCACGGCAGCCACCGCCGGGTCGTCGCTCCTGGCCACCCAGCCTCGCACCACCGGCATCAGCGTGCCGTCGTCGAGCTTGAGCGGCGTGAGCACCCAGTAGCCGGCGTCCCGCGAGACCTTGCCGCCGGGGGCGTCGACGTCGGCCCGCCGATCGGCGACCAGCAGCTGGCGATCGGCCTCGTAGACGCCCCCGGCCGTGACCCTGCGGCCGACCAGCTCACCGTTCAGCTGCGCGCCCGTCGGGGCGAGCGTGCCGACCGCGACGGGCCCGGGATCCACGGAGGCGCGAGGCTTCCCCGAATCCTGGAAGACCCCGAGCTGCCAGCGCCCGAGCAGGATGAACGCGATCAGGACCCCGATCGTGAGCACGTGCAACCCCATGATGCGGGGCGAGAACAGGGTCCTGAGCATGCATCCAAGCTATCCGCAGAACAGGGCGGTCCCGCAATCAGCCCGCCTGCGGCCCATCTCAGGGATCGGCGAAGTTCGACCGGCGGATCCCGCCAAACGTCGCAAATGCCGCAGCCGATCACGCTAGGCTGCTGCCCATGTCTGACCAGCATATCGACCCGGCGGGCAACACCCAGGCTTTCCGTGCGTTCGCGCATGCGCGCGAGCAGGAACAGCAAGCCGCGGCCAAGCCCAAGAAGTCGCCCCTGCTGCCCATCATCGCGGTCGTCGCGGCGATCGCGATCATCGGCATCGCCGCTTTCCTCCTGCTGCAGTAGGCCGACCGCAGGATGACCCGCCGCGACGCCGTGGCGGGTTTTCGTCGTTGCCTCCTCCACCCCATGTACGCCGCGTCACGACGCTAGGCGAGGCAGAACTCGTTGCCCTCCGGGTCGGCCAGCACCACCCAGTCGTCGTGCGTGGCCAGCACGGTGGCGCCCAGCGCGGTCAGCCGGGCCAGCTCGGCGTCGTGGTCGTCGGCGCGCAGGTCGAGATGGAGGCGGTTCTTCACGATCTTGCGCTCCGGCACCCGCTGGAACCACAGCCGCGGCCCCCCGCCCTCGACCAGCACCGTTGGATCGTCCTCCGGGTCGTCGATCCCCTCGCTGCGCAGCCGTGCCAGCTCGGCCTCGTCATAAGGCGCCACGGCGTAGCCGTCGAGTGCCGCGGCCCAGAACCTGGCCAGCGAGGCCGGGTGCCGGCAGTCGATCACGACGTCATGCAGTGCGGCCATCGGGCCGCCTCGCCTCGATGAGGAACCGGCTGGAATGCGCGACGAACGGCCCTTCGGCCTCGATCCGCTCGTGCAACTCGCGCAGCTTGTCCCGATAGCGCTCGACCGAGAACCCCGGCACGATCCAGATCACCTTGCGCAGGAAGTAGATCACCGCGCCGATGTCGCGGAATTCCATCCGCAGCCGCTCGAAGCGCAGGTCCACGACCTCCAGCCCGGCGGACTCGGCCGCCGCACCGGCCTTGTCGGGTTCGCGGCCCGAGCCGTCGTGCGGCCCCATGAAGTAGTCGGTCAGCTCGGCCACGCTCCACGGCCCGACCTGCTGGGAGAAGTAGACCCCGCCGGGCCGCAGCACCCGGGCGATCTCCTCCCACCATGTCCGCACCGGGTGACGGCTGCTCACCAGGTCGAAGACGCCACTGCTGAACGGCAGGCGCGGCGCCTCGTCGTCGGCCACCACCCACGCCCCGCGCGGGCGCAGCCGGGAGGCGGCCAGCGCGAGGTTGGGCGGCCACGACTCGGTGGCCACGGTCACCGGTGGCAGGATGGGCAGGCCGGCCAGGATCTCGCCGCCGCCGGTCTCGATGTCGAGCGCGGCCCGTGCCCCCGCCATCCGCTCGCCGAGCAGCCTGGCGTAGCCCCACGAGGGCCGCTCCTCGGTGGCCCGGCCGTCGAGCCAGGAGAAGTCCCAGCCGTCCACGGAGACGGTGGCCGCCTCCCGGACGAGGTCGTCGTACGTGCGCCGCGTCATCCTCCGACCTTGTCAGCGGCCCGGCCAGACGTTCAACCAAATATCGGTCAGGCGAGTGCGCCCTCGTCCCAAGAAAGTGGCCGGGAACGGTTCAGAGCCAGCCCGGCTTGACGAGCCCCGACTCGTACGCGATGACCACGAGCTGGGCCCGGTCGCGGGCGTGGAGTTTCATCATGGCCCGGCTCACGTGGGTCTTGGCGGTGGCCGGGGACATGAACAGCTTGGCGGCGATCTCGTCGTTGGTCATGCCGGTGCCGACCAGGGCGAGCACCTCGCGTTCGCGCTCGGTGAGCAGGTCGAGGCCGTCGGCGGCGACCGGTACCTTGGCGCGGGAGGCGTACTCGGCGATCAGGCGGCGGGTCACGCTCGGCGACAGCAGCGCCTCGCCGGCCGCCACCACCCGGACCGCCTGGATCAGCTCGGCCGGCTCGGTGTCCTTGACCAGGAAGCCGCTGGCGCCGTTGCGCAGCGCCTCGAAGACATACTCGTCGAGCTCGAACGTCGTCAGGATGATGATGCGCGGCCCCTCCGGCATCCGGCGGGTGGCGGTCAGGCCGTCGGTGCCCGGCATGCGGATGTCCATCAGCACCACGTCCGGCCGATGCTCGCCCGCCATCCGCACCGCCTCGGCGCCGTCGGACGCCTCGGCCACCACGGTCATGTCCGGCTGGGCGTCGAGCAGCGCCTTGAAGCCCGCCCTGACCAGCGCCTGGTCGTCGGCGAGCAGCACGTTGATCATGAGGTCTCCTCGGGTAGCGGCAGCCGGGCCTCGACGCGGAAACCCGGGCCCGACGGGGCCGCGGCCAACGTGCCGCCCAGCGCGGTGGCCCGCTCGCGCATGCCGGGGATGCCGTTGCCGCTGCCTGATTCGGACAGTACAGCAGAGGTGGTCGCGCCGGTGTCGCTCACCTGGATGACCAGTTCGTGCGCGCCGCACTCCAGCCGCACGGTCACGGTGGAGCCGGGCGCATGGCGGGCGGCGTTGGTGAGCGACTCCTGCACGATCCGGTACGCGGCCCGCTCCACCGGGGGCGGCAGCGGACGCGAGCCGGCGCGTTCGAGCGTCACCTCCATGCCCGAGCGCTCGATCAGCTCGCCGAGGCGGTCGAGCCCGGCGGTGGGAGCGCGCGGGGCGTCCTCGCGCAGGACGTTCAGCACGGAGCGCAGTTCGCCCAGGACCTCCTTGGACGCCGTCTTGATGGTGGCCAGGGCCGTGCGGGCCTGTTCCGGGTTGGCGTCCATGAGGTGCAGCGCGGTCGAGGCCTGGACGTGGATGAGCGAGATGTTGTGCGCGAGCACGTCGTGCAGCTCCTGCGCCATGGTCAGGCGCTCCTCGCTGGCCTGCCGCCTGGTCTCCTCCTCGGCGGCCCGCTGCTGCTGGTCGCGGCGCTCGCGGGCGATCCTGACGAGCTCCGCCACCACCATGGTGAGCAGGATGAACGAGGTGACCGCCAGGTCGTGGAAGAGGCCGCGCGCCGGCTGGAGCGTGATCCACGGATAGGCCGTGAAGGTCACCAGGGAGGCCCCTGCCAGGATCCAGGCCATCCGCCGATGGCGCCGCAGCACCAGCAAGAACAGCATGGCGATCGGTGAGAAGAACACGCCGCCGTAGGGGTATCCGCCCCACACATAGACATAAGTGGCCAGGAAGGTGACGACGGCCGTGGTCATCGGAAATCTCCGGTGGAGCACGATCATCAGCGGGCCGACCAGCAACAATCCGTAGGCCAGCGGGTCGAGTGGCTCCCTGAACGGCTGCCCGCGCTGCGCGCCCTGCGACAGCACGAGCTGGAGCACGGCCGCGATCAGGGCGAGATACGGGGCGAATCCGGACTTCGAGCGCACGCCCCAACGCTAGACGAACGAGCTGACCCCCACATCACCCTCATGTCGCAGAGGGCCCTACCGCAATCGGGGTAGCTGGGTCATCGTGGACACCATGCGCCGAGTGATCGTCCCCGCAGCAGCAGCAGCGCTCATCGCGCTCGTGCCCGCCCATCCCGCGCCGGCCGAGCCCCTATCCGAGCAGAAGGTCCCGGTCGCCGAGGGGTACGGCGGCGCCGTCGCCACCGTCGACCTGGACGCGAGCAAGGCCGCCATCTCCGTGTTGAGGAAAGGCGGCAACGCCGTGGACGCCGCGGTCGCCGCAGGCGCGGTGCTCGGCGTCACCGAACCGTACTCCTCCGGGCTGGCCGGCGGCGGCTTCATGGTCTATTACGACGCCAGGCAGCGGAAGGCCTTCACGATCGACGGCCGCGAGACCGCGCCCAAGGCCATGACATCGACGTCGTTGGAGGGCATCCCGTTCGAGCAGGGCGTCACCAGCGGCCTGTCGGCCGGCGTGCCGGGCACGGTCGCGAACTGGGATCTGGCCCTGCGCCGGTTCGGCACGATCTCGCTCAAGCAGGCGCTCCAGCCCGCGATCGAGGTGGCTTCCGAGGGCTTCGTCGTGGACCAGACCTTCCACAACCAGACCGCGGCCAACGCCGCCCGCTTCAAGGACTTCACCTCCACGGCCCAGCTCTACCTCCCGAACGGCGCCCCGCCGCCCGTCGGCTCGATCTTCAAGAACCCCGAGCTCGCGGACACGTACCGGCAGCTCGGCAAGCGCGGCCCCGGCTGGCTGTACGGCGGGCAGCTCGGCAAGGACATCGTGGCCACCGTCAAGCGGCCGCCGGTCACCCCCGGCAGCACCCGCAACGTCCGCCCCGGGCTGATGGAGCTGGATGACCTGCGCGCCTACCGCGCCCTGATGCGCGAACCCACCAAGATCTCTTACAAGGGCATGGACGTGTACGGCATGGCGCCCCCGTCCTCCGGCGGATCGACGGTCGGCGAGGCGCTCAACATCCTCGAATCCCTGCCGGAGGCCGGCCTGCACGAATACCTGGAGGCGTCCAGGCTGGCCTTCGCCGACCGCGGCAAGTACGTCGGCGACATCCCCGGCGTGCCGCTCGGCGAGCTGCTGTCCGACGGTTTCGCCAAGGAGCGGGCCTGCCTGATCGGCGACAAGGCGATGCCGCACCCGGCCCCGCCCGGCAACCCGGACGGCGCCTACGAGCCGTGCGCCCAGCCCACCGGGAGCGCCACCCCGATCACCGACGAGGGCCCCGAGACCACCCACCTGGTCGTGGCCGACCGCTGGGGCAACGTGATCGCCTACAACCTGACCATCGAGTCCACCGGCGGCAACGGCATCGTGGTGCCGGGCCGCGGTGTGCTGCTCAACAACGAGCTGACCGACTTCAGCTTCGGCCCGGCGCCCGGCGACCCGAACCTGCCGGGCCCCGGCAAGCGGCCGCGCTCGTCGATGGCGCCGACGCTGGTGTTCGACGACGGCAGGCCGGTGCTGGCGGCCGGCTCACCGGGCGGCTCGACCATCATCACGACCGTGCTGCAGATCCTGGTCAACCGGTACGAGTTCGGCATGAGCCTGCCCGAGGCCGTCGCCGCGCCGCGGGCCACGCAGCGCAACACCGCCCAGACCCTGGCCGAGCAGGCGTTCCTCGACAAATACCGGGCCGAACTGGAGGCCCGCGGGCACAGCTTCGCGCTGAACCCGGAGATCGGCGCCGCCACGGCGCTGGAGTTCATCGGCAGGGGCCGTGTCCAGGCCGTGGCCGAGCCGGCCCGGCGCGGCGGCGGCAGCGCGATGGTGGTGGCGCCCACGAAGTAGTACCACCGCGGTCGTACGGTCCGCCCGCGCGCGCACTCCCCCGGGCGGACCCCGGACAGAGCCCGGTGTCCGATTCGCCGCGCCCTCCTCCCGCGGACCCTTGAGGTATCACTCAAGGAGGAGAACATGAACACGATCGCACTGTGGGGTCCCCATTGGGCCGCCGGCGGCTTCTGGCCGGTCTTCCCGGCCCTCTGGGGCCTGTTCTGGGTCGCCGTCGTCGCGCTGGCCATCACGGCCCGGCGCAGGGGCTGGTGGGGGCCGGCCCGCACGCAGGCCGCCGCCGCCTCGCCGACCGGGCCGGCCGAGCAGATCCTCGCCGAGCGGTACGCCCGCGGCGAGATGAGCGACGACGAATACTTCGAAAAGATGGCCGTTCTCAGGGGCGGCTCATCGTAAACGCCACGAAGGGTGCGACAACTGTCACTGGCCGCAGCCAACGGGCGCGCGTTACGTTCGCGTAGACGGCCATCCACCAGGAGGGACGGATCATGCGTCGCATAGGCAAGTTCCGCGGGTGCCACTGAGCGCGCAGGCCGCCACCCTGCTCGCCGGCGGGGTGGCCGCCGGGCTGGTGGCGGGGACCGCGACGTGCACGGCGACGCAGGGCGGGCTGCTCATGGGCTTGACCAACCGCTCCCATGGACGCGATCCCGCGCTGGTGGGATGGTTCCTCGCGGGGCGGCTGGCCTCGTACACGCTGGCCGGGGCGCTGCTCGGGCTGCTCGGCGAGGCCGTCAGCCTGCCGCCGCACGTTCGGGCCGCGCTGCTCGTCGCGGCCGGGATCACGGTGATCGTCTTCGCCGTCCGGCTCATGAGGCGCGGGCACTGTGCGGCGCCGCCCCAAGGCGGGGTCTCCCGGTACAAAGCGCCGCTGCTCGGCGCGGCCACCATCCTCGTGCCCTGCGGCGTGACCCTCGGCATGGAGCTGATCGCGATCTCCAGCGGCTCCCCGCTGGCGGGGGCGGCGGCCATGGCCGGGTTCGTGATCGGCACCGCTCCGGCGTTCGCGCTGCTGGGGTACGTGTTGCGGCGCCTCTCCCGCACCCGGCTGGCCAGGGTCGCCGGGGCCGTGGCGATCGCCGCCGGGCTCTGGACCATCGGCGCCGGGCTCAACCTGGGCGGCTGGCTGCCCCGCACGGCGGCTCCGGCATCGGCGCCCGCGTCTCCGACGGTCACCGTCTGGGCGACGCGCGACGGCTACCGCCCGGCCGTCGTGGCGGCTCCGGCGGGCGTGCCGGTCGAGATCGTCTTCAAACTGGCAGACCGGGGCTGCACCGGCACCGTCGCGATCGGCGGGCGCGACGTCGCGCTGCCGGCCACCGTACGACTGCCGCCGCAGCCGGCCGGCTCGCTGCGTTACGTCTGCGGGATGGGCATGTACGCGGGGTTCATCGAGTTCTCTTAGCGTCTTGTCGGCGATTACTGTTCGCGATCGCGTGATCACGTGCCACTCTGTCGCCATGGCCTGGCAAGGAGAGGTGGCGGCGCCGGCCGTACCGGCACCGCGCGTGGGAGACGAACCCGAGCTGCTGGCCGCCGCGCAGGCAGGCGACCCGCAGGCCGCGCACCGGCTCGGCAAGCTCTACGCACAGCACGGCGATCGCGCGGCCGCCAAACACTGGTGGGAGCGGGCCGCCGCGAGCGGCAACATCGACAGCGCTTACAACCTGGGCATCTGGCACGAGAAACACGGCAGCCTCGAAGATGCCGTCGGCTGGTACGAGGTCGCCGCCGTCACCGGCGACGCCGAGGCCGCGACCAACCTCGCCACGCTCCTGCTGGAGCAGCGCGGCGATGTGGACGCGGCCAAGAGGTGGTACTCGATCGCGGCCCGCGCCGGATCCAGGACGGCGGCGCGCAGGCTGGCGCTGGTGTGCGAGGACGCGGGCGAACTCCCGGCGGCGCGCGAGTGGCACCGGCAGGCGGCGGCCGACGGCGACGTGGCCTCGGCGTGCGATCTCGGCTTCCTCGCCTACTCGACGGGCGAGGACGGGGAGACCGTGCGGTGGTGGGAATACGCGGCCAGGGGCGGCCACGCCGAGTCCGCCTACTGCCTGGGCCTCTACCTGCAGGCCAGCCGCGACCCGGCGGGCGCGGAGGCCTACTACCGGCTGGCCGCCAAGAGCGAGCACCCCGGCGCCGCCTCCCGGCTCGGCGGGGTCGCGCTGTCCAGAGGCGACCTGCGTACGGCCCGCGCCTGGTTCGAGCGCGCCGCGAACGCCGGGCGGGTCGAGGACCAGCGGATGGCCGGGTTCGTGTGCGTGGAGCTGGGCGACTGCAGTGCGGCCAGCCACTGGTTCGGCCGGGCGGCCGCGGGTGGGGACGCCGAGTCGGCCTTCAACTACGGCCTGCTGCTCATCGCCGAGTTCGGCGACCTGGCCGGGGGCCAGCACTGGTTCCGCCAGGCGGCGCGGGCCGGGCACCACGGGGCCGCCGTCGAGCTGGGCGGGCTGTTGTCGGTGGCCGGCGAGGTCGGCGAGGCGAGCCGATGGCTGTCCGACCCGCCGCCGCCCGCCTGGGACCGGCCCGCCGAGCCGGAGCTGACCGCCCGGGCCGAGCTGGCCGCGGCCGCCACCGGGCGCAGGGGCGGCGTCGCACTGGACGTGGCGGAGCTGACAGAGGTGCTGGGCACCTGGGATCTGGTGACCCGGCCGCTGCACGACCACTCGGACGTCATCGGGTGGCTGGTGCAGCGGAGCGGGGTGCACGCGAGCGCCGTCGAGCACCTGGCGTCGGTACGCGGCACGCTGCTGCGCCCGGGCAGCGCGCCGTGGCCGAGCCCGGGCGAGCTCCGGCACGTCCTGACCACGGCCCGCGACCTGCGCCGCCGGCTGGGCGTCCAGTAGGCCGCGTTCAGCGGCCTACTGGACCTGCGTCAATGCTGGCCGAGGTGGAACAGGTGGCCTTCGTCGTCCTTGAAGACCGCCGACCAGCCCCACGGCTCCTGCTTCGGCTCCTGGCTGAACTCGACGCCGCGGGCCGCCAGCTCCCGGTGCGCCTTGACGATGTCGTCGGCCTGGAACAGGACGTAGTTGGGCAGGTCCTTGGCCGGGCCCGGCCACTTGGGACCGGCCTTGGAGATGACCAGCCGGGTGCCGCCCGCGGGCGGCTCGACCTCGATCCAGCGGTCCTCGCCGTACGGCAGGTCCGTGGTGATCGTGAAGCCCATCTTGCCGGTCCAGAAATCGACCGCGCGCTGCTGGTCCTCGACGTAGATGGTGACCTGGCTGATGCCGAGCGTCATCGCTCCTCCTGTGGTTATATCCATCTTGGATATAACCACCGTGGTGCTATCGTGTCAATCATGCTCACCGCCGCCGGGTTCCACGTGCTCCTGGCGCTGGCCAGCGGCTCCGGGCATGGTTATGCGGTGATGCGGTTCGTCGAGGAGGCCAGCGGCGGCGCGGTGAAACTGGGTCCGGGCACGCTCTACCGGACGATCAGCCGCCTGGTGGCCGACGGCCTGGTCGAGGAGTCGGATGGCGCGGACCCGGCGGCGCCGCATGACGCGCGCAGGCGCTACTACAAGCTGACACCGCAGGGCGAGCAGGCCGCGCGGGCCGAGGCCGAGCTGATGGCCCGCATGGTGACGGCCGCGAGAGAGGCAGGGCTGATCGCATGATATCGCTGCGGCCGCAAGGGCTGTGCCCGCATCTGTTCGTGCTCGACACGGAGGCGGCGATCGCCTTCTACCGTGAGGGCCTGGGAGCGGTGGAGGTGTTTCGCAACACGCTGCCCAACGGGGTGATCCTCTTCGTTGAGCTCCAGCTCGGGGCTGGGCGGCTGCTGGTCAGCGAGGAGACGCCGTCGCTGAACGCGCTGGCGCCGCCGACGCTCGGCGGCAGCCCCGTGCTGATCCTGCTGGAGGTGGCGGACCCCGACGCGGTGGCCGAACGGGCGATCGCGGCGGGGGCCGAGGTGGAGATGCCGGTGCAGGAGATGTTCTGGGGCGAGCGGTACGGCGTGCTGCGCGACCCCTTCGGGCACCGATGGGCGCTGTCGACGGCCAGGGAGCAGCTCACGCCCGATGAGATCGTGAGGGGCACGGCCGCGGAGCCGTACCCCTCGACCGATTAGACCAGCTCGGCGACCGGCGTGCAGGGCAGGCCGAGCGCGTCGGCGACCGGCTGGTTGGTCAGCAGGCCGTCGTGCGTGTTCAGTCCGCCGGCCAGGCCGGCGTCGGCCTTGAGCGCCTTCCGCCAGCCCAGGTTGGCCAGCTTGACCGCGTACGGGAGGGTGGCGTTGGTCAGGGCGTACGTGGAGGTGTTGGCCACCGAGCCCGGCATGTTGGCCACGCAGTAGAAGATCGACTCGTGCACCTTGTACGTCGGCTCCGCGTGCGTGGTCGGGCGCGAGTCCTCGAAGCAGCCGCCCTGGTCGATGGCGATGTCGACGAGCACCGAGCCCGGCTTCATGCGCGCGACCAGGTCGTTCGAGACCAGCGTCGGGGCCTTGGCGCCGGGGATCAGCACCGCGCCGATGACCAGGTCGGCCTGCAGGACCTCCTGTTCGATCGCATACGACGTGGACACCAGGGTCTTGAGGCGGCCCTGGTAGATGGCGTCGATGAAGCGCAGGCGGTCGATGTTCGTGTCGAGGACGGTGACCTCGGCGCCCATGCCGACGGCGATCTGCGCGGCGTTCAGCCCGGACACACCACCGCCGATCACCACGATCTTGGCCGGGGCCACACCGGGCACCCCGCCCGGCAGGACGCCCCGGCCGCCGTTGAAGCGCATCAGGTTGTACGCGCCCACCTGCGGCGCGAGGCGCCCGGCGACCTCGGACATCGGGGCGAGCAGCGGCAGCGCGTTGCCCACCTGGACGGTCTCGTACGCGATGCCCGTGGTCTTGGCGTTGAGCAGCGCGTCCGTGCAGGGGCGGGAGGCGGCCAGGTGCAGATACGTGAACAGCACCAGGCCCTCGCGCAGCCGGTGGTACTCCTCGGCGATCGGCTCCTTGACCTTGAGCACCATGTCCGCCTCGCCCCACACGGAGTCGGCGGTGTCGAGAATCTTCGCGCCCGCCGAGAGGTACTCCTCATCCGTGATGTGCGAGCCCAGGCCCGCGCCCCGCTGGACGAGGACGTCGTGGCCGTTGCGGACCAGTTCGTGAACGCCCGCGGGTGTGGCGGCGACACGATATTCGTGGTTCTTGACCTCGGCCGGTACGCCGATCTTCATTGCGATGGATCCTTTCGGGAGCCGGCACGCCGTCGTACCGGGCTGAGGGTGTCAGAGGTGTGCCCAGGCCTCGGTGAGCACGCCGCGGAGGATTGACCCGATCTCGTCGAACTCCTTGGGCCCCGCGATCAGCGGTGGCGCGAGCTGGATGACGGGATCGCCGCGGTCGTCGGCGCGGCAGTAGAGCCCCGCGTCGAACAGCGCCTTCGACAGGAAGCCGCGCAGCAGCCGCTCGGACTCCTCGGTCGTGAACGTCTCCTTGGTGGCCTTGTCCTTGACCAGCTCGATGCCCCAGAAGTAGCCGGCGCCGCGCACGTCGCCGACGATCGGCAGGTCGCGCAGGCCGTCCAGGGTCTCCTTGAACAGCGGCTCGTTCTTGGTGACGTGGCCGAGCAGATCCTCGCGCTCGAAGATGTCGAGGTTGGCAAGGGCGACGGCCGCGGAGACCGGGTGACCGCCGAAGGTGTAGCCGTGCGCGAACATCGTGTCGCCGTTCTTGAACGGCTCGAACAGCCGCTCGTGCGCGATCATGGCGCCGATGGGCGAGTAGCCGCTGGTCATGCCCTTGGCGCAGGTGATGATGTCAGGCACGTAGTCGAACTTCTGGCCGCCGAACATGGTGCCGAGGCGGCCGAAGGCGCAGATGACCTCGTCGGAGACGAGCAGCACGTCGTACTCGTCGCAGATCTCGCGCAGGCGCTGGAAGTAGCCGGGGGGCGGCGGGAAGCAGCCGCCGGCGTTCTGCACCGGCTCGGCGAAGACGGCGGCCACAGTGTCGGGGCCCTCCATCTCGATGGCGCGGGCCACCCGGTCGGCGGCCCACACGCCGTACTCCTCGGGCGTCATGCCCTTGACGCCGGTGATCTCGTCAGCGCGGTAGTGATTGGTGTTGGGAACCCTGACGGAACCGGGCACCAGCGGCTCGAACATCTGCTTGAACGCCGGGATGCCGGTGATCGACAGCGCGCCCTGCGGGGTGCCGTGGTAGGCGATCTGGCGGCTGATGACCTTGTGCTTGAGCGGCTTGCCGACGAGCTTGTAGTACTGCTTGGCCAGCTTCCACGCGCTCTCCACCGCCTCGCCGCCGCCTGTGGTGAAGAACACCCTGTTCAGCTCGCCGGGGGTGTGCTCGGCCAGACGCTGGGCCAGCTCGGCCGCCTTGGGGTGCGCATAGGACCACAGCGGAAAGAACGCCAGTTCCTGGGCCTGCTTGGCGGCGGCCTCGGCCAGTTCCTGGCGCCCGTGGCCGACCTGGACCACGAACAAACCGGCCAGGCCGTCGAGGTAGCGCTTGCCGTTGATGTCGTAGACGTAGGACCCCTCACCGCGGACGATGGTGGGGATCTGGGACTGCTCGTATGCGCTGTGTCTGGTGAAGTGCAACCACAGATGGTCTTGCGCGGCCTTAAGGACGTCGTGTTCCGGCTGCGTCATGGTTATCTTCCCTCGTGTGCCGACCTCCCCACAGTGTGCATGCTCACCTGCGGATTTGCCAAGCGAATCGGTCGCAACACTATGCAAGAAAATCGAGATCCGCAGAACCGCTATGTAACAGCAACGAAATCCGCATGTAGGTTGACGCGTGGGCCGTGCCCGTTCCGGCGTGATGGAACCTTCTGTGATCCAATAAGAGCAAACTGTCCAGATCTATCGAGAACGACCCCGGGGGACCTTCCCGTGACTCCTGACCAGATTGAGAGCGCCGTCGCCGCCTCGATGCCCCAGGCCATCGAGGAGCTCAAGCGGCTGGCCGCCATCCCCTCCGTGGCCTTCCCCGGGCATCCGGAAGAGCCTGTTTTCGCCGCCGCGGCGATGACCGAGGAGCTCTTGCGGTCCGTCGGCCTCCCCCGCGTCCAGCAGGTGCCCGTCGAGGGCAGCTTCCCCGCGGTCTACGGCGAGGCCCCGGCGCCTCCCGGCGCGCCGACGGTTCTGCTGTACGCGCACTACGACGTGCAGCCCGCGGGTGACCCGGCCGCGTGGCGCACCCCTCCGTTCGAGCCGACGCTGATCGACGGCCGCCTTTATGGGCGGGGCTGCGCGGACGACAAGTCGGGCATCATCTCCCACATCACCGCCCTGCGCGCGTTCCAGGGCCGGTTCCCCGTGGGCATCAAGGTCATCATCGAGGGCCAGGAGGAGTACGCGGGCGAGCGCCTGGAGGCGTTCGTCGAGCGGAACCCCGAGCTGCTGCGAGCCGACGCCATCGTGGTGGCCGACACCGGCAACCCGCGCGTCGGCGACCCGGCCGTCACCACGTCACTGCGCGGCATGGCCGCCTTCACCATCGAGGTCCGCACGCTTCGTGAAGCGGTGCACAGTGGCTCGTTCGGCGGCGCCGCGCCCGACGCGCTGGCGGCCCTGATGCGCATGCTGACCGCGCTGCACGACGACAACGGCGACATCCGCGTGCCTGGCCTGCCTCGTGGGTCCTTCCTGGGGCAGGGGCCGTCGGAGGAGGAGTTCAGGAAGACGGCCGGCGTGCTGGACGGGGTGTCGCTGGTGGGCGCGGGCTCGCTGGCGGACCGCCTGTGGTCCTCTTACGCGATCACGGTCACCGGCTTGGACGTGCCGACGGTGTCCGGGGCGGTGAACGCGGTGCAGCCGGTGGCGCGGGCCCGGGTGACGGTACGCGTGCCTCCGGCCGGGGATCCGAAGACGACGGTGAACACGGTGGCGGAGTTCCTGCGGCAGATGGCGCCGTGGGGCGTGCAGGTGACGTTCGGGGACTTCACGGTGGGCTCCGGCTTCCAGGCCGACTCCGGCGGAAAGGCGCGCTCGGCCCTGAACCGGGCGATGGAGCGAGCCTTCGGCCGGCCGCCGCGTGACGTGGGAGCGGGCGGGTCCATCCCGCTGGTGAACACGCTGCTGAAGCAGTTCCCGGCGGCGGAGATCCTGTTGTTCGGGGCGGAGGACGAGGACGCGGCGATTCACGCCCCGAACGAGCGAGTGGACCTGGAGGAACTGCGCCGGGTGGCGACCGCGGAGGCCCTGTTCCTCCGCGAGCTGAGCCTTCCCTCGGCGCTGGGCGTGTAGGTTCCCCCGCCGACCACCCACCCCATGTCATGCTGGGTGGTGGTCGGCCTGCGGGAGCCCGCCCCAAAGGACTTCGCGCGGGGGCGCTACGCGCCATGGGAGCTCAGACGCTCTTATTCAGGCGCCTCCGGCGCACCCCATGCGCCTCCGGCGCCCTCGCCCGCCCCTTACCCGATTACCCAGTGGGCGGACGGGGGAGCCCACCCCGAGCGGGTGCGAGCGTGGTGCGAAGGAGGTCCGGTAGCGAGCCAGACGGCACGACGAGCCCACTGGTCGTGGAGGACGAGGCAGTCGTTTGCAGCCACTGTTCGATCGCCACGCGATCCGGGGAAGCGCCCCGTCCGGACTGCTGAACAGTTACGAGACAGAGCGGCGATCGGCCGCCCAGCGCATGGTGCTGAACGCGCAGGCACAGGCGGCCCTGATCGCCCCCGGCAGCGATGTCACCGGACTGCGCGAGGTGTTCACCGAACTGCTCCGCGACCCGAGCACCGTGCAGCGCCTGGCCGAACTCACCGCGGGCGCCGACGTCCGCTACGACATGGGCGGACGCGAGGCGCCAGTTGGAAGCCACCATGACCGCAGTGTGACCGCGATCGGCAGTGATGAAAACTCCGGTTCGGGATGTCTTCGTACTGGCGGGAGTGGGGCGCCCGTCGTCAAGCTCGGGCACGTCCACAACCATCCCGATGCCGACGCTCCCTTCGGTGACACGCTTGCCGTGATGTTCTCCGGGGCCGTTCAGGGCATCGTGCACGTCGAGGCGGAAATCCACAACCTCACGGTCCCCGGCCGGGCTAAGAGGTCCTAACAAAATGAATCTTGACCGGCCGTGCATCCATGCTTCGATGCCCATCGAGATGTCTGGAGCCTAAGTTGCGTTCCGGAGCCGTTGTCGGTCTCCGCCGGGTTGTGGTCAGTGAGTGTGCCCTGTCCGGTCGTGTAACGCACTGAGCTGGAGGCCGTGGATGTCCGATGAGATTCCGACCACTGATAATCGCGAACCGGCGCTGGTCGTCACGTCGATGATCGACCACGTACTCGACCTGGCGGCGACCTGGACAACGTGGGACGGTCGCCCGGTGCGCGCCGATGAGCGGGTCTACACCCCGCACAAGGCAATCCGCCGAGTCACCGATCACCTCATCGATCACCTCGCCGAGGTGGAAGCACGGCTGGTCGGCAACCCCACGATCCCTGATCGCTGGCATGCGTCGGCGAGCACAACTCCTGCCGATCTGGCGCCCTTCACCGACCAAGACCTGAACGAGGCCAGGAGCCGGCTCACCCGGCTCAGCCGGATCTGGGCCGACCGACTGACCGCGCTCACTCCAGACCAGCTCGACCGGTCGCCCGGTGAGGGCTGGACATTCCGGCAGATCGCGTTCCACCTGGCAGACTCGGCCTACTACGCCGACGCCGTTGGGGACCTGTCGGCGGTTGGATCCGATCGCTGACCTGTTATCAGCTTCTCGTGAGCCGTCGCCAGCAGATGATTGCGGCGGCGAGGGTCATGAAGGCTTCGTGGATGTCGTCGCGGACCTCCCAGCGGATGCGCAGGCGGCGGAACCAGTGCAGGAGCGCGATCGTGCGTTCCACCACCCAGCGGTGAACGCCCAGGCCGGAGCCGTGTGGAGTGCCGCGGCGGGCGACGCACCCGCAGGGGTACACGGCTTGGGCACGGATCATGACAAGTGATCCATGTCCTTGTCACGTACAAAAAGGTCCGGCAAGGCCGCCCAATGAGAGCCACGCGGTCAGAGCGCGACGAGGGTTAGAAGCCGTTCGGCCTGGGCTCGATCCGTGGCCGCCAGGGCGATGCCCTTGACGAGCGTCAGCAGGTCGCGGACGTCGAGGTCGGCGCGGACGGCGGCGGCCTGCTTGGCCCCCTCCAGCAGCGCCGAGGCGGTGGTGAGCATGGACTCGTGCCACTCCGCCACCAGGGTGGAACGCCCCTGATCGGTGACCGCCAGGGCCAGATCGCGCTTGGCCGTCACGTGCTCCATGAACAGACTGAGCCACTCGCGCAGCGCCTCGCCTGGCGAGTCGGCGGCCAGCAGGGCGGCGCCGCTCGCGCAGAGCTGGGCGACCTCGTCGGCGTAGACGGCCACCAGGAGGTCGGAGCGGGTGGGGAAATGCCGGTACATGGTGGCGTTGCCCACCCCGGCTCGGCGGGCGACCTCGTCGAGGGGGGCGTCGGTGCCGCGCTCGGCGAAGACCTGGGCGGCCGCGGCCAGCAGCAGGTCGTAGTTGCGTCGCGCATCCGAGCGGCGAGGACGTGTTCCCGCCATCCGTCTCTCCTTGCTAAGTGGGGACTTCCCCGGTTAGTGTAGCGGCGTCAGAAAACCGGGGAACTCCCCACTTAACCGAGGAGGCACGAGCATGGCGACCGCAAGTGAGGTGCATCGGCGGATAGTGGCGCTCTACCCGGAGGTCATCGCGACCGGGCGGATGGATGACGCGCTCGCGCTCATCGATCCCGACGTCATCGACCATCGGGGCGGCGCGGACGGCGACCATCACGGCCGGCGGGCATGGCGGGAGAAGTGGGAGCAGGCGATCTCCGGAGAGACCGGCTTCCATGACGTGTCGGTCACCGTCGAGCAGAACGTCGCGACCGACGAGCTGTCGGCCAACGTCTACCTCAGCCGTGGCACCCACACGGCCACGGGGCGCCGGTACGAGGTGCGCGGCATGGACATGATCCGCGTACGGGACGGGAGGATCGTCGAGCACTGGGCCATCAGGGACGCGGTGGCCATGGACCACCAGCTCGGCCTCCGCTAATAGCGGTGGACGAGGCGGAGGCCCGTCTCCACCAGGACCCAGCCGAGGCGGGTCCGCCAGCCGTGACCTGACGAGCCGGACCGCCTCCGGGCGACCGGGCGATGGCGATTCGCCTCGGCTCGCGGGCCGCCGTCCCGCGCGCCCGCCACTTCGCGGTGAGCTCATTGAGCTCCTCGGCGAAGTGGCTCAGTTCCTCGGCGGTGAGCGACATCAGGCACTCGGACGTGAAGGCCGCACTACGCCAGGCGTCGTCCCAGGCCGATTGCGCAAATTTCCTTTCCTATCTGGGACGCGCTAGAAGCGCCAGCGCGTCTGGCTGTACTCGCCCTTGCGAAAGCCCAGCACCTTGGCCGGGGCCACCTCGAAGACCAGCGCCTCACCGCCCTGCGGATGGGTGAACACCCCGTCGCCGACGTCGAAGTGCCAGTCGCTGCCGTACTTCGACTCCCAGGCGCCGGCCAGGCGCTTGAGCTTGCCGGGGTCGGTGACCCGCTCGGCGACGCCCTCGACCACCAGGTCGAGGCCCTCGTGCAGGGCGCTGGCGCCGGTCGTGAGAGCGCAGTTGCGGTTCTGCTCCAGGTTCCGGGCCTTCTGCTCCTCGGCACCGGTGCAGAAGAAGATCGCGTCGTCCTGCCAGACGGCCAGCAGCGTCGTGACGTGCGGGCGGCCGTCGGAGCGTACGGTGCTCAGCCAGTACGTTTCCGCCCGTTCGAGCTGGTCGCTAGCCTCGGCCCACGGCGTCGGGGTGGCGTTCGCGTCGCTGAAGCGGGCGTCCAGTTTCGTGGTGGGTTCCATGATCCATCCTCCGTATCGGCCTCACCTGGACAGACCTGCCCGGCGTCAGGAACTCATCGCGGGGCGCGGGAAGAGGGTCAGGAAGCGGCGCACGAGCTCCCGGTCCCCTTCCACCCGCACCCCTTCCGAGTCCAGGGATCGGCCGCCGAAGACGAGGCCGCGAAGGGTGTCGGCGTCTGTTTCCAGGACGGCGTCCGCCGCCGCGCCGGAGCGGGTCAGGGTGAAGCCGGCCGGCGCCACCTCAGCGAGGAAGCGGTCATTCCCGAGGCGCAGCTCGACGCGGGCGGCGAAGCCGCGGGCGGCCTCGCCCTCGTACGTGGACCGCAGAGCGACGGCGAGGGCGTCGACGCTCAGGGAGTTCGCCGAGCGCATCGGCATCCTGCTGCCCCAGCGGGCCAGCGCCAGGACCACGGACTCCAACTCCCGGCCGCGCTCCGTCAGCTCGTAAACCCAGGCGGCCGCGGGCGGGGGCAGCTTGCGGCGCCGTACCACGCCCGAGTCCTCCAACTCGCGCAGGCGTTGGGAAAGGACGTTCTGACTGGCGACGGGCAGGCCCGTGCGCAGGTCGGTGAAGCGTTTAGGGCCCAGCAGGAGCTCGCGGACGATCAGCAGCGCCCAGCGCTCACCCACGTGGTCAAGGGCGCGGGCGATTCCGCAGGGGTCGTCATAAGTCCGCATCACGGTCCCGGGTTCCTTGTATAAACCAAGTTGTTAGTACTACTTTAGGACCAAATCGGCCGGAGAATGCCATGAGCGGACTGCCGGCGCTGCGGGCGCGGCCGGACATCGCCATCGGCATTCCGGGGCCGCCGCCCGAGGTGCTGATCACCGACTGCCTGGCGCCCTGGCCTGAGCGCCCTGATCCGGAGGTACACACATGGCGACATTCGCGCTGATCCACGGCGGCGGGGGCGCGGCGTGGCACTGGGACCTGCTGGCCGCCGAGCTACGCGGGCGCGGGCACCACGTCGTGGCGGTGGACCTGCCGATCGAGGACGAGTCGGCCGGCCTGTTCGACTATGCCGATGCCGTGGTCGAGGCCGTCGGCGAGCGGCGGGACCTGGTCGTGGTGGCCCACTCGTGGGGCGGGTTCGTGGGGCCGCTGGTCTGCGACCGCGTGCCTGCCCAGCTCTTGGTGCTGGTCACGGCCATGATTCCGGCGCCGGGCGAGCCGCCGGCCGACTGGTGGGAGAACACGGGCTTCGGTCACCAGGACATCGACGACCCGGTCGGGCTGTTCATGCACGACGTGCCCAGGGAACTGGCCGAGCAGGTGATCGGGCGAGGGCGGGAGCAGGCGGAGAAGGCGCTGGTGGAGCCGTGGCCGCTGGAGAAGTGGCCGGATGTGCCGACCAGGTTCCTGCTGTGCCGCGACGATCGGTTCTTCACGCCGGAGTTCATGCGCGGGGTCGTAGGCGGCCGGCTCGGCATCACGCCCGACGAGATCGACGGCGGGCACTCACCCATGCTCGCCCGGCCCAAGGAGCTGGCCGATCACCTGGAGGGCTACCTGACCGGCAGGTCGTAGACGCGGCGCACGCTGCTGCCCAGCTTGGCCACGTCGGCTCCGTACACGTGCACCGACACCCCGATCTCGGCGCTGGTGTTGCGCACCATGTGGATGTCGCCGGGCGGGGCGAACCCGCTGACCTCGCCCGGCCGGTTGTCGGTCCGGCCGATCTCGACCAGGTGATCGCCCATGTCGCGGTAGAGGGTCTCGTGCTCGATCCCGCTGATGATCCCGAACGTGCACCACGACACGTGGTCGTGGATCGCCGTGTACTGACCGGGCCGCCACACGACCGACACGATCGAGAAGTCGCGCTGGGCGTACAGCACGCTGGACACGTACCCGTCGGGTGAGCCCTCGCGCTCCCGGGGCGTGAGGATGCCGGGTCCGGGCAGCCGGTCGCGGAGCAGGTCGGCCACGGCGTACGCGGTCTCGCGAAGCCCCAGCCGCTGGGCGACTATTCCGGAAATGCCGGACACGAGCACATCGAGGCCCGGTCTGGCGGTGGTGGAGACCATATTCATGCTATACCCCTAGGGAAATAGGATTATTCGCCTTCCCCTTCTACGGTCCCCCCTTCCCACCGATAGGTCCAACAGAAGTTTTTGGGCTTATCCATAGATACGCTTGATGGATGCTCGACGTCGTACGCCTGCGCGTCCTCGTCGCGGTCGCCCGTAAGGGCTCGCTGACCGCGGCCGCCAAGGAGCTGCACTACTCACAGCCGTCGGTCAGCCACCACCTGGCCAGGCTGGAGGCGGAGACCGGTGCCCGGCTCATCCAGCGCGCCGGCCGCGGCATCAGGCTCACGGAGGCGGGCCGGCTGCTCGCCGAGCGGGCCGCGGAGATCATCGGCCGCCTGGACGACACCGCCGAGGAGCTCGCCGCCCATGTAGGGCTGCGTACGGGCCGCGCCCGGCTGGCGGCCTTCCCCTCCGCGCTCGGCACGTTCGTCCCGAAGGCGGCCACGCTGCTCGCCGGCCGGCATCCGGACCTGCGCCTGCACCTCACCGAGACCGAGCCGCCCGAGGCGCTCAGGCTGCTGCGGGCCGGGCGGGTGGACGTGGCGGTGGTGTTCCGCTACGACGACACCGCGCCCGAGGACAACGGCATCACCATGATCCATCTCCTCGACGATCCCGGCTACCTGGTGTCCAGCGCGCCGACGGACGGCGAGCTGACTCAGCACGCCGACTCGTCCTGGATGGTGGGGTGCGACCGGTGCCGCAGTCATTTGCTGGACATCTGCGAGAAGGCGGGGTTCGCGCCGCAGATCACGTTCGCGAGCGATGACATCGTGGCGGTGCAGGCACTGGTGGCGGCGGGGCTGGGCCTGACGATGCTGCCGGGGCTCGCGCTGCGCGCGTACCGTCACCCGGGCGTGGAGGTGGCCGAGATCGCCGGCTCGACGCGACACGTGTACGCCGCCGTGTACGGCGACCCGCCCCACCCTCCCGCCACCGAGGCGCTGCTGAAGGCCCTCCATGAAAGCCTTTGACGCCACTCCTACGATGGCCCTATGCCGGATATTTCAACGCTCGCCCTTTTCTGCGTGGCCACTCTCGGACTGCTCGTGGTACCCGGACCGGCGGTCCTCTACATCGTCACCCGGAGCGTCTCCCAAGGCCGCTCCGCCGGCCTCATCTCCGTGCTCGGCGTGCACGCGGGCTCGCTCGTCCACGTGGCCGCCGCGGCACTGGGCATCAGCGCGCTGCTGGCCGCCTCGGCCACGGCGTTCACCGTGGTGAAGTGGGTCGGTGTCGCCTACCTGATCTGGCTCGGCGTACGCAAGCTGTTGAAGCGCGGCGGGGCCGAGGAGACGATGGAGCTGCAGGTGCAGTCGAAGCGGCGGCTGTTCTGGGAAGGGTTCGTGGTCAACGTCCTCAACCCGAAGACGGCGATCTTCTTCCTGGCGTTCCTGCCGCAGTTCGTCAGCCTGGAGGTGGGGCCCGTCGCCCCTCAGATCCTCCTGCTCGGCCTGCTGTGGATCCTGCTCGGCATGGCCTCCGACGGCACGTACGCGATGCTCTCCTCGGCCCTGGCCGGCCGGGTACGCGGGTCCACCCGCGCCCGTCGCCGCCTCGACGTGGGCAGCGGGGTGGTCTACCTCGGTCTGGCGGCCTGGCTCACGACCGAGAAGGCGTGACAAGCCAGAAATTTCCGCTCCATAGTGCGATAGTTGAGGTCGAACGCTGATCGCGGGGAACGGCACGTCGGGACGTACCTGATAGGCGGACCTCATGGACACGCCACCACACCGCCTCGGGCTCGAGCGGGCCGTCGAGGTCTACTCCGGTCATGACGACCTGGTCGGCGTGACCGGCTCCGGCTATGCGATCGGCGCCGATCTGGTGCTGACCTCGGGCGACGTGGTCGATCCCGACGCGCCGTGCCAGGTACGTGCGGCGTGGTCGGGGCGATGGCTGCGGGCCGAGCAGGTGTGGCGAGGGCGCGGCGGGACGAACGCGGTGCTGCTCCGGGCCGCCGAGTCCCCGTGGAAGGAGATCCCTGGCGTCGACCATGTCCGCTGGGCCAGGGTGGCCACCGACGACGACCAGGAGCGCTACCGGCTGCGCGGCACGGCCCGGGGCTTTCCCCGGGCGGGGCAGCGGGCCGGGTCCAGGACCGCGCAGACGCTGTCGGGCCTGGTCGACGCCCCCACGGGCGCGGTGACGAAGGCGCTGGCGGTCAGCGTGCTCACCCCCGAGGCGCCGGCGTCCGCCCTGTGGGAGGGCGTGTCGGGCGCCGCCCTCCTCGCCGAACCGGCCAGGCAGATCATCGGCGTGGTCACCGCCACCCACGATGGGTACGGCCGGCGCCGCCTGAACGCGATCCCCGTCACCGCGCTGCTGAGCGACCAGCGGTTCCGCGAGCTGGCCTGTGTGGTGCCCGGCGGGCTCGAAACCGTGGCCGAAGGCGACCCGTCGGTGATCCTGCCCGCTCTGCTGTCCCCCGCCCGCGAGCGGCTGCCGCAGGACTGTCCGGACTGGCGCTTGCTGGTGCCGCGGCATGCGGTGGTGCCGTTTCTGGGTCGGGATGAGGAGCTGGCGCTGCTGCGGGCGTGGGCCGCCGAGCCGGGCGCGCTGTCCATCGCGGTGGTGACCGGGCGGAGCGGCACGGGCAAGACCCGGTTGGCGGGCGAGCTGTGCGAGGAGGTGGCGCGGGCGGGGTGGGACGCCGGGTTCCTCACCCTGGACTCCGTCTGCGGCCCGCTGTCCGGCCGCCGCCCGGTGCCGCCGGATGCTCTGCGGCCGGCCCTGCTCGTCGTCGATCATCCTGAGCCGTCTTGGCCGCTGGTCGGCGAGCTGGTGCGGCGGCTGGCCAAGCACGGGCGCAATCCGCCCGTACGGCTGCTGTTACTGGTTCGCGAGCCTGGCGCGGCGGAGTGGTGGCGGCGGCTCGACACGGCGGCGGGCGGCTGGCTGCGGCGGCTCAACACCACGACCGTCCAGCTCAACGCCCGTCCGCTCACCCTGCGCGAGCGGACCGAGCACGCGCTCGCGGCCATGAAGGCGTTCGCGCCGAGCAGGGCCGCGTTGCCCACGCCGCCGTCCCTCGACGACCCCGAGTACGGGCTTCCGCTCCACGTCCACCTGGCCGCCCTGATGCGGCTGTGCGAGGACGACACCGGGGCGGGGGGCGAGCTCGTGAGCCGGTTCCTGGCCCGGGAGCACGGCCAGTGGGCGCGGGCGTGGCCGGCCGGGCACGAGCGGGTGGACGAGGTGACGGCGCGCCAGGCCGTGGCGGTGCTCATGCTCACGGCGCCGACGCCGGCCGAGCTCCCGGTCCTGATGACCGCCGTGCCCGGCCTGCGCGCCGCTGATGACGGCGGGATCCACGGCGAGGTCCTGGGCGTGACCGGCTGGCTGGGGCGGATCTTCTCCGGGGGCGAGCGGCTGGGACCGGACATCCTGGCCGAGCGGTTGCTGGCCGGCACAGAGCGCCTGGACGAGCTCGTGCTCGCCGTACACGATCACGAGGGGCGCACCGCCCAGCACCTCGTGCGCATGCTCGACCTCCTCCATCGGTCGGCGAACGCCGCGCCGGTCAGGGCGGCGCTGCGGACGCTGCTCACGGGCCGGATCGGCAGGCTGGTCGCGCAGGCAGCGGCGGCGCCGGCGAGCCGGCTCGGTGACGCGCTCAACGCCGCGCTGGGGCTGTTCGCCGATGATCAGGAGCTCGTGGCGGCCGTCGCCGCGCTGCCGGTACGGCGGGACTCCCGGCTCGGGCTGCGAGCCCTCGACGTGACGCTGGGCGAGCTGGCCGTCCGGCACCTGCGGGCGGGAGGCGCGCCGATCCCGCTGGCAGGGGCGCTGTCCGTGCTGTCCGGTCGGCTCGCGGCGGTGGGCCGGGTGGGCGAGGCGGTCGTCGCGGCGGCCGAAGCCGTCGAGATCTTCGGCGCCGCTCCCCCCTACGAGGAGGCGGCCGGGCAGGCGGAGGCCCTGTACAACCTGGGCGCCTGCCTGCTGCTGGCGGGCGAGCCCGGCAGCGCGCTCAAGCCCGCGCAGGAGGCGGCGGCCAGATTCCGCATCCTCGCCGAGGACGACTGGCGGTACGCGGGGCAGGCCGCGCGGGCGCACTACAACCTGGCGTGCGCGCTGCTGGGGACCGGGCCGGCGAACGAGGCCGTCGAGGCGTTCCGGGCGGCGGGCGGTGACCGCGACTTCGCGGCCAACCTCGCGGGTGTCCTGTCCGTGCTGCCCGGAACGGCCACCGCCGCTGAGCCGGTCATGCCCGACCCGCTGGCGCCGTTCGAAGAGCCGAGCGGTGCCGCGCCGTCCGAGCAGGACCCCTATCTCGCGACCTCACTCGCGATGCCGGAGCTGGCCGCCTGCCTCGCCGTTGCCGCCGCCACCGCCGTCAAGGGCATCGCTCCCACGAACCGGGATCTGGCCCACCAGCTCCGCCTCCTCGCCGCCTGGCTCCACGACCACGGCAGAACGGCCGACGCCCTGGCCCCCGCCAACGAGGCGGCCGTACGCCTGCGCGACCTCGCCGCCGAGGAGCCCGGCCTGCGGTTCATGCTGGCCGAGGCCACCGGCCTGCTGGCCCGGCTCCACGGCGCTCTGGACGACTTCGACGCCGGGGCGCGCGCCGCCGCCGAGGCCGTACGGAACCTGCGCGCGCTCGTCGCCCTCGATCCCGGCGAGTACCGGGCCGCGCTGGCCGGGCAGCTCGCCGATCTGGGTGAGCTGCTGCTGCTGGACGACCGGCCCGAGGAGGCGCTCGACGCGCTGCAGGAGGCCATGAGCGTGGCGGCCGAGCGGCACACGCAGGCCGGCGCCAGACGTCTGCTCGGCCTGTGCCTGGACGAACTCGGCCGACCGGCCGACGGGATGGCGCATCTGGAGCTCGCCGCCGAGCTGTACGACGTCCTGAGCACGGAGGACGCCTCCTACCTGCGCCACAGCGCCGAGGTGCGGGCGAGCCTCGGCAGGTCGCACGCGCCCCCGGCCGGCGAGCCCGGCCAGGAGCGGCACTGGATGCTGGCCCTGGTCACCCCCGACCCGGGACAGGCCGTCACCAGGGCCGAGCAGCTGCTGGCGGAGCGCCGCAAGGCCGTCGAGATCGTCGATGAGCCGCCGCTCGAAGACGTCCATGCCTACGTCTCCGCCCAGGCCATGCTCGCCCGCGCCTGGGCGGACGCGGGCCGGGCGGACGACGGGTTCGCGCTCGCGATGCAGGCGGCCGAGCTGCTCCAGCGGCGGGCCGTACCGGATGGGCCGCACGCGATCGCCGTCGGCCAGGTCGCGGCGGCGCTCGGCCGGACGCTCGTGGCGCTCGGCCACCACAAGGAGGCCGTGCCCCATCTGCTCACCGCCATCGAGTCCCACGGGCAGGCCGGGGCCAGCCCCGCGTCCGGGAAAGAGCTGGCCGAGCTGCTCATCCTGGAGACCGTCGCGCTGTCTCGCGCCGCCTGCCCGTCCGACGCCGAGGCGGCCGCGGACCGGCTGGTCAGGCTGTACGCCGCGCTCGTGTCGGAAGGGATCGAATCTCCCCTGGCGCTCGCCGGAGCGCTGCGGCTGCAGGGCGGCATCCGCTTCACCAGGCAGGACATGGAAGGCGCGGTCAAGTCCGCCACCCGGGCGCTCGACATCCTGCCCGCTCGTCCGCCGACGGACACGGAGCCGGACGAGCAGCGGCTGATCACCGCCGCCTGCCTGGAGTTGGCCGGTCTCTGTCTGGCCGAGCAGCATGACGACGACGCGGCCAGGTCGCGCCTGGCCGAGGGCACCGCGCTGCTGGCCGACCACGACCCCGTACCTGCCGACCTCGCGAACCTGCACCTGCTGGCCCTGGTACGCCTGGCCAGGCTGCGAGCGCGCGAGGAGGGGCAGGCCGCCGGGATCGCCCTGTACGCCCGGATCCTGGAGATGCGCCCGCTGCCCGGCGCCGACGTGCTCAAGACCCTCGTCGAGGAGCTGTCCGCCTACGCGGCCGACCTCTCAGGGGTGCGAGGGGTGGCGCCGGCCGTGCTGCTGCCGCCGCTCGCCACGTTCACCGAAGCCCTCGAACGGCAGGTGCCGCTGAGCGGCGATCCCGGCCTGCACGACGCGTACGCCCGCTGCCTGGCCCGCTTCAGCACCGTCGCCGCCCAGGCAGGCGACACGGGGACCGCCGTCCTGGCCGCCAAGTTGGCCGTCCGCGTCTATCGGGGCCTGGCCGCGGTCTCCAGCGCGTACCGCGGCCGGCTCGGCTTGGCGCTCGCCGCGCTCGCCAAGCTCGACCACACCGACCTCGGCATTCTGGAGCAGGCCATCGCCCTGCTGGACGAGGAGGACAACACCAGGGAGCTGGCCGCCGCCCTCGGCCGCTACGCGGTCGAGCTGCTCGACCGCGGCCGCGCCATGGAGGCGCTGGCGCACTGCGAGCGGGCCGCCGACCTGTGCGACGAGCTGGACGACCCGGCCATCGCGGCCCTCACGTACGCCCGGCTCGGCTCCGGCCTGGCCATGCTGGACCGCCCGCAGGCCGCGCTGGAGGCGGTCGCCTGGTCGCTGGCCGAGCTGGAGCGCGCCAGGGAAAGAGGTCAAGAGCTGCCGGCGGTGCGGGCGCAGGCGATCCAGGTGAGAGGGCAGGTGCTGCGGGCGACCGGCAGGACGCGGGAGGCACTGGCGCATCTGATGGAGGCGTTGCAGATCTACACCGGGCTGCCGAAGCCGGTGGACGCCGCCGAGGTCGCCGCGATGATCGCCGACGATCTGCTGGCGGGCGGGCGGGCGGAGGAGGCCGCCGAGTACGCCGGGATCGCCACGACCGGGCACCCGGAGGGCACGGTCAAGCACGCGCTGGCCCTGCAGCGGCTGGCCAGGTGCCACATGGTGCGCGGCGCGCTGAGCGAGGCCAACGCGCTGGTGGAGCGGCTGATCCCGGTGGCCAGGCGGTCGCCGGACGATCTCACGTACCGGGCGATCCTCGCCGACTCCCTGGCGCAGAGCTCGGAGCTGCTGCCGCTGCTGGGGCTGGACGGCGGGAGCGAGGCGGAGGCCCGGGCCCGCGAGGCCATCGCGATTTACGACACGCTCCTGACCACCGGCATGAACGCGCAGGCCCTGCACACCAGCCGGGCGGGCGCCTGCCTGACGCTGGCCGCCGCGCTCAGGATGCGGGACCTGCCCGCGGACGCGGTGAAGCCGCTGCGCGAGGCGGTCGCGGCACTGGAGCGGTACGCCCCGGGCAATCCGCCGCTGTCCGGGCTGCTGGCCAGGGCGATGCTCATGCTGGGCGACGCGCTCATGGAGTCGGGACGGCCGCTGGAGGCCGGCCTCGTCTTCCATCGGGGCACGCAGGTGACGCGGGACCCGCTCGCCAGGGCCGTGGCGCACACCCGGCTCGGCTTCTGTCAGCAGGAGCTGGGCAGGGACGACGCGGCCGACGCCGCGCTGCGGGTCGCGGCGGGGCTGCTGCGCGAGTTGCTGGCGGGTGACGGCGACGAAGGGCTGGCCGACCTGCTGCGTGACGTCCTGCGCGGCAGGCTGGCGCTGGTGGAGAAGGCTGGCGGGCAGGGGCGAGCCGGCAGGCAGGCGAAGGCGAGCCGGGACGACGAGGCGAAGCGGCTGGAGGCGGAGCTCCGCGACCTCACGAGCCGGTGAGCCCCCCGGCCCGCGCCCTGCATCGACCCCTTCACGAGCGAGCCGGTGAGCCCCCGGCCCGCGCCCTGCACCGACCCCTTCAGGAGCCGGGGAGCTCCTCGCCGGCCGCCTCCACCGTCTCCCTCGCCCACCGGTAGTCGGCCTTGCCCGCAGGCGAGCGCACCATCTCGGCGACGAACGCGTACGAACGCGGCACTTTGTATCCCGACAGCAGCTTCCTGCAGTGCTCGTCCAGCTCCGCGACCGTGAGCTCGACGCCAGGGCGCGGTTCGATCACGGCGGCCACCCTGCTCCCCCACCGCTTGTCCGGCACCCCGGTCACCACCGCGTCGAACACCGACGGATGCCCCTTCAGCACCGCTTCGACCTCCTCGGGGAACACCTTCTCCCCGCCGGTGTTGATGCACTGCGACCCCCGGCCGAACACGTTCACGGTCCCGTCGCTGTCGACCGTGGCGAGGTCACCGGTGAGCAGCCACCGGTTGCCCTCCTCGTCGGTGACGAACGTGCGGTCCGTCTTGTCCGGGTCGTTGTAGTAGCCGAACGCCACCCGCCCCGACCTGGCCACCGTCCCGAGCTGCCCGGACCCGGGCTCGACGGGCCGGCCCTTCTCGTCGAGCACGGCCAGCTTCACCACGGAGTTCGGCTGATAGCGCAGGCCCTTCTCCGGCGACGACCCGGCCACGCCCGACGCGGTGTAGCCGGACTCGGTGGAGCCGAAGTTGTCCAGAATCCCGACGTTCGGGAGCAGCTCCTGGAGGCGGTCGCGTACGGCGCCGGACAGGATGGCGCCGGTCGAGCTGATCACGATCAGCGACGAGACGTCGTAGGAGCCCTCCGCCAGTGCCTCGGCCATGGGCCTGGCCATGGCGTCGCCGGTGATGTTCATGGTGTTCACGCGTTCGCGCTCGACCGTCCGCCACACCTCGGCGCCGTCGAACTTGCGGTTGTACGCGACGGTCCCGCCCATCCACCAGGCGATGAACGTGCTCATCTGCGCTGCGCCGTGCATCAGCGGCGCGACGGGCATCATCACCATGGGACCCGAGCCGGCCGCCGCGTCGATCACCTCCTGCGGCGTGGCCCGCGGCTCGCCGTACGGGTTGCCGCCGCCGAAGCCCATGAACAGGTCCTCGACGTGCCACATCGCGCCCTTGGGCATGCCGGTGGTGCCGCCGGTGTAGATGATGTACACGTCCTGCCCGGAGCGCGGTGGGAAGCCCCGCTCGGGCTTGCCCCGCTCCAGCGCCGTTTCGTACGGCACCGCGGAGCCGATCGCCGACTGCCCGCCGACCGAGATCAGGTGCTCCAGCAACGGCGCCTCACCGGCGACGGCGGCGACCCGCGCGTCGAACTCGACGTCGTAGATCAGCGCCCGGATGTCCGAGTCCCGGTACAGGTAGAGCAGCTCGGACTCGACGTACCGGTAGTTGACGTTGATCGGCACGGCGCGGATCTTCAGCGCGGCCAGGATCCCGGCGACGTAGGGGATGCCGTTGTAGAGCTGGATCCCGACGTGCTGGCCCGGCTGGATGCCGAGGTCCATCAGGTAGTGGGCCAGCCGGTTGGCCTCGGCCTCCATCTCGGCGTAGGTGCGCCGGTCGTCGCCGCAGATGGCGACCGTCCTGTCCCCGATCGCGTCCGCGAGGCCCTCGAACAGGTCCGCGTGGTTGAACTCCATCAGACTTTCTCCCGTCCGACGATCCACATCGCGAAGAACTGGGCTCCCCCGCCATAGGCGTGGCCGAGCGCCGTACGGGCGCCGTCCACCTGGTGCTCGCCCGCCATCCCGCGCACCTGCAGCGCGGCCTCGGCGAACCTGATCAATCCCGAGGCGCCGATCGGGTTGCTCGACAGCACCCCGCCCGAGGCGTTCCACGGGATGTCACCGTCGAGCGCCGTGGCGCCCGACTCGGTGAGCTTCCATCCCTCCCCTTCCGCCGCGAACCCCAGGTTCTCCAGCCACATCGGCTCGTACCAGGAGAACGGCACGTACGTCTCGGCCACGTCGATCTGCCGCCGCGGGTCGGCGATGCCGGCCTGGCGGTAGACGTCGGCCGCGCAGTCCTTGCCCGCCTGCGGGCTGACCGTGTCGCGGCCGGCGCGGAAGATCGGCTCGGAGCGCATGGCGGTGCCGTGCACCCAGGCCGGGACGCCGGTGACCGCGGACTCCGACGACAGGACCAGCGCGCAGGCGCCGTCGCTGGACGGGCAGGTCTCCAGGTAGCGGATGGGCTCCCACAGCATCGGCGTGGACTCGACCATCTTCTGGTCGATGCCGGGGATCTTCAGGTGCGCGTAGGGGTTCTTGAGCGCGTTGAGCCGGTCCTTGACGGCCACCAGCGTGCCGATGTGGTCAGGGGCGCCGGACCTGCGCATGTACTCGCGGATGTGCGGCGCGAAGTAGCCGCCCGCCCCGACCACGAGCGAGGAGCTGAACGGCAGGTGCGTCGACAGCGCCCAGGTGGCGTTGGACTCCGACTGCTTCTCGAACGCCACGACCAGCACCCGTTCGTGCACGCCGCCCTGGATGAGGCTGGCGCCGACCAGCGCCGTCGACCCGCCGACACTGCCCGCGGTGTGCACCCGCATCATCGGCTTGCCCGCCGCGCCCAGCGCGTCCGCCAGGTACGACTCGGGCATCATCACGCCCTCGAACAGATCCGGCGCCTTGCCGATGACGACGGCGTCGATATCCTTGAACGTCAGCCCGGCGTCCTCCAGCGCCCGCAGCGCCGCCTCGCGCACCAGCCCGGCGATCGACACGTCCCTGCGCCTGGTCGTGTAGTGCGTCTGCCCGACGCCGATGACCGCACACCTGTTCATGGGTCGCTCACCACTCCTCATTCGCTCCGCGGAGTGCCTGTCGTGCCGAAGGCGCGCCATCAGCGCGGGTCGGCCCTCCACTCCGCTCACTGCGTCGGGTTCGCTCCCGGTCACCCATATCAGCCCTCCAGTACGCTGACGAGGTTGTGCTGCAGGCAGGGCCCGCCGGCGGCGTGCGCGACGGTACGGCTCGCGGCGCCGTCCAGGATGCGTTGCGCGGCCTCGCCGATGCGGATGAGACCGGTGGCCATGACGGGGTTGGCGGCCAGCGGGCCGCCCGACGGGTTGATCACCGTGTCGCCGGTCAGCTCCAGCGCCTCCCGCAGGATGATCTCCTCGTGCGGGAACTGGGTGTGCAGCTCGGCCACCTCGACGGGACCCTTGCCGACCCCCGCGGCTCGTGCGGCATCGGCAGCGGAGGCCGACCGGGCGAGGTCCCGCATGCCCAGGTAGTGAGGCTCTATGCGATGCGCGATGCCCTTGATGTAGGCGGGATTCGAGCAGAGCCGCGTGGCCAGGTCGCCCGTCGCGAGCACGATCGCCGCCGCGCCGTCGGTGATGGGCGGCACGTCCGTCAGCTTCAGCGGCTCTACGGCGAAGTCCTCGCCTTCCGGGTCGGGCAGGTCGAGCGCATAGGGGTTGCTCCGGCCGTCCGCGCGGCTGCGCCGGACGATCTCGTCGAGCTCCTTCCGGTCCGCGTCGACGGCACTGGCCTGGAGCGCGGCGTAGGAGAGCTGGTCGAGGCCGAGCGGCGCCAGGTAGTACGGGTCGAGCTGGAGCGTCATGATCGTGCGCAGGTCGCCGAGCGACGACTTGCCGAAGCCGTAGACCAGGGCCGAGTCGATGTCGCCGTGCTGCAGGCGGACCCAGGCCTCGTACAGCGCCCAGGCGCCGTCCATCTCCACGTGGCTCTCCGAGATGGGCGGCCAGGCGGCCAGCGCGTCGAGCGCCGACACGAACGAGAACGGGGCGCCCGCCAGGTAGTCGCAGCTGCCCGAGCAGGTGAAGCCGAACCGCTTGAGCCCGGTGCGCTCCTTGACCTCGTTGATCGCCGGCAGGATCAGCTCCGGCTCGGTGAGCCCGGTGTCGTGGGTGGTGTGCCGCGTCTGGGCGAACGCGACGATCGCGACCTCTCTCATGACAGCTCCACGTCGGGCTCGCCGGTGGGGGCGAACCAGCGGATGTTCGCCATGGACGCCGTGCGCTCGTTCTCGGGGACCCAGACGGCCTTGACCCGCATGCCCTGGCGCACCTCGCGTACGGGCACGTCCCCGATCAGGGCGATCATGGGGATGTCGGTGTTGTCGAGCAGGATGTACGCCGACACGAACGGCACCTCGGGGGCACGCGGATCGGGCAGGTTGTTGAGGCCGAACGTGGTGATCGTGCCGGTGTCGGGGAGTTCGAGCGTTTCCGGGATGACGTTTCCGCATTCGGGGCAGGCCGCGCGGTAGGGCACGTACACCTTGTCGCACTGGTCGCAGCGGCCGCCGAGGAAGACACCGCGCTGGATGCCCTCCAGGAAGACCCGCAGCGCGCCGCCGGCCTGGAGGCGGTACTCGGATCGCACGCCGGACACGATCTTCGTGACCTCGGGCGCGAAATGCGAGATGTCGGTGATGTGGCCGGTGGGGTGGTCGCGCCAGACCGGCCAGACGCGCGTGCCCGCTTTGAGCGCCTTGGGGTGCTCGGCGTCCACCGCGTGCACCAGCGTCGTGTCGGCGCCGTCGAGCTTGATCAGCGCCCAGGCGAAGGGCCGGTCGAGGGGGTGGTTTTCCAGCGGCTCCTGCACCCAGGCCCAGGCGGTGACCGTGCCGGCCGGGCCGACCTCGACGTACTCGCCGGTGACCGGCTCGCCGGTGGCGGGGTCGTACTCGAGGGGCGGCACGAGCACCCGTCCCTCCTGCGTCCGGACCCCGACGATGCGGCGGCCGCGCAGCTCGGTCAGGAACCGGCCGACCACCGGGCCGGTCGTCCGCGTGTAACCGCCGGGGAACTCCAGGACGTGCTGGGCGACGAGCGGATCAGATGGCACGGTCGTGTCCCTCCCAGTACGGGGCGCGGAGCTTGCGTTTGAGCAGCTTGCCGTTGGGCTCGCGGGGCATCTCTTCGATGAAGTCGAAGCTCTTGGGCCACTTCATCCTGGAGAGCCGGCCCTCCAGCGAGGCGAGCAGCTCCGCGGCCAGCTCCGGGCCCGGCGGGACGCCCGGCGCGGGCTCGACCACGGCCTTGATCTGCTCGCCCCACTCCTCGTCCGGGACGCCGAAGACGGCCACGTCCGCCACCTTCGGGTGGACCATGAGCTCGTTCTCGATCTCGGCCGGGTAGATGTTCGCGCCGCCGGAGATGATCATGTCGGCCTTGCGGTCGCAGAGGTAGAGGAAGCCGTCCTCGTCCAGGTAGCCGACGTCGCCCACGGTGAAGTAGTCCTTGAGCCGGTTCGCCGCGGTCTTGTCCGGGTCGCCCTTGTACTCGAACGAGGCGCCCATCATCTTCATGTAGATCGTGCCGGGGGTGCCGGTCGGCACGGGCTCGCCCTGCTCGTCCACGATGAGCAGCTCACTGATCGGCCAGGCGGTGCCGACCGTGCCCGGGTGCGACTTCCAGCCCTCCGGCGTGGCCAGGGTGCCGCCGCCCTCGGTGGCCGCGTAGTACTCGTAGACACAGTCGCCCCACCACTCGAACATCGCCCATTTCACCGGGATCGGGCAGGGCGCTGCGGCGTGGATCATCCATTTGAGGGAGGACAGGTCGTATTTGCGGCGCGTCTCCTCCGGCAGCGTGAGGAGCCGTTTGAAGTGCGTGGGGACCAGGTGGGAGCTGGTGACGCGGTGGCGCTCGCAGAGCCGGAGCAGCTCCTCGGCGTCCCACCGGTCCATGTAGACGAGCGTATGGCCCATGTGCAGGGCCGTGCCGCCGAATTGGGTGACGGCGGTGTGGTAGCACGGGGAGGTGATCAGATGGGCGTTGGGCAGGCCCGGCGTGATGCCGAACAGTCCGAGCAGGAACGTCATCAGCTCGGCGGAATCGTCCGGATCCAGGCCGTTCAGCGGGCGCCTGACACCTTTGGGCTTGCCGGTGGTGCCCGAGGTGTAGTGCATGGTCGCGCCGGCGGTGCGATCGGCGGGCGCGGTGTCCGGCTGCCCGGCGGTGAGCTCGTCCGCCGCGCGGAACCCGTCGGCTTCACCTCCGAGGAGGAAGCGGCGCTCGGGCACGATGGCGTGGGCCGCGCGGGCGCCCTCGGCCGCGAACCGGGGGTGGACGAAGAACGCCTTGGCCTCGCTGTCGGAGACGATGTAGGCGATCTCGGGGCCGGTGAGATGCCAGTTGATCGGCGTGTAGTACCAGCCGGCCTGCAGCGCGGCCAGGTAGAGCGCCAGTCCGTCGGCCCCGTTGGGGACCAGGGCGCAGATGCCGTCGCCGGGCCGGAGTCCGAGCTCACGCAGGCCGTGGACGAGGCGGTTCGAGCGGGCCAGGAGATCGCCTGCGCGGTGCTCCGTACCATCCGGATCCACGGCCGCGATCCACTCGGGATCCGCCTGCGCCAGCCTCCAGAAACCGAGCGTGCCCATCTGATCTCCTCAGTGCTTATGGCCTCAGTCCGTGAGGCGGCTCGGCCGCCCTACGCCGCCGCCTTCCCCCGCTCTGGTCGCTCCGCTCCCGCCACTCCTCCAGGCGACAGCACTCCCGCCCTGCTCATTGCCTCACTCCGTTCGGCGGCTCGGTCGCCCTAGGCCGTCGCGGCGGAGCGAAATAGGAACTTGTTCTCGTTTGCTGGTGGGAGCGTATCCCGGCGGCGAAGTCCTGAGCAAGCGCTTGGGTGCACGTCCTGAGGCACGTAGGATCATGGCCTATCAAGCGCTTGGCTCAGACACGTCGGAGGCATCCGTGGAGCTCCTGCCGATCAGCACACCCCACTGCCGGGTCGAACGCGACGGGCACATCCTCATCGTCACCATGAACCGGCCGGGGGCCCGCAACGCGCTCTCCTCGGACATGCTGATCGGCCTGGCCTCGGCGTGGGCGTACGCGTCGGCGGAGCGCGAGATCCGGGTGGCGATCCTGACCGGCGCCGAGGGCACGTTCTGCTCCGGCGCGGACCTCAAGGCCATGGGCCAGCCGTCCACCGACCCGGAGGTCCAGGCCAGAGCCGCCCAGATCCCCAACTTCCACTGGAAGGGCCTGCTCCGCGAGGACCTGCCCACCAAACCGGTCATCTGCGCGGTGGAGGGGTACGCGGTGGCCGGGGGGACGGAGCTGCTGGTGGGCACGGACCTGCGGGTGGTGGCGGAGTCGGCCACGCTGGGCCTGTTCGAGGCGAAGCGGGCGCTGTTCCCCATGGGCGGCAGCGCCGTCCGGCTGCCCCGGCAGATCCCGTACTGCCACGCGATGGACCTGCTGCTGACGGGGCGCGCGATCACGGCGGCCGAGGCCCTGTCGATGGGGCTGGTCAACCGGGTGGTCCCGGACGGTCAGGCGCTGGCCGTGGCCCGGGAGCTGGCCGAGGACGTGGCGGCCTCGGGGCCGCTCGCGGTCCAGGCGATCCTCCGCACGTACCGGGACACGCTGGGGCTTTCCGAGCCGGAGGCCCTCAAGGTGTCCGACGATCTCGGGTGGCCGGTCATCGGCTCGGAGGACGCCAAGGAGGGCACCCGCGCCTTCCGCGAGAAGCGCCCTCCGGCGTACCACGCCCACTGATCTCGATGCCGGGGGGCTCGTCACGGGCGCGAGCCCCCCGCGCGTCAGTCCTGGGTGATGCGCGACAGCCGATCCAGCGCCTCGCCGTACTCCTCCACCAGCCCGAACACCACGTCCTTCGTGGACCGGATCTGGTTGGTGATGCCGATGATCTGGCCGGCGGGGAACGTCGCCAGCTCCGACGCGTCCGAGCGGCCGATCCGGCGCAGGGCGTCCGACACCAGCATGAACTGCAGCGGCATCGGGAGCGTCCCCGGGGACTCCGCCGACTCCCACGCGTCCGTCCACTCGTTCTTGAGCAGCCGCGCCGGCTTGCCGGTCCAGCTGCGCGAGCGGACGGTGTCCCGGGACGTGGCCTCCAGGATGCGGCGCTTGGCCATCTCCGGGGTGTCGGCCTCCTCGACGGTGAGCCACAGGGAGCCGGTCCACACCCCCTCCGCGCCCAGCGCCATCCCCGCCGCCATCTGGCGCCCGTTGCCGATGCCGCCGGCCGCCAGCACGGGCACGTCCACGGCGTCGACCACCTGCGGGATCAGGACCATGGTGGAGATCTCACCGGTGTGGCCGCCGGCCTCGGTGCCCTGGGCGACCACCACGTCCACGCCCACCTCCACCTGCTTGAGCGCGTGGCGGGGCGTGGAGGCGAGGGCCGCGACCTTCACCCCATGGGAGTGCGCGAGCTCCACGACGTCGGCCGGGGGCGGGCCGAGCGCGTTGGCCAGGAGGGCGATGGGGTGGCGCAGGGCGACCTCGACCTGGGGGCGGGCGGTGGCGTCTGTCCAGCCGAGCAAGACCTTGCCGGCGTCCGCGTCGGAGGACAGCGGCGGCACCCCGTGATTGGCCAGGAGGCCCTCGACGAACGCCCGGTGCCCCTCGGGGATCATCGTCTGGAGGCGGCCCACCAATTCCTCGGGCGCGAAGTCGGCGCCCTCATAGGAGGCGGGCATGACGACGTCCACGCCGTACGGCTTGCCGTCGACGTGTTCGTCGATCCACTTGAGCTCCATCTCGAGCTCTTCGGGCGTGAAGTAGAGCGCTCCCAGCACCCCCATGCCGCCCGCGCGGCTGACGGCCGCGACGACGTCCCTGCAGTGGCTGAACGCGAAGATCGGGAGCTCGATTCCGAACATGTCCGTGACACGTGTCCGCATGAGCCGACGATAAGCCCCAAAAGCAGCAAACTGCAACGCGTTCTACTCTAGAACCTTTGCTCGGCCTCCCGGCACCCTGTGGAACAGGTTCTATCAAGAGGGCCGGCGACGGGCCACGAAGACCGCGACGCCGAACACGAGCAGCCCCAGAGCCAGCAGCGCGACCGGGATCGTCACCTTGAGCAGCGTGATCTGGTTCTTGGCGGTGGTGGCCTTGCGGACCAGCTCGGCGACCGTGTCCGGGGTGAATGTGACGTTGGCGACCAAGGCCTTGCTCCGCTCGACGCCATCCTGGGTCTTCAGCGTCTCGTTGCGGCTGACTTCCTGCTTGATCGGGGCGCCGGTCGTGGGCTCCACATAGTGCGTGTCGACGCCCTCGTACCACCGGTCGAGCTGGACGTCACCCTCATCCTCGAGGCCGAAGAGCGCGCCGGGGACGGTGATGGTGCCGACCTTGGTCGGCGGCACCTTCTGCTGGAACTTGTAGACGGGCAGCCCGTTGACCGTGTCCTCACCGACGAAGGTGGCGTCGAAGGCGCGCTTGGCCGTCTGGTTGTAGAACTTGTAGGTCTTCTTCTCCACCCCGATCGGATAGAGGTAGACCTGCCCCTCGAGCTGCACCGGCTGCTTGTTGACGCTGACGTCGCAGCAGTTGACGCCCACGCCGGTGCGCCGGTCGAAGGCGCTGCGCCGCTCGGAGATGCTGATCTGCTCCTTGCCGTTGGTGACGTCGTCCACCACGGTGAACTCGTCCCACACCACGTGCGAGTCGGTGGCCTGCGCCACGTCGCCACGGGTGGTTATGAGCATGCTGAGGTCGGCCGTCACCACCTTGCCGTCGGCGACGGAGAAGTATTGGGCACCGGTGGCCTGGAGCTTGGTCACGGCGTACTGGTTGGCCGGAGCGGCGAGGATCCTGCCTGCCACCCAGAACCGGACCAGGCCGGCCGACACTACCAGGAACACGGCTACGGCGACGAGGACGAGAACAGGTGTGCGTCGCATTCAGAGACCTCCTGGTGGTCGAGGGACATGGGCCTGTCACCTGAACAACATTCGTCCCCCGAGCGGCGGGCCACAGCTGTGACACACGCCACATGATCGCTACTGGAAAGTAGCATCTGCCGCCATGACATCGCAGCCACTTCCCAATAACGATTGGAACAGGTTCTACCTACTCCCGGGTCAGAGAGGGATGTTCCGGTGCGCACCGCGACCTGGCCGGCCCTCCGCCAGGGCGCGCCGGACCGCGCCGCGGGTCTTCTCCGGCTCGACGATCTCGTCCACCACGCCCAACTCGATCGCGCGGCACAGCCCGCCGGTCCGCTCGGCGTGCTCGGCCGCCAGCCTGTCCTCCAGCGCCGGGCGCTCGTGCTCGGGCACCGCCGCCAGCTCGCGGCGCCTGAGCACCCGCACCGCCGCCGCCGCGCCCATCACCCCGATCTCCGCGCCCGGCCAGGCCAGCACCCGGGTCGCGCCGAGCGCGCGGGAATTCATCGCGATGTACGCGCCGCCGTACGCCTTGCGGGTGACCACGGTGACGCGCGGCACCGAGCACTCGGCGAAGGCGTGCAGCAGCTTGGCCCCGCGCCGGACCACGCCCTCGTGCTCCTGCTTGGCTCCCGGCAGGTAGCCGGGCACATCCACCAGCACGACCAGCGGCACGCCGAAGGCGTCGCACATGCGCACGAACCGCGCGGCCTTCTCGGCCGACAGCGCATCCAGGCAGCCGCCCAGGCGCAGCGGATTGTTGGCCACCACGCCCACCGTCTGACCCGCGATCCTGCCCAGCGTGGTGACGATGTTCGGCGCCCACCGGGGCTGCAACTCCACGCCCGGCTCGTCCAGCAGGCGCGCGACCAGCGGCCGGACATCGTAGGCGCGCCGCGGCGAGGCGGGCAGCAGACCGGACAGGTCCGCCTCCTCGACGTCCTGCCGGATCAGACCCTGGTGCCCGAAGAGCGAGGCCAGGCGGCGCGCCTCCTGGTAGGCGGCGGCCTCCGTGCCCGCCACCACATGGGCCACGCCGCTGCGGGTGCTGTGCGGCTCCGGCCCGCCGAGCGCCTCCATGTCCAGCCGCTCCCCGGTCACGCTCTCGACCACGTCGGGGCCGGTGACGAAGAGCCGTCCGGACGCGGCCATCACCACCACGTCGGTCAGCGCCGGGCCGTACGCCGCCCCGCCGGCCGCGGGCCCGACCACCACGGAGAGCTGCGGCACGACCCCCGAGGCGCGGGTCATCGCGGCGAAGACCTGGCCCACCCCGTGCAGCGACTCGACCCCCTCGGCCAGCTGGGCGCCGCCCGAGTGCCACACGCCGACGATCGGCAGCCGCTCCCGCAGCGCCACGTCGTAGCCGCGAACGAGCTGCTCGCAGCCTTCACGGCTCAGCGCCCCGCCCTGGATCCTGGCGTCGCTGCAGAACGCCACGACCGGGACGCCGTCGGCACGTCCCCAGGCCAGCCGGACACCTCCGGAGCCGGATCCCAGCAGGCGCATCGAGCCGGGATCGAGCAGCCCGGCCAGGCGCCCCACCGGGTCCCGGAAATCGGCCGGCGAGCCGAAGCTCGCCGGGTCGTTGGAAGTCATCACTTTCTCACCCCGTGCGTAGTACCGAACGCCGGAACAGGTAGAGCGAAACGCTCGTGATCGCGATCCCCATGGCCAGCAGCACGGCGACCGGCGTGATGACGCCGTCGAGACCCCGTTGCGGCAGCGCCAGCAGCGCGTCCATGGCCCAGGCGTGCGGGAAGGCGTGCCCGGCCGTCCGCAGCGCCGACGGGACGATGAGCAGCGGCCACATGCAGCCGCCGAGCATGCCCAGCACGATGCCGATCGGCGGCCCCAGCGCGGCGGCCTGGATCCCGGTCCTGGCCAGGCCGCCCACCAGCATCGCGACCCCGGTCGAGACCAGGCAGAAGGCCGCCACCACCAGCAGCACGCCGGCGGGCGGCCCCCACTCCACACCGAACAGCAGCGCGGTCACCACCACCACGAGCAGCGCCTGGAGCAGGGCGATCACATAGCGGCTGAGCACCTCGCCGGCCAGGAGCAGCCCCGGCCGGACCGGCGCGGCCAGGCTTCGGCGGCTGATGCCCAGCCGCCTCGTCTCCACCAGCGCGCCCGCGACCGCCACCGAGTTGATGAAGGTGAACAGCACGAGGTTGGCCGGAGCGGTGTAGGCGAACCCCAGCCGCAGCGTCTCGGCGCCGGGCACCACCCGCACGTCGGAGAAGATCGGATCGGTCTCGGCCACCACGGCGTCCACCTGCGCCGGCGCGGCGTCGAGCTGCTCGGCCATCCGCTCGGCGCCGGCCAGCGCGCCGTGCCGGCCGAGCACGGCGTGCACGTTGTTGCGTACCACCGCCGCCTCGCCGCTGCCGTCCACCAGGTAGAACGGCAGCCGCATGGCACGGTCGTCGGCCCCTTCGGGCACCACCAGACCGGCCACCAGCGAGCCCTGCCCGATCTGGCGGCGCAGCTCGGCCACGTCGGGAACGCGGACCACGGCAAGCTCGGGATGCTCAGCGAAGCGGGCGACCAGCTGACTGGACCCGGCGCCGGCGCCCTCGACGACCAGGCCCAGCCGCAGCCGCTGCGCATCGCCGGCGTGCCCGCCCAGCGCCAGGCCGACGACGGCGATGATGATGAACGGCAGGATCACGATGAAGAAGAGCCCGATGCGGTCACGGCCCTGCCGCCGCAGGTTGGCCGCAACCAACGCGGACAGGACATGCACGGCTGTCAGACGGCTCACGTGAGCCCCTTCCTGAATCGGACCGCGACGACCGCCGCGAAGACGACCGCGATGACCGCCAGGGCCAGGAGCGGGCCGCCGAGGTCGGTGAGCCCGCCGCCCCCGGTGAGGATGGAGAACCCGCGCGTGGCCCACCCGTTGGGGGTCAGCAGCGAGACCCACTGCATGTACTCCGGCATCCGGTAAAGACTGATCAGGTTCCCGCCGAGGATGGCGCAGGTGAAGGCGACGACGAGCAGCGAGCCCTCCGCCTCGCCGCCGGTGCGCGGCCCGGAGACCAGCGCCATCGTGATCCCGGTGGCGGCCAGCGCGAACGTCGTGAACAGGACCACGACCCCCAGCGGGTCGCCCCAGTCGGCGCCGAACAGCAGCACCGACGAGCCCCAGGTGACCTGCATGCCGAGCAGCGCGAACAGGAAGCCCACCAGTCCTTTGGCGGCCACCACCGCCAGCGCGGGGACGGGCGCCGCCCGCGTCCTGGCCAGCGTGCCCAGCCGCCGCTCGGTCAGCAGGCTGCGCGCGGCCACGGCCACCGCGAAGAAGCCGAAGAGCAGCGCCATGCCCGGCCCGTAGTATGCCGCCGCGACGGCCGACCCGCCCGGCATGACCTGCTCGTCCAGCGTCAGCCCGGCCTGCTCGGAGTGGGCGCGTTCGGCCATGGACCGCGCCTTGTCCGCCGGGACGCCGGTGATCACGGCTACTTTGGCGGCCAGCGTACGGGCGTACACCTCGGCAGAGACCCGCTCCACCACGCCCTTGGCCGCGATGCCGCCGCGCGCCCCCTCGGCAGGGGTGAGGATCGTCAGCGATTGCCCGCCCGACCGCTGCACGTTGCGGGCGAAGTCGTGTGGGAAGATCACCGCCGCTTCGACGTCACCGTCCCTCAGCGCCTGCTCGGCCGCCTCCTCGGTGGGCAGCCTGCGCAGCTCGACCGAAGCCGCGAGCTCGGGCGAGCGGGCGACCTCGTCGATGATCGAGGTGGACAGCTCGCCGCCGTCCAGGTCCACCACGCCGAGGACGCCGCCGAGAACCGGGTCGGCACGCCCCAGCGCGAAGCTGAACAGCGAAGCCAGCAGGACCGGTGCCACCAGGACGACCAGCAGCGCCGTCCAGTCGCGCAGCCGGGCGGTCAGCTCCCGGCCGCTCATGACGAGGATGGTTCGCATCGCACAGTCCGATCAGTCGCGCAACGAGGTGCCGGTCAGGTGCAGGAAGACTTCCTCCAGGCTGGGCCTGACCACTTCGGTCCTGACCACGGCGGCCACGCCGTCCAGCGCCTGCAGCACGTCGGGCAGGCGATCGGCGCCCTCCTCCCAGGTCACCAGGAGCCGCGAGCGGTGCTCGGCCACGGTGACGGCGACCCCGGGCAGCGCGGCGACCGCCGCGGCGGCGACCCGTACGTCCCCCTCGACCTCCACCTCGGCGCGACCGCCCGGCGCGAGGGCGGCCATCAGCTCCGCCGGTGTCCCCTCGGCGATGATCCGGCCCTGGTCGATGATGCCGACCCGGTCGCAGACCCGCTCGACCTCCTCCATGTAGTGGGAGGTGTAGAGCACGGTCATGCCCCCGGCGACCAGCCGCTCGACGCTCTCCAGGATGGCGTTGCGGCTCTGCGGGTCCACTCCGACCGTCGGCTCGTCCAGCAGCAGCACCTTCGGCTCGTGCACCAGGCCGGCGGCGATGTTGATGCGGCGCTGCATGCCACCCGAGTACGTGTCCAGCCGCTGGTCTGCCCGGTCGGCCAGGCCGACCACGTCCAGCACCTCGGCCACCCGCTCGCGCAGCCGCTGCCCGCGCAGGCCGAACAAGCTGCCGAAGTAACGCAGGTTCTCCCGTCCGGTCAGGTCGGGGTAGAGCGCCACCTCCTGCGGCACGTAGCCGATGAGCCGCTTGGCACGCAGCGGGCGGCGCGCCATCTCATGGCCGTGCACCCGCACCGTGCCGCTGTCCGGGGCCAGGACGCCGACGACCATCCCGATGGTGGTGGACTTGCCCGAGCCGTTCGGGCCCAGCAGGCCGTACGCCTCCCCTTCGGCCACCGCGAACTTCACTCCGTCCACCGCGAGCAGGCTGCCGTACCTCTTCACCAGCCCCTCGCACTCCAGCGCCGCTGTCAGCACATACCCTCCTCGACGAGCACCGCCATGGCCAAGATGTGATCCCCGCTGCGGCCCCACAAGGCCGCGCCGTGCAGCCCGCGCGCCGGCACGGCGCAGCCCGTCAGGCGGAGCCCCCCGGCGCCGGTGGCCGCGCCGAACGCCCGGCCGGCCTCCTCCAGCAGCTCCCGCGCAGTGCGGCAGGCCGCGCCTCCGGCGCTCAGGTCATGCCAGTCGAACGGGTACGCCCTGCCTCCGACGGCCTTGATGAGGCACTCCTTGACCGCCAGGCAGGCGCCCACTCCGCCGGGCCGGCTCCCCCACTCGGCCAGCTCGGCCGCCGAGCAGATCCTGGCGGAGTAGGCGTCCCCCCAGCGGGACATGGCCTGCTCGACCCGCTCCGGCTGGAGGGCGTCCACACCCATGAGCACGTTCACGACGTGGCCGGCCCGTACGCCGGGTCGAACTCGGCGGCGAAGTCGCGCATGATCTCGGTGTAGCGCGCCGCGCGCTCGACCATGGGCACGTGACCGCAGTCCTCCATCACCACCATGCGGTGGTTGGGGTTGGCCGCGACGACCTCGATCCACGGCTCGACCGGAGTGGTGCGGTCGTGGGCGCCCCAGACGTTGAGGACCGGGCAGTGCACGCCCCGCAGGGCGGCCCGTATGTCATAGCGCCGCATCGCCTTGATGCCCCGGCTGACGCCCAGGATGCCCTCCCGGCACTCGAAGATCTTCTTGGTCTGCTGGAAGCGCTCCTCGGTCAGCGCTGCGCGGCCGCCGTGGAAGAGGGAGGAGACCAGGCGCTCGCCGTAGTCCGCCGAGAACATCGTCCTGGCTTGGGGGTGGTCGGGTTTGATGCCCAGGTTCGGGTCGGCCGACAGGCCGGGGGTGCCCGTCACCACCAGCCCCCAGACCCGCTCCGGCGCGGCGACCGCCATGTCGATCGCGACGGCCGCCCCCATCGAGGCCCCGCAGACGATCATGTCGGAGATCCCCGCGCCCGCGCACGCCTCCTCCAGGGCCGCCCGCACCTTGGGGATGGTGCCCGAGACCTCCGGCCGCATGGCGATCGCCTCGACGACGCGGGCGACCGGCCGGCCGTCCTCGGCGAAGGCGCGGAACTGGTCGTCCCACATCCAGTCCCCGGCGAACATGCCCGACATCAGGACGATGGTGGGGCCGGCGCCGGTGCCGGGCAAGTGCTCCAGGGTGAAGCCGTTCATTGTCGCTCCTTCGTTCACAGAAATGGGCGTCCGCGTGGGGTCCAGTCGCACTCGCAGGCCTGCTCAAGGCCGGAGCCGGTGCGGTCCTCGCTCAGCACGCCGCAGACCGGGCAGCGGACGGCCTCCATGATCCGCACCGGGCTCCACACGCTGACCGTCCCGGCCGTGCAGAGCCCTGAGCGGTAGAAGCGCCGCACAGCCCGCTGGTGCGGCTTCATGTTGACGGCGCGGACGGATTCGGGGCGGTCGAAGGCGCTCATCGTGTAGATGTGGCCGCCGACGATCGTGGTGGTGGCGCCCAGGAACCCGCGGGCGTTGCGCAGGCTCGCGCCCACCGCCAGGCTGAGCATGCTGACCTGCTCCTCCTGCTGCTCGTCGGCGACGTCCAGGCGGGTCAGGACCAGCACGCCCGCCCGCTGCGCCCCGGTGCCCGCCAGGCGCGAGCCGAGGCCGTACTGCCAGCCGTGCATCGCCGGGGGCGACACCACGACCTGTATGCCGAGCCGGTCGAGCAGCGACATGCGGTCGAAGGCGCGCAGCACCCGCACTCGGCCGTCTTCGCAGCGGACCACGTCGGTGCCGCTGATCGTGGCGGTCGCGCCGCTGGGCCTGGCGCCGAGGTAGCGGCCCAGATGCTGGACGTGCAGCGTCCAGGAGAGCACGGCCTGGTCCGGCCCCGCCACCTGCGCGTCGACGCCGAACTTCAGGCCGGGGAACGCCTCGAACAGCACGGCGGCGTGCGCCCGCAACTCCTGCCCGGACACGGGCCCGTCGGTGCCTGGGGCGTCGAACAGGTCGGCGGTGGCCTCGACCCGTGCGGGGTCGTTGCCGTTCCACGCCTCCATGTGCAGCATGGCAGCTGCGTACGCGTCCAACACTCACCCTCCGTCCGTAGTCCAGGTCACCAGGGCCACCGCCACGGCGACACGCGAGGTGTGGCTCACCGACACCTGAATCCTGGCCGCCCCCGCGCCGGCCGCCCGCTCGGCGTAGTCCTGGCCGAGCCTGACCTCCGGCGGGTGGCCGTGCGGACAGGCGTGCCCGCGGGGGCAGTCCGGCGGGACCGCGGGCAGGATCTCCACGCCGGTGAGTGCGGCGGGCGGGGTGTCGTAGCCGAGAGCCCTGGTGACCGCGTGCTTGGCCGCGAGCCTGCCGGCCCACGAGGCGAGCGTGGACCGCGTCCGCGAGCGCAGCCGCTCGTCCCGGGTGAAGACCGCCTCCAGCGGGGCCGGCCGAACGAGCTCGGCGGGGTCGGCCACCCCGCCGAAATCGACCCGCGAGCACGACCACCGGCCCGCCACCGCCGTGACCGGTGACCCGGCTCCGGCCACGGAGCTCGTCCCGGTCACGGCACCCCCGCTTCCAGCGCGCTGCCCGCGCTCGGAGCGGTGGGACCGGCCGCTGGCGGCGCGGCGCCGCCGGCCCGCAGGCGGGTGGCGTTTCTCGGCCAGGAAGGGTCGGACATGCTCAGGCAGCGCAGCCCGGCGGACCTGGCCAGGCCGGTGAGCGCCTTGCTGTCGCCCACCTCCACGCAGTCCCGCACGCCCATGCGCGCCGCGGCGCTCAGCACGCCCGCCCACAGGACGCGGCCGGTGAGCTGAGCGGTCAGCCCGCGCCTGATCTCCTCCGGGTCGATGGCCGGCATGCCGGTGACGTTGAGCAGGACCGGGCAGCGCGGCGGGAGCAGCCTCTCGCCCGCCACCCGCTCGGCCCACTCCCCGGCCACCTCGGACATGAGCGGGCTGTGGAAGGCATGACTCACGCTGAGCGGAGTGATCTTCCGAGCCCCCCGCGCCCTGGCGAGCGTGCCGAAGCGGTCCACGGCGTCCGGCGGGCCGGACACCACGACGTGGTCGGGCCCGTTCTCGATGGCCACCACCAGCGAGCCGCCGGGGTCGGCGAACCCGGCGAGGTCGCCGGCCTCCGCCGGGGTCAGGCCCAGCACGGCCGACATCACACCGGCCCGCCGGACCCGCGCCATCAGGCGCCCGCGGGCCTCCACCAGCCGCAGCGTGGCGGCGAAGTCCAGCACCCCCGCCGCGTGCAGCGCGCTCAGCTCGCCCACGCTGTGCCCGGCGACCACGTCCGGCTCCAGGCCGGCGGCCCTGAGCGCGGCCAACGCCGCCAGGTTGCACGCTGTCACCGCGGGCTGCGCGTTCTCGGTGCTGATCAGCGCCGCCTGCGGCCCCTGCGCACACAGGGTGGCCAGATCGCGGCCGAGCACCGCCCCGGCCTCGGCCAGCGCCGCTGCGGCGGCCGGATGGCGGCGGAACGCCTGGCCCATGCCCACGCGCAGCGTGCCCTGACCGGGGAAGAAGCATGCGAGCATCGGTCCTCCTTCAGGAGCGGCGGCGGCGGACGGCGGGTGGCGCGCTCTCGTGGCTGTCGAGGAAGTCCAGCAGCAGGTCACCGAGCGGGCCGGGTGCGTCGAGCGGTATCCAGTGGCTCGCGCCGTCGATCCGCTCGTACCGCCACGGTCCCTGGACGAAGCGGGCCGAGCCCGTCATCGCCTCCTCAGTGATCAGCCGGTCTCCCGACGACCAGACGCCGAGGGTGGGGGCGTGCACGGGCAGCGTGACCCGGGCCGGGGTCAGCTCCAGAGCGGGCGCCAGGTTGGCCCGGTACCAGTTGAGCCCCGCTGTCAGCGCCCCCGGCCGGGCCAGATCGGCCAGGTAACGCTCGGCGTCGCCCTCCCCGGCCACGAGCTGCCGCATCAGCCGCCAGTCGTCCGCCCGCAGCAGTTCCTCGGCCACGCCCGGGAACTGGAACAGCAGCACGTACCAGGACCTGGCCCGTTGCTCAACGGACGGAGACACACCGGTTGCCGGATGCCCGACCGACAGCGCGACCAGGTGGTCCACTCTGGCGGGCATCATCGAGGCGTACATCCAGGCCACCGCGGCGCCCCAGTCGTGGCCGACCACGTGCGCCCGTCCGCCGGCGAACAGGTCGGCGATCCTGGCCACGTCGCTGACCGCCATCGGCAGCCGGTACGCGGACACCTCCTCCGGCCTGGCCGAGTCGCCGAACCCGCGCAGGTCCGGCGCGATGACCTGATAGCCCGCCGCCACCAGCCGCGGGATCTGGTGCCGCCACAGCGCCGCCGAGTCAGGGAAGCCGTGCAGCAGGATCACCGGCCGCCCCTCGCCCGCGACGGTCACCGCGAGGTCGAGGCCGTTGACCCTGACCACTTTCACGCTGTGGCTCATGGCGCCTCCTCGGCCCCCCAACGGTTCCAGAACGTGCGTTCGCTGGCCGGGACGCGGGGTGCGGGCCGAAAGTCGGTGCCGACGGTGTAGGCGACCGGCAGCACGCAGATCGGGGTGACGACCTCGGGGATGCCCAGCAGTTCGGCGAACGGGCCGGGGAACATCAGGTTCATGCAGGTGATGGTGCTGCCCAGGCCCCGGCTGCGGAGCGCGAGCTGGAAGGACCAGATGGCCGGGTAAATGGAGCCGTAGAAGTTGCTGGCCAGCATCGCGCCCATGCGCGCCTGCGAGCGGAGGTCGCCGAACCGGTAGCCGCGCCCGATCCAGTCGGCGTCGATCCTGCCGATGTCCGGGGCCCTGCCCATCATGCACGGCACGACCAGCACCGGGACCTTGGCGATGAGCTCGACCAGGGAGGCGGCGGAGTCCTGCACCCGTCGGCTCTCCGGCCCCTGCCGCCGCCTGCGGGAGCGGGCCCCCGTCTGGAACCGGTCCAGCGACCACCCGTAGCGGAACTGCTCGGAGACGCCCAGCCGCACCTTCTCGTCGGTGATCACGAGCCACCGCCAGTGCTGGAGGTTCTGCGCGGTGGGCGCCTGGACTGCCAGCTCCAGCGCCTCACGCACCACCTCCGGAGGCACCGGCCGCTCGACGTCCAGTCGCCTGCGTACCGAGCGGGTGGTCGCCAGCAGCCGGTCGACTTCCTTCAGGTCGAACGGGGGCGCCTGCTCCGTCCCCGTCATGCCGGCCCTCCGAGCAGGACCGCGCCCCGGACGGAGCCGATCGCGCCGGTCAGCGCCACGGCCGCGGTCACGTCCGGCGTCAGGCCGGAGCGGGTCACGTAGCGGGACCGTTCGCCGATCTCGGGCTCGGCCAGCCCGTTCACGGGCGGGACGATCCCCTCGCGCACGGCCAGGGCGGCCACCGCGATGTTCATCACGCCGGAGGCGGCCTGGCAGTCGCCGGTCAACGCCGCCGGGGCTGTCACCATCGCGCCCGGCAGGCAGGCGGCGAGCGCCTCGGCCTCCGCCGCGTCCTGGGGCCTGCCGTCGGCGATCCCGACGGCCAGGTCAGGCTCCCGGCTGCCGCGCCCGACCGCGGTGGCCAGGCTCCGCTCCACCGCCGCCGCCTCCCCATCGGCCCCGCACCTGACGTGCGCGGTGCTCAGCACCCGCGCGTACGGCACGCCGCCGCGGGCCTCGCAGTGCTCGGCCGACTCCACCACCATCGCGACGGCAGCCGTACCCGGCACCACCCCGTCCCGTCCGCGGTCGTAGGGCCGGGCCGCGCCTGTCGCCGACAGGACGCCGGCCGCGGCCAGCGACCGGTACAGCGGCTCGTTGAAGCCGTCGGCGGCCAGCACCACGACCACCTCGGCCTTGCCCGCCGAGATCAGCTCCAGCGCGCAGTCCAGGGCCAGCGAGGCCGACGCGCCGCCGTGGCAGATGGTGGTCGTCTCGCCGCGCAGGCCCAGCGCCTGGCAGACGGCCCCGCCGGTGGCGTTCAGCACCACGCTGGAGAAGTCCAGGACGGAGGTGTGTCTCGGGTCCATCGCCACGCTGCGGTCGAAGCCATGCAGGGCCTCGGTGGAGCCGCCGGCCGTGGCGAAGATCAGGCCGACCTCGTCCAGGTCGGACCTGCGCAGCGCCAACCCGGCGTCCTCCCAGGCCAGCCGGGTCGCCGCGGTGGAGAGCCGGGACAGGTTGTTCATGTGCCGCCACACGTTCCTGGGGGCGTAGGTCCGCCCGTCGAGCGAGGGCGCCTGCGCGCCCAGGCCGGTGGGGTGCCAGGAGGTGTCGAAGGCGGTGACGGGCCCGATTCCGGACCGGCCCTCGGCCAGGGCGGCACGCCACTGCGGCACGCCCACGCCCAGCGCGGACACCGGCCCGAGCCCGGTGATCACGGCCGGCCGCGGCGGCCGGACCGCGCGCCCGCCGCCGCGCGGCTTGCGCAGGACCACCGAGACGTTGTTGCCGCCGAAGGCGTAGTTGTTGGAGACCACGACGTCGATCCGGGTGGCGCGCGGCCTGTTCGGCACGAAGTCCAGGTCGGCGGCGTCGATGTCGGCCTGGTCGAACCCGGCGGTGGGCGGCACCGTGTCCTCGCTCAGCGCGAGCACGCTGGCCAGTGCCTCGATCGCGCCGGACGCACCGAGCGTGTGCCCGATGAACGACTTGACGCTGCTCATCGGCACCCTGGGGGCCCGCTCGGCGAAGACGGTGCGCATCACCTTGCGCTCCATCGCGTCGTTGGCCGGGGTGCCGGTGCCGTGGCCGCAGACGTAGTCGACGTCAGCGGCCCCCAGCCCGGCCTCGCCCAGCGCGCGCCGCACGGCGCTGGCGCCGCCACGGCCCGTGGGGTCGGGGGCCGTCGGGTGGTGGGCGTCGGCCGACAGTCCGTAGCCGGCCACCTCGGCGAGAATCACCGCGCCCCTGCGCAGCGCGTGCTCCTCCGACTCCAGCAGCAGGAACGCCGCCCCCTCGCCGAGGCTGAGCCCGTCAGACTTGCTGTAGGGACGGGTCGGGCCGGGGCTGAGCGCCTGCAGCCCGTTGAAGCCCGCCGTCACGTCGAAGAGCAGCGGGTCCAGACCGCCCGCCAGCATGACGTCCGCCTCGCCCGCCAGGATCTTGTCTCTGGCCAGGCCCACCGCGTTGCCGCCGGCCGCGCAGGCGGTGCTGACCAGGACCCTGGGACCGAACGCCCCGGCCCGCTCGGCGATGACGTCCAGTGAGGCGTGCATGGGCCGGTAGTTCCATCCGCCCCGCGCGTTGCGGGTCTTACGTGCCGCCACGCACCTGCCCAGGACCACCCCGAAGCGGTCGCCGTCGGTTCCGCCCGGGTCCAGCGCGCCGTGGGCGATCGCCTGCCGTGCGGCCACCAGCCCCATCTGCGAGTCCCTGTCGAGCTCCAGATCGGTGACGGGCAACTGCTCGAGCAGCCATTCGTCGGGGATCTGGCCAGCGTAGGCGGAGTCGAAGACCGCGTACGCCGGGTCCAGGATAGGAGTGATCGTGCTCTGCCCCGACATGAGCTGCGCCCAGAACTCTTTGGTATTCCTGCCGCCCGAGCAGACGATCCCGAGACCGGTCACGACAACGGAATGAAACTCCACCGGTGTCCCTTTCCTAGGCGATCGGAGTGATCCAGCTCTTGGGGCGGACGTACGGCGTGTTGAGCGTCTCGACGTCGAGCCCGCCCTCGTGCTCGATCGTGAAGGGCAGCCCGGCGGCTGCGAGCGAGACCTCCACCCGCATCAGGCCCAGGACGGCGCCCAGCCGATCGCTGACGACCGCGTGCACCACGGAGCCGACGTGCTGCCCGTCCGCCAGCACCCGGGCGCCGCGCGGCGGCGGTGTCCCGTCCGGAGCGCCGGCGAAACCGATGGTCTGGACGGCAGCCCCGCTCTCGAACTCGGCCATCAGCGCCTCGCGGCCGGTGAACGACTCCTTGCCCGAGTCGACCAGCCAGCCCAGCCCCTGCGCGATCACGCCGAGTTCGTCGGTCACCTCACGGTGCATGATCGGCTGGCGAACCTCCAGCATGGTGGTCTCCACCGCCTCCAGGCCCACCGGAGTGGCGTCCACGGCGACGGCCTGCCAGAAGACGCGCGCCGTGTCGTGGTCGGCGATGACCTTGTAGCCGTACTCGCCGGTGACGCCGGTGCGGGCGAGCAGCACCTGCCTGCCGTCGAACTCGGTGTCGGCTGTCGATTCGTACGGCATGGTGGACATGCCCTCGCCGAAGATCCGGCCGATGATCCGCCAGGCGCTCGGGCCCTCCAGGCCGACGACCGTCAGCTCCCCGCTGCGGTCTACGAGCTCCACTCCGCCGTCCGCGCAGGCGTTCAGGTACGCCCAGAGCCGCTCGCCGCCGCTGACAGAGCTTTCCAGGAGCACACCCTCGTCCCGGCCGTAGACGGTGACGATGTCCACCACCCTGCCCGCCTCGTCCAGGACCAGGCTGCAGACCGTACGCTCCCCGGCCAGGTACTCCACATCCCTGGTGAGCACGCGCTGCAGCCACTCCACGTGGTCCCCGCGCACCTCGATGAGGCGGCAGGTGCCCCAGTCGATGAGGCCGACGCCGGCGCGCAGGCTCTCGTACTCCTCAGCCGGGTCGGACACCCGCCAGATGGTTTCCACTCCGGTCACGGTGCGGAACTCGGCGGTGTCAGGGTAGACCGCCCGTAACGGGGAGGTGCTGTGCGTCACGATGGTCATCTGCTGCCTCCTGCAGAGATCATGCTTGGGTTGCTGGACGGGCGGTCGCCGTAAGCGGCGGTGAGCACGCCGGTGACGACCACGTCGCCGGCGACCCTGCCCTCGCCGCGGAACTCGCGGACCCCCTTGGCGCCGGCGACGCACTCGACTCTGAGGACGAGCTGGTCACCCGGCACGATCATCTGGTGGAACCTGAAGTTACGCAGGCTGGTCAGGAAGCCCTCGACGCCCGCGTGCTCCCCCCGACTTGCCCGCTCGACGGCGCAGGTCAGCAGCGCGAGCTGGCACATCGCCTCCACCGCCAGGACGCCGGGCAGGATGACCTTGCCCGGGAAGTGGCCGACGGACCACGGTTCGGAGGCGGTGACGTTCTTCACCCCGATCGCGCTGACGCCGGGAACGACCTCGCGCGCGGCGTCCAGCATGAGCATCGGCCAGCGATGCGGCAGGAGCTGGGCGATCTGGTCGCAGTCGAGGTCGCGCGGGGCCGCCGGGTCGTTCATGCCTTCACTTCGAGCTCGGCCTGCCAACGGCTGCGCCGCAGTTCCGGCTCGACCGAGTTGGCCAGGGTGCTGACCGAGCCGAACACCGAGATCTGGCTCTCGTACAGCGCCACTCCGAACTCCACCTCGATGCCGACGGCGAGCTCGAGAAAGTCGAGGCTGTCGAGCTCCAGCCCGCGCCCGAACAGGGACTGGTCGTCGGTGATCCACTCCGGGTCCATCGTCAGGTCCAGGCGCGAGACGATCAGTTCCTTGATGCGGGAGCAGGTCGCGCGCCGGCGCTCGACCTCCGCACGCATCTCCTGAATGTCCATGCTTGTTCTCCTCTTGAGTGATGTCATAGGCCTACGGGAGGTCGTCCACCACGAAGCCGCCGCCGTGCACGTCGTAAACCGAGCCGGTGATGTACGAGCCGCGGCTGGAGGCCAGGAAGCTCACCAGGTAGGCGATCTCCTCGGGCTGCGCCATCCGGCCCAGGCCGATCCTCGAGCAGTAGTGCTTGCGCTTGGCGGCGGAGATCCCGTGCGTCATGTCCGTCTCCACGAACCCGGGCGCCACCACGTTGACCCTGATCCCGCGTCGGCCGACCTCGGTCGCCAGAGTCTTGGAAAAGGCGATGATGCCTCCCTTGGAGGCCGCGTAGTTCGTCTGCCCCGGCTGCCCTCCGTAGACGCCGGCGGCCGAGGAGATGGTGACGATGGAGCCGCTGCGGTTGTGCTCCATGAGCCTGACCGCTTCCCGGCAGGACAGGAACGTGCCGGCCAGGTTGACGTCCAGGACCTCGCGGAAGGTGTCCACTCCCATGGTGATGAGATGGCGGTCTCGGACGATCCCGGCGTTGGACACCAGCACGTCCAGGCGGCCGTGCGCCTGCCTGATCCCCCGGAACAGCTCGCGGACGGACTCCTCGTCGGAGGCGTCGGCTTTGACCACGGTGACGCGCCCGCCGGCCGACTCGATGAGCCGGACGGTCTCCTTGGCGGCCTCCTCGTCCTGCCGGTAGGTCGCGATCACCTCGGCGCCCTCATGGGCCAGGTCCACGGAGACGGCCCTGCCGATCCCCTTGACCCCGCCGGTGACCAGGGCCACCGTGCCCTCTGGGAAGAGCATCGGGACTCCTCTCGAGTTGTGGAAGCTCAACTGTCCTGTCCGGCGTGTGGGCGGCGGTCCGCTCCCGTGCGGGACACGGACGGCGAACCGTTCTGGTGAGGCGGACGGCGGTCCGCTCCCGTGTGCGGGGCTGCCGGTGCATTGCGGCAGACCCGTCCGGGACGTCACCGGACGGGCCTGCCGGATCGCTCCTGCCGCACTTTTTCGCGGCGTGACTAGACGATGGGGATGGAGGCCAGCACGGGGCTGGGCGATGGGTAGCAGCCGGCGGGGGCGATGATCGGCGGCTCCGGGTCGAACGGCACCACAGCGGTGACGCGCAGCCCCGGGTCGGCGTAGCTGGTGCCCTTGACCTTCATCTCCGCGGTGCCGGTCGTGTTGCCCGCCCTGGCGTTGATCCTGATCCTGGGCAGGGTCACGGTGGTCCCAGCGGCCAGCGGTCCGGGCACCGTGAGCGTCACGGTGGTGGACGTGGTGCTCACCGACGGGATGCCGGAGCCGAGGTTGGAGCCACCCGAGATGGTGGCGCCCGTCACGCTGGCGGGACCGGTGAACTGCAGCGTGAGGGTGAAGTTACGCAACTCGCTGATGTTGGCGCCGTTCACCTGCGTGGGGACGGTGTACGGGGCCGACGTTCCGGTGCCCGAGAACGTGGCGCCGCGCGAGACGGACGAGGGCGTGTTCGCCGTGATCGTCTGCGTGGTGGTGAAGACGATCCCGTCGAAGGGCCAGTCGGCCTGGCAGGCCAGTGTCACCGGCGTGGTGACCGCGGCGTGTGCCGGGGTCATGTAGAGAGTGGAAGCGGCGACGAGCGCGGAACCGAGCGCCACACTTGCGATTCGGTGCGATTTCCTTATGCGCATTACTACCTCCCGGATAGCAGAATGGTGCTCGGTAATCCATTCTGGGTACACGCCTGGTTCACACCCGATACACGCCCAGGAAAAGCCGGTTTTTCGCCGCTAACATGCGCAGGTGTGGATATTTTCGAGGCGCTATACACGACGCGCGCCATGCGGAGAGTGAAACCTGATCCCCTTCCGGACGAGGTCCAGCGGAGCATCCTCGACGCGGCGATCCGTGCGCCCAGCGCGGGCAACGAGCAGAAGTGGCGTTTTCTGCTGGTCGACGATCCGGCGGTGAAGGAGCGGCTCGGCCCGCTCTACCGCGACGCGCTCACCAGGCTGTTCGCGGGCCCGTACAAAGCGCTTGTGCGGACGGCCGAGGAGGCGGGCGAGCGGCGTTTCCTCGCCTCCGCGCAGTATTTGGCGGACAATTTCGAGACCTATCCCCTGCTCTTGTTCGCCTTCTCCACCGATACCTCGGGCGCCTCCGTCTTTCCTGCCGTGTGGAGCGCCCAGCTCGCCGCTCGCGCGCACGGCGTGGGCAGCGCGCTGACCACCGTGCTCGGCATCTACCACCCGACGGCGACGATGCGGATCCTGGGCGTGCCAAAGTCGGAGGGCTGGCGGCCGGCCTGCATGGTCACCTTCGGCTATCCCACCGGTCGCTGGGACGTGGCCGTACGGCGCCCGGCCTCGCAGGTGAGCTACCGCAACCGGTGGGGCGCCGACGCCGGCCTCGACCTCGCGGACCCCGTCTGGCGGCCGGACGCCTGACGGGCCTGCCTCTCACCCGAGGCAACCACCCCACCTCCGCCGGGAGCACACGTGAACCGTCTGACAGACCGCCACGCGGTGGTCACCGGAGCCGCCTCGGGCATCGGCTGGGAGATCGCCAGGCTCTTCCACACCGAAGGGGCCGCTGTCACCTTGCTCGACAGCGACGCAAAAGGGGTCCACGCCTGCGCCGCCGAGCTCGGTGAGCGTGCCTTCGCCACGTCCGCCGACGTCACCGACGAGGTCTCACTCGAACGGAGCCTGGACGCCGCCGTGCGCGTCTTCGGACCGCCGCGCGTCTGCGTGAACTCCGCGGGCGTGAGCACCTTCGGGCCCATCACCCGGCTCGGGCTGCGCGAGTGGCGCCGGGTCGTGGACGTCTGCCTGACCGGCGTCTTCCTGTCCGTCAAGCACCAGGCCCGGCGTATGACCGGCGGCGGGTCGATCGTGAACATCGCCTCGCTCACCGCGCGCCAGCCGGCCGAGGGCTTCGCCGCCTACTGCGCCGCCAAGGCGGGCGTGGAGATGCTCACCAAGGTCGCCGCGATGGAGCTCGGCGCCACGGGCATCCGGGTCAACGCGCTGGCCCCCGGGCTGGTGCCCACCCCGTTGTCCGAGACGCTCACCCAGCCGCCGCTACGCGGCGGGATCGTCGCCGCCACCCCGCTGGGCCGCATGGGGGAACCCGCCGACATCGCGCCCGCCGCGCTCTTCCTGGCCTCGGACGAGTCATCGTGGATCACCGGTGACCTGCTCATGGTGGACGGGGGTGCTCACACCAGGGGTTATCCCGATGTGACGGAATCTTTACAGAAGGCCCAGCGCAGACGGCGCCGCTGACTCTCCGGCCCGCGCCTCCCGCGGGCGCGTCCATCCGTGCTGGCAGCGGCTCCGGCAGCGGCTCGGTGCGGGACATCGGCGTGCCTGGCAAGCGCTTGCTAGCACACGCGGCAGCGCAGAACAAGATCTTGCGTCATGCCCGCACGGCGATTATCTTCACGATCGGCTGGAACTAGTAGGTTCCTTTATCAGGGTCGAAGGCTTGCAGGGAATGCTGCGCCGACTACCGCAGAGCACCATCCCGCACCTCGCAGGCATTTCGGCCCTCTCTTGCGTCGCCGGCCGGCAGCCGACTGCGACGCACTCGGGCTCCTTGGCATGCGTGAAAGGAGAGGTGCAGTGCTCACCCCGCCGGCCCGGAGCAACCAGGACAAGCCCCCAACCCTCGGGAACCGCCCCGAGTTCATGCTGCTGGGCAACGTCGGCGTCCGCCTGAGCACCGGCGACTACCTGCCGTCCCTGCGTCCCAAGCACCGCCAGCTGCTCGCACTGCTGCTCCTCCAGGCCAACTCGCCGGTGCCGGCCGAAGCGCTGATCGAGCGGCTCTGGGACGGCACGCCACCCGCCTCGGCGTTCGGCAACCTGAAGACCTACATCTGGGAATTACGCAGGTTCATCTCGCCGCACGACCCGTCGGACACGCCGATCGACACGGTCTCCAACGGCTATCGCATCACGGTGGACACCGACAGCCTGGACGTCACCCGATTCAAGCGGCTGGCCCGCGAGGGCCGCCACGCGCTCAGCCGCAACGACCACATCACCGCCTGGGACCGCTTCGACCAGGCGCTGCGAACCTGGCGCGGCAGAGCGCTGCAGGACACCCGCACGCTCAGGGCGCTCCGCGACGAGTCGGACCACCTGGAGGAGCAGCGCATCAGCGTGGTGGCCGAGCTGGTCGACCTGCTGATCGCACGTGGCGCCTACGCCGACTCCATCGAGCGGCTGCGCTCGGTGATGAACCCGAGGCAGCCCAGGGAACGGCTCTGGTCCCAGCTCATGCTCGCCCTCTACCTCGACGGCCGCCAGATCGAGGCGCTCGGCACCTATCAGCAGTTGCGCCGCCTGCTCATCGACAGTGCCGGGGTCGAGCCCACCCACTCGGTCCAGAGGCTGCACGAGCGCATGCTCTCGGCCGACGCCACGCTCGACGTGACTTGGGGAGGCCCCGCCGGCGCCTTTGTCTAGACAGCGGAACACGTTCTCGTACAAGCTTCTGCAGTGCCCCCAGACAAGCGCATGCACGCCGACCTGACCCGGTCCTTACGCCTGTTCCGCGCGTTCAAGTCCGAGCAGAGCGCGCCGGGCGCCTACTACGCCACGCTCGCCGCCGACACCGCCGCTCAACTCGGGCACTACACCGGCCTCGCCGGGAAAACCGTGCTTGACGTGGGCGGCGGCCCCGGCTACTTCGCCGCGGCGTTCCGGCGCGCCGGCGCCCGCTGCCTGTGCGTGGACATCGACGCGGGGGAACTCGCCGGGACCGGCGAATCCGGCGGGGTGCTGGGCAGCGCACTCGACCTGCCTCTCGCCGACGCCTCCGTTGACGTCTGCTTCTCCTCCAACGTGCTGGAACACGTTCCACATCCATGGCGGATGGCGGCCGAGATGGCCCGCGTCACCCGGCCCGGCGGCCTGCTCTTCCTGGCGTACACGAACTGGCTGTCACCCTGGGGCGGGCACGAGACCTCGCCCTGGCACTACCTGGGCGGCGAGCGGGCCGCCCGCCGGTGGGAGGTCAGGCACGGCAGACCGCCCAAGAACCGCTACGGGCACACTCTGCATCCGGTCTCCGTGGCCGCCGGCCTGCGCTGGGCGCGCTCACGCGAGGATCTCCGGCTTGTGGACGCGCTGCCCCGCTACCTGCCCTGGTGGTGCCGCCCGGTGTTACAGGTGCCGATCGTGAGGGAGTTCGCCACGTGGAATCTGGTCTTGGTACTGCGCAAACGCCCCTGAACGGCAGGAACGCCGCCCTCGGTGGCATCCGCGCGCCGCCCGCGCGAGCAGGCGGCTCCTGCCCTCTGACGAGCCCGCCGAACAGCGCGCCGTCGGCGTCCATGAGCGTGCCCCCGATCCGCTACCCAGGCACCGGAACACGTTCTATTCTGGATGTCTCAACGGACGGGAGTCGCGGGTATGCGCGCCGATCTGGCCAGCTCCATCCACCTGTTCCGCGCGTTCGGATCCGAGCAGTCGACACCCCAGGCGTACTACACCATCCTCGCCCGATGTCCTAGAACACGTTCCAGACCGGTGGCGGTACACGCGCGAGCACGGCAAACCGCCCAAGAATCGCTACGGCGCACGCTCTTTCCCGTCTCCGAGTCCCCGTCGTCAGGGAGTTCGTCACGTGGAACCTCGTCCTGATGCTCAGGAAACTCCAGTGAACGCCGCTCAGGAGACTCCGCCGGCAGACGCCGAGGGAGCTCCGTCCCGGGAAGGTCCGGCCCACGGGCGCGATGCCGCGCTCGACGGGATCCGGGCGCTGGCCGCGCTCGGCGTCTGGCTCCTGCACGTGGGCGGCAACACCGGGGTGATCTACCGGGAGGGCATGTTCGCCTGGATGACGACCCGGCTCGGCGTCGCCGTGCCGATCTTCTTCCTGCTCTCCGGGCTGCTGCTCTACCGGCCCTGGGCCCGCGCCGTGCTGGAGGGCGCGCCGTCGCCGCATGCGGGACGCTACCTGTGGCGCCGCGCGATGCGGGTCCTGCCCGCCTACTGGCTGGTCACGGCGGTGGCCCTGTGGGCTTGGGGGACGCTCGACTGGACGGGCTGGCTCAAGTGGCTGTTCCTGCTGCAGAACTACTTCGAGCAGGGACGGGCGCCCGACGGGCTGTACCAGATGTGGACCATGCCCATCGAGATGGCCTTCTACCTGGTGCTGCCGGTGCTCGCCTGGCTCCTGCACCGCTGGGCGCGCGGCGGTAACAGGCCGCTCAGGCTGCTGGGCGGCATCGCGGTCCTGCCGGTGATCTCGCTGGTGGGCGTCATCGTGTCGCACGTGCTCGACCAGCCGCAGCTGGCGCTGTGGCTGCCGAACCACCTGATCTACTTCAGCTGCGGCATGGCGCTGGCCGTGCTGTCGGTGTGGATCAAGCGCAGCGAAGTGGTGGACGCACTGGCGCCGCACCTCCTCGTGCTGGCGCTGCTGCTGTTCGTGGTGCTGAGCACGGAGCTCGCCGGGCCACGGACGCTCACGCTGCCCAGCCTGTCACAGTCCCTCTGGCGGATGATCCTGGAGACGGCGGTGGCGGTGCTGGTGGTGGCCCCGTTCGCGCTCGCCTCCCGGCACGACTCGCTGCGGCACCGGGTGCTGGGCAACCCGGTGACCGCCTATCTGGGGCGCATCTCGTACAGCTTCTTCCTGTGGCACGCGCCGGTGATCACGCTGTTCTACAAAGTCACCGGCGAGCCGGTGTTCAGCGGCGACTTCGTGGGCGTGGCGATGCCCACGCTCGTGGCCTCGCTCCTGGTGAGTGCCGTGAGCTACCACCTCGTCGAGGAGAACGCGCTCAGGCTCAGCCACCGGTGGCGGCCAGCACCTCCTGCTCGGCCGGAGCCTCAGACTCCGGCGCCGGCGGCTCCTGCGCCGTGACGAGCTGACCGAACAGCGACCCCATCGCCGCGCACGACAGGAGCTGCGGGACCTGGTCGAGCAGCGGCTCTGCCGCCACGCCACGGTTACGCAGGAACATCCCCGCGGCCAGCGCGAGCGTCGCCGCGCCGAACAGGCCCGCCGCCACCCAGTACGGGTGCGGGCGGCGTACCCGCAGCCAGAGGGTGCCCGCGACGGCGGCGAGCACCACGAGCATGCCCGGCCAGCTCGCCACCCACCCGCCGAACGCCAGCCCCAGCACCACGGCGTAGGGCACGCGCCAGCGAGACAGCCGCGAGTCCGCCGCGGAGGCCGTCTCCTTGACGTGCTCGGGACGGGGACCGTGCATCGCCAGGGAGAGCACCACGAGCAGCGCGATCCCGGCCAGGCCGAGCCCGAGCGCGAGCCGGTAGGGCTGGTCGGGCGCGTACACCAGGCGCACCGTGCCCGTGGTGCCGGCGATCAGCTGCCAGCCCTGCTTCCAGCCGTCGATCCGGATCGGTCGCAGCTCCTGACCGTCCAGTTCGGCCCGCCAGCCGGCGTTGAAGTTCTCGTTGACCACGAGGAAGGAGTCCTTGGGCGCGGTCACGCGTACCTCGCGCTCGGTGAGGGCCCAGGTGCCGCGGACGGCGGCGCCCTCCACGGCGGCCCGCTGGGCCGGGATCGCACCGACCGCGAGGTTCTGTACGGCGAACGGCTCCCAGCCGGCCACCCGCACCCGGTTGTCGCCCGCCCGCAGCGTGGCCTGCGCGCACGCGGTGAACTGCACCGGCCGCTGCTCCAGCAGGTCGGCATAGGTGCCGGTGACCTTGGTCCGCACGGTGACGCCGTTCACCTGGAGGTTCGGCCCCAGCCCGCAGCCCAGCCGGAACGGCGGGCCCGCCGGCCGGCTCGCCGGGCTGATGCCGGGGATCACCAGCTCGGTGACCTGGAGCCGCCGGGAGGCGGGGTAGAAGCGCAGCTTCATCCGGGTCGTGGTGAGCGGCTTGAACCGCAGGGTGCCACTGGCGTCCACCCGGCCGGCGCGGACCTCGCCCTTGGCGCCGGTCACGACCACGTCCAGCGGCTTCTTGTCGCCGCCGGGCCGGGCGACCTGGATCTGCGAGACGGTCCGCTTGCCCGGCCAGCCCAGCGTGAGCGTGGGCTCGGCGTCGTCCGGCGAGGGCACCCATGTGGTGGCGCCGTCGGCGTCGAACGCCGACCGCGGCGCGACCACCGCGTCCTTGCTCATCGCCGACGACCCGGTCACGGTGGTGAGGTCGGCGCTGAGCCTGGTGAACCGGTCGATGAGCGCCACGTCCCGCAGCACCGCCGTGCCCCGGACGCTCGCCTTCCGCTTGGACTCCAGCGTGAACGTCCGGTCGAACCCGGCGCCTTCCTCCCCCGACCTGACCAGCAGCGGATTGCAGACCCAGCGGGCGCTGTTGCGCATGCAGCGCGGCCGCTCGTCCAGCCCGCGGTCCATGGCGAAGACGTCCCCGCCCTGACCCGGCAGCCTGATGGTACGGCCGGGCAGCACCCCGGGGATGGCGATCTCGGTGATGCCGACCCGCTGCACGAAGCTCCACTGCGCGTCGTACGTGGCCAGCACCCTGATCCGCACCCAGCTCGTCGGCCCGGCCGGGGCGTTGAGCCACTGGGCGTCGTTGGTCCGGGCGACGTCCTGCACCAGCCGGCCGCCCTCGGTCTCCACTGCCACCCGCTTGACCGACTGGCCGATCAGCAGGTTGTTGGTGAAGGTCGCCTGCAGCCGGGAGATCTCCCGCGGCTGCGGCAGGTCGATCCGGAGCCATTCGTTCTCCGGCGGTTTCCAGCCGCCGCTCTCCCAGCCGGTCTCCAGGTCGCCGTCCAGCGCGGCCCAGGGACCGCGGCCGGGGGTGCTGAGGCCTGGCACGGCGTCCGCCTCGGCGACCGATGAGGAGGCGGTGACGTCCGAGATGCCGCCGTACTCGGTGGTGGCCGTCTCGTTCAGCCAGCCGTCCTCCAGCAGGTCGAGCTCCTTGACGCCGGTGAAGTCCTCGCGCCGATCGGCGGTCAGGGTGGCCGACCAGTTGGACCTGATCTCGCCGAACTGCCGCTCGCGCAGCCGCAGCCCGTCGCTGACCACGGTAGGCAGGCCGATCTTTCCCGCGTCGCCGCCGACCAGCACCGGGCCGTCGCCGAGCAGGCCGAGGTCGCCCATCGTCAGCAGCGAGTCCGGCCCGCCGCGCACGCCCAGCGCGTCCGCGGCGGGCTGCACGCTGACCATGTCGGTGCTGTTCGACACCCGGTACAGCTCGAGCGCGGGGAAGGGCCAGTCCACCGAGTCGATCGCGTCGTCGGTGGCGGTGTCGCCCACCTCACCGCCGAACGAGGCGATCCTGGTAATGCCCGGGGACTCGCGCAACGCCTCGTAGACCCGTGACGGCCAGGCGTCCTGCAGGTTCGCCCGCATCAGGTCGTTCCTGACGAGCAGGTAGTGCACGCCCATCCTGCGCAGTACCTCGGTCAGCCCGGCGGAGCCGTGGCCCGAAGTGAGCCGCTGGTCGATGGCGTCCAGCAACCTCGTCATGCCGACGGAGCCGGCCGCCGTGACCTGCCTGGCGGTCCAGCGGGCGGTGGACAGCGGCTGCAGGGGGTCGTCCATCGGCCGGCCCCACAGGTACTCGCCGAACTTGGCGCCGGGCACGACCAGCACGCCGTCGTCGCCCGCGTTCTGGTTGAGCCACGCCGCGGCCTGCCGCCAGTAGAGCGGCACCTCCTTGAAGTCGCCGGGCGGGGCCAGTCCCTGGTTGAAGACGGGCAGCACCAGCGCGGCGAACGACGCCACGGCCACCGACCGGACCGGCAGCCGGGCTCCGGCCAGCAGGTGGGCCAGGCCGAACGCCAGCGGCAGCCGTACGAGGGGGTCGAACTTGCGCAGGTTGCGCAGCGGCGCGAGGGGCCCGTCGAGCAGCCAGCGCACGGGCTCGGCGACGATCGGCTCCAGCGCGCTCATGTGCCCGGCGACCAGCGCCGCCGTGCCGATCAGGAACAGGATGACGATGAAGCCCTTCGCGGGCAGGTCGCGCCGGGCCAGCCCGGCCAGCCCGAGCGCGGCGAGCAGGCCGGTGACCACGACCATGGCGGCCGAGGTGGCGATCTCGTACCCGGGCGGCTGCGTGGTGACGCCGTTCACGGTCAGGTAGCGCACCCAGTCGGAGGCGCCGCGCAGCACGTTCGTCAGCGAGGTGACCTGCGTGGTCGTCGAGGCGGTCTCGGTGTACGGCAGGAACGAGAACGCGTAGCGGCCCACCAGCAGCAGCGGCAGCCACCAGAACAGCGTGGCCACCGACACCGCGCCGGTCCACCAGGCGAGCAGCCGCCAGCGCGGCACCGGGCGCGGCCGGGTGAGGATGTAGACCACGGGGGCGACCAGCACGGCCAGCACCGCCACCGCGTTCACGCCGCCGCAGAGCGCCACGGCCAGTCCCGACCTGATCGCGCCCCTGGCACGCTGACCCGTCTCCGCGGCGGTGAGCAGCGGGATCAGGATCCACGGCAGCATGGCTGCGGGCAGCCACTCGATCGAGATCTCGCCGAGGATCGACAGTGTGCGCGGCGCCAGCGCGTACGCCAGCGCGCCGGCGATCCTGGTGCCGGGACCGCCGATGCCGAGCTGCCTGGCCAGCCGCTCCACGCCGAGGAAGGCCAGGCAGAGCAGCGCCGTCAACCAGAGCCGCTGGGTCACCCAGGGCTCCAGCCCGGCCAGGTCGCCGAGCGCGAAGAACGGTCCCATCGGGAACAGGTAGCCGGCCGCCTGGTTCTGGAGCTGGCCGAAGTGCTGCAGGTCCCACAGGTGGGCGACGCGCTCCAGCCAGCCCATCGGGTTGAGCGCGAGGTCGACCTTGGTGTCGGAGATGATGCTGCCGGGTTTGGTGGTGAACGACATCACGGCGAAGCCGAGGCAGCAGATCGCCAGCCACAGCCGGTGCCTCGCCTGCTCGGTCACCGTTCCTCCCACTCCAGAGTGGCCGGGGCCGGGAGGCGCCGGTTGCGCATGAGGGCGGTGAGCCGCTCCGCGCTGCGGTCCCAGGAGAACTGCGCCGCCCATTTCCGACATCTCGCGCTATAGGTGTCTGAGGTCACGCTGAGCTCGTCAACGGCCGCCGCGATGCCCTTGGCCAGGTCCGCTCCCTCGGGCAGGAGCCAGCCGGTTTCTCCGGGCCGTACCGCGTCACGCAGCCCGTCCACGTCGAACGCCACCGTCGGCACCCCCAGCGCGGCGGCCTCCAGCACGCACAGCCCCCATCCCTCGCCTTGGGAGGTGTTGACCTGGAGCCAGGCGGCGGAGACGAGCAGCTCCTTGTCCGCCTCCGGCAGGTAGCCGTGCAGGATGACGCCCTCGGGCGCCGTAGCGCGCAGCCGCGCCTCCTCCGGCCCTCTGCCGATGACGTCCACGACCAGATCCGGCCAGCGCTTCCTGAGCTCGGGCACGGCCTCCAGCAGCAGCTCCACCCGCTTGTGCGCGACGAGCCTGCCGACGCACACGAGCCGCGGCCAAGGGCTCCGCGCGGCGCTCGGGCGCGGTGCCCGCAGCCGGGCCGGCACCCCGTTCGGCACGATGTGGATGGGCCCGCGCCACCCGAGCCGCTCCCGCATGGCGTGCGCGGTCGACGGCGACACGGCCACGCTCTCGCGCCCCCGGTACGCCCACCGCGACGCCGGCCCTTCCAGGAAGCGGCCGAGCGCGGCCAGCCACCGCGGCAGGTGCACCTCGAACTGCCGGTCGTGCACGTGGTGCACCACGCACAGCACCCGGGCACGCCGCCCGGCCACCAGCGGGGTGAAGAACGGGATGCCGTTCTGGCAGTCGAACACCACGTCGAACCGGTTGCGGCGGCACACCATCCAGAGCAGCACCAAGGGATAGACGGTGAACGGGCCGCCCATGCGGACCAGCCGCACCCCTTCGACGCTCTCCCGGCGGCCCTGCCCGGGGGCGCGGGCCGTGACGAACCACACCCGGTCGCCGGCGGCCGCGAAGCGCCTGGCCAGCTCCCAGGCATAGACCTCGGCACCCCCTGCGGCGGGATGCCACGGATCGCGCCAGTTGACGATGGCGATGTTCACGGATACCCAACAGGGTCCAGCGGCTGCTTCAGCTTGAGCGCCCCGCTCGACTCCGCGCGCAGCCGCAGCCATATCCGGACGAGCTCCAGCAGGATGCTCAGGCTGTGCCGGGCCGGGGAGAAGCGCGAGCCGGGCACGTCATGCCACGTCACCGGGATCTCGAGCACGGACGCGCCGGCCGCGACGCAGCGCGCGAGCAGCTCGACGTCGAAGGCGAAGCCGTCGGTACGCAGCCGGGCGGCCATCTCCCGGGCGAGCCCGCCGTCGAAGAACTTGAACCCGCACTGCGTGTCGCTCACCCCGGGCACGAGCACCCGGGCCAGCGCGCGGAATCCGAAGGCCCCCAGCTCACGGACCTTGCTGTGCCGGTTCTCCACGTCGGCCTGGGGATGCGCGCGCGAGCCGATGACGATGCTCTCGCCGGAGAGCAGCAGTCCGCAGGCGGGCTCGACGGCGCACAGGTCGGTAGCCATGTCGGCGTCACAGAATCCGACGAAGGGCGCGGTGGTCTCCAGCAGTCCGGCGCGGACCGCGGCGCCCTTTCCGGGCGTCGGGCATTCGATGAGCCGCACCGGAACCGGCCCTTGCGGCCAGGTCCTGACGATCTCGGCGGTGCGGTCGGTGCTGGAGTTGTCCACGACGATGACAGCGGTCGGGAACGGCAGGCAGGCAAGCTTCGCGCACAGCTGCAGGAGCCCCCCCGGAAGACGCCGTTCCTCGTTGTGCGCGGGAACGACGATCTCAAGCAGTGTCGGTCGGCTCGTCCTCTCGTCCCTTTGACGGGAGGGCAGCATGGCTGTTGTTACCGGTCGCCGTAGTTATAGAGCGGCTGGTTCACCGGTGTCGCAGCGGCACCGGTGAGGGAGACTGTGGTGACGGTCGCCACTAGTGCGGCTAGGGCGACGCCAATGATCGCTGCTAAGAGGATCTTGATCACCGGGGATTCCTCCTTGAGGCGGCGATGATCTGGGCGCTCCCCAAACTTAGAACCAATTCTCCTTACTCGCTAGTAGTTAGACTGAATTTTAATAAAGTCGCTGATCAAGAGGGTTGATCCACTTCTGACCTCGCCGCTGGCGCTTGAAATCTGTACAACCGCAGCTCAGGACGATCGACCACAAGGGTGGCCCCGCGGGCCCACCGAGCGAACCACTCCCGCTCCACGGCCGTCCCCGCGTCCACCAGGATGTACCGAAACCCCGCCGCAGCCAGGTTCGGGGCAGTCCCCGCTAGTACGCGTTCTACCTCGCGCGCCCGGCTGTCCTCGGCCGCGACGACCATGGTGCCCACCCGTACGGAGTCGTTGGCCACCACCTCGCGCCCAGGCGTGGCGAAGAAGCGCTGTGCCGGGTCGAGCACCGCCCGCCCGCCGTTCCATGGAAACCTGCGGTACGACTCGAACGGCAGCACCAGGACGTCCCCCGGCACCGCATCCGCCTGGATCGCCGCCCTGGCCTCGAACCAGCTCCGCGGGTACGCCACCGCCTCCAGCCGGCCGAACGCCCCCCAGGCCTGCGTCGGCAGCACGGCCACCGGCGCCAGCACCATGAGCGACACCCCGGCCCGTACCAGGCGGCCTCCTTCGGCGGCGGCCCGCGCGGCGAGCAGTCCGAGCCCCACGGCGGCCAGCAGGGCGAGCGGCGCGACGAACTGCTGCGCGTCGCGCAGCACCGCGAACCCGCCCCAAAGCTCCACCAGCCACCTGAGCGCCGCCCGGCCGGGAGCCGTGACGCCGAGGCAGGCGATCGCGAACCCGATGGCCGCCGCCACCGCGAGCCCCATGCGGCAGGGCAGGTCGCGGGCGCGCGCGACCGCCGCGATCCCGGCGAGCACCAGCACGAGCCTGGCCAGGGCGGCGACCGGCGTGTCGTACCCGGCGGGCACCGCGTCGGCGTTCCACACCCCGCCGAGCGACAGCAGGCTGCCCACCGTGCCGAAAGGGCCGTCGGCGCGGGCGGCGAACGCGTCCACGCCCACCCCGTCGCCGTTCAGCGCGTGTGGCCGGGCCAGCGCGGGCACCAGCCACGGCAGGCTGAACGCCAGCACGATCGTCCCCGCGAGCGCGGTGTCCGCCACCCTGCGGCCGCGGCGGGCGTACCAGGCCGTGGGGAGGACGGTGATCGCGGTGACGGCCATCGCGGCGAATCCGCCCACGGCGGCCGGCAACACCGCCACGGCGAGGCGGCGGCGCGCGCACGCCGCCCGCACCACCCACGGCAGGCCCGCGTAGCCCAGCAGCAGCGCCCACTGCCCCATCAGGAGGCGCTCCGCGACGTACGGGTTCCACACGTAGAACGCCCCCGCCACCAGCCTGGGACCCAGCGCGGCCGACGGCACCAGCAGGCCCGCGCCCGCGCAGCCCAGCACGAACACCCCGAGCAGGATCGCCTTCTGCACCAGCTCGGCCGGGACGACCGTGGCCAGCGCGGTCACGACGGCGTCGCTCGGCACGACTCGCGGTGCGCCGCCGGTGAGCCCGAAGGTGAAGCGCGAGAAGCGCGGCTCCGGCACGAACACCATGTCCTGGACCAGGACGAACCCCCACCCCAGCGCGGGCCCGAGTGCGAGGCAGCCGAGGACGAGACCGAGCAGGGCGCAGGCCGCTCCGGCTCTCCTGGTCGGTGGCATCCCGCTATGACATCACAACCTAGCCACAGACATTCCCGGCAAATCCCTCGATGGCTAGTCTTCCCGCTAGGCCCACATTGCTCATGATCGCCTCGTCCGCGGTCCCGGGCGCTCTCGTGTGGTCGGGTAACTCTTGTACAGCTCTTCTCACTGACAAAGCACCGCAAAGCACTACGCGGCGCGTGGCCGATCATGCGGAGAACGGGGCTTGAGGGACGGAGTGACGACAAGCGAGGCGACGGCCGAGAGCCGTCCGTGGGCGCGCGGCGACGTGGTGCTGGCCGCCGGACTGGTCATGGTGGCGGTCCAGCTGGTCTGGAAGTTCGACCTCGTACGGCGCTCCTACTTCAGGCAGGACGACTTCACCTTCATCGCGCGCGGCCTGGAGAACGGCCTGACCTGGGACTACCTCATGCGGGTCGACTACGGGCACCTGGTGCCCGGGCCGTTCGCGATGCAGTGGGCGCTGGGCCGGCTGGGTGTCTACAACGACGTGCTGGCCCACGCCGTGACGCTGACGCTGCTGGGTGCCGCGGGCCTGGCCCTGCTCCGGCTGCTGTGGCTGCTGTTCGGGGCGCGCCCGGCCATCCTGGCACCGCTCGCGTTCTACCTGCTGACCCCGATGACGATCTCGTCGCTGTCGTGGTGGGCGGTGGTGATCGAGACGTTGCCGTTCCAGATCGCGCTGCCGATGGCGCTGAGCTCGCACGTTCTCTACGCCAGGACCGGCCGGTTCAGTCACGCGCTGGCGGCCGCGGCGTGGACGGTGGCAGGGATGGTCTTCTTCGTGAAGGCGCCGTTCATCCTGGTGCTCGCGTTCGCCCTGAGCCTGGGCTGGCTGCGCCGGCCCCGCCAGTGGCCGGCCTGGGCGCTGTACGCCGGGGTGATCGCGGTGTACGCGGTGATCTTCTTCCGCCAGCTCTTCACCTCGGTGCAGCTCACGGACGACACGGTGCAGCCGAGCCTGCCCAGCCTGCCGCTCGCGGCCGGGTTCGCCTGGACATTGCTGTGGGGCTCGCTGGCGCCCACCTCGTTCGGCGGGCCATGGAAGTGGCTGCCCATCGGGGACGACTACGCCATCGCCGCCACGCCCCCGCCGCTGGCCTGGGCCGCGCTCGGCCTGGCGGCCGTGGTGGTGATCGCGTCGATCCGCTACCGCAGGCGGGCCTGGCTGGCTTGGCTGGTCCTGCTCGGCTACGTCGTGCTCGCGGACGTGGTGCCGGTGATGATCGGCCGCCTGGAGCAGCTCGGCCCGGATCTGGGCGGTTTCGAGCTGCGCTACATCTCCTCCACGGCCATGGTGCTGGCGCTGGTGATCGGCCTGGCGTTCATCCCGCTGCAGGGCGAGGAGCGGCCCTGGCTGCGCCCGCGGCCCCGGCTGAGGTTCGCGTGGGTGCCGCTGGCGGCCGTCTTCGCGGCCGGCTCCATCTCGTCGGTGACCGCCTACGGCCGGCTCCCCCTCGGGCAGCACGTCAAGAGCTACGTGGAGACGGCGCGGCTGGCGCTCAAGCGCGCCCCGGCCGGCGCCGCCATCCTGGACACGTACGTTCCGCCGAAGGTGGTCTACGCGACGTTCTTCTACGAGTACGCGCTGACGTCCAAGGTGCTCGGCCCCCTCGCCACCCACCCGGTCACCTGGACCAGCCGGCTGAACGGGCCTGTCAGGGACCCGCTGACCTTCGACGAGCAGGGCCGCCTGCGCCCGGTGAGCGTCGAGGGCGTCGTCGTCCCCGGACGGTCCGCCTGCACGCCGGTCGGCCCGGCGGAGGTCCGCTTCCGGCTTCCGCTGCCCCTGCCCAAGGGCTCCTGGACCGCCCAGATCAGCTATCTGAACCCGGAGGAGACCACGCTGTCCGTGCGGCTCGGCGCGGCCGAGACGCGGGTGCCGGCCGGCAAGGACCTCGGCTGGACGTACGCCGCCGTCGACGGGGGCGGGACCGACCTGGTGCTGAGCACGGTGGACGGCCGGTCCGCCTGCGTCGGCGAGATCAGGGTGGGCGTCCCCAAGCCTGCCAGGAACGCCGCCCCGACCCCGCTCCAGCCGGTGAGGTGAGAACTACTTTCCGGGCTCGGGATCCCTCGGCAGGCCGAGCATGCGCTCGCCGATGATGTTGAGCTGCACCTCGGTGGTGCCGCCGTAGATGGTCATCGCCCTGGTGGCCAGCACCGCCCGGTTCCAGTAGCCGGCGTCGCCGAGCTTCATGTCGGCCGCCGCCACGGCCGCGGGGCCGAGCAGTTCGACCGCCATCTCGGAGACGTGCTGGGCGTGGGAGGTGGACAGCAGCTTGCGTACGGAGGCGTCCCCGCCCGGCTCGGTCCCGGCGAGCTGCTTGAGCGTGACCCGCAGCGACAGCGCGTTGATCGAGTGGCCCTCGCAGACGACCGCGGCCACCTGCTGCGCCTCGACCGGCGTCAGCTCGCGGCCGAGCCGGCCGATGAGGCCGAGCAGGTCGGGCACCGAGGAGCCGGTGCCGCCCGAGCCGGACGACAGCGAGACCCGCTCGTTGGACAGCGTGTTGCGGGCCACCTTCCAGCCCTCGCCTACCTCGCCCACGACCAGGTCGTCGGGGACGAAGACGTCGTCGAGGAAGACCTCGTTGAAGAGGTTCTCGCCGGTCATCTCGGTCAGCGGCCGGACGGTGACGCCTGGGGCCTTCATATCGACCAGGAAGTACGTGATGCCCTCGTGCTTGGAACCCGCGCTGGAGTTGCGGGCGATGCAGATGCCCCACTCGGCCACGTGGGCGACCGAGGTCCAGACCTTCTGGCCGTTGAGCTTCCAGCCGCCCTCGACCTTCTCCGCCTTCATCTGCAGCGAGGCCAGGTCCGATCCGGCGCCGGGCTCGGAGAAGAGCTGGCACCAGACCATCTCGCCGCTGAGCGTCTGGGGCAGGAATCGTTCCTGCTGCTCGGGGGTGCCGTACGTGGCGATGGACGGCACCACCCAAGCACCGATGATCATCGTGGGGAGGCGTACCTTGGCGGCCCTGAGCTCTTGGGCGATCAGCACCTGCTCCAGCGGCTTGGCGTCGCGGCCCCACGGCTTGGGCAGGTGCGGCATGACGAAGCCGCGCGCGGCCAGCGCCCGCTTCTGCTCCTTGCCCTCCAGCCGGGCGATCTCCGCGATCTCGGCGCGGATCGACTCGCGCAGGTCCGCGGCGTCCTCGGGCAGGTCGATCTCCATCTCACGGGAGACGCCCCGCAGGGCCAGCGACGTCACCGTGGCGGCCCACTCGGCCGACGAGCCGAGCAGGGCGCGCAGGGTGAGCGCGCGACGGTAGTAGAGGTGCACGTCGTGCTCGAAGGTGTAGCCGATGCCGCCGAACGTCTGGATGGCGTCCTTGGCGCACTGGACGGCGGCGTCGGGTGCCATCACCCCGGCGACGGCGGCGGCGTATTCCAGCTCCTTGCCGCTCGCGCGGGTGGCGTCCCACACGGTGGCGCGGGCCTGCTCCAGCGCGACCAGCATGCGGGAGATCTTGTGCTTGATGCCCTGGAACTGGCCGATCGGCCGGCCGAACTGGACGCGTACCTTCGCGTAGCCGGCGGCGGCCGTGACGCACCACGAGGCCAGGCCCGTCGCCTCCGCGCCGAGCAGTATCGCCGCCAGGTTGCGCACGTCGGAGGCCTGGACGCCGCCCAGGATGCCGTCGGCCGGCACGGTCACCTCGGACAGCTCCACCTTGGCCACCGACCTGGTCAGGTCGAGCGACTTGAGCGGCGTGACGGTGACGGAGGCGGCGTCGACGAGGATCCACTCCTCGCCCTCGGCCGTGGCGACCGGCAGCACCAGCGCGTCGGCCAGGGAGCCGCCGAGCACGGGCTCGGCCGTGCCCGAGACGACGAGGGAGCCGTCGTCGGCGCGGGTGCCGCTCAGCGCGCCGGTCAGCGCGACGGCTCCGGTGCGGGTGCCGTCGGCGAACGGCTCCAGGTGCTCGGGGCGCTTGGACGCGTTGATCACGGCGCTGGCCAGCACGGTCGGCACGTACGGCCCCGGCGCCATCCGCTCTGCCAGCGCCTCGACGGCGACGGCCGCCTCCAGCAGCCCGTAGCCGGAACCGCCGTACTCCTCGGGCAGGTGCAGGCCGAGCAGCCCCTGCTCGGCGAGGCCCGACCAGAACGGGGGACGCTCGTCGGCCCCGGCGCGCAGCAGCTCCGCGGGAATGTTCCGCTCGGCCCAGCCGCTCACCGACGCGCGAAGCGCCTCGTGCTCCTCGCTCAACCCGATCGCCATTGCTCATCCTCCAGCCAGGTCCGCGCCATCCGCAGAACCATATTCTAGAGCATGCTTCTGGCCTGGTGACCGGCTAGATCGGGCGAACCTGCGCGGCGAGGGTGTTCAGATCCGGCCAGCGCGCCTTGTTCGACTCCGGGATCGAGGCCATGAGCATCGCCGGCTTGGTCTTGCCCACCTCGATGACGGTCATCATGGCCTGGGCGACCTGTTGCTTGCCGTCGACGGTGTAGGTCACCTTGTAGCCGAGCGTCCAGCCCTTGCCGACCGGGATCTTCTTCGAGGCGGTCCACTCCAGGGTGGCGCCCTTGGGGTATTGGGTGCGCATCGTCCAGCGGACGGCCTCGGTGGCGATCTCGCGGTAGTCGGCGTTCGAGTCCGGCTTCTGCGCCGGCGACTCCCCCGGATACATGGCCGAGCCGATCACGGTGAAGGGCATCTCGACCTTGCCGATCCGCTGCGCGATCGCGTACGGCGAGTACGACCTGGCCTTCCACGGCGAGGCCAGCTGGGGGTAGGTGATCCCGGTGTTCCTGTCGGTGATGGTGCCGGCGACCACGGACGCCGCGCCGGGCAGGGCCGCGTACTTCTTGCTCTCCGGCACCGGCGGCAGCACGATCGGGCTCTCGGTGGCGGTCGGGGACACCGCGGCCGAGGGCGCGGGCGCGGCCGTGCTCGGCACGGGGGCGACGCGGACGACGTCCTCGCCCGCCTGGTTGCGCGGCACGTCGCCGGAGAAGACGACGAAGATCAGCAATACCGCCAGGACGGTGGCGAGGATGGCGCCGAACAGGTAGACGACCTTGATCGGGATGTCACCGAAGCGGCGCGGCGGCGGCTCGGGCGGCAGGGCGGGCACCATGGGCGTCTGGATCGGTGGCGGTGACGGCCGCCGCATGGGTGGCGCCTGTCCCGGACGCTGCTGCTGCTGAGGCTGAATCGGCTGGGACGGGCCCGGCGCCGGGGGACGAGGGATCCTCACCGTCTCCTCGGCGGGCAGCACGACCTTGCGGAACGGAGTGGTGGGTGAGTCATATGAGGGTCTCTTGTCGCCGACATCCGCCATGACCTTGAGGTTACGTCACGACAGAGTCGGTTATTTCCTCTATGGCCGCCGCAGAATGTAATTCTGTAGGGTCAGCGGACATGAGGGGTTTCTACGAGATCGCCGCCGACGACCCTGAACGCCCCGCACTGCTCGGCGAGGAAGGCGCCACCTACGGAGCCCTGCTCGCTCGCGTGAACCGCGCCTCCCACGGCCTGATCTCACGCGGGATCGGCCCCGGCGACTGCGTGGTGACCGTGCTGAAGAACGGGCTCGACGCGCTCACCATGATGCTGGCGACCTACCAGATCGGCGCGTACCTGGTGCCGGTGAACTGGCACTTCACGGCCGAGGAGATCGACTACATCGTGGCCGACTGCGGGGCCGGGGTCGTGATCTCGCCGGCGGCTCTCACGGTCGCCGAGCTCGTGGCCGGGCAGCCGGCCGTCGCTCCCGGACACCGGCGGGCCGGTTCGATGATGCTCTACACCTCGGGCACCACCGGGCGGCCCAAGGGGGTGCGGCGGCGGTTGCTGGACCTGACGCCCGAGGAGCTGTACCCGATCCTGATGCGCAAGAGCTGGCGGCACTTCGGGCTGCCGCCCGGCGGGGTGCACCTGGTGTGCTCGCAGCTCTACCACTCGGCGCCGTACGGGCAGGTCATGATGGCGCTGCAGCTCGGGCACTCGATCGTGGCGCCCGAGCGGTTCGACGCGGCCGGGACGCTGCGGCTGATCGAGCGGTATCGGGTGACGAACGCGTTCATGGTGCCCACCATGTTCCACCGGCTGCTGGAGGTGCCGGATCGGGAGGCGTACGAGCTGTCGTCCCTCACGCACCTGTTCCACGGCGCCGCTCCCTGCCCGCCGGCCGTCAAGCAGGCGATGATCGACTGGCTCGGGCCCGTGCTGTGGGAGTACTACGGCTCCACCGAGGCGGCCGTGGCCACCATGGTGTCGTCGCAGGAATGGCTGGCCAGGCCGGGCACGGTGGGCAAGGCGCTGGACGGCATGACCTTCACGATCGTCGGAGACGACGGCAGAGAGGTGCCTGCGGGCAAGCCTGGGCTGGTGTACATCGGCGGGGTCAACCGGTTCGAGTACCACGGCGACCCGGGCAAGACGGCGGCGGCCATGCGCGGGAGCGACTACACGCCCGGCGACATCGGCTATCTCGACGAAGACGGCTACCTGTTCCTGCTGGACCGCAGGACCGACCTGATCATCTCGGGCGGGGTGAACATCTATCCCGCCGAGATCGAGGCGGCGCTGCTCGAACATCCCTCCGTCGCGGACGTGGCCGTCATCGGCGTGCCGGACCCGGAGTGGGGGCAGCGGGTCGTGGCCCTCGTCCAGCCGGCGGCCGGGGTGAGCGGTGGGGACGAGCTCACCGCCGAACTGCTGCGGCACTGCGCGCCCCGGCTGGCCAAGCTCAAGCATCCGCGAGTGATCGAATATCGCGCGTCGTTGCCGCGTACCCCCACAGGGAAGCTGAGCAGGCGCAACGTCCGGGAGGCGTATCTTTCCCGGTAAGGCGGGCAGGAACTCCCCATGAGGGAGCCCTTGAGAGAGATTCTCGCGGGACTGGCCGCCACCATACTGCTTGCCGGCTGCGGGTCTCCCACCTCGACCGGCGCCGCGACACCGCCCGGTACGGCCACCGCACCATCAGTTTCTTCGCCCCCAGCGCCGGCCGAGGCGCCGGTGCCGGACCCCAAGTCGCTGGAGGCGGCGTACCAGAAGGTCATCACGGACGTCCTGCCGTCCATCGTGCAGATCAACACCAGGGTCGGGCTCGGCTCCGGCATTGTGTTCGACTCTCAGGGACACATCGTCACCAACGCTCATGTGGTGGGCCAGGCCACCGAGATGGAGGTCACAGTCGCCACCGGCGGCGCGGTGCGCCGGGCCACGCTGGTGAACTCCTTCGGCCCCGGCGACCTGGCGGTGATCAAGGTGGACAAGCCCGACGGGCTGCGTCCGGCCACGTTCGGGGACTCCTCGAAGCTGCGGGTCGGGCAGATCGTGCTCGCCATGGGCAATCCGCTCGGCCTGTCAGGCAGCGTCACGAACGGGATCGTCTCGGCGCTCGGCCGCACCGTCACCGAGCCGCAGAACCCCCGGTCCCCCGGCGCCACGATCGCGAACGCGATCCAGACCTCGGCCGCGATCAACCCGGGCAACAGCGGCGGCGCCCTCGTGGACCTGTCCGGCCACGTCATCGGCATCCCGACGCTCGCGGCCCTGGACCCGCAGTTGGGTGGAGGCAACGCTCCCGGCATCGGCTTCGCGATCCCCAGCAACACCGCCGCCGACATCGCCACCCAGATCGTGAAGAACGGCAAGGTCACCAACACCCACCGGGCCGCACTCGGCATCAGGGGCAGCACCGTCGTCGGCCCCGACGGCCAGCCCAGCGGCGTGGGGGTGGCCGAGGTCGAGCCGGGCGCGGCCGCGGACAAGGCCGGGATCCGGGCCGGAGATGTGATCGTCTCGATCAACGGTACGAAGACGCCGACGATGGCGCTGCTGGCCGAGACCCTCACCACGCTGAAGCCGGGCGACCGGGCGAAGGTCGGGGTGATCCGCCCGGACGGCACGGAGGAAACGATCGACGTGACGCTGGGCGAACTCCCGGGCGAGTAACAGGTGGCATCCGCACGCTGAGCCGGAGCCTGGACGGTGGTGGCCGAAGGCCGGAGTCACTGCTTGGCGGTGAAGACGATCTCGACGCGGCGGTTCTTGGCCCGGTTCTTCTCCACGGGCTTGCCCTCGACGATGTTGGGCAGCTTGGGGCGGCTCTCGCCGTACCCGCCGGCCTGGAGGGTCACGCCCGCGCCGGTCAGCAGCCCGCGCATGGCCGACATGACCGCCTGCGCCCGCCGCCGCGACAGCGAGACGTTGTAGGCGTCGCTGCCCTGGTCGTCGGTGTGCCCCTCGATCTTGACCACGCCGCCCGCGCCCTCGGCGTCGACCTTCTCGGCCACCTGGCGGAGCCGCTGCCTGGCCTCGGCGGTCAGCTGCCACTTGTCCACCGCGAACAGCACGTCGCTGGTCAGCGCGACCGTCACCTGTCGTCCCTGCTTGGTCTCGCTCTCGGTGCCGTCCATCGACTCGATCTCGCCGATGATGTCCTCGACAGGCAGGACCAGGTTCTCGATCGGGCCGGTGGCGTCGGGTGGCACGCTCGGCGCCGGGGTGGGGGACAGCACGAGGGCCACGGCGACGCTAAGAGATCGGAACATCGGTGAACACGCCGATCATGGGCATCTCAACGTTGATCTTCGTGACGTCCGCGGGCGGGGCGGCGAAGACCGCGTACAGCGTGGAGGCCTCCCCTGCCTCCAGGAACTGGCCCTGGGTGCCGGAGCAGACGCACTTCGCATCCTCGCCCGTGCCGTTGCGAGCCGTGCGGTAGCGCTTGGCGTTCACCGGGTCGATCAGGGAGACGGCCGAGACCGTGAAGTCGAGCGGGCTGGTGCTCATGCCGTTGTGCATGTTGACCTTGCCGTCGGTCGCGGTGACCGTCCAGTTGAGGCTGACGGTCCTGCCCTGGCGCTTGAGTGCGGTGATCTCGACGCGGGCCGTGCCGTACATGTCACCGGCCCCCACCTTGGCCTCCCGGACGGCGATCACCTGGCCTTGCTGCGGGGGCGCGGTCTGCGGCTCCTGGCTCTGTGCGCGGGTGGGCGTGGCCTGCTTGTCGGAGACGGCCTGCGACTGCTTCTCCTCACCGCCGCCGCCCTGCTGGCCGGGCAGCATGCCACAGCCCGCCAGCGCGACGGCCGTGACAGCCAGCGCGATCGTCTTTCGCATGATGTGATCACCTTCGTCGTCGGGGATGTGGCCCTCACCCTAGGGACGTGACCTTCAGGATCCGCATAGTCGGCTATATCCGCTGACCCAGCCGCCTGCGGGCCTCCTGCGCGAGCCGTTCGGCCGCGGCCCTGCCATGGTCATCATCGAGGACGTCAAACTCTCCCATAGCACGCATAACTACATCAACAGCGCCATCAGCGTCATCGCGGTCGAGGGCGGCTCGGGCGAGCGCCAGCAGGGCCTGCCCGGCGTTCCTGCGGTCGCCGTACTGGGTGAAGGTCTCCAGCGCTTCCCGTGCGGCGGTCGCCGCGGTGGCGGGGTCGCCCTCCGTCCTCGCGAGCTCCGACAGGACGAGCAGCGCCACGGCCTCGGGCAGGCGATCGCCGAGGCGGCGGTTGATCCGCAGCCGGCGTTCCACGCAGTCGCGGGCCTGGGCGTGGCGGCGCGCGGCCAGATGCAGCCGGGCCAGATCGAGCAGCGCTTCGGCCGCGCCACGCGGATCGCCCAGGTCCTGGTAAGCGGCCAGGCTCTGCTCCAGCCGGCCTTCGTCCTGGCGCAGCGCACCCAGTGCCCGCCACGCGTCCGCCCGGCCGCGCCGGTCGCCGGCCTCCTCGAAAGCCTGAAGGGCGCGTACGAACGCCTGCTCGGCCTGCGCCGCCAGCGGAGACAGGGATCGAGGTGATCGCTCGGCCGGCTGGGAGCGAGCTCGCTCGGTCTCCGCCTGCCGGGCTTGGACGAGGCCGAGCCGGAGCGTGATCCTGGCCAGTTCCAGACCCTCCGCCAGCGGCTGGGCCGCACGCAGCGCCGCCGCGGCCGCCTCCGTGCGCCCCTCGGCGCGGTGCAGGTCGGCCAGGCCGCGCAGCAGGAGGGCCTCGCCGCGCCGGTGGCCCGCCGCCCTGGCCGCGTCCAGGCCGGTCGCCGTGGTCGCGTGCCAGTCGTCGTGGTGCGCGCCCAGTTCGAACAGCGGCATCAGGTAGAACGCCAGCCGCCAGGCGGCCTCGTACAGGCCGGCGCGGTAGAAGTCCTCGACCGTCGCCACCAGGCACCGGCGCTCGGCGCTCAGCCACCGCGCCTCCTGCCGCAACCACCCGGTCTCGAGAGCCAGGCCCTCAGGGTCGCCGCCGGGCAGGTGGACCTCGGTACGGCCGGTGCCGGGTTCGGACGGCAGGAGGGCCGCCCTGGCCTGCCGGGTACGCTCCAGGATCGTATCCGCCCTGATCGACAGCACGGCCGCGGGTCCGCCGTCCTCCTCGGCCAGCCGCTCGGCGGCGAAGAGCCTGGTCAGGTCGTGCCATCCGTACCGCTCCTGGCCTGCCTCGTCCAGGCCGCGCGACTGCAGCAGGCCGGCCTGCGCCAGCGGCTCCAGATCCGCCCCGAGCACCCAGGAGGCGAAGTCGGGGGCGGACAGGGCGCCGAGGTCGCGCAGCAGCCGGCGTTCCGGGTCGGGCAGGCCGCGGTAGCCCAGCGCCAGGCTGCCGCGTACCGCCAGGTCGCCCGCGCTGAGCTCGTCGAGCCTGCGCCGTTCGTCCCGAAGCCGCTCCGCCAGGTGGTCGAGCGTCCAGCCCGGCTTCCTGGCCAGCCGGGATCCGGCGATGCGCAGAGCCAGGGGCAGGTGGCCGCAGAGCCCGGCGATGCGCCGGGCGGCCTCGGGTTCGGCCACCACCCGCTCGTGACCCGCCACGCCCCCGAGCATGGCCACGGCCTCGTCCTCGTCGAGAACCCCCAGTTCGTACGCCCGCGCCGCCTCCAGCCCCGGCAGCGACGACCTGCTGGTGACCAGGGTGAGGCTGCCGGGGCCGGTCGGCAGCAAGGGACGTACCTGGGCTTCGTCGGCGGCATCGTCCAGCACGACGAGCAGCCGCCTGCGGGCCGTCATGCTGCGGTAGAGGCGTACGCGGTCGTCCAGCGCCGGCGGCACCGCGCCGTCCGGGCAGCCCAGCGAGCGCAGCAGGTCTTCCAGCACGGCGCCGGGCGGCCTGGCGCCGAGCGCGGCGTAGAGGCGGCCGTCCGGAGTGTCGAGATGGGTGGCGGCGTGCACGGCCACGGCCGACTTCCCGCAGCCGGGCGGGCCGTGCAGCACCAGGTGTACGGGTGCCGCCGCCGACGCCTGGTCGCGGGCGGTTCGGTCGATCCAGTCGAGGGCCTGTTGCCGACCGGTGAAATCCGAAATATCCGGCGGCAGTTCGTCGATCACCCCCGCGCGCCGACCGGCCTCACCGGCCGGCGCCTGCCGCCGAACGCCGTCGCGCGGGTGCTCGGCGGCGTCGGACAGCACGCGTTGCTGGGCGGCGGTCAGTTCGGCGCCCGGCTCCAGGCCCAGCTCCTCCACCAGCATCCGGCGCGCGTCCTGGTAGGCGCCGAGTGCCTCCGATCTGCGTCCCGCCTGGTGCAGGGCTTCGATGAGGAGTACCCAGGCCCGTTCCCGCAGCGGGTGCGCGCCGACCAGCGCCCGCAGCTCGCCCACCACCTCCGCGCCCCTGCCCAGCCGCAGGTCCAGCTCGACGCGCTCCTCCAGCGCGGTCAGACGCAGTTCCTCCAGCGGTACGGCGTGCGCCCGGCGCAGCACCGACGACTCGACGTCGGCCAGCGCCTGTCCCCGCCACAACGCCAGCGCCGCCCTGAACCCGTTGGCCGCCTCTTCCACCTGACCCGCCGCCCGCTCCTGCCTGGCCCAGGCGACCAGCCGCGCGAACCGGTGGCAGTCGACGTCGTCCGGCTCGGCCTCGATCAGGTAGCCACCGGGAACCGTGCGGATGCCGTCGACGATCTTGCGCAGCGCGCTGACGTACACCCTGAGCACCGACTCGGCGGAGGCCGGCGGCCGGTCGTCCCAGACCATGGACATCAGCCGCTCGACCGGCACCTGCTCGGGGACCGACAGCAGGAGCGCGGCCAGCAGCGTACGGTGCTTGGCCGGCCCCGGCGCCTGGCCTCCATCGATCCGCAGCGGTCCCAGCACGCCGAACCGCACGCGCCCGTCCGGCTCTGGCAACGTCACTGGGCCACCGGTCGGAGGGCGAACGAGTCGAAGCGGACACGTGCGGAGCCCGTCGCACCGGAGGCGGCGTGCACGCCCGCCTCGGCGGGGCCGTAGGGGGCGTCGGTGTCGGCCGCCTCCGCGACCAGGCCTTCGTTCAGCCACATGCGTAACGTCACCTTGTCCCCACTCCTGCCGCACTCGGCCACGATGCGGTTGACCGCCGCGCCCTTCACGTTCGCCGGGCCGTACAGGATCTTGCCCTGCGTGCCCGTGCGGCGCTTGACGATCGTGACCTTGCCCGAGCCGCTCACCACGAACTCGTAGCGGTCTCCCGAGCTTGCCGAGCCGTGGCACCACACACCGTACTCACCGGCTCCCTCCGCCAGGGTGGCCTTCGCGCTGACGATCACGCCGGTCTCCGGCTCCTGCCTGGGCGCCGACTTCCACAACCGCCAGCCGGGATTGACCGTCAGCTCGTAGCCGGTGCCCGCCTGCCGTGCGGTGCCGCCCTCCGACGTGCCGATCGCCCAGGCGTCGCCGAAGCCGGCCTCGTACGGCCAGGTCTGCTGCCGGAGCCCGGGTACGGCCAGGGCCGCGGCGACGGCGAGGGCGGTCGCGGCGGCCGCCCCGGCGACCCACGGCCACCGTCGCCGCCCCCCGGGTGCCCCCGGGTCCGGTGCCCGTGAGTCATGCGGTCGTGCGGCGGGCGCCCATGCGGCGGACAGACCCGCATCAGCCGTCACGGCGCCCGTCCACGTGCGTTCCACCACTTCGGTGGCCGTGGTCAGGCGGATGCCGCCGACCAGTTCGGACAGCAGGCCCTGAGCGGTGGGACGCAGGTGGGCGTCCTTGGCGAGCGCCCGCGAGACCACCTCCCTGATCCCCTCGTCGAGCCCATCCAGCCTGGGCCCGTCCTGCATGATCCGATACAGCACCTCACCAGGCGCCCCGCCGCCGAACGGCAGCCGCCCCGTCCCCGCGAACGCGATCACCCCGCCCCACGCGAAGACGTCGGTGGCGGGCGTGAGCGGCTCGCCGCGTACCTGCTCGGGCGCCATGAACGCGGGCGTGCCGAGTATCGCCTGACTGGCCAGGCTGTCGTTGTCCACGAGCTGGGCGATGCCGAAGTCGATCACCCGGGGACCGAGCGGCGAGAGCAGCACGTTGGAGGGCTTGAGGTCGCGGTGGATGACCCCGGCCCCGTGGATGGCGCTCAGCGCGGTCGCGATCCCGACCGCCAGCGCCTCCAGGTTCCCGCCGGACAAAGGCCCTTGATCCCGTACGGCCTCCGCCAGGTCCGGCCCTCTCACGTATTCCGTGACGAGATAGGCGACGTCGCCGTCGATTCCGGCGTCCAGAACGGGAGCGGTGCAGAACCTGGCCACCCGGCGGGCAGCGGCCACCTCCCGCTCGAAGCGCCGCCGGAACGCCGGATCCCGGGCCAGCGCGGGATTGATGATCTTGACGGCGGCCAGGCCGCCGGTGGGCGTGGCCGCGAGGTGAACCTCGCCCATGCCGCCCCGGCCGAGCAGGCGCCGCAGCGCGTACCCGCCAATGACCCGGTCACCGTTCACCGCAGACACATTAGCCAGATCCCGGCATCAGCCGGCGGCCGAGCCCTGTGTCACCCGGTAGCGCGAGGGCGGGATCCCGTACCGGTCGAGGAACGCCTGCCGCAACGTCTCCGCCGTCCCGAACCCGCACCGCACCGCGATCGAGGGCAGCGGCAGTGACGTGGAGGCCAGCAGGTGCGCGGCGGCCTCCGTACGGACCTGCCTGACAAAGCGTCCAGGCGTCTGCCCCAGGTGCTTGAGGAACAGCCGGGTGAGGTGCCGCTCGCTCACACCCGCGGCGTCCGCCAGCACGGGTGTGGTCAGATCGGCGGCGAGATGCCCGGTGATGTGCTCGACGACCCGTTTGACCAGGCTGTTGGCCGGCGAGGGTGCTTCGACGAACATGCTCATCTGCGCCTGGTCGCCCGGCCGCTGCAGGTAGGTGACCAGGTTGCGGGCCACCGTACGGGCCAGTTCGGCGCCGTTGTCCTCCTCGACGAAGGCCAGGGTGAGGTCGAGGGCGGCGGTGATCCCGGCGGACGTGGCGACGTTGCCGTCGCGGATGAAGATCGGGTCCGGGTCGACGGCGACCTTGGGGAAGCGGGCGGCCATCTCCTGCGCCTGCTGCCAGTGCGTGGTGGCGCGCCGCCCGTCGAGCAGGCCGGCGGCGGCGAGGACCCAACCGCCGGTGCAGACGGACGCGACGCGGCGGCTCTCCCGGGCCAGTCTGCGGACGTGGGCGACGATCACCGGGTCGGCGGCGGCGTTCTCGTAGCCGATGCCGCCGGCCACGACGAGCGTGTCGAGCGGCCCGCTGATTCGTTCCAGCGCCTGCTGAGCCTGGAGGGTCAGCCCGCTGGAACAGGTGATGGCGTGGCCGCCGACAGTGGCCACGCGCGCCTCGTAGTACGGTGCCGCGCCGTGCCAGTTGGCGCTCTCCAGCGTCGAGGTGACGGAGGCGATTTCCAGTAACTCGGCCGCGTCGTACGCCACCACGATCACCCGCCGAACCTCCATGCCCCCGACTGTAGGTCCGATGGACGTAGAACCCAAGTTTCCGGACCTCTCCGGCCGCCCGCCTTGGCGCGGCCCGCGGCCTCGGCCAGAGTCGGGGGCATGACGACGACGACAGCTCCGCAAGGCCGCCGCTGGGGCCGGTTCGCCCTCCACTACGTCGAGATGATCATCGCCATGTTCGTGGGGATGTTCGCGCTCGGCGCCCTCCTCGACGTCCTCGGCCTCAGCGTCTCCCACCGCGAGTATCCCGAGCTCGGCTACCTGATCATGGCGTTCAACATGTCCGTCGGCATGACCGTGTGGATGCGGATCCGCCGCCACGGCTGGGCCTCGACCCTGGAGATGTGCGCGGCCATGTTCGTTCCGGTCGTGCCGCTCTTCCCCATGCTGTGGTTCGGCGTCATCGACGGCGACGTGCTGATGATGGTCGCGCACGTGGCGATGTTCCCGCTCATGCTGGCGGCGATGCTGCGCCGCCTCGACGAGTACGCGGGCTGCGCCCATTGACCGCCTTGCGGTAGCCGTCGAGCACATCCTGCCGCAGCAGGTGCCCGTACCCGGCGCGCTCCAGCCGCAGCCCCAACTCCGCGGTGCTGGTCCGGAGAGTGGCGGCGGTCGCGGGCAGGCTCCACCCGTGGGTGGCCAGCACGCTCAGCAGGTGACCGCGCCGGCTCTGCGCCTCCGACAGCCGGAACGTCTTCAGGTACGCCAGCCGCCCCTCCCCATCGGTGATCGTCTCGCCGATGTGGTTCTCGCTCTTCCGCTCGAACGCAGGCAGGAACCGGCTCAGAGCGAACCGGCCCAGCCGGTAGACCTCCTCCACGTGCGCGGGGGCGTGGAGCAGCCCGGCGGCCATGACCGAGTCGTGGAAGGCCGCCCACTCGCGCTCCTGCCGCACGGCCTCGGCCCGCAGGTCGGCCAGCGAGGTGACCGCCGTCTCGTCGATGACCGCGGGGAAGTCCCCGGCCGGGTAGAACAGGGCGTAGTCGTAGATCAGCTCGCCGTACAGGTCGCGGATGAGCGTGGGGTGCAGCGCCCGGTAGTCATCCGGGTGGGGCACGACGAAGGCGCTGGCCAGCGTGTCGGCCGCGTACAGCAGCAGCCCGCACTGCCCCGGGTGGATCTCGAAGACCTTGAGCGCGTCGTCCAGCCCGCGCACCTCGGCGCCGGTGTAGGCGTCCTCGGCCCGTGGGGACAGCCCGTGCGAGAGCGCCTGGCGTGACCACTCCTCCCAGGCCAGCGCGGGACCGCCGAAGTGCAGCGCCAGGAAGCCCTCGACGGCCAGGTGCAGCGGCAGGAACCTGAGCCGGTTCTTGGCCACGCGCCGCGTCATCCTGCGGCGCAACCTGACGGGCATGTGCCGCAGCGCCTGCCCGAGCTGCGTGCCGTACGCCGCCGCGGGGGTGCCGTCATCCGTCCACGACGCGACGAAGGCGTGCGGCACGTACGCCGTGTAGACGGTCCTGTCGGGCAGGGACACCATGGAGAGCTCGTCGCCGTACACCTTGGCGTGCAGCCGCAGGTCCTCGATGGGCTCGCGGCGCACGAGCGGCACCAGCCGCATCGCGCCCCAGGTCTGCGCGGGCCGCGTGTCGAGCCCGGAAAGATCGATCATCGCGCCCCGCCCTCCAGAACCGCCCCGTCCTCCGGAACCGCCCCGCCGTCCGGAACCATCCCGCCGTCCAGGCGGGCCGCCCGGTCCGCGAGGTACGCCCGCAGCTCGGCGGGGCCGGTCCTGCCCTCCGCGAACCTGGCCAGTTCCACCAGCGCCGGCAGGTCCTCGGCGTCGCGGATCCCGGCCGTCGGCACCATCGGCGACAGCCGCCGCACGTCGAACTGCCCCGCGTCGTACACCGGGTTGACGTGCACGATGCCCACCTCGCCCCGGGGGTCGAGCTTGCGCCGCCAGACGCGCAGCACCTCGCCCGCCAGCCCGGGCGGCGCGTTGTCCCAGCCGTCGGAGACGATGACGAGCATGTCAGGCCGCGACTCCAGCGCGTCGAGGATGCGCTGCCCCAGTGGCGTGGGCCCGGACGGCCGCACCTGGAGCGGGTCGGTCCGGCGCGACAGCCACAGGCCACGGTAGGTCCCGGCCAGCGCCTCCAGCAGGTAATGACAGGCCAGCGCGACGGCCAGCGGCCGGCGCCGCTTCACCGGCGAGCCGAACGAGGAGAAGCTGTCGTCGAGCACGGCCGCCACGCTCCCCCACGTCCCGGCCCGCGGGCCCGCCACGCGGGCGGCCGCGGCCCGCAGCGCCCCCGCCAGCTCGGCACGGCGCCGCGTGCGCGCGTCGGCAGGCAGCGACAGCACGTAGGAGGCCAGCCTGACCAGCGGCATCGCGGCCAGATCCGCCTCGGTGTCGAGGCCGTCCGCGCGCGCGGACTCGGCGAGGCGCAGCCGTTCGAGCCTGGTCAGGTTGGGGGCGATGCGTTCGAGGAACAGGGTCCTGCTGATGCCGTGGCGGGCGGCGAAGCCCTCGGCGACGGTGTACGGGAGGTCGTACAGCGCCGTCTTGTCATAGTGGGCGCGCCGCCAGGCCTCCAGCACGGGGGTTTCGTAGCGCCTGCGGCTGAACGGAGCGAAGAGGAAGTCGCCCAGCTCGCCCGGCAGTCGCAGATGCGCGTGCCGAACCGCGGCCTTCACCGCCGCGCGGTACTTGACGGCGTCGAAGGCCAGGTCGGGGCGGCCGGCGAGCCAGTCGCGGATGAGAGCGCGGGTGCGCCGGTTGTTGACGCCGTCGCGACGCAGCCGCTGGAAGAGCCGGTAGACGCGGGGCGGGCTCATGCGGGCCAGCCGTCCCGCGATCAGCCGTCCGTCGCCCTGCCCCGGCTGGGCCAGCAGGTTGGCGATGATCAGGGCGGCGTTGTGGTCGTTGATGTCGAGTGCCAGCGTGGCGGCGTACAGGCCGGGGTAGTTGCCCTGGACGTAGCGGTGCAGGAAGTCGAGGGAGAGCCGCTGCTCGCCGGCCGCGCTGTGGAACTCGCGCTGGCCGGTCGAGGTGATCGCCGCGTTCGCGAAGAGCAGCACATCCTCGCACTCGATCAGGTCGGCGTAGGTCTCCATCGGCTCTCCCCGGGGGTCGGGGACTGGCCGGGGAATGGGGGCACGAGCTGCGAACTATCGCGTTAAAGGCGGATTCCGGAAGTCGCACCGAAGTCCCGCGGCCAGTCTCGCTCCGGACCTTACCGGGGCATTACCGGCACCGCACCGGGATTTACGCGGCGGCGCGCTCGGTGTCGTGCTCGCGCAGGAACCGCTGGAGCCCGGCCAGATCGTCGGTGTTGACGTGGTCCACGTCCGCCGCGATCAGCTCCTGCCAGATCGCGTCCCTGGCCGGACCGGCGGCGTCGGGCGTGGCCCAGAACCGCACGCGCTGCCCGTCGCGGTGCGCGGTCGCCACGATCTGCCGCAGCTTGGCCCGTTCGGCGGCGGGCATCTCACCCTCGCCGCGCCAGGTGAAGTGATTCGTCCAGTTGTCGCTGATCAGCGGGATCAGCGACGCGTTGCCCCGCCCCAGGTCGGACATCCGCCCGTCGTAGAAGGCGTAGCGCCGCTCCTGCGCGGCCATGAGCGCGCGGGGCCGGTCGCCGCTGATGACCACGGTCACCGCGCCGGGCTTCACCAGGCCCTTGTGGTAGGTGGTGAGCATCTTCCGGTACGCCCCCAGCACCTTGTCGAGCTCGATGTACGTGGCCACGCCGGTGTTCTTGATGTCCACCAGGAGCTGGAGCTGCTGCCGGCTGCCGGGGAAGACGTGCCCGTGCCCCTGGCGTACGAGCTGGGCCAGCGGGTCGAGGTAGAGCGACTGGAGCGTGCGGCCGGGGCGCAGGTCCTCGGGGTCGTGACCGACGCGCAGCTCGCCGTCCACCAGGTAGATGTCGGCCTCGATGCTGGTGAACCCGTGGTCGAGGGCGTCCAGGAGCGGCCGCTCGTGCTCGTAGTCGTTGTGGGCGTGCGCCCGGGGAAGGGGCTCGGCGCTGGCGGCCGTGGCGGGCACGGCCGTCAGCAGCATGGCTCCGGCGGCGGCCAGCACGCCCAGGGTTCGACGCAACATCGCATCTCCTTACGAAGTCAGGGATGCGCGTCACGCTATTTGCGCCAGGTGTGTCAGGAGTGAAGTTCAGCCCAACTGCGGGAGATCGTCGCGGAGCGCGCCGCCCGCGCTGTCGGGAAGAGCCCAGCACGGGGGGCACATCACATCACCGTTGACAGCAGTGTGACTCTCCGATCACACTTGATTTCGGATCCCCATTAAAACGTTCAAATCACAGCCGAAAAACCCACCCCCCTCCCCTCTGCACCACCCCGAATGGACGCCCCATGCGCAAAATCGCGCCCATCGCCCTTCTCGCCGGCATGTTAACGCTGACACCATTGAGCGCCCAGGCCGCGGAGGCCGACCGCGCCTTCGACTTCGGCACCTCCGGCAGCGCTCTTCAAGAGGGCTACACGCGCGTCACCGAGAGCACCGGCTACAGCTCGGCCCAGGGGTACGGCTTCGCCGACACCTCGGCGCTGTCCTCGGCCGACAGAGCCACGGGCGACGCCCTCCGCTCCGACTTCGTCACCGCCGGCGGCGCCACCTTCAGCGTGGACCTGCCCAACGGCGACTACACGGTCTCCCTCATCGCCGGTGACGCCACCGAGGCCAGCGACATCGCGATCACGGTGGAGTCGATCCCGAAGGTCCAGCAGACGGCCAAGCCCGCGGGCCAGTACCTGGAGATGTCCTTCGGCATCGCCCTGGTGGACGGGAAGCTGGACCTCGTCTTCTCCGGGAGCGCGCCGAAGATCAACTCCTTGGTCATCACCAAGCAGGCCGACCGCTCCCCCGGCACCCTCCCGACCGCCTACATCGCGGGCGACTCGACCGTCCAGACCTACGAGCCGTTCTGGGCGCCGGAGGCCGGATGGGGCCAGATGATCGAGCAGTTCTTCACCACCGGCGTCGCCTTCGACAACCACGCCATCGGTGGCCGGAGCTCCAAGAACTTCATCACCCAGGGCCGCCTCGACACGGTCCTGCGCGCGATCAGGCCGGGCGACTACTTCTTCGTCCAGTTCGGGCACAACGACGCGACCGTCAGCGTCCCCGACAGGTACGCCTCACCCGCTGATTACAAGGAGTACCTGCGGGTCTACGTCGACGGCGCCAGGCAGCGCAAGGCGACCCCGATCCTGGTCACGCCCGTCTCCCGCCTGGACTACGACGCCACGACCGGCAAGTTCAAGGTCTCCTTCCCCGAATACGTGGCGAAGATGAAGGAGCTGGCCCAGGAGGAGAACGTCGCCCTGGTCGACCTGTCCACCCTGAGCAGGGAGTTCCTGGACACGATCGGGCCGGAGGCGGCCAAGTCCGTGTTCCTGCACGTCCCGGCCGGGGTCTATGGGGCCTGGCCGAACGGCGCCACCGACAACACCCACTTCCAGGAGTACGGCGCCATCCAGATGGCACGCCTGGTCGCGAGCGGCGTGAAGGCGCTCGGGCTGCCGCTGTCCGGGCTGGTGCGGGAGATAGAGCCGCCCGCCGCCGTCCCCGCCAAGCCCACGGGCCTGGTGGCGGGCGGCATCTCCAACGCGGGCGCCGTGCTGAAGTGGGACGCCACCGAGACCGCCGACGTCTACAAGGTGCTCCGCGACGGCGCGCTCGCCACCACCTCGGCGATCCCGCAGGCCTCGGTCTCGGGCCTGGCCGAGGGCAAGACGTACGAGTTCCGCGTGGTGGCGGTGAACGGGCGCGGCGACTCCGAGCCGTCCGACCCTGTCACGATCACCACGAAGCAGGCCAAGTACAAGTACGACTTCGGGCCACCGACCGGGCCGGTCGCCGCCGGGTACACCCAGGTCACGCGGGCCACGATCTACACGCCCGAGAAGGGCTTCGGGCTCACGAACGCCACCGGCATGATCGACCGCGACCGCGGCGCCACGCTGGACGACCTGGGCAGGGACTTCGTCGCCTACTTCGGCGGCTCCTACGAGTTCAAGGTGGACGTGCCGAACGGCCTGTACGGGCTGAAGGCGTACGTGGGCGACCTGCTGGGCACCGCGCGGACGAACATCTCCGCGGAGGGCGGCGCCGCCGTCGCCGTCTCCGGCAGCAGGAACGTCGCCACGACCGCCATCTCCGGTGTGAAGGTCGCCGACGGCCAGCTGAACGTCGTGGTGTCGGGCACCACCGCCCACCTCAACGGCCTGGAGATCACGCCCGTCCTGACGGCTCCAGAGGGGTTGACGGCCGGATCGGTCACCTTCTCGGGGATCACCGCCGAGGTCCCGCTGAGCTGGACCGCGACGGACGGCGCGGGAGGCTACCGGGTCTTCAGGGCTGAAGAGGGCGACGGGAAGCCCACCCTCCTCGGCAAGGTCTCCGGCACCTCCTACACCGACGACAAGGCTCAGATCGGCACCCGCTACGACTACACGGTGACCGCTCTGGACCCCGCCGGCGACGAGTCGGTACCCTCGGCCGCGCTGCGGGTCGCCACCGTGGACGAGTCGGTGACGGCGCCGGGCGTGCCGCAGGCGCCGCGCATCGGCAAGATCGAGCAGAACAGCGTGGAGCTGAGCTGGCCGCAGGTCGAAGGCGCGCTGCTGTATCGCGTCCACCGGGCGGAGAAGGCCGAAGGGCCCTACGCGCGGATCGCGTTCACGCAGGAGGCCGCGTTCACCGACCGCGAGGTGCTCACGACGGTGCCGTTCCACTACAGGATCACGGCCGTCAACAAGGGCGGGGCCTCCGAGCCCTCGCCGTCGGCGACCTCGCGGGCCGCGACCAGGCTGAAGCGGCAGATGGAGCGCCTGGACAGGGCGCCTGTCGCCGTCGCCACCAGCGCGGGGGTCTACCTCGGCTGGCGGCTGCTCGGTATGGACGAGGACGACCGGACCTTCGAGATCTGGCGTGACGGCAAGCAGATCAAGAAGGTCTCCGGAGCCACGAACTACCTCGACCCCGAGGGCACGCCCCAGTCCACCTACCGGGTGGTCCCCTCGGGTGACGACCCCACCGGCGAGTTCGGCGTGTGGAGCAAGCCGTACGCGTCGATCCCGCTGGACAAGCCGGCCGCCGACTACACCAAGGACGGCCAGCCGTACACCTACAGCGCGGGCGACGCCTCGGTCGGCGACCTGGACGGCGACGGGCAGCTGGAGATCGTCCTGAAGTGGGATCCCTCCAACGCCAAGGACAACTCGCAGGCCGGCTACACCGGGCTGGTCTACGTGGACGCCTACACGATGGCGGGCAAGCGGAAGTGGCGGATCTCGCTCGGCAGGAACATCCGCGCGGGGGCGCACTACACCCAGATGATGGTCTACGACCTCGACGGCGACGGCCGGTCTGAGGTGGTCATGAAGACGGCCGACGGCACCGTCGACGCCGCGGGAACCGTCATCGGCAACCCCAGCAAGGACTACCGCAACTCCAGCGGGTACGTGCTGTCGGGCCCGGAGTACCTCACCGTGTTCGAGGGTGCCACCGGCAAGGCGATCGACACCGTGAACTACCTCCCCCCTCGCGGCGACGTGGCCGCGTGGGGCGACGGGTACGGCAACCGCGTGGACCGGTTCCTCGCGGCGGTCGCCTACCTCGACGGCGAGCACCCGTCGGTCGTCTTCAGCCGCGGCTACTACACGCGCACCGTCCTGGCCGCCTATGACTTCGACGGCAAGGACCTCAAGCAGCGGTGGGTCTTCGACTCCGCCGCCGAGGGCAACCGTTCCTTCGCCGGGCAGGGCAACCACAACCTGGCCGTCGCCGACGTGGACGGCGACCAGAAGGACGAGATCGTGTTCGGCTCGATGACGGTCGACGACGACGGCGAGGGCCTGTACAGCACGGGCCTGGGGCACGGCGACGCGCTGCACGTCAGTGACCTGGACCCGAGCAGGCCCGGCTACGAGGTGTTCGCGGCGCACGAGGACATGGGCTCCAGCGGCAACCGGGGAGCCACGTTCAGGGACGCCGCCACGGGCGAGGTGCTGTGGTCCATGCCCGCCACGAAGGACACGGGCCGCGGCGCCTCCGCCGACATCGACCCCAAGCACCCCGGCGCGGAGTCGTGGGCGGTGACGGCGACGGGCGAGTGGAACGCCACGCAGGGTGAGCTGCGCACCGCCTCCGGCGAGCTGATCGGCCAGGCGATCCCCGCGGCGAACTTCCTCGCCTGGTGGGACGCCGACCCGCTGCGCGAGATCGTCGACCACACCTACGACAATGCCAAGGGCGTCGGCGTGGGCACGATCGCCAAGTGGGACGGCACCGCGAGCAAGGAGATCCTCCGCGCGGCGGGCACCTACTCGAACAACTCCACGAAGGGGACGCCGACCATCCAGGCCGACCTGTACGGGGACTGGCGGGAGGAGATCGTCTGGCGGTCCGAGGACAGCACCGAGCTGCGCCTCTACACGACCGTCGAGGTGACCGACCTCAGGATCCGCACGCTGATGCACGACCCCGTCTACCGGCTCTCGGTGGCCTGGCAGAACGTCGGCTACAACCAGCCGCCGCAGGCGGGCTTCTTCATCGGGAACGGCATGACCGCCCCGGAAATGCCGCGCATCGCCTACACGCGGGCGCGCTAGCCATGAACCCGCCGCCCCTTGCCCACGCTGTTCAGCAGGTAAGGGGCGGCCGGTTCATCTTCCTGTGGTCCGCTGCGCCAGCAGGTGCGCGACGTCCTCGAGCCTCGCGAGGTCGGGCACCACATGGATCTGATCGCAGTGCTGGGCGTATCCGGGCAGGTCACAGCTGCCGAGCGGCCAGGAATACCGGGGTTCCGGGGTGAGCCAGATGGTCTGCCGCGCCCGCCTGGTGAGCTCCTCGAAGGCGTCCAGCTTCGGGTCGTGGCCGTTCCCCCGGCCGTCTCCGAGCATCAGCAGGGTCGTCTTCCGGGTCAGCGCGGAGCGGTGCTCCGCGAGCATCAGCTCGAAGGTGCGGCCGTAGTCGGAGTCGGCCTCGACGTTGAGCAGTCCGCCGGCCGCGCCGAACACCAGGTCGGACACCCGCGCCAGCGAGTGTTCCGCGAACAGTTTGGTGATCTCCTGGGGTTCGTCGACGAAGGCGAACGAGCGGACCTGGCCGAACAGCGCCTGAAGGCCGTGCACCAGGTGCAGGGTGAAGCGGGCGGTGGCCCGTACCGAGAGTGAGACGTCGGCGAGGACGAGGAGCCGGGGCGCGTTCTCGGCGCGGGTCGTGGTCACCGGCCGGAAGGGGACTCCGTCGTAGCGCATGTTCTGCCGCATGGTGCGGGCGGGGTGCGCCCGGCCGCGCGGGCTGTTGCGCCGGGTGGCGGTCAGCGCCCCGGGCAGCGTGCGGGCGAGCCGGCGCAGCGACGTTTCCAACTCCCGGCGGCTCTGCTCGTCCACCTCCTCCGTACGCGTCCGCTCGCCGGCGCTCGCCTCGACGGCGGCGGTGAGCTCGGCCAACGTGGCGAGGTGGCGTACCAGCAGTTCGGCCAGACCGTCGGCCGCCTGTGCCCGGTCGCGCGGAATGGCGGGCTCCGGCCCCTCCGGCTCGTCTGCGGATGGGCCGTTCGCAGGTCCTGCGACGGTCATGTCGGTGCGCGCGCGGAGGGAGTTGCCTTGGGACAGCCGGCCCGGCGTTCCGGCGTTGTGCACCCTTTCGGCCTCCAGCTCCACGCCGGCGACGAGGGTGGCGTCGGCGGAGGACCGCTGCCGGTCCTGGGAGAGGACGATCTCCTGGGTCAGCGCGGTGCGGTCGATCTTGCTGGCCTCCTGGTGCGGGTTGTACCGCTGGGCGAGGTCCTGAGGATCGAAGTAGTCGCGGATGTCGTGGGGCGGGCCGTGGTCGTGACCCGGCTGCGGGATTCGCGAGGGCTCTTCGGAAAAGGTGAACGACGTGGCCGCGGCGGTGTCGGCCAGGTCGTCGTGCCCGTGCTGGTGGCCGTGCCGGTCCTCGGCGGGGTTCGGCGGTGCGAGGGCGAAGAAGGCGAACAGCGCGTCGAAGATCGCGTCGTCACGCCGGTCCTTGATCAGAGTCAGTCGCAGGGCCTCGCGCAGCGTGTCGCGGTCGCCCAGCATGCCCGGCTGCGCCGCGGCCCTCATCGCGTCGATCGTCTCGGAGACCGAGACCCGCACACCCGACAGGCGCAGCAGCCGGACGAAGTAGTGGATGCTTGCTTCCATGCGGGCTCCTGTGCTCACGCGCTCAGCGCGCCCGGCGGCGTATGGCCGCGGAGAACGCGCGCTGTCCCTGGCCCGTGGCGTCGCCGGGGTGCCCGTCGTCGTGGTGTTCAGGGCCGGGGTGCCCCGCCGCGCCGCTGCCTGGGGACTCGGCCGGCAGGCGGTAGCCCAACTCGTGCCGGCCGAGCTGGTCCATCGCCGCCCGCACGGCGCGGCCGTCCGGCTCGTCGCCGAGTGACGCGTGATCGGACGGGCCGTGGCCGCCGCCGTTGCCACCGCCCGGGGCGGGCCGCTGGACGTGGCCGTGACCGTTGGCGTAGGTGTGCGCGGGGTGACTGTGACGGTCGGTGTGGGTGTGAGCCGGCGAGGCGGGCGCCGTCTGCCGTCCGAAGGCCAGGCGGGGCAGCACCTCGAGCGCCCGGTTCAGGTCGCGTTCGTATTTCAGCACCACGTTGACGGTTTCCATGAGCAGTTGCGCGTCCAGTTCCGCGGCCCCCAGCACGGCCAGAGCGCGGGCCCAGTCGACCGTCTCGGAGATGCCGGGGCTCTTCCGCAGCCGCAGGCCGCGCAGTTCGCGCACCACGCCGACCAGTTGCACGGCCAGCGCATCGGGCAGCCCGGTGTGCTTGGAACGGACGATCTTCAGCTCCCGCTCGGCGTCCGGGTAGTCCAGGAACATGTGCAGACACCGCCGTTTGAGGGCGGCCGACAAGTCCCTGGTGTTGTTCGAGGTCAACACGACGAACGGCGGGACCGGCGCGATGTAGGTGCCGATCTCGGGCACCGAGACCTGATACTCGTCCAGGCACTCCAGCAGCACGGCCTCCAGCGCTTCGTCGGCGCGGTCGATCTCGTCGACGAGCAGGACCGTCGGCTCGGGACTGCGGATGGCCTCGAGGACCGGCCGGGGCGACAGGAAGCGGTCGGAGAAGAAGACGCTGTCCTGATCGCCGATGCGCTCCACGGCGGCGGCGAGGTCCGGCGCGTCCGCGACGATCTCGCTGATCTTCTCGCGCAGCATCTGCGTGTACAGGAGCTGCTTTCCGTAGTCCCACTCGTACAGCGCCCTCGACTCGTCCTGCCCTTCGTAGCACTGCAGGCGCAGCAGCCGGCGTCCGGTGGCCGCGGCCAGGACCTTCGCCAGTTCCGTCTTTCCGACCCCGGCCGGGCCTTCCAGCAGGATCGGCTTGCCCAGGCGGAACAGCAGGTACACGGTGGTGGCCAACCGGCGGTCGGAGATGTATCCGTGCGCGGCGAACTTCTCCACCACATCCGTGACCGACTCGAACGCATCGGGTGCGGGCGTGCCGTCGGCGTGTGGGATGTCGGTCACGGTCTCTCCGTTCGCATGAAGGCTCTCACCTCAGATGAGCAGGTCGTCCAGGTCGCCGTTCATGCAGTGCTCGACGAGCGGACGGACGGTGTCGTAGGTGCCCTCCTTGGGGTTGGTCGGGACGCAGGAGTCGCCGAGGGTGTGCCGGGTGAGGCGATCGATGTCGGCGTCGTCTCCGATGATCTCGCTCGACCGCTGGTAGAACCCGGTGGGGCCCTGCCCGAGCCGGTTCTTGGAGTACGTGCCCTGGTTCACGTCCGTGAGCTTCTCCGGCATGCCGAGGTCGCGCACCAGGCGGATGAGCTCCTCGAGCGCGGCGTCGGCCGCGCGGACCGTGGTCATGCCGGTGGTGTCCACGCCCATGGCGCGGGCAATGTCGGCGAACCGCCGGTAGGCCACCGGCATGTTGAAGGCCCAGACCCGCGGCAGCAGCACGGCGTTGTTGAGCCCGTGGTGCAGGTCGTAGTAGGCGCTGATCGCGTGCGAGATCGAGTGGGCGAGGCCCAGGCCGCCGGAGTTGAACGCCTGGGCGGCGATGTACTGGCCGTACATCATGGCCTCGCGGGCGGCCAGGTTGCGGCCGTCCCAGGTGGCGGTGCGCAGGTACTGCGCGGTGATCTCGACGGCCTGCAGGGCCTGGCCGAGCGCGGGCGCGAAGTCCAGCCGTGACACGTAGGCCTCGGAGGCGTGCGTGAGCACGTCGATTCCGCACTGCGCGGTGTAGTCGATCGGGCAGTCGTAGTAGAGCACCGGGTCGTCGATGGCCAGGGTCACCCGCGCCGAACGGTCGAAGGCCGCGTACTTGTGCGGGTTGTCCGGGTCGGTCGTGGTATCGGTGATGACGAACAGCGACGTGGTCTCAGAGCCCGTGCCCGCGGTGGTGTTGACCGCGATGTGCGGTGGGTTGTCCGGGTTCTCCGCCTTGTGGTAGCCCTCGAACTCGTTGATGCTGCGACCGTCGTGCGCGAGGGATATCCGGGCGCCCTTGGTGGCGTCGTGCGAGGAACCGCCGCCGATGGAGACGAAGGAGTCGCACTTGTTCTCCCGGAACGCCTCCGCGGCGTCCATGCAGTTGTAGTCCTTGGGATTGGACTCGACCTTGTCGTAGACGACGAAGTCCACGCCGTTGTACTTCCCCTGGTCGACGATCCGCTGCACGATGTCCGTACCCCTGAGACCCGAGGTGACGACCAGTGCCCGTTTGAAGCCCAGCCCCTTGGCCTCCGGGCCGACGAGTTCATGCGTTCCAGGGCCCAGCAGCGCCCGGGGCAGCGGCGTGAACTCCTTGACCGGAGACGGTCTGAAGAGTGCTTCAAGCTGCATGATCACTAGTCCTCTCCGTGTGGCGAAGGATGGGACTCGCGGGCAGGTCCAGTTCGGTCCAGATGACCTTCCCACTCGCCGTGTATCGGGTGCCCCAGCGCGAGGCGAGCTGGGCGACCAGGAACAGTCCGCGCCCGCCCTCGTCGGTGGTCGTGGCGCGGCGCATCCGGGGCGAGGTACTGCTGCAGTCGGACACCTCACAGGTGAGAGTGCAGTCACGGAGCAGGCGCACCTCGATGGGCCCTCTGGCGTAGCGGATCGCGTTGGTGACCAGCTCGCTGACCACCAGCTCGGTGGAGAACTCCAGCTCCTCCAGGCCCCAGCGCTCCAGCTGCTCCGTCACCGCGCTGCGCACCGTGGAGACGTTCTCCGGGTCGGCGGCCAGCTGCCAGCTGGCCACATGGTCGGCATCCAGCGCGTGCATGCGGGCGACGAGCAGGGCGACGTCATCCTTGGGGCGGCCGGGCAGCAGGGCTTCGATGACCGCCTTGCACGTCTCCTCCGGTGAGCGGCTGGGGTGCGTCAGGGCGCTCCGCAGCAGCCCGAGCCCCACGTCGATGTCGCGGCTGCGCTCCTCGATGAGACCGTCCGTATAGAGGACGAGCTCGCTGCCCTCAGGGATCTCCAGGTCGACCGTCTCGAAGGGGAGACCTCCCAGGCCCAGCGGCGGGCCCGCCGGCACCTCCGGGAATTCGACGGTTCCGTCCGGAAGGACGAGGGCGGGCAGCGGGTGGCCGGCGCGGGTCAGGGTGCAGCGCCTGGACACCGGGTCGTACACCGCGTACACGCAGGTGGCGCCCACGATCCCGTCACCGCCGTCCTGGTCGGCGTCGAGCCGGTCGACGAGCTCGTCGAGGCACGCGAGCAGATCCTCCGGGGGCAGGTCGAGGACGGCGAAATTCTGCATGGCCGTACGCAGGCGACCCATCGTGGCGGCGGCGTGCAGGCCGTGCCCCACGACGTCGCCGACCGCCAGCGCCACCCGGCCGCCGGACAGCGGGATGACGTCGTACCAGTCGCCGCTCACCCCGCCGTGTGCGGGCAGGTAGCGGTGGGCGACCTCGACCGCGCTCTGCGAGGGCAGGCCCCGGGGAAGCAGGCTGCGCTGCAGGGCGAGCGCCATGTTGTGCTCGCGGGTGAATTGGCGGGCGTTGTCGATGGACAGCGCCGCGCGGCCGACCAGCTCCTCGGCGAGGCGGAGGTCGTCACATTCGAAGGCGCGCTGCTCCGAGCGGTAGAAGCTGACCACGCCCAGGTTCACGCCGCGCGCGTACATGGGCACCGCGATGAGCGAGTGGATCCCGCACTTGAGGATCTTCTCCGTGCGCTCGGGATCTATGGCCTTCCACCCCGGGGCCTCCGCCAGATCCGATTCCAGTACGGCTTCCTGAGTAGCCATGCAGCGGCCCTGCGGGGTGGACTGGACGAAAGTGACCGAATCCCCCACCTCGGTCAAGTAGGAGTCCTCGAAGATGGCGCCCATCGCCACCCGGCGGAGCACGCCGGTGGCGTAGGCCGCCTCGTCCCCGCGCAGAACGGCGTCCACCAGGTCGACGGTGACGAAGTCCGCGAACCGCGGGACGACCACTTCGGCCACCTCTTCCGCCGTTCGGGTCACGTCAAGGGTGGCCCCGATGCGGACGCTGGCGTCGTAGAGGAGTTCCAGGCGCTGCCGTGCCTGCAGTGCGAGCTGTCCCACGCCCAGTTCGCCGACGAGCAGCAGCCATCCCTCGCTGCCGCTGATCCCCGCGGCGGCGGCCCCGGCTTCCGGAGCCGCGGTCTCCTCGGTAGTGGACGCGCGCGCCGGCACGGGTTCGGATGCGGGCGCCAGGCCGGGGGCGAGGGCCGCTTCGGGCGGCAGCCGCGGCTCGGTGCTCCTCGAAGCGGCCGGGATCACCAGAGTGTCCGAGGAGGGCGGCACCGCCATGGGGGCGGTGACCGACACGCGGCGCACGCGTCTGGCCTCGTCCGGGAAGCTCGCCTCGACCGCGATGCCGACCTCTCCCGAGGGTCCGACGACCGACCGGCGCATGAGGGTGGCGACCTGGCCGTTGAAGAGCTCCACCTGGTCCGTGAGCCGGTGCGGGGAGGAGATCAGCTCCGCGGCCTTCTCCCGCAGCAGGGCCTGTTCGGCGCGGCCCAGGACGGCATTGATCGAGGGGAGCACTCCTTCATGCCCGTCGCGCGGCCGGGCGGCGCGCTGGGTGCGCAGGAAGGCCCTGAGCAGGTCACGCTCCCGTTGTGTGGTCTGCTCCAACAGGCGCTGCTCGATGGCGTGGGCGGCGTTGCGGACGACTTTCAGCATCGCCGGATCGGCGTCGGACCGCCGGCAGGTGAGGTCGAGGACCCCCTCGACGCGCCCGCTCAACGGATCGCGGATGGGGGCGCCGGCACAGGCGAAGGGGTGCATGCATTCAGCGAAATGTTCGCTGCCGAGGATGTAGCTGGGTTTTCTGTCCGCCAGCGCCGTGCCGATGCCGTTGGTGCCGGCGATCTGCTCGCCGAAGGCGAATCCGACGGCGAGACAGACGCCGTCGAGACTTCTGTTGAGTTCGGGGTCGCCGCCCCGGCGTTGGAGCACCCTGGCCTTGTCATCGCAGAGAATCACGCTCACGCGGGCTCCGGTGAGCTCGACCTCCATCTTGTCGAGCACCGGGGCGGCCGCGTGCATGAGCCGGCCGTGCAGGTCCAGGTCCTCCTGATAGGGGATCTCCAGCTGGTCGGGGATCAATCCGAGCAACCGGCAACGCTGCCAGGACGTCAGGATGGAACTCCGTACGCTGCTCCCGACCTCGCGCCCGTCATAGAACCTCTCGTGGGCGCTGGTCAGTTGCTCCATGTCGTTCCAGGGCACTGCCACCTCTGACTGCCCCCTCATCCGGCGAGAGACGCATGCGCCTTATCAACCACTATTTCACACAGAATGAGGTTTGTAGGTAAATGTCCGAATTGATCGCTCCAATGGAGCGACAGCCGACTGCCCGGCTTTGGGCAGGTGAGGATCTGGCAAGAAATCGATGCTCAGCTATTGCCACTGACGAGCGAATGCTTGATGGTCTCGTGGCCGAAGGCTGACCGACGGTTGCCCTTCAGCCGACCCGGTCACGGCCATCGCATCCCTCCCGCACGTCCAACGCAAAAACGGCGGTGTCCTAAGGACACCGCCGCTGATGACACCTCGGCACTACTCGCCGCCGCTCTGGAAGAGCCGCGTTCGAGCAACGCCACATGGCGTGGAGGTGGCGGGAATCGAACCCGCGTCCTTCAACCCCAAGTCAGGGCTTCTCCGGGCGCAGCCTGCTGTGCTTTTCTCAGCCCCGGCGATCACGCAGGCGAGTCGCCGACGGGCTCAGCCACTGTTTGATTTCCCGATCTCCCCCGTGGCCGGGTCGATCGGTTGAGCCTTCTAACGATGCCAGACACCGGGCCGAAGGCGCTCCCGGGCTGACAGTGGTTTCGCTACTTAGGCAGCGAGACCCAGGGAGTCCTGGGCCACCACAGTGCGCTTGGAATTGGCACTTGTTGTTTGCGGTCACAGGATTAACGAGGTTATGTCCGCAGTCCTCGGCCCGCTTCACCTGGCTTGCAAGATCGAAGTCGAAGCCAGTCACCCCCTGTGCAGTTGTCAACCACGCCCCCGAAGGGGCGGGCAACAAGAATGTACAGGGGACAACGCCCCTGATGCCAACTTAATTCCCGATGGCGAAACCCCCGGGAGCGCGGCACAGCAGCGCGCGCTCCCGGGGGCCGACCGGCAGGGTCGAGCCGGTCCGGACGGCAGGACTTCCCCCGAGATGAAGCCCTGATCTCATCACGGCGACTGGATCCGCAACCCCCCGAGCGGGCCCAGTCACTCTGTAAGACGCAGCCGAAGGCACGAACGGTTGCTCATCGTCACGACCATTTCATGATGAGTTACGAAGGCCTGCGAAGAAGCTGCCTGCCACCGCGTCGGCGCCGTAGTTCTTCGACAGCACCGCGATCGCCACATCACCCTGCCAGCCGACGAACCAGGTCAGCTGGTTGCCCGCGGTCGCCCTCACGCCGTAGACCGTGCCCTTGCCCGCCTGGGCGGGTGTGCCGGCCGCGCCGGCCCGCATCATCGGGAGCAGCGCGGCGCGTACTTCCGGGTCGACGGGCACGGGGGCGGGCTGGACGATCGGCTCGGTCTCCGCCGACGGGTCGGGCGACTTCGGATTGGTCACCAGCACGGGCGGGCGCCAGGTCCCCGAGGAGACCGCCGCCGCCACCAGCGCCATGCTGAGCGGGCTCACCTCGACGTTCTGCCCGGCGATGGCCCTGGCCTTGTCGGCGTCGCTGGACAGCTCCGGGAACTGGCCGCTGAACGACTTGAGCGGCAGCCGCCACGGCTGTCCCACGCCGTACGCCATGGCGCTCTTCTCCAGTTGGTCGGCCGTGACCCGGCGGGCGAGCGAGGCCAGCGCGGTGACGCAACCCTTGGCGAAGTTGTCCTGGAACGAACCCGACGTCTGCCCGGCGGACTGGCCGTCCTGCACGAATCTGGCACCGCCGACCGTGCGCTCCTGCGGGCAGTCCAGCCGCTGCTTGGTGCTCACCTTGCCCTTGATCAGGGCGTCCGCGGCCACGATGGAGAACGCCGTGCCCGCCGGGAATTTGCCGGCCAGCGCGTCCTTCTCCTGATTCATGTTCTTGGTGGCGACCGCGCGGATCTCGCCGGTGCCGCCGTCCACCGCGACCAGTGCGCTCGTGTCGGTGTCGGCCACCGCCCGCTCGGCCGCGGCCTGGATGGCGCGGTCGATCGTGGTCTGCACCGAGACGTTCTCCCGGCCCGACCATTCCCGCAGCTTGGCGACCTCCTTGCCGGTCTTGAGGTCGAGGATGATCACCTTGGTCTGCGTGGAACCGGTCAGGTAGTCCTGGTAGGCCAGCTGCAGACCGCTCTGGCCGACCGAGTCGCCGGCCCGCTCCGGACCGCCGAGCTTCTGCTCGTATTCGGGAGTGAGCGCGCTGACGGTGCCGACGATCTGCCGGGGCGGCTCGGATTTGACGGGCTGCTCCTGCGGGTCGATCACGATGCCGGGAATGGCGTCGAGCTCCGCCTTTATCGTCTGGAAGCGCGAGCGCCCGAAGGTGACCAGCGGCACGAACTTGTCGGGCGGCGACGACCTGATCCGGCCCAGCAGCCGGTCCTGCGCGTATCCGGTGGCCTTGGACAGCTTCGCGACCAGCTCTTCCGCCCGGTCGCCGAGCTGGGACGGGCGGACACCCGCGGCGTAGAAGACGGTGTCGCTCTGCAGCGGCTCACCCGTCTTGTCGACCACCGGCTGGCGCGGCTTCGAGTCGGTCTCGACCGCGAACCGCTGTCCCTCCTTGAGCTGCGGATGCAGCACCGACGGTGACCAGCGCACCTTCCACATGCCGTCGACCAGGTGGAGCGGGAGCATCCCGTCGTACTGCCAGAGCGGGTTGTTCTCCCCCAGGTCCACCTCGGCGTGGAAGTCGGCCTTGGACTCTTCGCCGTTCACCGCAATGCTGTTGATCTTGAAGCGGAACGAGGCCGCGTCGAGCTCCAGCTTGGCGTCGGACAGCGCCTTGCGCACGGTGGCCCGGTCGCCGTCGGCGCGGCCCGCGGCCAGGTCGTAGTCCTCCGTCTGCCAGCCCACGAGGAAGTCACGCACCGCGTCGTGCGGGGTCGGCTCCTCGAAGCAGCCGGTCAGCGTCGTGCAAGCGATCGCCAGGGTGACGGTCGCGGCGAGGATCCGGCGAGCACGTGTCATCGGTCGCGGTGCCGCCGCTCTCATCGGCTGCGGTAGCGCAGGGCCCGGGCCATCTCCCGCTTGGCCTGCTGCTCCGCCAGCGACTGCCGCTTGTCCCAGTCCTTCTTGCCGCGGGCCAGGCCGATCTCGACCTTGGCCCGGCCGTCCTTGAAGTAGAGCACCAGCGGCACGATCGTGAGCCCGCCCTCCTTGGTCTTGGCGGCGAGCTTTTCGATCTCCTTGCGGTGCAGCAGCAGCTTGCGCTTGCGGCGGGCGGCGTGGTTGGTCCACGTGCCCTGGGAGTATTCAGGAATATGCACGTTGAGCAGCCACGCTTCGTTGCCGTCGATGCTGGCGTAGCCGTCGACGAGCGAGGCGCGGCCCTCGCGTAGCGACTTCACCTCGGTGCCCTGCAGCACGAGACCCGCCTCGAAGGTGTCTTCGACGTGGTAGTCGTGCCGAGCACGCTTGTTCTGGGCGATGACCTTCCGCCCGGTCTCACGTGGCATGCTTCGACTTTACCGGCGGCAAGACCGCGCAGGACCCATGTGCACGGCTACACCCTGAGGTAGCGGCGCAGCGTCACGAACGAGGCCAGCACACAGATGACCACGCCGATGATCATGGTGTAGGTGATCGCCTGGGCCACGGTGTCCCACCCGAGCTGCGCGGTCGCGCCGCCAAGGTATTTGCCGAGCTCGTCGAAGAGGAACACCTTCGTCACGATCAACATGATCGCCGCGAACACGCCGCCGATCAGGCCGGCGATGACGCCTTCCATGACGAACGGCAGCTGAATGTACAGGTTCGACGCGCCGACCAGCCGCATGATGCCCGTCTCCCTGCGCCGGTTGAACGCCGAGAGCCGGACCGTGTTGCCGATCAGCAGGGCCGCGGCCAGCACCAGGATGATCGCGGCCGTGAGCGCGGCGAAGGCGAGTTTGTCCAGCATCTCGAAGAACGGACCGAGCAGTTCCTTGTGGTCGGTCACGTTCGAGACGCCGGGCTGGCCCTTCACGGCCTGGACGATGGCGCTGTAGTTGTCCGGATCGGCCACCTTGATGCGGAACGACTCGGGCATGTCCTCCATCTTGGTGGCGTTCACGAGGGCCTGGTTGGACGCGTACGCCTGCTTGAAGTTCTCGTACGCCGTCTTCTGGTCCTCCCAATACACATCCTTGACCCCTTGGGTGCCTCGGATGAACTCCTCGAGCGTCTTCTTCTGCGTCGCGGAGATCGCCTTGCCCTCACAGGCCGGCATGGCCGTCGCCCGGTTACAGAGGAAGACCGAGATCTCCACCTTGTCGTGCCAGAAGGTCTTCATCAGGGAGACCTGGGCGTTCGTCATCAGGCCGACGCCCAGCATCGCCATTCCGACCGCCACGGTGATGACGACCGCGATCGTCATGGTCAAGTTGCGACGGAGGCCGATCCAGACCTCGGAGAAGATGAAGTTCGCCCGCATGTTGTCTCTTCAGCTCCCTGTCAGTACGCCTGGCCGTAAACGCCACGCGACTGGTCACGGACGATCTTGCCGTCCTCCAGCTCCACGACACGCTTGCGCATGGAGTCGACGATGGCCGCGTCGTGCGTGGCCATGACGACCGTGGTGCCAGTCCTGTTGATGCGGTCGAGCACCTTCATGATGCCGATGCTCGTCGCGGGGTCGATGTTGCCCGTGGGCTCGTCGGCCAGCAGGATCATCGGCCGGTTGACGAACGCGCGGGCCATGGCGACGCGCTGCTGCTCGCCGCCGGACAGCTCGTCGGGCATGCGGTGGGCCTTGCCCTCCAGGCCCACCAACTCGATGACCTCCGGCACCACCTTGCGGATGAACCGCCGCGGCTTGCCGATGACCTCGAGGGCGAACGCCACGTTCTCGTAGACGTTCTTGTTGGGCAGCAGCCGGAAGTCCTGGAACACGCAGCCGATGCGGCGGCGCAGGTGAGGCACCTTGAAGTTGGAGAGGCGGGCCAGGTCCTTACCGGCGACATGGATCGCGCCGGAGTTGGGCCGCTCCTCCTTGAGGATCAGTCGCAGGAACGTGGACTTGCCTGACCCCGAAGGGCCGACGAGGAACACGAACTCGCCCTTGTCCACGTCAACGGACACGTGGTCGAGAGCGGGCCGGTTCTGGTTCGTGTAGACCTTGGTGACATTATCGAAATGGATCACGAGAGCATCACGGCATGCCAGTCTAGGGGTCAGGACGGAAGCGAGGGTGGCACATGCCCACTTCCCGCCGATGGCCGACCGGGGACGTCGTCTTTACTGATGATCGACGTTCCGATTGGCCAGAGGACAGTCTAGGGGGAAGACTGGCATGGAACGTCCATAACGGAAACAAAACGATTGTGCGGCTAGACTTGGGGACGTCATGAGTTGTGAACACCTCGTATGCGCGCAGTGCGCCCACCCCGTCATAGAGGGACGTTGCTCCCTCTGCCGCGCCAACAGGGAGCGGATGCACAACCACGGCTTCGCCGGGCTGTCACCCGCTCTCATCGTCCTGCTGCTGGTCGTCCTGCTCTTCGCGAGCCTGGCGCTCAAGCACCTCAGCGGACTTTAAGACTCCGCCCCTGACTCCTGCCGTCGCATCCAGCGGATCTCCGACTCGATGAACCCATCGATGTCGCCGTCGAGCACGGCCGTCGGGTTGCCGGCCTCGGTGCCCGTGCGCAAGTCCTTGACGATCTGGTAGGGGTGCAGCACGTAGTTGCGGATCTGCGTGCCCCACGACGTGGTGGTCGCGCCCCGCAGCTCCGACATCTTCTCCGCCTCCTCCTGCCGCTTGCGCTCGAGCAGCTTGGCCTGGAGCACGTTCATGGCGCTGGCGCGGTTTTGCAGCTGCGAGCGCTCGTTCTGGCAGGAGACGACGATGCCGGTCGGGAGGTGCGTGATGCGCACGGCCGAGTCGGTCGTGTTGACGCCCTGGCCGCCGGGACCGCTCGACCGGTAGACGTCGACGCGGAGCTCGTCCTCGTTGATGTCGATGTGGTCGGTCTGCTCGACGACCGGCACGATGTCCACCCCGGCGAACGAGGTCTGCCTGCGGCCCTGGTTGTCGAACGGGCTGATGCGGACGAGGCGGTGCGTGCCGTGCTCGCCACGCAGCGTGCCGTACGCGTAGGGGGCCTTGATGGTGAACGTGGCCGACTTGATGCCGGCCTCCTCCGCGTAGGAGGTGTCGTAGACCTCGGTGGAGTAGCCCTTGCGCTCGGCCCACCGCAGATACATCCGCAGCAGCATCTCGGCCCAGTCGGCGGCGTCGACGCCACCGGCCTGCGAGTTGATCGTGATCAGCGCCTCGCGGGCGTCGTATTCGCCCGACAGCAGGGTGCGTACTTCCAAGGCGCCGATGTCGGTTTTGAGTGACTCCAGCTCCTTGTCGGCCTCGGCGCGCGTGTCGTCGTCGCTTTCCTCGGCCGCGAGCTCGTAGAGCACCCTCAGATCGTCGAGACGGCGCGCCACGCCGTCGACGCGGTTGAGCTCGCCTTGGAGGTGAGAGAGCTTGCTCGTCACCTTCTGTGCCTGATCGGGGTCATCCCAGAGATCGGGCGCGGCAACCTGCTGTTCCAGCTCCGCGATCTGCTTGCGCATCGCGTCGAGGTCGAGCACGTCCTGGATGCTGCGGAGCGTGCCCGCGAGCTCGTTGATCTCTTCTGCCGGATCGATGCCTGCCACGTCTCCCAAGCGTACGCGACCCACGCGGGCCCGAATAACATAGCGAGGTGCGTGTATACGGGCGGCGGAAGGTGCTGGCGCTCGCCGCCGGCGTTCTCGCCGCGGCGACCGCCTGCACGGGCAACGCCACACCGGCGTCCAGCAAGGCCGCCGCGACGCACTCCGCGACCCCCACCACGCCTGCTCCCGCGCCACCCGGCGTCACGCGTGACGAGGCCGCCAAGGTGTTCTCCGAGATCACCGTCACCGACGACCTGCTGCGGGTGAAGAACGACCTCCAGGGGCGCCTGGGGCTGGCGGTGGACCTCATGACCGGCGGGCAGACGCCGCTGACCCTGGCGGCGTACCTCTCCACCGACTACGCGCCGCCCCGCCACAAGTGGGGCGTGCCGACGCTCTACGTGCCCAGGTTCGCAACGGACGAGCGGGCGCCCTGGTTCAGCGCGCTCGCCACGCGCGACGGGAAGCCGACGCTGCTGACGTTCGCCAAGTCGGACCGCTGGCGGCTCAGCTCCGCGGCGCAACTGGTGCAGGATCAGCAGGTGCCGGACATCGAACTGGATGCCGACGGCTACGCGGCGGCGCTGGCGCCCGACGACAAGACCGTCACGATCAGCCCCCAGTTCATGCAGCCCGTGCACGCCAGCGTGGCCGAGACGGGGTCCGCCGGGGTCACGGCGGGGCTCATCGCCGCGGGGCCCTACACGACCGAGGTGGCCCAGCAGATCGCCGACCTCCGGGAGAAGGCGAAGCTCGACGGGTTCAGCTACGACTCGATCTTCAGCGCGGACAGCTTCCCGGTCTACGCCCTCCGGACCGAGGACGGCGGGGCGCTGATCCAGTATTCGCTGTCACGCACCACGACCACGACGACGAAGACGGCCGAGGACGACTACATCCCCGTGCCGGAGTCCGCCGGGTGGGCGATCAGCACCCCGGTGCTCCGCCGGAGCCTGAGATTGATCGAGACCCACCAATACGCCACGGCCGTCCCACCCCTCTCCAAACCCTCCGCCGCCGCCGTCATCGCCCACGACGGGGGTCTCACCAGGGCGTCTGGGCAATAGTTTTTTTACGGTCGCCCAACGTCACCGCACGCGCCGTAGCCCCCTCCGTCTGTCATGGCCGGTCGTGAGGGCTCACGGGTTGGTCGCCGTGACGAGCGGCTTCTTGGCCTGCGTCTTCGGTGGATTGTCGGCCCATTAAGCAACTGGAGTTGACTAACTGAGGACTAGTCAACTATCGTTGCTTGCATGCCGGCTGATGAAGTTCCTGTTACCGATCCTGCGGACGCGTTGGCGGCGGTGGTGGCGTTGCGGCGGTTGGCCGACCAGTTGGAGGACGCCGCTGTCGAGCAGGCCATGCGCGCGGGCTGGAGCTGGCCCGAGGTCGCCGAGGCGCTCAGCGTCACGCGCCAGGCCGTCCACAAGAAGCACTCCAAGCGGCTCATCGCGGCCGGCGTCACGCTGAGGAGACGACATTGAGCGCAATCGACCACTACATCAACGCGGTCATGCTGCAGGGCGAGGCCGAGGCCCGGGAGGACGGCTCCGCGGACGCCGAGGCGCATCATCTGCTGCTTGCCATTGCCGCCCATGAGGGCACGGCCGCCCATGCGGTGCTGAACTCCGCAGGTCTCGACCGCCAGGCCATCCGGGCTGCGCTGGACCGGGAGTTCGAGCACAGCTTGAGCGCGGCCGGGGTGTCCCTGGCCGCCTACGACCTCCCCAAACCCAGCCGTGATCCCCAGCGCCGTCCGGGCGTCGGCGCCTCGACCCGGCTCGCGCTCGAACGCGGCTTCGCCGCCGCCACCGGCAAGAAGGATCTGCGCCCCGCGCACCTGTTGCTCGGGGTCCTGAACACCCACATCGGCACCGTCCCCCGCGCGCTCGCCCTTGCGGGCATCGACCGGGCAGCTCTGATGGTGCGCGCCCAGGAGACGCTGGCGCACGAGAGCTGGTAACCCGCCGCTCTCCCCATTCCGCTCCGGCCCTGATTCGGGCCGCGATGTCTCATGCCCTCGCGACGAGGCCCGCCGGCATGCGTCCCGGCGCGAGGGTGTCCAGTCCCGAACAGAGGTCATCCATGACGACGAGCAATGAGATCGTGCTCGACGTCGACAGGCTGCGCATGCGCTACGGCTCCGTCGACGTCCTGCAAGATGTAACGTTCCAAGCCCGCCACGGCGAGGTGCTGGCCCTGTTAGGGCCCAACGGGGCGGGCAAGACCACCACGATCGAGATCCTGGAGGGCTTCAGGGCGCGGTCGCAGGGCCGGGTCGAGGTGCTCGGCACCGATCCCGCGCGCGGCGACGAGCGGTGGCGGGCCCGGCTGGGGGTCGTGCTGCAGTCCTGGCGCGACCACGGCAAATGGCGGGTGCGCGAGCTGCTGGCCCACCTCGGCACGTACTACGCGGGTTATGCCACCGGCCGGATCCAGCGGCCATGGGACGCCGAGGAGCTGATCGCGGCGGTCGGCCTGACCGAGCACGCGGACAAGAAGATCAAGACGCTGTCCGGCGGGCAGCGGCGCAGGCTGGACGTGGCGATCGGCCTCGTGGGCCGCCCCGAGCTGCTGTTCCTCGACGAGCCGACCGCGGCGTTCGACCCGCAGGCCAGGCACGAGTTCCACGATCTCGTCCGCGGCCTGGCCGGCGCACAGGAGATCACCGTCCTGCTCACCACCCACGACCTGGACGAGGCGGAGAAGCTCGCCGACCGCATCCTCGTCCTGAGCGGCGGGCGGATCGTCGCCGACGGCACGACGGGCGAGCTGGCCCGGCGGATCGCCGGCGAGGACGAGGTGCGCTGGCTCCGCGACGGGCAGCGCCACACGCACAAGACCACCGACTCGACCGGGTTCGCCCGTGACCTGTTCGACCGATACGGCGACGAGATCCGCGAGCTCGAGGTCCACCGGGCCTCGCTGGAGCAGACGTACCTGGCCCTGGTGCGCCAGGCCGAATCGACACCGGAGGCGGTCCGATGAACCCGGCCACGACGGCGCTGCGCGCGGGCTGGTCCCGTGGGCTGATCGAGCTGCGGCAGTCGTTCACCAACGGCGCCGACCTGTTCTCGCACTTCCTCTGGCCGGTGCTGCTGCTGGTCGCGATGTTCTTCCTGCGGGACGCGTCGTTCGGCTCCAGCGGCCTGCTGCTGGGCACCCTGGCCCTGCCGGGCATCCTCGGCATGAACGCCGGCATGGGCCTGGTCAGCATGAGCCAGCAGCTCACCGCCGACCGCGAGGACGGCACCCTGCTGCGCGCCAAGGCGACCCCGCACGGGATGCCCGCCTACCTCATCGGCAAGGTCGTCTCGGTCTCCGGCGGGCTGCTCGCCGACCTGGCGATCTTCCTGATCCCCGGCATGCTCATCGTCGACGGCCTGCTAATGGGCCCGGGCTCCTGGCCGACGCTCGCCTGGGTGCTGGCGCTGGGCCTGGTGGCCACCCTGCCCATCGGCGCCGTCCTGGGCTCGGTGTTCACCGGCGCCCGCGCCCAGGGCCTGCTCCAGCTACCGGTCCTCGCGGTGATCGGGATCTCCGGCATCTTCTACCCGATCACGGCGCTGCCCGAATGGCTCCAGTGGATCGCCCAGGTCTTCCCGATCTACTGGATGGGTCTCGGCATGCGCTCGGCCCTGCTGCCGGACGCGGCGGTCAGCGTCGAGATCGGCGAGTCCTGGCGGCTCCTGGAGACCGCCGGCGTGCTGGGCGCCTGGGCGGTGCTCGGCCTGCTGGTGGCGCCGATCGTGCTGCGCGGGATGGCGCGCGGCGAGTCGGGCTCGACCGTGGCCGCGCGCCGGGAGCGGGCCCTGCAACGGGTCGGGTGACGCCCGCCCGGCGGAGGTGCTGCTGCGGCGGCTGACCTACCGCCGCAGCAACACCACTGGCTAGGCCTCCGCGTGCGGGAGGTTGCTGGCGGCCACCAGCGTGCGGATGGCACGCAGCGCGACCGACAGCGTGGCCAGGTCGAAGTTGTCGCTCTCCCAGATCTCCGACAGCGTCTGCCTGGCCCGGGACACGGCCGCCGAGTTGGCCTCGGACCACCGGGCCAGCCGCTCCTCCGGCGGCAGCCCCGGATTGCTGTGGGCCAGCACGTCCCGGGTCAGCGAGGCGTGCGCGGCGTAGAGGTCGTCGCGCAGGGCCGAGCGGGCCATGGAGTTCCACCGGTTGTCCCTGGGCAGCGCGATGATGCGCTCGCGGAGGCGGGCCAGCTGGAGGCGGTCGGCCAGGTCGAAGTAGACCTCGGCCACCTCGTTGACCGGCCGGCCCGTCACGGAGGCGACCTCGACCAGGTTGAGCGTGGAGTAGGCGGGCACCATGGCGGCCACCCGCTCGGCCAGGTCCTGCGGCACGCCCCTGCTCAGGAACGCGTCCCGGCGCTCCTCGTACGCGGCCAGATCCGGCCCCGTGAGCAGCTTGGGAATGTGCGCGACGAGCCCGTTGACGCCCTTCACGAAGAACCCGACCGAACCGGCCAGCTCCAGCGGCGGGCGGCGGTTGATCAGCAGCCAGCGCGTGCCGCGCTCGACGAGCTTGCGGGCCTCGAGCAGCATGGCGATCTGGGTCGCCGTGTCCACCTTGTTGTCCAGGGACTCCACGGCCCGGTAGAAGCTCGGCAGGTCGAAGACCTCCCGAGCCACGAGGTAGGCCCGCGTGATGTCGGGCGTCGAGGCGCCGGTCTCCTCACCGAAGCGGTGCAGGAACGTGGTGCCCATGGCGTTGACCAGCTCGTTCACCACGCAGGTGGTGATGATCTCGCGCCGCAGCGGGTGCGCGTCCATGTACGACCGGAACCGCTCCCGCAACGCCGACGGGAAGTACGACACCAGCCACGACTCCAGGAAGGACTCGTCGGGCAGGTCCGAGCCGAGCAGCTCGGCATCGGCCACCAGCTTGGTGTAGGCCAGCAGGACCGAGAACTCGGGCGCGGTCAGGCCGAGCTTGGCCTGGCGGCGCTCGGCCAGCGTCTTGTCCGACGGCAGGAACTCCAGCTCCCGGTTGACCAGCCCGTCGCGCTCCAGCCTCCGCAGGTAGCGGGAGTGGATGTGGAGCATCTCGACGGACTGGGCGCGGGCGGCCGCGAGGACGATGTTCTGCGCGTAGTTGTCCCGCAGCACCAGCTCGGCGACCTCGTCGGTCATCGAGGTGAAGAGCTGGTTGCGCTGCTTGTCGGTCAGCTCGCCGTCGCGTACGACCTGGTCGAGCAGGATCTTGATGTTGACCTCGTGGTCGGAGGTGTCCACGCCGGCCGAGTTGTCGATGAAGTCGGTGTTGATCAGCCCGCCGTTGAGCGCGAACTCGATGCGGGCGAGCTGGGTGAAGCCCAGGTTGCCGCCCTCGCCGATGACCTTGCAGCGCAGCTCGCCGGCGTTGACCCGCAGCCCGTCGTTGGCCTTGTCGCCCACGTCGGCGTGCGACTCGGAGCTCGCCTTGACGTACGTGCCGATGCCGCCGTTCCACAGCAGGTCGACCGGGGCCCGCAGGATGGCGCTGATGAGGTCGTTCGGCGCCAGCGAGGCGACCCCCGCCGGGATGCCGAGCGCCTCGCGCATCTGCGGCGTGATCTGGATGGACTTGGCGGTGCGCGGGAAGACGCCGCCGCCCGCCGAGATCAGCTTGGCGTCGTAGTCCTCCCAGGAGCTGCGCGGCAGCCCGAACAGGCGCTGCCGCTCGGTGAACGAGCGGGCGGCGTCCGGCGCGGGGTCCACGAAGATGTGCCGGTGGTCGAACGCGGCCACCAGCCGGATGTGCTGCGACAGCAGCATGCCGTTGCCGAACACGTCGCCCGACATGTCGCCGATGCCGGCCACCGTGAAGTCGGTGGTCTGCACGTTCACGCCCATGGTGCGGAAGTGGTACTTGACCGACTCCCAGGCGCCGCGGGCAGTTATGCCCATGACCTTGTGGTCGTAGCCGATCGAGCCGCCGGAGGCGAAGGCGTCGCCCAGCCAGAACCCGTATTCCTTGGCCACGCCGTTGGCGATGTCGGAGAAGGTGGCGGTGCCCTTGTCGGCCGCGACGACCAGGTAGGTGTCGTCGCCGTCGTACCTGACGACGTCGGGCGGCGGCACGACCTTGCCGTCCACGAGGTTGTCGGTGAGGTCCAGCAGGCCGGAGATGAACGTGCGGTAGCAGGCGACGCCCTCGGCGAGCAGTTCCTCGCGGGTGCCGTGCGCAGGCGGACGTTTTACGACAAATCCACCTTTGGACCCAGTCGGCACAATGACGGTATTTTTCACCATCTGCGCCTTCACCAGGCCCAAGATCTCCGTCCGGAAATCCTCCATCCGGTCGGACCACCGCAGCCCGCCTCGCGCCACCTTCCCGAAACGCAAGTGCACACCCTCGACCCGCGGCGAGTACACGAATATCTCGAACTTGGGCCGCGGCAACGGCAGCACACTGATGGCCTGCGGGTCGAACTTAAGTGAAATGTACGGTTTGTGCCTTCCGTTAACCTTCTGGAAGTAATTCGTGCGCAATGTCGCCTGAATCATCTCCAGGTACGCCCGCAGAATCCGGTCCTCGTCCAGCGAGGCCACCTCGTCCAGCGCGCCCAGGATCTCCTCAGTGAGCGCGTCCACGAGATCGAACCGCACGTCCTCGCCCCGCCGCGGATCGAGCTTGGCCTCGAACAGACTCACCAGCAGCCGCGCCAGCCGGACGTTCCCCGACAGCACCCGCTCCATGTAGAGCTGCGAGTGCGTGCTCCCGGCCTGCCGCAGGTATTTGGCGTAGACCCGGAGGATCTCCACCTGCTCCCAGGTCAGCCCGGCCCGCAGGATGAGCGCGTTGAAGTTGTCGGCCGCCACCCGCCCCTTCCACAGCACGGTGAGCCCGTCCTGGAACAGCCCCTTGAAGGCGTCCCTCTCCACCTCTTCGGACGGCGTGTATCGCAACCCGAAGTCGTAGATCCAGGCGTTCTTGGTGGCGGGGTCGTTGTCCCGGTCGATCTCATAGGGCCGCTCGTCGACGACCTCGACCCCGAGCCGCTGGATCAGCGGCAGCGCGTGGGACAGCGAGATGGGCGAGCCGACCTTGTAGATCTTGAGCCGCCGCTCCCCCTCAGCCGCGCCGTACGGCTCGTAGAGGTTGATCCCCACCTCGTCGTCGTCGCCCGCGGCGACCAGTTCCTCCAGCCGGCGCAGGTCCACGACCGCCACCTTGGGCGGAAAGTCCGCTTTGTAGCCTTCGGGGAACGCGGCCGCGTACCGCCTGACGAGCGTCGGAGCCTCCTCCTCAGAGGTCGCCTCCCCCACCGCGGCGGCGAAGTCGTCCTCCCAGGAGCGGGTGAGCGCGGCCAGCCGGGACTCCAGCTCCTCCACGTCCACGCTCGGCGGCGGGAGCTGCCTGCCCCGCTCGCCCCGCACCACCACGTGCAACCGGGCCAGCACCGACTCGCCGATCATGGCGCTGTAGTCGAGCGTCTTGCCGCCCAGAGCCTTGAGCAGCACCTCCTGCATCTTCAGCCGCACCTTGGTGGTGTAACGGTCGCGCGGCAGGTAGATCAGGCAGGAGATGTAGCGGCCGTAGTCGTCACGCCGCAGGAACAGCTTGACCTGCTTGCGCTCGCGCAGCCGCAGCACGCCCAGCGCGATCGGCAGCAACTGCTCGACCGAGGTCTGGAACAGCTCATCGCGCGGGAACGACTCCAGGATCTCGATCAGGTCCTTGCCGTCGTGGCTGTCGGGCGCCAGCCCGGCCTGGTCGAGCACGTCGGCCAGCTTGCGCCGGAGCACCGGGATCCTGGAGATCGACTCGTTGTAGGCTACATGCGTGAACAGGCCGAGGAAGCGCCGCTCCCCGATCACCTCGCCCTCGGGCGAGAACATCTTGACCCCGATGTAGTCGAGGTAGGCCGACCGGTGGACGGTGGCCCGGGAGTTGGCCTTGGTGATGATCATGAGGTGCTTCTCCCGCGCTTTGGCCCGCACCTCGGCGGGCAGCGCGGAGAAGCTTTCCGAGCCGACCTTGTCGTCGCGCAGGATGCCCAGCGCCGCCCCCGGCAGGGAGCGCAACGTCGCGCCCTCGTCGGTCTCCTCGAGGCGGTATTCCCGGTAGCCGAGGAAGGTGAAGTGCCCGTCGGCGAGCCAGCGCAGCAGGTCGATGCTGTCCTCGACCTCCGCGGGCTCCAGCGGCGGCGGGCTCATGCCCAGGTCTTCCGCGGTCTGCACGGCCAGGGCGCGCATCTTCCTGAAGTCCTCGACCGCCTGCCGCACATCGGAGAGCACCCGCTGGAGGTCGGCCTCGAGCTCCTTGAGCACCGCGGGCTCGCTCTGCCTGTCGATCTCGATGTGCATCCACGACTCGACCAGCATCTGGCCGGTGACGTCCTCCTGGCCACGGCCGAGCATCCGGCCCGTCATGTCGCGGCGCACCCGCATCTGCGGATGGACGACCAGATGGATGCCCAGGTCGTACCGGTCGAGCTCCATGGTCACCGAGTCGACGAGGAACGGCATGTCGTCGGTGACCACCTCGACCACGGAGTGCCCGGGGTCCCAGCCGTTCTCCTCCAGCGTGGGGGTGTAGGCCCGGACCACCGCCCGGCCCTGGGGGCGCGTCTCCGCGAGCTGGCGCTGCGACATCGCGGGGCCGTACACGTCGACGGGGTTGCGGTCGAGCACGTCCTCGGGCGCGACATGCCGGTAATAGACCCGGAGGAAGGCGAGGGCCTCCTCCATGGTCATATGCTCGCTGCTCGCCGCGCAGCTTTCGGCGGCTCGCTGTAGCAGCTCATCCTTGGCCTCGTCGAGGGGCATCTGGTTCTCACTCCTTTGTGAGGTTTCGCCATGGCCGTTCATAGCCAGGCCCTTAGTTCCCATAGCAACGGGAAGTAGTGCAGGCGCGTTCTGCCGCGCAGGTAGGGGGCACCGGTCGAGCCGCCCGTGCCCGACTTGGTGCCGATCTGGCGCTCGACCATCTGGACATGACGCATCCGCCACATCGCGGCGGTCTCGTCGTGTGTCAGGAGGTCTTCGGCCAGTTGCCACAGGTCGTCGTAGGACCGGCGGTCCCTGGCCACGGTCAGCAGCGAGGACATGATCTCGTCCGCCGCGACCGGCAGGCCCCGCTGGGACAGGGCGGCCAGATAAGCATCCCACAGCGTGGGCTCGTTCAGCCTCCGGCGCAGCCTGGCGAGATCCGCCTCGCTGGCATGCCGGAAGCTGCCGAGATAGCGCTCGTCCTTCAGCCCCGACAGGAACTCCAGCTCGCGGAACTGCACCGACTGAAAGCCGCTGGCCGGCGCCAGTTTCGCGCGGAACTCCAGGAAGTCCTGGGGCGTCATCGTCTCCAGGACCTGGAGCTGCTCGATCAGCACCCGCTCGACCGCGTGCACCCGCTTGAACAGGTGCCTGGCCCGCCACAGCTCGTTGCCGAACATGGCGGCGCGGGCCGCCTCCAGCTCATGGAGCAGCAGCTTGAACCACAGCTCGTAGACCTGGTGGATGGTGATGAAGAGCAGCTCGTCAGGGGCCTCCGACTGAGGCTGCTGTTGGGCGAGAAGCGCGGGCAGGCAGAGATAGCCGCCGTACGACAGCCGGCCGCCTTCCTCGCCGAACTGCCGGTGCGGGGGACCGGGCGCATCACCGTCGATGCCCACCGAACACCTCCCCCTGAATCGCCCGGCCCTGGTTCACCGGACGCACTACCTCTTGCCGTACCGATACCACCCGAAAAGGTGATAGACGTCAACGTGACATCGACATCGGGGGATCGTCGTCTGAGGTCGAGGGGGCGTTCCTGAGCTCGTCGAGCTGCTCGGGCAGCTCGGCAAGCTCAATGAGCTCCGCCTGGCATTTCTCGCACGTGTCGAGGTGGCGTTCGAACGCCTCGTGCTCCTCTTCGTCGAGGACACCGAGGACATAGGCGGCCACCCCGTCATGCATCAGCCGGCTACCCCCTTGTCCCGCAGCAGCTCGCGGAGAGCCCGGATGCCGTAGTAGAGCCGGGACTTCACCGTGCCCGGCGGGATCCCCAGAATCTCCGCCGCTTCACTTATCGTACGGTCTCGAAGGTAGGTCTGCTCTATGACTTCGCGGTGTTCTGCCGACAGACTGCGGAGCGCGTCGGCGACAACGATCGCCGATAACGCGCGCTCCGAGCCGTCGGGCACCGCCATCATGTCGACTTCAGGCGGCTCGACCTCGTGAGGCCGAACGCTCTTCCTTCGACGCCCGTCGATAACGATGCGTCGGGCTACCGTCAGTAGCCATGCCCATATGAGGCCTGGTTCCCATTGCAGTCTTGCCGAGTTACGCCAGGCTCTGACGAGCGTCTCCTGCACTACGTCTTCGGCCCATTGAAGGTCGTTACCTGTAGATTTGCGTACGTGGCGCAGCAGAGGGCCGCCGAACTCCTGGTAAAGCACCGCAATGCGATGCTCCGCCTCGGCATCCGCACTCTCGAACCTGCCGTCGAGGTGACCTAGCACGGGGCACATCTTTACACCTTTGTTATGGGTTCGGTAGCCACTCCGATAACTCCAGTCATTTCTAACTATCTCCGGCCATGAGTGAACCTGGCCCGAGAAGCCCGCGTACCTCCGACCATGCACAGGCTTTTGCGTGGCGAGGTCTTCATGCTCGGCGGCTTCGTCGTAGCGGCCGCGGCGACGATCGTGCTGGTCATGCCCCCGTCGATCGATCCCGCGGCGGCTCAATGGACGGAGACGTCCTCGGGCCCACTCACGGCTGCCGACCGCGACCTGCTGGTCAAGGTGCGGCAGGCAGGTCTATGGGAGATGCCCGCAGGCGAGTACGCGAGGACCCGCGCCGCCTCCCAACGTGTCAAGGAAGTCGGCAGGCTGATCATGGAAGATCACCAGAAGCTGGACCTGCTGACCCGTCAGGTCGCGAAGAAGCTGGGCGTGGCTTTGCCCGACGAGCCCAACCCCGACCAGCAACGCTGGATGGCCCAGCTGGCGTCGGCAAGAGGTCCCGCCTTCGACAAGGACTACGCGAACCTGCTGCGTGCCGCGCACGGCAAGGTCTTCACCGTCGTGGCGGCCGTGCGGTCGGGGACCCGTAACTCCGAGATCAGGAAGTTCGCCCAGGAAGGGATCAATTACGTCATGCGACATATGTCCCTCCTGGAGTCCACCGGTCTGGTGGACCACAGCCAACTGCCGGAGCCCCCGACGCCCGAACCCGCTCCACCCGTCGCCATGGCGGTCGAAAAGAGGAGACACTCATGAGGAGATCCAGACGCATGGCCGCGGCCGTGTCTGCTTTGGCCGTCGCGGCAGGCGGGCTGGTGTCCGCGGCCGTCATCGGCGTCGGCGCCGGACCCGCGATCGCCGACCACTGCCTTCCGGCCGAACAGGGGCAGCAGCAGCGGCGACAGAACCCCGACCAGCAGGGGCAGGACCAGAACCAGGAGCAGGATCAGCAGCAGGACCAGAACCAGCAACAGGACCAGAACCAACAGCAGGACCAGAACCAACAGCAGGACCAGAACCAACAGCAGGACCAGAACCAACAGCAGGACCAGAACCAACAGCAGGACCAGAACCAACAGCAGGACCAGAACCAACAGCAGGACCAGAACCAACAGCAGGACCAGAACCAGGATCAGAACCAGCAACAGGACCAGCAGCAGCAGGCCCCGGACCAGCAGACCGGGGATCAGCAGCAACAACAGCAACAGGATCAGCAGGACGCCGACCAGCAGCAGGCGCCCCAGGGCGGCGGCGCCGCGGTCCAGGACCCGGCCCAGCCCCCGGAGGAGACGGCCGCGCCGGAAGAGTCGGCCACGGCCGCCCCTGAGGAGACGGGCGAGACGTTCTCGCGCCGAGGCCGCCCCAGGCCCACCAATAGCGCCACCCCGACCCCCAGCCAGACGCAGAACCCGGACGAGGACCCGACCGCCACCGCCTCGCCCTCGGCCTCCCCGACGGGCGGCGAAGAGGAGTGCGGCGACCTGGGCCCGTTCCCTGAGGACTTCGTCGACATCCGCCAGGTGGCGCCGCGCCAGCTCGGCGCGCGGATAGGCCGAGGCGGCTCCCGCGGCACCTTCGTCTCCCAGTGCGGGCGCAACGAGAACCGGCACAACAACCCGGACAACTTCATCGTCGCCCCCGGCGTCAGCAACGGGGCGCACCACCTGCACGACTACGTGGGCAACCTGTCGACGGACGGATTCTCCACCGACGAGAGCCTGGCCGCGGCGGGCACGACCTGCCGGCTGGGCGACAAGTCCACGTACTTCTGGCCGGTGCTCAGAGACCGCAATTCGGACGCGAACGCCAACGACCCGGACGGCAACGTCGGCCAGGTGCTGACGGCGCGTTCCGTGCAGCTCCAGTTCCGGGGCAACGCGAGCTCCAGAGTCGTCGCCATGCCGAGGTTCCTCAGGCTGATCACCGGTGACGCCAAGGCCGCGACGAACGGCACGGCCAACGCCCGCGCCGCGTGGAGCTGCACGGGATTCCAAAACCGTATATCTCCCGACAAATATCCGCTTTGCCCGCGCGGCAGCCAGGTCCTTCGTATTCTGGACTTCCCCAGCTGCTGGGACGGGCAGAACACCGACAGCGCAAATCACCGCACGCACGTGGTCTTCCCCGACCAGAACGGCGCCTGTCCTCAGGGCACCAGGGCGATTCCGCAGTTGCGGATGACCCTTGCCTATTCGGTGCCCCAGGGTCAGTCGTACGCGGTGGACGCCTTCCCTGAGCAGAAGCACAACCCGGTCACCGACCACGCCGATTTCGCCAACGTCATGCCCGACCGGCTGATGCGTTTCGTCGTCGACTGCATCAACCGGGGCCGCCGTTGCTGACCCGAAGCGCGCCCTGAAGGGCAACCCGCCTTCCGAGTCGCACCCTCAACCGACCTTGGAGGGGAAACAGATGCTCCACAGACGAACCCCCCGGCACGCTCCCACCAAGCTGGACACCAGAAGCGTCCGGCTGGGGGCCAGCGCAGCCCTCACGGCCGTCCTGCTCTCGGTGTTCGCGATGAGCATGACGGAACGCGGCATCGGGCTGCTCGCCCGGGGGGTGGCCTTCCTCGAGTTCTACGCGGGCGTGTTCGCCCTGGTGCTGCTGACCGCGACGGTCGCGCTCGGCATCATCACCACCGAACGCGTCTTCCTGTCGCCGGCCAACCGCGTCAGGGCGCAGCTCGCACACCGGGCCGTCGCCCTCATCGGGATGGCCTTCCTGCTCACGCACATGACCCTCATGATCAGTCTGGGGCATGTGCCGCTGGGAGCGGCGGCCGTGCCGGTGGCCGGAATCTATGTGGGGCTCGGCACGCTGGCCTTCGACCTGATGGTCGTGGCCGTGGCCACGGGAATGATGAGAGGGCGCTTCGCCATACGGACCAGGCCATGGATGTGGCGGATACTCCACTCCTCCGCCTACCTGGCCTGGCCCGTCGCCATCATGCACGGACTGACCGCCGGCCGCCCGCCGGCCGGATGGGTGGCCTGGTCGTACGTGGCCAGCATGGCGGCGGTCGGCTCCGCGCTGATCGTGCGCGTGCTGGCCTCGGTGCGCCGGCCGCCGGTCGTACCCGAGCAGATCGCAGGACCCGCGGTGACCTCCCCCGCCGCCGTGGGCGTGCCCGCCGAGCGGCCGCAGAAGGTCGCGGCGGGGCAGCCGGCCGCCGCGGCGGCCGCGAACACGAACGCACCGGTGAGCCTCGCCGAGGCTCGGCGCCGATACCGGGAGGCCGGATGAGACCGACCGCAAGTTCTCAGGAGCGACCGTGATTCCGGCTCGAGTGCCACGGGTGTTACGCATGGGTCCGGCCCGGTTGACGGCCGGGCTCGACCACTGCCGGCGCCTTGATCTGCCCGCCCACCGCACCCTTCACGGCGTCGTGGCGCCGCGCGAGCTGGGCGAGCTCATCTCGTACGCCAACGAGGTGGACATGCGCGGGCGGGGCGGCGCGGCCTTCCCGTTCGCGCGCAAGCTCCGGGCCGTCGCCGACGCGGTCGGCTCGGGGGGTGAGTGCGTCGTCCTCGTCAACGGCGCCGAGGGCGAGCCCGCCAGCTCCAAAGACGCCATGCTGCTCACCCGCAACCCGCACCTGGTGCTCGACGGCGCGGTGCTGGCCGCCGAGGCGCTGGGGGCCCGCGAGGTGGTCCTCGCCACGGCCGGCGGCGAGGTCGCCGAGGCCTCCGTCGCCGCCGCCGTGGCCGAGCGCCGGGCGGCGAACGTGTCCGGCGGCGCCGAGAGCCGCGTGCCGATCCGCGTGGTCGGCATCAAGGAGCGGTTCATCTCCGGGGAGGGCGGCGCGCTCGTCAATGCCGTGAACGGCCAGGAGGGCATCCCGCCCGGCCGCAAGAGGCGGGCCGCGCAGAGCGGCGTGGACGGGCTGCCGACCCTGCTGTCCAACACGGAGACGTACGCGCAGCTCGCGCTGCTGGCCGAGTACGGCCCGCAGAAGTACGCCGAGGTCGGCACGGCCAAGGAACCCGGCACGATCCTGCTCACCGTCAGCGGCGGCGCGGCCAACGGCGCGGTCATCGAGGTGCCGACGGGCGTCATGCTGGCCGACGTGCTCGACCTGTGCGAGGCCGACATCGGCGACGGCGTGCTCTTCGGTGGCTACCACGGCGCGTGGCTGTCGGCGGAGGCCGTCGAAACGGCCGTGGTCTCGCGCGAGGGCATGAAGGCGGCCGGGGCCACCCTGGGGGCCGGGATCATCGTCCCGGTCGGCTCGTCCACGTGCTCGCTGGGCGAGGCCGCCAGGGTCGCCTCCTATCTGGCGTCCCAGTCGGCGGGCCAGTGCGGCCCGTGCCGTCTCGGCCTGCCGAACGTGGGCAGGCTCATGTGCGACCTCGTCGAGGGCAACGGCTCGGTGGACGCGATACGGCGGGCCGTGCGCGTGGTGGAGCGGCGCGGCGCGTGCTCCCACCCGGACGGCACCGCCAAGTTCGTGCTGTCCGCGCTGGACGCGTTCGAGAGCGAGATCACGCTCCACCTGGAGCAGGGCTCCTGCGGGCGTCCGGTGCGCGGCGTGATGCCGATGCCCGAGCTCGAGAAGGAGGTCGAGTACCGCCTGGAGGTGGACTGGTCGCGTTGCGTGGGGCACGGGCTGTGCGCGCACCTGCTGCCCGAGTTCGTACACCTGGACGACTACGGGTTCCCGTCCTTCAGAACCGTCCCCGCGTTCATGCTCAAGGAGGCGCGGCGGGCCGTCGACATGTGCCCGGCGCTGGCCCTGCGCCTGGCCGAGAACGGCGGGGACGGGCACGGGCCCGCGCCGAAGCCGGCCGCGTCGCCGCTGCGGCTGGTCAAGGACGGCATGCTGAAGGCCGGGTCGAGCGTGCCGCGCCTGACGCGGGTAGGTGCCAGTCCGAGCGTCTCGAGAGCCGGAGGCAACGCCGGGTGATGGCGCGGTGACGAACCCGGCGGACCTCCGGGGCGTCTCACCGATCGGTTCACGTCGACCGACAGGGAGGTGTCCATGGACCGCCGGGACGTACCACGCGTGGGAGCGCCCATCGATGAGCGGGAGGTGGCCGACGTAGGAGCGCCTGTCGATCGGCGGGATTTCCTGCAGGCCGACGTAGGAGCGCCCGTCGATAGGCGGGATTTCCTGCAGGCCGCCGCGCTCGCCCCGCTGGCGCTGTCCGTGCCGGCCGGGGCGGGGCTCTCCACGCCGCCGCCCGACTGGGCGCGGCTGCGGCGTCGGCTGGCGGGCACCCTCGTGCTGCCCGGCGACGCCGGGTACGCCGCCGCGCGCCGCCTGTACAACCCCTCCTACGATCGGATCAGGCCCGGCGGGGTCGCGTACTGCGCGAACCCGGCCGACGTGTCGGCGTGCCTGGGGTTCGCGCGGGCCAACGGCATCCCGGTCACCGCCCGCTCCGGCGGCCATTCGTACGCGGGCTGGTCCACCGGCACCGGCCTGGTGATCGACCTGTCCAGGATGCGCTCGGTCGCCTACGCGAACGGCCTGGCCACGATCGGCGGAGGCGCCAAGCTGATCGACGTCTACGACCGGCTCGCCCGCCACGGCGTGAGCATCCCCGCGGGCACCTGCCCCACGGTGGGAATCGGCGGCCTCACGCTGGGCGGCGGGCTGGGGGCGGTGTCCAGGAAGTACGGGCTCACATGCGACGCCCTGAGGTCGGTGAGCGTCGTCACCGCCGACGGCCGGGTGCTGACCTGCGACGCCACCCGCAACGCCGGGCTGTTCTGGGCCTGCAGGGGCGGTGGCGGCGGGAACTTCGGCATCGCGGTGTCCTTCACGTTCGAGACCTTCGAGGCGCCGCGGCTGACCGTCTTCTTCCTGAGCTGGCCGTGGTCCAAGGCGGGGGCGGCGGTGCGGGCGTGGCAGTCGTGGGCCCCGTCGGCGCCCGACGAACTGTGGTCGGCGCTGCACCTGACGCGCTCGGCGAACGGTCTGGGGGTGGAGATCCTCGGTACGTACGCCGGCCGCAAAACCTCCCTCGACCGGCTGCTGGCCCCGCTGCTCGCCGGGATCGGGCGGCCCTCGTCCCGCTCGGCGAGGGCGGTCTCCTATCTGGAGGCCATGAAGATCATGGGCGGGTGCTCGTCCAAGTCGATCGCCGAGTGCCGGCGGACTCCGCGGACGGCGTTCGCGGCCAAGTCGCACGTGTCGTACCGGACGCTGTCCGCCGACGGGGTGCGGGAGCTGGTGCGCGGGGTGGCTCGCGGCGGGCGGCACTCCGTGTACATGGACGCCATGGGAGGCGCGATCGCGCGGGTGAGTCCGGGCGCGACGGCGTTCCCGCATCGGGCGGCGCTTTTCACCGTGCAGTATTACCAGGACGGGATGGATCGAAGCTGGCTGCGCAGGGTGCACGCCGACATGTCCCCACATCTCGGTGATCATGCCTATGTGAACTACATTGACCCCGATCTGAGGAATTGGCGGAGCGCGTACTACGGATCCAACGCGGCGCGGCTCGCCGAGGTGAAGGCCACCTACGACCCCAACCGGCTGTTCCGGCTCCCCCAGGGTCTGTAGGGCCTGCGTCCCACCGCCCGGCAACGCGCGCGCCCGCACGCAGTGGGGACGTCTTACCCTAGAACGGGATTCGAGCCTGGAGGTGGTCGTGGTCACGGGTGTGCTGATCGATTGGGGTGGGGTGCTCACGACCAGCCTCTCCGTCTCCATAGCCAAGTGGATCGAGGCGGACGGAATCGACGCCGATCACTACCGCGTGGTGATGCGCGAGCTCGTCGACCACGCCTATCGGGACGGCGACGGGAACAGCGTCGTCCACGCCCTCGAACGCGGCGAACTCGACGGCCCCTCCTTCGAGCGCGACCTGGCCGCCAGGCTGCGGACGGTGGACGGCGTGCCCCCAGTGGCCGAAGGGCTGCTGGACCGGATGTTCGCGGGGTTCGAGCGGGTCGACGCGATGTACGACATGCTGCGGGCCGTACGGGAATATGGCGTCAAGACCTGCCTGGTGTCCAACTCGTGGTCCAACAGCTACCCCCGCGACGACTGGGACGGCGTCTTCGACGCGATCGTGATCTCCGGCGAGGTCGGCATGCGCAAGCCCGAGCCGCGCATCTTCCACCACGCCCTCGACCTGGTCGGGCTCTCGGGTGAGGAGTGCGTGTTCATCGACGACATCGAGGCCAACATCATCGCCGCCGGCGCGCTCGGCATCTCCGGGATCCACCACCGCGACCCGGACACGACCATCACGAAACTCGAGTCCCTCCTCCGCCTCACGTTGCGCCGGGCACAATAGAGCCCTTGCACGCTGAGATGGACCCGCAGCGACGCGAGGACATCCATCTCAGCACGCCGAGCGGAGCTCGGTCACACAGCATGAAAGGTTCGTGATGCGCGTCTATCTGCCGTGTACTCTCCCGGCCCTGGCCGCGGCGGTCAAGGCCGGTGAGCTGAGCCCGGCTCCGCTGACCGGCTACGCGGTGACTCCCGCGCTGACCGAGTGGTACGCCTCGGGCGACACCGAGGAGCTCGAATACGTCGCGCTCACCGAGGCGGCCCGCGCCTCGCTGCGGATGCTGGCCGCCGACCGGGCAGACGGCGTCGAGGCCGCGCCCCGGCGGGTGGTGGTGGCGGCCGAGGTGCCCGAGGGCTCGATCTCCGCAGGAGCCGATCTCGAAGAACGCGCGAGGGTACGCCTCGCCGAGCCGATCCCGATGGCCAAGGTGGCCGCGGTGCACATCGACGACCTGGACGCGGCTCAAGACATCGAGGCCGCGATCGCCGCGCTGCCCGCCTCCGACCAGGGCGACGACGACGCGCGCTTCACCGTCGACGGGGCCGAGGCGCACGAGCTCATGTGGTATGCGACGCAGGAGATCCCCGACCTCCTCGGATCATGACATAGATCACACTCTCTTGACCTTGCAGAGCCGACTCTCGCTAGGGTCCCGACCCAGCACTGTTTTTTGACGCAAGGAGTCGGTTCCAAGTGAAGCTTCGAGTTGTGGCGACCGCGATCGGGGCGGCGGCGGTTGCCCTCGTCGCAAGCTCCCCCGCCAGCGCCCAGGCGCTCTCGCACTACGACCACAAGGACCCGTACAAGACGGGCTGCGCCAGCACGGCGCGCGTGGTCGAAACCGCAACGATCAACAGACGGGGCTACGGCAAGGCCGGCTCGGTCAAGCTCATGTGGTCGGGCAAATGCAAGACCAACTGGATCGAGGCCACTACGCCCAAATCCGCGACGGGAACCATCTACGTGCGCACGGCTGACGGCAGGAAGGACTCCTACGGCTTCCGTTCCGGCCGCACCAAGCACTGGGGCAACATGCTCATGGCCAACAACATGTGCGCCTGGGGCGGCGCCTCGATCCAGTGGGGCGGCAAGAGCGCCTTCGGTCAGACCGCCACGAACGGGGCCTGCCGCTGAGCTTCCGAAGGGCCGTGACCGTACGGTTGCGGCCCTTTGGCGTTCACAGGAATGTTACGCCCGCCGTCTAAGCTGTACGTAAGATGACAAAGCACATTATTTGGGATTGGAACGGCACGCTCTTCCACGACCTCGACGCCGTGGTAGGAGCCACCAACGAGGTCTTCAAGCCGTACGCACTGCCCGAGGTGACCGCCGACGGCTTCCGCGCGGTCTACACCCGGCCCGTCTGGGTCGCCTACGAACGCATCCTCGGCCGTCCCCTGACCGAGGGCGAGTGGGAGCGGCTGGACGACGGGTTCCACGAGCACTACTTCCGGCTGAGCGACGCCTGCAGGCTCGCCGACGGCGCCGAGCTGGTGCTCGCCAACTGGACGGGGACCCAGTCGCTCTGCTCGATGGCGCCGCACGCGCATCTGGTGCCCAAGGTGGACTCGTTCGGCATCACCCGGCACTTCACCAGGATCGACGGGCTGCTCGGCACCACGGGAGGCGAGAAGGCCGCGCACATGACCGCGCACATCCAGGCCCTCAGCGTCGACCCCGGCGAGATCCTGGTCATCGGCGACAGCGTGGACGACGGGCTCGCGGCCAAGCACGTGGGCGCCAAGGCCGTGCTGTACACCGGCGGGATGACCACGCGGGCGGACCTGGAGAGCACCGGGCTGCCGGTGGTCGACACCCTGGCCGAAGCCCTCGACTACGCGTAGTCTCCATTCGGAATCGCTCAGACCGGGAGTCCTGAGCGGGGCGCCGCCCGTACCCTTGCAGTGTCCCTTTCAGGAGGCCGCCATCAACCGCCTTGTGCTGTGGAACATCGACCTGACACTGGTCGACGTCGCCATCGTGACCAGAGACGCCTACGCCGAGGCGTTCCGCGTCGTGACCGGGCGCCCGCTGGTCAAGCTCGTCCCGCCGATGGGCCGCCCGGACTCCGAGATCGTCTTCGAGACGCTCGCGGTCAACGGCATCCAGGCGGAGGATGATCACTTGCCCAAGTTCCTGTCCGCGCTCGCCGTGGCCTTCGCCGACCGGCGCGGGCGGCTGGCCAAGGAGGGGCGGATGATGCCGGGGGCCAAGGACGCGCTGAAGTCGGTGTCCAGGCTCGACGGCGTGGCGCAGACGGTGCTGACCGGCACGATCAAGAGCAACGCGGTGCACAAGCTGAAGGCGTTCGGGCTGGACAAGTACGTCGACTTCGAGCTCGGCGGCTATGGCGAGGAGGTCTACCCCAAGGCGACGCTGTTGCAGGTGGCGCAGGGGCGGGCCAAGCAGCGCCTCGGCACGCCCTTCACGGCGGCCAACACCGTGGTGATCGGGGACTCGACGCGGGACGTGCAGGCCGCCAAGATCGGTGGAGCGGCGATGATCGCCGTCGCCTCCGGCCGCTCGATGACCGGTGAGCTCCGCGCGGCCGGCGCGGACCTGGTGCTGCCCGACCTGTCCGACGCCTCGGAGGTGGTGGCCGCGGTCGCGGCTCTCACTTCCCCGGCCGGCCGCAAGGCAGGCTGACCCCGGCGAACGGGCGGGCGGCTAGGTCACGGCGTCGAGGAAGCGGGCCGCTATCGGGGCCGCGACCGCGGAGCCGGCGCCGCCGCCCTCGACGATCACCGCGAACGCCAGGTCCCCTTTGTAACCGATGAACCACGAGTGGGCGGGTGGTTCCTTACCGGAGCCGTATTCCGCCGTGCCCGTCTTTCCGGCCGTGCCGGGCGGGAAGCGTACGGCCTGGGCGGTGCCGTCCGTGACGACGGCGGGCATGAGCTCGCGGAGGGCCGCCGCCACGGCGGGTTCGAGCGGGCGCGGGCGGTCGTCCCCGGCCCCCTTGATGAGGCGGGGCGGGAGCCAGGCGCCCGACGCGACGGCGGCGGCCACCGAGGCCATGTTCAGCGGGCTCGCCAGCACCCGGCCCTGGCCGATCGAGGCGGAGGCCAGGTCGGTGTCGTCCTTGGGGTCGGGGAACTCGGCGCGCACGGCGGGCACACCCGGTTCGATCGGGATGCCGAAGCCGAAGCTCCTGGCGACCTCCGCGAGCCGGCCGCCGTTCAGCGAGGCCACGCTCATCTCGCCGAACGTCGTGTTGCACGAGTGCGCGAACGCCTCCTGGAACGACAGCGTCCCGTAGTCCTTGAAGCCCGCGTTGTGGAACGGGAACCCGCCGATGTTCTTCTCCGCCGGGCACGTGACCTGCTCGTCCGGCTCGGCCCCGCCCGCGACCAGTGCGGAGGCCGTCACGACCTTGAACGTCGACCCCGGCGGGTACTTGCCGAGCAGCGCCCGGTTGAACCCGCCCGGCTTGTTGACCACCGCCAGGATCTCCCCGGTCGAGGCCCGCAGGGCCACCAGGGAGGCCGGCTTGCGCACGCCTTCCAGGGCCTCGGCGCCGGCGCGGTGGATCTTCAGCTCGATCGTCGTCTTGATCGGCTCGTAACCGCCCCCGTCGACGACGGTCTCCACGACCCGGTCCCCCTCGTACAGGTCGATGCGATAGCGATCCGGGGACTTGAAGCGGTCGGGGTGGGTCTGCCTGATGCCCTCGACGAGCTGCTGCACCGAGCCCGGCGCGTCCGGGGTGTTGACCGGCGTGCCGTCGGCGGCCAGGACCCGCAGCGGGTCGCCCTTCCGCGTCACCACCCGCAGCGAACGGCCCGCCTTGAGCAGGGGGTGCATGGCGGCCGGGGTCCAGGCGACCTTCCACGTGCCGTCGCGTTCGACGAACCGGAGCTCCCCGCCGTAGTCCCAGGTCAGCCGCGGCCCGCTCAGCCTCGCCTGGAACGACACGACGCCGCCCCTGTCCTCGGCCGTGGCGGCGAAGACCCCGTTCGGCACGTGCCGGTGGAAGGCAGCCTCCGTCACCTTGAGATCGGCGTAGAAGCGCTTGTGCCGGGCCTCGAAGTCGGCGGGCGGGTCGGCGACCAGCGCGCGCATGGCCGCGTAGTTCCGCGCCGACCACGCCGTCAGGTAGCTGTCGGCGGCCTCCTCCGGCGTGCCGACGGTGCGCGTCGCCCAGACGACCCCGCCCGCCGCGACGACCGGTACCAAAATCCCCGCCGTGATCCACGGCCACCTGCGCCGCCGTCGCCGGAGCGGCCGCTCCGGCTGAAGATGAGCCGTCGTTCTCCCCGTTTGTGGTGCCATGAGGCATGAGGAGACCAGAGGTACCACGTTGGTGTCCAATACTGATATGACCAGCCCACAAATATAAATCTGGATATAGTTGCTGGTCATGGACCTCGTCCGCCATCTCCGCTACTTCATCGTGGTGGCGGAGGAGCTGCACTTCGGCAACGCCGCGATCCGGCTCGGCATGGCGCAGCCGCCGCTCAGCCAGCGCATCAAGCGCCTGGAGGAAGAGCTGGGCGCGCGGATCTTCGACCGCTCCGCCCGCCAGGTGCGCCTCACCGAGGCCGGCCGGCTCCTGCTGGGCGAGGCCCGCGAGATCGTGGCCAGGGTGGACCGGCTGCACGAGCTGGCCAGGCACGGCGACGGCGCGGTGCTCAAGGTCGGCGTCCCGCCCGACCTGGCCGCCGCCGTGATCGCCGCCCTGGTCGCGGGCTTCCGCGAGACCAATCCCGAGGTACGCCTCGCGCCCGCCGAGATCTGGACCGCCGACCAGGTGACCGCGCTGGCCGAGGGCATGATCGACGTGGGCGTGGTACGCCATCCGGTGTCGGCGCCGGGCCTGCACTTCGGCGCGCCCCTCGTACAGGAGCAAGGCGTGTTGCTGGCGGCCGATGACCCGCTCGCGCGCGTCGGCGAGGTCCACCTGGCCGACCTGGCCGGGCGGGAGCTGCTGATGCCGCCCAAGGAGGGCGAGCCCGGCATGCACGCCGAGATGCTGTCGGAGTGCCGCCGCCACGGGTACGTCCCCGCCCAGGTTCATCAGGGCGCCGGGCTCGGGCTGGTGCTGGCGGGGGCGGCGGTGGCGTTCGGGCCGAAGGCGGAGATTCCGGGGCTGGCCTGGCGGCCGCTGCTAGGCTCGCCGATCACGTGCCGGGTCTCCACCGCTTGGCGCGTGGCGACGGCCGCGGTCGCGGATTTCTCGGCCGTGGCCGTACGTACGTTGAAGGAGAGCGCCGGAATGACGGACGAAGGCGCCGTGCCCGCGCGGCGGATCAGCCGCAGGCCGGGGATGATGGCATGAGCGGGCCCGACTTCGAGACGCTGTTCCGGGCGGCGGGCGTCACCGGCTGGCTGCACGCGGCCGACATCGACTCGGGGCGCGAGGTCGGGCACGGGTCCGAGGAGCCGCTGCCGACGGCGTCGATGTTCAAGGTGCCGCTGCTGGTCGAGTTCTGCCGGCAGGCCGACTCCGGGCTGCTCGACCCCACGAGCCGGGTGACCGTGACGGGCCGCGACCGCGCACCGGGGCCCACGGGGATCTCCGCGATGCTCGACGACGTGACGATCTCGCTGCGCGACCTGGCGTACTTGATGATCGCGGTGAGCGACAACAGCTCGGCCGACGTGCTGCTCGGCAGGGTCGGGATGGACGCGGTCAACGCCATGCTGGAGGGGTTCGGGCTGGGCGCCACGCGGGTGTCGCAGAGTTGCCGTGAACTCAACGAGAGCATGCGCAGGGACACCGGGCACGGGTGGCCGTATCTGGATCCTGACGAGGTGGCCGGGCTGAGCGCGCTCGACCCGGCGCGGGGCAACCGCAGCACGCCGCGCGAGATGACCCGGTTGTTCGGGCTGATCTGGCGGGACGAGGCCGCCTCCGACGCCTCGTGCGCCTGGATGCGTGCCGTGCTCAACATGCAGGTGTGGCCGCACCGGCTGGCCTCCGGCTTCCCGTACGACGACGTCGCGGTCAGCGGCAAGACCGGCACGCTGCCGACGCTGCGCACCGAGTCGGGCGTGGTCGAATATCCGGACGGCAGGCGCTACGCCGTGGCCGTCTTCACCCGCTCCTTCAGCACCGCGCTCAACCAGCCGCGCGCCGACGCCGTAATCGGCACCGCCGCGCGTATGGCGGTCGACCACCTACGGAGATAGCAAGTTATGTAAGGGGTACAGGTATGACTCTCCATTGATCGGGCGACAGGATGGGGCACATGGTTGCTGAGGGCGAGCTTCTCTGGGAGCCGGGCGCGGACGTCATCGCATCGGCCAGGCTGACCCGCTACCAGCAGTGGCTGGGGCGGTCCGGGCCTTATGAGGACGCGTGGCAGTGGTCCGTCGAGCATCCGGCGGAGTTCTGGACGTCGATCTGGGACTACTTCGACGTGATCGGGGAGCGCGGCGGCGGACCGGTGCTGTCCGGGACGATGCCCGGCGCCCGGTGGTTCGCCGGGAGCTCGCTCAACTACGCGGAGAACGCGCTGCGCCACGCTGAGGGGACGGCCGTGGTGTTCGTCTCGGAGGACGGCGCCCGGCAGGAGCTGACCCGCGCCGAGCTGCGCGAGGAGGTCGCCCGCGTGCGGGCCGGGCTGGTCCGGCTGGGCGTCCGGCGCGGCGAACGGGTGGCCGGCTATCTGCCGAACATCCCGCAGGCCCTGATCGCGTTCCTGGCCACCGCCTCGCTGGGCGCGATCTGGTCGGCGGGCTCGCCCGACTTCGGGGTGGCGAGCATCGTCGACCGGTTCACGCAGATCGAGCCCAAGGTCCTCATCGCGGTCGACGGCTACCACTACAACGGCAAGAGCTACGACCGCTCGGCCGCGGTCAACGAGATCGCCGCCGCGCTGCCCTCGCTGCGCGCGACCGTGTGGATCCCGTACCTGTCGGCGGCCGCCGAGGGCCGCGCGCCGCAGCAGGCCGAGCCCGCACCGGCGCACACCGAGGCGATGCCGCACGGCGAGGTGATCGGCTGGGAGGGGCTGCGGGCCGAGGAGGGGCCGCTGGAGTTCGAGCGGGTGCCGTTCGATCATCCGCTGTGGATTCTCTACTCCAGCGGCACGACCGGGCTGCCCAAGCCGATCGTGCACGGCCACGGCGGGGTCGTGCTGGAGCATCTCAAGTCGCTCTCCTTCCACCAGGACCTGGGCGAGGGCGATGTGTTCTTCTGGTACACCACCACGGGCTGGATGATGTGGAACTACCTCATCGGCGCCCTGCTGGTGGGAGCCACGCCGGTGCTGTACGACGGCTCGGCGACGCATCCCTCCCCCGCCGCGCTGTGGCGGATCGCCGCCTCGGAGGGGGTGACGTATTTCGGGGTCGGGGCGCCGTACATCATGGCCTCGCTGAAGGCCGACCTCCGGCCGACGGGCCTGGAGCGGCTGCGCGGCGTCGGCTCGACCGGATCGCCGCTGCCGCCCGAGGGGTTCGCGTGGGTGGCCGCCGAGCTGCCGGGCATCCCGATCGGGTCGTTCTCCGGCGGCACCGACGTGTGCACGGGGTTCGTCGGGGCCACCGTCCTCCATCCGATCCGGGCGGGGATCATCCCCTGCCGGTCGCTGGGGGCGAAGGTGGAGTCGTACGATCCCATGGGCAAGCCGGTCATCGGCGAGGTGGGCGAGCTGGTGCTGACGCAGCCGATGCCGTCGATGCCGGTGATGTTCTGGAACGACCCCTCGGGCGAGCGTTACCGCGAGAGCTATTTCGACGTCTATCCCGGCGTGTGGCGGCACGGTGACTGGATCAAGATCCACGAGGACGGCAGCTGCGTGATCTACGGCCGCTCCGACTCGACGCTCAACCGGGGCGGCGTGCGGATGGGCACCAGCGAGTTCTACCGGGTGGTCGAGCGGTTCGACGAGATCGCCGACAGCCTCGTGATCGACACGGGGCAGCTCGGGCAGGAGGGGAGGCTCCTCCTGTACGTGACGCTCGCCGAAGGCGTCACGTACGCGGAGGAGCTGGAGCGCCGCCTGTGCGACGCGCTGCGTACCGAGCTGTCGCCCCGGCACGTGCCGAACGAGATCCGCGTCGTCCCCGGCATCCCCCGCACGTTGTCAGGCAAGAAGCTGGAGGTGCCGGTCCGCAAGATCCTGCTCGGCACGCCGGTGGAGGAGGCCGCCAACCCGGACGCGATGGCCAACCCGGAGGTGCTCCAGCACTTCAGGCCGCGGTCCTGAGCGGCTTCAGCGCGCCGCTCCAGGCCACGACCTGGTCGAGCATGGTGGTCACCTGGGCCTCCTGACGCTCGGCGGGCCTGAACACCGACATGTTCTCGAAGTCGTGGAACAGCGAGAGCGTGACCTGCGCGGGCACGTCGGCGACCTTGAGCTGGCCGAGCACCTGCCTGAGGTGCTCGGCCGCCCGGACGCCGCCGTCCACGCCGTAACTGACCAGGCCGGCGGCCTTGTCCTGCCACTCGCTGTACAGGAAGTCGATGGCGTTCTTCAGCACGCCGGAGGTCGAGTGGTTGTACTCCGGCGTGACGAAGACGAAGCCGTCGAAGGCGGCGATGCGTGCCGACCACGCCTTGGTGTGGTCCTGGGCGTACTGGTTGTAGGCGGCCGGCATGGGCTCGTCGAGGTGGGGCAGGGCGAAGTCGGCCAGGTCGATCAGCTCGAAATGGGCGTCGCCGCGCTTGACCGCCAGGTCGTGGATCCAGCGGGCGATGTTCTCGCCGTTGCGGCCGGGGCGGGTGCTGCCGATGATGATGCCAATGTTGATCATTATTGTGCTTCCTTATGGATAGATCGTGATTTTTCCGCGGATGTCACCTGACTCCGCTCTTCGGTGGACTTCGGGGAGCGCGGACAGCGGACATGACTCCGCGACCTTGACCACGAGCCCGCCCTTGTCGGCCAGAGCCGCCATCTCGGCCATTTGCCCCACGTCGGTGCGGGCCACGAAGTGCGTGCCGCCCTCGATCGGGGTCGCGATCGTGACGGTCGTCCGGGCCAGCCCGGCCAAGGACTTGGCCGCGTCCTCCGGGACCGCTGCCAGGTTCAGCAGCGTGTCCATGCCGCCGGGCAGCGGGGCCGCGGTGTAGTCGACCACCTCGTCGGCGCCGAGCCGTCGCACCGCTTCGGCGCTGCGCGGGCTCGCCGTGGCCGTCACGTACGCGCCCGCCAGTTTGGCGAACTGCACGGCGAACAGGCCCACCCCGCCGCCCGCACCGTTGATCAGCACCCGCTGCCCCGGGGCGACGCGGGCGTGCTCGTGGACCGCCTGCCAGGCGGTGAGCCCGGCCACGGGGATGGCGGCGGCATCGGCGAGCGGGATGCTCTCCGGGGCCCTGGCCAGGGCGTCCGCGGACGCGACGACGTACTCGGCCGCCGCGCCGGCCACCATGCCGAAGACCCGGTCGCCCGGCGCCAGGGCGGTGACGTCCGGGCCGGCCTCGACGACCGTGCCCGAGAGGTCCCAGCCGAGCGTGTGCGGCAGGCTCGCCCGGAACACCTCGGGAAGCAACCCGGACCGCAGGCCGACCTCCGAGGGATTGAAGGAGGTGGCGGCCACCTCGATGAGCACCTCCCCGGGGCCGGGGCGGGGCGTGGGGACGTCGTCCTGGACGATCGCCGAAGCGTCACCGAACCGGTGGATGCGTGCCGCCCGCATCGCGGGCGGGGCTTCCGGAACGGCGCGGAAGTCCTCGACGTGCTCGGCCGCCCACTCCCGGAACGTGCGTGCCGGGGCCTTCGTGACCTCCTCGACGGCCGAGGTGACCGGCGGGGGCTCGGCCGCCTGCGCCCGCAGGACCTCCTCCACCACCTGGGGAGGCCAGCCCTTGTCCAGCAGGGCGGCGCGGGCCCGGTCGAGCGGGACCTCCTCCCATCGGGCCGGGATCCCGGTGACCTCGGAGATGATCCGCACCTGGTCCGCCTGGCTGATCAGCTCGGGCCCCGTCAGCGCGTAGGCCGCGCCGTCGTGCCCGTCGTCCAGCAGCGCCCGTACCGCCACGGCGGCGATGTCCCGCTCGTGCACCGCCGGTGCGGCGGCCGCGCCGTACGCCCCGCGTACCGCTCCCGCCCGCACCTGCCGGGCCCACCGCAGGGTGTTGGCCGCGAAGGCGTGCGGGCGCAGGAACGTCCACTCCGTACCCGACTCCTCGATCAGCTGCTCGACCTCGCGTTCGTGGTCGCGCAGCGCCGCCGAGGACAGGTAGACCACCCGCCGCGCCCGCCCGGCGACGGCCTCGACCACCGCCCGCGCCCCCTCGGCCGCGGCGAACGGCCACACCAGGAACACCGACTCGACCCCGTCCAGCGGCAGCGAGCCGGGATCGGTCAGATCCCCCGTGCTCCTGCTCAGGGGCACGACCTCGGTCCCGGCCTCTCTCAACATCGCCACCACGTGACGGCCGACCGTGCCGGTCGCCCCGGTGACGAGAACTCCACCCATCAGGCACTCCTTCTGTCGCAAGCAACCGTAGGAGCGCAAGACGAGACAGCCAATGCTCTGCTGTCTGCGATTTATACGCCAGCGTCTCATGCGTTAGAGTTCCGATATGGATGTGCTCAGCGACGTGATCGCCATCATGCGCACCGGCAGGCCCCGTTCGGTCCGCGTCGAGTGGCACGCCCCCTGGGGCCAGCAGTTCCCCACCGTTCCCGGATCGGCCGGGTTCCAGGTGGTGCTGCAGGGGTCGTGCTGGCTGCTGCCGCCCGGGGGAGAGCCGGTCGCGTTGTCCGTGGGCGACGTGCTCTTCTTCCCGCACGGGCACGGCTACGTGCTGGCCGACAGCCCGTCCACGCCGGTGGCCGAGCCGCACTGCGACCCGCTGACCGAGGAGGGCCTGTTCACCTCCGCGTCGGTGGCCGGCCCGGGCGCGGCCACGGTCCTGCTGTGCGGCGGCTACCAGCTCGATCCCGCCCGCGCGCACCCGGCCCTGCGCGAGTTGCCCGACATGATCCACTTGCCGGCCCGGCTCGGGTTCCACTCGGAGCTGCGGGCCGCCGTGGATCTCCTGGGCGCGGAGATCAGGCAGCCCCGGCTGGGCGCCGACACGTCCGTCTCGTCCCTCCTGGACCTGCTCCTGCTCTACATCCTGCGGGCCTGGTTCGACGCCGGCCACGATCAGTGCCAGGTCGCCGGCTGGGCGCTGGCCCTGTCCGACCAGAGCATCAGCGCCGCGCTCGACGCCATGCACAGGGATCCCGCCCACCCGTGGACGGTGGCGGAGCTGGCCGGGCAGGCGGGGATGTCGCGGGCGGCGTTCGCCCGCCGCTTCACCACACTGGTTGGCCAGCCGCCGCTGGCATACCTCACCTGGTGGCGCCTGACCACCGCGGCCCGGCTGCTACGGGAGTCCGGCGCCTCGCTGAGCGAGATCTCCGCCCGCGTGGGTTACGGCTCGGAGTTCGCCTTCGCCAATGCGTTCAAGCGGGAATACGGCATGGCGCCCGGGAGATACCGCCGCAACGCCTGCCCGGCGCCGCCCGCCGCCGCGCTTCCCCGGAGAGACGTTGTTAAAACGTAACAATCATCACAAGTCAGAACACATCGGAGCTGCCGCGAAATCTGCCCTTAACTGGGCATTGACGCACCGCTGCTAGCTGCTCTACGTTCCATCCACCGATTAAAACGATTTTGCCAGGGTGGCCAGCGGCAATGGCAGATACTCCCGTCCTGTCCCTCTCAGGGGTCAGCAAGGCGTTCGGCGCGGTGCGGGCCGTACGCGATGTCTCTCTAGAACTGTACGCAGGCGAGGCGCATGCCCTCGCCGGCGAGAACGGCGCGGGCAAGTCCACGCTCGTGAAGATCCTTTCGGGCGTGCACCGGCCGGACTCCGGGCAGCTGCTGCTGGACGGCGCGCCGGTGGAGTTCGCCGGCCCTGCCGACGCGCAGCGGGCCGGGGTCGCGGTGATCTATCAGGAACCGACCCTCTTCCCCGATCTGTCGGTCACCGAGAACATCTTCATGGGCCGCCAGCCCCGCGCCCGTCTCGGCATCGACCGGCGGGCCATGCGGGCGAGCGCCGCCGACCTGTTCGCCAGGCTGGGCGTGCAGCTCGACCCCGACCAGCCGGCCCGTGGCCTGTCGATCGCCGACCAGCAACTCGTGGAGATCGCCAAGGCGCTGTCGCGGCAGGCCCGGGTGCTCATCATGGACGAGCCGACCGCCGCGCTGTCCGGCACGGAGGTCGCCCGGCTGTTCGGCGTGGCCAAGGCGCTGCGCGAGCAGGGGTGCGCGCTGATGTTCATCTCGCACCGGCTTGAGGAGATGTTCGAGCTGTGCCAGCGGGTCACGACCCTGCGGGACGGCGGCTTCGTCTCCAGTGACCTGATCGCCGACATCACGCCCGACGACCTCGTACGCCGCATGGTCGGCAGGGAGCTCGACGCCCTGTTCCCCAAGCAGGAGACGACCGCCGGGGACGTGGCGCTGAGCGTACGCAGGCTCACCCGCGAGGGCGTCTTCACCGACGTGTCGTTCGAGGTGCGGCGCGGCGAGATCGTCGCGCTGGCCGGGCTCGTGGGAGCCGGGCGCAGCGAGGTCGCCAGGGCCGTGTTCGGGATCGACCGGTGGGACGCCGGGAACGTGGAGGTGGACGGGAAGCGGCTGCGGCCCGCCAGCCCCACGGCGGCGATGGCGGCGGGCCTGGCCCTGGTCCCCGAGGACCGGCGGCAGCAGGGCCTCGTCATGGACCTGTCGATCGAGCGCAACATCGGCCTGGCCGGCCTGGCCGCCCTGCACCGGGGACCGCTGATCTCGCGGCTCGCCGAGCGGCAGCGGGCCAAGGACTGGGCGGTACGGCTGCAGTTGAAGTTCGCCCGGCTGACGGATCCGGTGAACGTGCTGTCCGGCGGCAACCAGCAGAAGGTCGTCCTGGCCAAATGGCTGGCGCGCAAGCCGTCGGTGCTCATCGTGGACGAGCCCACCCGGGGCATCGACGTGGGCACCAAGGCAGAGGTGCACCGGCTGCTGTCGGAGCTGGCGGGCAGCGGGGTGGCGGTGCTGATGATCTCTTCGGAGCTGCCCGAGGTGCTGGGCATGGCCGATCGGGTGCTGGTCATGCACGAGGGGCGGCTGGTGGCCGAGATCGACCGCGCGGAAGCGACCGAGGAGAGCGTGATGGCGGCGGCGACCGGACGGAGTGCGGCATGACTACCGCGGCAAGGAGGGGTGTGGCGTGAGCGCCACCGCAACCAGACCCGAGACCGCCCCGCGCAACGGCGGCCGGCGCCTCGTCGACCAGGTCGCGCGGGTGCGGGAGCTGGGCATCGTGGTCGCGCTCGCCGCGCTGTTCGGCGTCACGGGCGCGGTGAACCCGAGCTTCCTGACCTACGGCAGCCTGCGCGACATCCTGCTCAATTCCGCCATCGTGGCCATGCTCGCCGTCGGACAGACGCTCGTCGTGATCACCCGGAACGTTGACCTGTCGGTCAGCTCGGTGGTGGGGCTGTCGGCGTTCGGGGGCGCACTGATCCTCGCCGACCATCCCGGCGTGCCGATCCCGGTCGTGATCGCCGGCTGCGTGGTGCTCGGCGCCGCCTGCGGCGCGATCAACGGGCTGCTCGTCGGAGTGGCCAAGGTCCCGGCGCTGGTGGCCACGCTCGGCACTCTCTACGCCTTCCGCGGCATCGACTACGCCTGGGCGGGCGGCCGGCAGGTGAACGCGGCCGACATGCCGGACGGCTTCCTGTCCCTGGGCAGCCGCTCGGTGCTCGGGGTGCCGCTGCTCGCCCTGGTCGCCCTGGCCGTCCTGCTGGTCGTCGGCTGGATGCTGCGTAACCTGCGCTCCGGCCGCGAGCTGTACGCCATCGGCTCCAACCCCGAGGCCGCGGTCCTGGCCGGAATCCAGGTACGGCGCCGGATCGTCGCGGCGTTCGTCGCCAACGGCGCGCTGGCGGGGCTGGCAGGGGTCATGTGGGCGGCCCGATTCGGCACCGTGGACGCCACCGTGGCCACGGGCAAGGAGCTCGACGTGATCGCGGCCGTCGTGGTGGGCGGAGTCGCGATCTTCGGCGGCAGCGGGACCGTCTACGGGGCGGCCCTGGGCGCGTTGCTGCTGTCCGGCATCACCAGCTCGCTGGCGGTGCTGCGAGTGGACGCGCTCGCGCAGACGGCGATCAACGGCGCGCTGCTGATCGCCGCCATCGTCCTCGACCGGGTACTCGCGCTGCGGGTGGCCGCCGCGCTGCGCCGCAGGAGGTTCCACGATGCGACTTGACCTGGTACGCCGGTGGGAGGGGTTGATCCTCGTCCTGCTCGTCGGCGTCACTACCTGGGCTTCTCTGGGCGTGGACGGGTTCGCCAACGGCTCCAACGTCTCGTTCCTGCTCCTCGACACCACCGAGATCGCCCTCATGGCCCTGACCATGACCCTGGTGATCGTGGCGGCCGAGATCGACCTGTCCGTGGCCTCCACGCTCGGCCTGTCCTGCGCGGTGCTCGGCTGGCTGTGGAACGCCGGGCTCCCGATCGAGGCGATCATGCCGATCTGCCTGCTGGTCGGCGCGGTGTGCGGGGCGTTCAACGGCCTGCTGGTCACCCGGCTCGGCCTGCCCTCGCTGGCGGTGACGATCGGGACGTTCGCGCTGTTCCGCGGCCTGGCGTACGTGATGCTCGGCGACCAGGCGGTCGCCGACCTGCCGCCGAGCTACACGAGCCTGGCGACGGCCTCGATCGGCCCGGTCCCGCTGGCCACCGTGCTGGTCGCGGTGCTGGCGGCGGTGGCGGCGACCGTGCTGCACGCGACCGGTCTCGGCCGGTCGATCTTCGCGCTCGGCTCGAACGAGGAGGCCGCGTACTTCTCCGGCATCAGGGTCAAGCGCATCAAGTTCTGGCTGTTCGTGGCATCCGGGGTGATGGCCTCTCTGGCCTCCCTGGTCTACACGTTCCGCTACGCCAGCGCCCGCGCGGACAACGGCGTCGGCCTCGAGCTCGCCGTGGTGGCCGCCGTGCTCCTCGGCGGGGTGTCGATCTTCGGCGGGCGCGGCACGCTGCCCGGGGTCCTGATGGCGGTGCTCCTGCTCGGCGTCGTACGCAACGCGCTGATCCTGGCGGACGTGGCCAACGAGGTCCTCAATTTCGTGACGGGCCTGCTGCTCGTCGCATCTGTGCTCGCGCCGAACTTGGGGGCGGTCTGGCGTCGGCGCACATCACCACAAATGGAAGGGAAGTCCCCATGATGAAAACGCGAATGCGGCACACTGCACTCCTTGCCGGACTTGTCCTGCTGACGGCCGCGTGCGGCGGCACCACCAGGACTGACGTCCAGCAGCAGCAGTCCTCCGCCCCGGCGGCCACTGCCGCGTCGTCTGCCGCGGCCGATCCGAACGCCCCGCTCAAGCAGGGATTGAAGATCGCTTTCCTGCCCAAGCAGGTCAACAACCCGTACTTCACGATCGCCGACAACGGCGGCATCGCGGCCGCCAAGGAGTTCGGCGGCGAGGGCAAGGAGGTCGGCCCGTCCGACGCCAGCGCGTCCTCGCAGGTGTCCTACATCAACACGCTGACGCAGCAGAAGCAGGACGCCATCGTGATCTCCGCGAACGACCCGAACGCGGTCGTTCCGGCGCTCAAGCAGGCGATGGCCGCCGGGATCAAGGTCGTCAGCTACGACTCCGACACCGCCCCCGACGGCCGCGACGTCTTCGTCAACCAGGCCAGCCCCGAGGACCTCGGGCGTACGGAGGTGCAACTGCTGGCCGAGCAGATCGGCCACAAGGGCAAGATCGCCGTGCTGTCCGCCACCCCGAACGCGACCAACCAGAACACCTGGATCGAGTTCATGAAGGACGAGCTCAAGAAGCCCGAGTACAAGGACATGGAACTGGTCAAGGTCGTGTACGGCAACGACGACGACCAGAAGTCCTTCACCGAGACGCAGGGCCTGCTGCGCTCGTACCCAGACCTGGCGGGCATCATCTCGCCCACGACCGTGGGCATCGCGGCGGCGGCCCGCTATCTGTCGGACTCGCCGTACAAGGGCAAGGTCAAGCTCACCGGCCTCGGCACGCCCAACCAGCTGAGGAAGTTCGTCAAGGACGGCACCATCGAGGCGTTCGAGCTGTGGAGCCCCGCCGACCTGGGATACCTCTCCGCGTACGCGGCCGCCGCCCTGGCCTCGGGGCAGATCACCGGCGCTGAAGGTGAGAAGTTCAAGGCCGGCAAGCTCGGCGAGTACACGATCGGCGCCAAGGGCGAGGTCCTGCTCGGCAAGCCGACCGTGTTCAACAAGGACAACATCGACGACTTCGACTTCTGACGCTCACGCCCGGCTGCGCGGCACGACCAGGCCCGTCTCGTACGCTGCGACGACGGCCTGCGTCCTGTCGCGCAGCCCCAGCTTGTTCAGCACGCGGCTGACGTGGGTCTTGACCGTCTCCTCCGTGACCAGCAGCCGGCCCGCGATCTCGGGATTGGACAGGCCTTCGGCGACCAGCCGGAGGACCTGCGTCTCGCGCGGGGTGAGCGTGGCCAGCGCCGCCACGGGGGCGTCGGTTTTGGGCCCCAGGCGGGCGAACTCGCTGATCAGCCGCCGGGTGACGGCCGGAGCCAGCAGCGCCTCGCCGGCCGCGATGACGCGCACGGCGTCGAAGAGCCGCTCGGCGGTGACGTCCTTGAGCAGGAAGCCGCTGGCCCCGGCGCGCAGCGCGTCGTAGACGTACTCGTCCAGGTCGAATGTCGTCAGGATGAGCACCCGCGGCCCGCCGGGCCCGGAGAGCAGCCTGGTGGCCTCGATGCCGCCCATGCCGGGCATGCGCACGTCCATGAGGACGACGTCGGGCGACAGCTCGCGGCAGATCCGCACCGCCTCGGCCCCGTCGGCGGCGGTGCCGGCGACCTCAAAGTCCGGCTGGGTGTCCAGCAGCTCGGCGAACCCGGTGCGGACCACCAGATGATCGTCGGCGATGACGACGCGGATCATGAGGCGTCGGCGTCCTTTCCTGGTAGGCGGGCCTCGACGCGGAAGCCGCCGCCGGGCGCGGGGCTGGCGCGCAGCTCGCCACCGACGGCCGCGGCGCGCTCTCGCATGCCGGACAACCCGTGGCCGCCCTCCACTCCACCGGGCGGACCTGGCCCGTTGTCGCGCACGCGCAGCCGCAGAGCCTCGCCAGTGTAGTCCAGCTCCACGTCCACGGCCGCGCCCGGCGCATGCCGCCGCGCGTTCGTGAGCGCCTCCTGGATGATCCGGTACGCCGCCAGCTCCACGCCGGGATCGAGCTCGACCGGCGCGCCACGCAGGATGAGCCGGGTGGCCGTCCCCGACGCCTCGCGCGATTCGTCGAGCAGTTCGTTGAGCTCGTGCAGGCGCAGCCCCGGCTGGGGTCGCCAGGCCGGCTCCGCCTCGGCGTCCTCGCGCAGCACGCCGAGCAGCCGCCGCATCTCGGTGAGCGCGGCCCTGGCGGTGTCGCCGATCGCCAGCAGCCGCTCCGCCCCCGCGGCCGGCATGCCGGGCACGGCCAGCCGGGCCGTCTCCGCCTGTACGGCGACCATGGAGATGTGGTGGGCGACGACGTCGTGCAGCTCGCGGGCGATGCGGGCGCGCTCGCCGCGGGCGGTGTGCTCCAGCAGGCTCTCGGACATGACCTGCCGGGCCGCCGTGTCCGCCATGGCCTTGCGGCGGGCCCGGAGCGCGATCCCGGTCAGCACCGCCGCCGGGGCCAGGCAGGCCGACAGCAGCGCGAAGGCCCGTGCCTGGCCGTGCGCCTCATCGGCCAGCACCAGCGCCGCCGCCAGCACCGGGAACGACACGGTGACGAGCACCGCCGGGGCCGGCGAGGCGTGACGGCCGGACCGGTAGGCGGCGATCAGCTGCGCGACCGCACCGGCCGCGGTCAGCGTGTCGAAGGCGGCCATCGACAGCGCGCTCGCCGCACAGACCAGCACCGCGGTCAGGAGCGGCTGCGCCCACAGCAGCGGCAGCGGCAGCGTGGTGGCCAGGGCGAGCAGCGGGAAGACGAGGGCGTAGAGAGGCGCGCCGGCGGCCGGCGACGGCCCGGCACCGGCCGGTTCCCCAGCGCCAGGTGGACCCGCGGTCGGCGGCCCGCCGGAAGACGTGCCGGCCGGCACGCTCACGGTGTGCCCCAGCACCGGCTGCGTGGACGACTGCATCAGCGACTCGACCACGCCGAGCAGCGCCAGCAGCACGCCGGCCGCGACGGGCAGATAGGGGCCGAGGACCGCCGCCCGGCGCCCCCACCAAGCCCACCGGCCGTCCCCGTCCCGCGCTCGCTCCACGAGAGCCATTGTCACGGCCCTGCGGCGCGGCGGCATCCCTCGTACGAGGGACAGCACGTGGCTGCCGCCAGCGACGGCGAAGATCGCTCCACCGCGTGACGACCCCGCCGGGGCCTGCTGCCTAGTCTGCCTGGCGTGGAAGCAACCATCGAAGTCACCGGGCTGCGCAAGCGGTTCGGCCAGACCCCGGCGCTGGACGGGATGTCGTTCACCGTGCGGCCAGGGCACGTCACCGGGTTCGTCGGCCCCAACGGGGCGGGCAAGTCCACCACGATGCGTGTGGTGCTCGGCCTGGACACCCCCGACGAGGGCAGCGCGCTGGTCGGCGGGCGGCCGTACCAGAGCCTGCGCAGCCCCCTGCGCCATGTCGGCGCGCTGCTGGACGCCGGCGCGCTGCAACCGAGCCGCACCGCGCGCAACCACCTGCTGTGGCTGGCCCACTCCCAGGGGCTGGGCGCCCGGCGCGTCGACGAGGTGCTGGCGCTGGTCGGGCTGGGACCGGCGGCCAAGCGCCGGGCGGGCGGGTTCTCGCTGGGGATGCGCCAGCGGCTCGGGATCGCCGCGGCGCTGCTCGGCGACCCGCCGGTGCTCATGCTGGACGAACCGTTCAACGGCCTCGACCCCGAGGGCATCGTGTGGATCCGCGGCTTCCTGCGGTCGCTGGCCGCCGAGGGACGCGCCGTGCTGGTGTCCAGCCACCTCATGAGCGAGCTCCAGGACACCGCCGGCCATCTCGTGGTGGTGGGCCGGGGCCAGGTGGTCGCGGACACCGGCGTGGCCGAACTGATCGCGGCCGCGTCCGGCGGGCGGGTCACGCTGCGTACGCCGGCGCGCTCCGAAGCCATGTCGGTGCTGGCCCACGCGGGGGCCACCGTGACGGTCACCGATCGCGACACGCTCACCGTGTCCGGGCTGGCGGCCGAGCACATCGTGACGTTGCTCAACCGGAACACCGTGCCGTTCTCCGAGGTGGCGGCCCACCGGGCGACGCTGGAGGAGGCGTACCTGGAACTCACCAGGGACGCGGTCGAGTACCGGGGGGCGGCGCGATGAGCACCATCTACCGCTCAGACGTACGGGCCGGGCGGGACGGCTTCGGGCGACTGCTGCACGCCGAGTGGACCAAGTTCCGCACCGTCCGCGGCTGGGTGGCGGGCGCGACGATCTCGGCGCTGCTCATCGTGGGGCTCGGGCTGCTGTTCGCCACGGGCAGCCACTCCTCCTGCATGAAGGGGCCGGTCGAGGTGCCCTGCCCCGCTCCCATCCTGGGGCCGGGCGGCGAAGCCGTGGAGGACCGTTTCTACTTCGTGCACCAGCCGCTGGACGGGGACGGCAGCATCACCGTACGCGTGAACTCCATGACGGGCGAGATCCGCAAGCCCGACGTCACCCCCGGCGTCAGGAACGTCGTCAGCGGCGTCGTGCCCTGGGCCAAGGCCGGCGTCCTGATCAAGGAGAGCACGAGGCAGGGCTCCCCCTACGCGGCCGTGATGGTCACCGGCAGCCACGGCGTGCGGATGCAGCACAACTTCACCGAGGACGTGGCGGGCCGCCCCGGCGGTTACCCGCGCTGGCTGCGGCTGACCCGCACGGGCGACACGATCACCGGCGAGGAGTCGCCCGACGGCCGGCAGTGGACCCGGGTCGGCACGGCCCGCCTGGCCGGGCTGCCTGCACAGGTCCGCATCGGACTGTTCGCCGCCTCCCCCGGCGACGTGACAGTGACGCCGAACGCCGCCTTCGGGTCCGTCGAGGCGTCCCGCTTCGCGGCGGCCACCGCCGTCATGGACCAGGTCGGCGTGCAGGGCAAGGGCATCGGCGGCACGTGGAAGAGCGACGACATCGGCGTCTCGCTCGGGCCCGACGGCACCCCCCACCATCCGGGCAGGTTGGTACGGACCGGCGGCACGTTCACCGTCACCGGGGTCGGGGACATCGCGCCGAGCGCGGACGGGAGCGTGATCGAGCGCACACTGACCGGCACGATGATCGCGCTGATCGCGGTGATCGTGGTGGCGGTGCTGTTCGTGACCGCCGAATACCGGCGGCAGCTCATCCGCACCACGTTGCTCGCCAGCCCGCGACGCATCGGTGCGGTGACCTTCGTCGCCGGGCTGGCCGCCAACGCCGTCACGATGCCGATCGGGCGGCGGATCCTGCAGGGCAACAACATCTACCCGCTCCCGGTCTCCACGCTCACCGAGCTGCGCGTGGTCGCCGGCGTCGCTGCGCTGCTCGCCCTGGCCGCCGTCTTCGCCCTCGCCCTCGGCGCGCTGTTCCGGCGCAGCGCCACGGCGGTCATCGCGGCCATCGCGGCGATCCTGGTCCCGTACGTGCTCGCGACCGCGTCCCTCCTGCCCGAAGGCGTGTCGGAATGGCTGCTGCGGATCACCCCGGCGGCCGGGTTCGCGATCCAGCAGAGCATGCCCGAATATCCGCAGGTGCTCGACCACTACGCGCCGGTGGCCGGGTACTTCCCGCTGCCGCCGTGGGCCGGCTTCGCCGTGCTGTGCGGCTACGCGGCCGCCGCCCTGGCCCTGGCCGCGTACCGGCTGCGCAGGAGCGACGTATGAGGCGGGAGACGCAGGCCGAGTGGACGAAGCTGCGTACCGTGCCGGGGCCCGGCTGGTTGCTGGCCGGGGTCGTCGTGCTGACCGTGGCGTTGAGCGCCGTGGCGAGCGCCGCCGTGACGTGCGCGTCGCCGGGCTGCGGCCACGACGCCGCCCGGCTGAGCCTCCTCGGCGTCCAGCTCGGCCAGGCAATGGTCGCGCTGCTGGCCGTGCTGGCGGTCTGCGGCGAGTACAGCACCGGGCTGATCCGCACCAGCCTCACCGCGATGCCACGCCGCACCACCGCCCTGGCCGCCAAGGCGGCCGTGCTCACCGGCCTGTCGCTGGTCGCGGGGACCGTCGCCGTGCTCGGGTCCGTGCTGGCCGGGCGGCTGTTGCTGCCCGGGAGCGGCTTCACGCCCGCGCACGGCTACCCGCCGCTGTCCCTGGCCGACGGCCCGACGCTGCGGGCCGCCGCCGGCTCGGTCCTCTATCTGGCGCTGATCGCGCTGCTCAGCCTGGGCGTCGCCACCGCCGTACGGGACTCCGCGGCGGCCACGGGGGCCGTGCTCGGCCTGCTCTACCTGTTCCCCATCGCCATCCGGATGGTCTCGGACGAGGAGACCCAGCGCCTTCTCTGGCAGTTGTCGCCGACGAACGCGGGGCTGGCCATCCAGGCCACCACGGATGCCGCCGTCCTGCCTCTCAGCCCATGGGAGGGACTCGGCGTGCTCACCGCCTGGACGGCCGCGGCTCTCCTGATCGGCGGGCTGCTGCTGCGCCGGCGCGACGCTTGATCGCAGGCGAGATCAGCGGGTCACCCGGGCGGCCAGCTTGCGGTGCGCGGAAGAGCGCAGCACGCCAGCCGCCTCCTTGGCCGACGCCACGGGCGCCTTGGTCAATAATCCCCTGGCCTGCTTGAGCGTGAGCAGCCTGGTGACCGACTGGTCGAGGCGCTCTTTGGAGATGCGGCCCGACTTCACCGCCGTGAGCACCGCCTGGTAGGCCTTGGGCAGGTCGTTCGGCATGAGCAGCAGGTCCGCGCCGGCCAGGACGGCGCGCACGGCGATCTCGCCGTCGTTGTACTTCTGGCGCACCCCGGCCATGTTGAGCGCGTCGGTGGAGATCACGCCGTTGAAGCCGAGCTTCTCCCTGAGCAGGCCGGTGAGGATGGGCTTGGACAGCGTCGCCGGATTGCCCGACGGGTCGAGCTTGGGGAAGACGATGTGGGCGCTCATCACGGCGTCCACGCCGGCGTCGATCGCGGCCTTGAACGGCGGCGCGTCGATCCGCTCCCACTCGGCCTTGGTGTGCTTGATCACCGGCAGGCCCGTGTGGCTGTCGACGGTGGTGTCGCCGTGCCCCGGGAAGTGCTTGGCGGTGGCGGCCACCTTGGCGTCGGAGAACCCCTTGACCGCCGCCGAGACCATCGTGGCCACCCGCTTGGGGTCGTTGCCGTACGCCCGCCTGCCGATGATGGGGTTGCGCGGGTTCACGTTGACGTCGGCGACGGGGGCGAAGTCCAGGTTGACGCCGAGCGCGCGGAGCTCCACGCCGGTCGCCTTGGCGACCGCCCGCGCCCGGGCGGGGTCCTTGGTCGCGCCGATCTCGGCGGCTCCGGGGAAGTCGGTCATGAGCGCGGACATCCGCGACACCAGGCCGTTTTCCTGGTCGGTGCCGATCAGCAGCGGCACCTCTTTCGACGCCCGCTGCAGGCCGTTGGTGAGACCGACGACCTGGCCGATGCTCTTGACGTTGTGCGGGAAGAGGATCACGCCGCCGAGGTGGTATTTGGCGATCACCTTGGCCGGGCTCTGGGCGGAGTATCTGGCCTGGTTCTCGCCCGAGACCGTGTCGGCGGACGTGCCGTACAGGACGGGCATGAACAGCTGGCCGACCTTCTCCTCGACGCTCAGCTTCGACAGGGCCCGCTCGACCGGGCTGGGCTGCGCCTGGGATGGGTTCTGCGATGGTGTGGCGCTCCGCGTCGGCGGGGCGGCGGCCTTGCCTCCGGTCGGCGGGGTCGCGCCCGCTCTGCTGCCGCCACCGCCGCACGCCGTCAGAGCGATCGCGAGCAGAGCTGCCGTGCCCATCCGTCCAAACATGCCTCCCAAGGTATCGCCCAACTCCGCGCCGGCCGCCTACAGGCCGAGCCTGCCGAGCTCCGGCAGGCGCGCGCGGGCCGCCACCCGGGCCTCGGCCGCGGTCCGCTGCGCCCGCGCGGCGTCGGCCGCCAACCGGCACTGCGTGAGCGTGTGCGCGGCCAGCCCGGCGCGTACGGCAGGCAGCGCCGCGGCCCCCATCGACAGCGTGTCCGCGCCCAGGCCGACCAGCACGCAGGCCAGGGCCGGATCGGCGGCGGACTCCCCGCAGATCCCGCACGGCTTGCCGGCTCGCGACGCGGCGTTCGCCGCCATGGCCACCAGGTCGAGCAGCGCGGGCTGCCACGGGTCCTGCAGCGGGCTCATGACGCCGAGCTGGCGGTCGGCGGCGAAGGCGTACTGGGCGAGGTCGTTGGTCCCGATCGAGAGGAAATCCACCTGCGCGAGCAGGTCGCGGGCACGCAGCGCGGCCGCCGGGATCTCGATCATCACGCCTGCGTGCCGCAGGCCCTTGGCCCGGCACTCCCGCGCGAACCACCCGGCTTCCTCGGCCGTGGCCACCATCGGCGCCATGACGTGCAGCTCCTCGGCGCCCACGGCCGCCAGCGCGGCGAGCTGCGCCTCCATCACCTCGGGGAAGCGTTTGAACCTGCGCAGGCCCCGCTCGCCGAGCGCCGGGTTCGGCTCGGCGGCGGCGGGCAGGAACGCCAGCGGCTTGTCCGCGCCGCTGTCCAGCGTCCGCACGACCACCTTGCCGCCCGGGAACGCCTCCACCGCCGCCCGGTAGGCGCGCACCTGCTCCTCCGTGGAAGGGGGCTCGGCCCGGTCCAGGAAGAGGAACTCCGTCCGGTAGAGCCCGATGCCCTCCGCTTCGGCGGCCACGGCGGCATGGAGTTCGGCCGGGCCGCCGACGTTCGCGAGCAGCGGAACCGGGTGCCCGTCGGCGGTCCTGCCCGGGCCCCGCGCCGAGGCGAGCGCGGACAGCCGGGCCGTGTCCGCGCTGACCGCGTCGGCCACGTCGGACTCGGCCGGCTCCACGCGTACGTCGCCGGAGGTGCCGTCGGCCATCACCCGGACCCCGGGCGGGATGCGGGTCGCGCCCGGGCAGGCCACGACGGCGGGCACGCCCATGGCCCTGGCGAGGATCGCGGTGTGGCTGGTCGGGCCGCCCTCCTCGGTGACGAACGCGGCGACCTGGCTCTTGGACAACAGCGCCGTGTCGGCGGGCGCGAGATCCCGGGCGACCAGCACGTACGGCTCCGCCGCCCTGGCCGGCAGCCCCGGCATGACCTGCCCGTAGAGCAGCGCGATCACGCGGTCCCTGATGTCGTTCAGGTCGGCGGCCCGCTCGCCCAGGTAGCCTCCGGACCCCGCCAGCACGTCCCGGTATTTCGTGAAAGCCTCAAAGACCGCTCTGGGGGCGGCCAGGCCCCGGTCGATCAGGGTGCGCACCTTCACGACCAGGCCGGGGTCCTCGGCCATCAGCGCCTGGGCCTTGAGAATCTCCTCGGCCTCACCGCCCGCCCGGTTGCCGCGGGCCTCCAGCTCGCCCGCGACCTGCGTGAGCGCGGCCATCGCGCGCTCCTTCTCCTGATCCGCCTCACCGGTGAAGGTGGCGCCCTCGGGGGGTTCGGGCACGGAGACGGTCAGCACGTACGCGGGGCCGTGCCCGATGCCCGGGCTGACCCCCACCCCCCGGAGGTTCACGGCGTACCGGCGATCTCGGCCAGTTCGTCGAGGACCTCCTCGGAGCCCTCGCCATCCGCGCTGATCACCACGGTCTCGCCCTGCTGGACGTCGAGCGCCAGGATCCCGAGGATGCTCTTGCCGTTGACCGGGGGCTTCCCGCCGGACGCCTTCGCCACGGTGATGTTCATAGGGGCCTTCATCGCCCGCTGTACGAACGTCGCCGCGGGACGGGCGTGCAGCCCCACCTCCGCTACCACGGTGACCTTGCGCTCACCCATCGACTCCTCCTTCGGTACCGGTCCAGACCAGCTGGACTCATGTGACTGATCGTCCGCCGAGCGGGGGGCAGATCGGCGGCCGTGCCTATTGTGTCGTGTTCCGTTCCTTGCACGTCCGGCGGCGCCTATTCCCATCGGAAGAGCGCGTCCCCCACGTGCACTGCCCCTTCGGCGACCCCTGTCACGGCGCCGGACAGCGCGTCGAGGGCGACCACCGGGCACATCGGCGAGCGCCCGCCCGCCTCGATCACCGCCGGGTCCCACGCCACGACCGGCTGGCCCGCGCTGACCCGGTCGCCCTCCGCCGCCAGCAACTGGAACCCCTTGCCCTTGAGCTGAACCGTGTCGATGCCCAGATGCACCAGCACGCCCTTGCCGTCGTCTCCCACGATGACGTACGCGTGCGGATGCAGTTTCATGATTTTTCCCGCTATGGGGGCGACCGCCTTGCCCGGCCCCCGCAGCGGGTCGATCGCCGTTCCCGGCCCCACCATGCCCGCGGAGAACACCGGATCGGGCACGGCGGCCAACCCCACTGCCGCCCCCTCAACCGGGGCGAGAACAGTCGTCATGGACTCGCCCTCAGCCGATGATGTCCTCGATGTCGCTGGCGATCGTGTCCGCCTCCGGCCCGACGACGATTTGGACCACGTTGCCCGCGGCCATCACGCCGTGCGCGCCGGCTGCCTTGAGCGCGGCCTGGTCGACCTTGGACGCGTCGTGCACCTCCGTACGCAACCGGGTGATGCAGGGCTCGATCTCGATGATGTTGCCGGCGCCGCCGAGCCCGGCGATGATCGCGTTCACATCCGCCGCCATCCGGCCCTCCCTAGCTTCCTCGACCAGGCTACCGACTTGACTCGTGACGCCTGGTTATTGAGCGGTGACGATCGGACGGCCGCCGGTCGCCCCGCGGCTCGCCGATCGGAGACGCCGGTCAGTCCGTCTGGGTGACCTTGTTCAGGCCGCGCGGCGCGTCGGGGTCGATGCCGAGACTACGGGCGAGGGCCTCGGTGAGAAGCTGTCCCGGGACGATCAACCCCATGGGCGCCAGCCATTCGGGCAGATCAGGGCCGTTGAGCGCGGCCGTGCCCGCCCGTGCGAGCGCCTCCCCGCCGCCGATCGTGTACGCCGCCGCACCCGCCGCCACCACCCGCTCGGCCAGCGCGACCGTACCGGCCAGCGTGGGGCTGTTCTCGGCGGCGACCAGCAGCGCCGGGGTGTCGGCATCGACCACGGCGATGGGGCCGTGCAGCAGGTCGGCGTACGACAGGCCCATGGCGTGCAGGTAGCAGGCCTCCTTGAGCTTCAGCGCCGTCTCCAGGGCCGTCGAGAACGCCAGCCCGCGCCCCGACACCACCACGCCCGGCTTGTCCAGCAGCCCCTCGACCACGGCCTCGATGTCGCCCGGCGCGGCGATCAGCTTCTCCACGGCCTCGGGCACCCGCTGCAGCTCGGCCACGTCCACGTCGGCGCCCAGGCCCAGCGCCAGCACCGCCAGCGCGGCCAGCTGCGTCGTGTACGTCTTGGTCGCCGGAACGGCCTTCTCCTCCCCCGCGACCGTGCACAGCGCCACGTCCGCGGCCTGCGCGAGCGGGCTCTCCTCGCCCCCGTTGGTGATGCCGACCGTTCTGGCCCCGCAGTCCTTCGCCCAGGTCAGCGTCTCGACGATCTCCTCCGTCCGCCCCGACTGCGAGATCGCCACGGCCAGCACGCCGTCCAGGTCGAGCTTGCGCTTGTACGTCGTCGCGATCGACGGAGCGGCCAGCGCCGAGAGCCGGCCGGCGTGCGATTCGACCAGGTAGCGGCCGTAAACTGCGGCGTTGTCGGAGGTGCCACGCGCGATGAACAGCAGCTGGCGAGTCCGCTCACCCACCGCCTTCACCTCGCCGATTCTGGGGAGCAGGGAGTCCAGTGTGGCCCGCAGCGCGGCCGGCTGCTCGGCGATCTCGCTGCGCATCTTCGTGGTCATCGTGGGCTCTTCCCTCACATCAGTACGGCTGGGACTTGACCGTCTTTCGCGACATGTGGTCTAGTCCGGACTAGACCAGTACGAACCATAACCTATGTCCGACCAACAAGAAATCTGCTCATCAGATTGCGCACTACTCTTGTTGCCTGGTGGAGGCCGGGAACGGCGGTCCGCATGGCAGCTTTCATTGGCGTGAACGAGGGGAGGATCCGTGGCGCACATCGATCCGGACAGCCCGGTGCCCAAATACTTCCAGCTTCGCGAGATCCTGCTGGACCTCATCGACAGCGACGAGCTCAGCATCGGCGCCGCCATCCCGTCCGAGCGCGAGCTGTGCCAGCGCTTCGGCCTGTCCAGGATGACCGTGCGGCAGGCCGTCGACCACCTCGTGTCCGAGGGCCGCCTGCACCGCGTGCCGGGCAAGGGGACGTTCGTGGCCCGGCCGAAGATCGAGCTGGCGCTGCAGCTGACGTCGTTCACCGACGACATGAGGGCCCGCGGCATGGTCCCGGGGTCGCGCGACCTCGACAGGCGGGTCGTGCGCGCCAGCGCCCACCTGGCCAAGGAGCTGGGGATCCAGCCGGGCGAGGAGGTGCACTTCATCGAGCGCCTGCGGACGGCCGACGGGGAGCCGCTGTCCATCGAGCGGGCGCACATCCCGGTCAAGCTTGCCCCCGACCTGGCTTCTTATGATTTGTCAGATAAATCACTGTATGGGCTCTTGGAGAGCCGCTACGGCCTCGTCATGGACGCCGGCGAGCTCACCATCGACGGCGGCATCGCCGACCCGAGCGACGCCGACCTGCTGAAGCTGCCGCGCGGCGGCGCCGTACTGCTGCTCCAGCGCCGCTCCTTCGCCGGCGGCGTCTGCGCGGAGCTGGGCGTGTCCACCTACCGTGCCGACCGCTACCAGCTGCGCACCATCCTTGAGATGCCCGTAAGACGGGGCTGAGGGCCTTACCCCGCCGGGGCTGTCCCGGCTCCCACCCCCCGGAGGAACGCCCGGTGAACGAGACCGCCGCCGCCCGGCCTTCGCCGTTCGCGCGCGTGATGGCCGTGCTCCAGCGGCTGGGCCGCTCCCTGATGCTGCCCATCGCCGCCTTGCCCGCGGCCGCCCTGCTGCTGCGCTTCGGCCAGCCCGACATGCTCGGCTCCAACGGCGGCGAGCCGGGCGGGCTGGCCGACGTGGCGGGCTTCGCCTGGATGAACCAGGTCGCCGAAGTGCTGGCCGCGGCCGGTGCGGCACTGCTGGAGAACCTGCCGCTGCTGTTCGCCGTGGGCGTGGCGATCGGCTTCGCCCGCAAGTCCGACGGCAGCACCGCGCTCGCCGCCGTGGTCGGCTACCTGGTCTTCGACCGCGTCTCCAAGGTCATGTTCTTCGGCTCCGGCATCAGGGACACCATTCTGATCAGGGAGGTCCAGGAGCAGGGCGTCAAGGAGATCATCGACTACGGCCTGCAGAACCCCACCAAGGTGCTCGGCGGCATCGTGATCGGGCTGGTCACCGCTCTGCTGTGGCAGCGCTTCCACCGCATCAAGCTGCCGGCCTGGCTGGCGTTCTTCGGCGGGCGCAGGTTCGTGCCGATCATCACCTCCATCGTGGCGCTGCTCATCGGCGTGCTCTTCGGCTGGCTCTGGCCGGTGATCGGCGAGTGGATCCGGCACGCGGGCGAGGCCCTGACCGCGATCGGGCCGATCGGCACCGGCATCTACGGCGTGATCAACCGGCTGCTGATCCCACTGGGCCTGCACCACTTCGTCAACTCGGTCGTCTGGTACGTGGTGCCGCAGTGCGACGTCGGCGGCCAGGTGCTCGGCGGCGACTGGAACTGCTATTTCGGCGGCGCCCCGCACTCCGGCCAGTTCATGGCCGGGTTCTTCCCGATCATGATGTTCGCCCTGCCCGCCGCCGCCCTGGCCATGTGGCGGGCGGCTCCCGCGCACCGGCGCGCCACGGTGGGCGGCATCATGCTGTCGGCGGGGCTGGCGTCGTTCGTCACGGGCATCACCGAGCCGATCGAGTTCGCCTTCATCTTCGTGGCGCCGCTGCTGTTCGCGGTGCACGCGCTGCTGACCGGCCTGGCCATGGCGCTGACCACGCTGATCGGCGGTCAACTCGGGTTCGGCTTCTCGGCGGGGCTGCTCGACCTGCTGCTGAACGCCAGCAAGTCGAACACCGAGAACCTGCCCGGGATCCTGCTGCTGGGCGCGATCTACGGCGTCGTCTATTACGTCGCGTTCACGTTCCTCATCCGCAGGCTCAACATCATGACACCGGGCCGCGAACCCGAGCCCGACCTCGACTCGGGCGAGACCTAGCCCGGCTACCCCCTGCGGCCGGACGGCCTGGCTTCCCACCCTGCGGCCGGACCGGCCCGGTTTCCCGTCCTGCGGGCGAACGGCCCGGTTACCCTGCGGGCGGCCGTGGTAGGAACCCACCAGTCCCCCGCGAACGGGGGGTGAGCACAGCCATGGGCGCGGCCTGGTCAGCGGCTTTCGCGGTGCTGCAGCGTATCGGCCGCTCGCTCATGATGCCCATCGCCGTCCTGCCCGCCGCGGGCCTGCTCTTCCGCTTCGGCCAGGACGATCTCCTGGGCGCGAACGGCCTCGGCGGCGTGCTGCCCTGGCTCCTCCCGGTGGCGGCGGTGCTGGCGGCCGCCGGCGGCGCCCTCTTCGAGAACCTGCCCCTCCTGTTCGCCATCGGCGTGGCGATCGGCTTCGCCCGCAGGTCCGACGGCTCCACCGCCCTGGCCGCCCTGGTCGGCTACCTGGTCTTCGACCGGGTCACCAAGACGTTGTTCTTCAGCGCGGGCGAAGGGGCGGTCTACGAGAAGGTCCTGCTCGTCCTCCAGAACGGCACCCGCGCGCTCAACGTGGGCGCCCAGAACCCGACAGGCGTCCTGGGCGGCATCGTCATCGGCCTCACGACCGCCGCGCTGTGGCAGCGCTGCCACCGGGTCAAGCTGCCCGCGTGGCTGGCCTTCTTCGGCGGCCGCCGCTCGGTGCCCATCGTCACCGCCGTCGCGGCCCTCCTGCTGGGCGTGGTCTTCGGCCTGCTGTGGCGGCCCGTCGGCGACTGGCTGGCCGACGCGGGCGACTGGCTGTCCGCCCACGGCACCGTCGGCACCGGCATCTACGGCGTCGCCAACCGCCTGCTCATTCCCGTGGGCCTGCACCACTTCCTCAACACCATCGTCTGGTTCACCCTCCCCGAATGCCACGCGGGCGTGCGCGGCGCGACACGGGACACCGCCGGCGACCTGAACTGCTATTTCGCCGGGGAGCAAGGCGCGGGCATCTTCATGACCGGCTTCTTTCCCGTCATGATGTTCGGCCTGCTGGGCGCGGCCATCGCGATGTGGCGCGCCGCGCCGCGCGGCCGCCGCTCGACGGTCGGGGGCATCATGCTGTCGGCCGGCCTGACGTCCTTCATCACCGGCATAACCGAGCCCCTGGAATTCGCCTTCATCTTCGTGGCCCCGGTGCTGTTCGCCGTGCACGCGGTTCTGACCGGCCTGTCGATGGCGCTGATGGCCGAACTGGGCGCGCGCCTGGGCTTCACGTTCTCGGGCGGCGCCATCGACCTGCTCCTGAACGCCAGCAAGTCGAACACGCACGGCCTGGGATTGGTCATTGGCTTCGGGCTCGCGTACTTCGTCCTCTATTACGCAGTCTTCGCCATCCTTATCCGCTGGTTGAACCTGCCCACCCCCGGCCGCGAGCCGGCCGAGGTAACGGACGACTCATAGCGTCAGGGACACTCGCCCGAAACCGCCGAGGGGGGATCCAACTCGCAATAACATTCCACGCCGGAACGGACAAAGCCCGGCCCGAAGTAGGAAAGCTGGCGGCCTTCGTATATTCCGGCAGGGCCGAAAACTCCTGTAAGCGTTTCTTTCTCCGCCCAGCAATTGGAGGACGCGTGTCGGCAGCACCTCACATCGGCCTCACCCCCGCCTCTGAGCCGCCCTACGGCCACGAACGGCAGCCGGCGGACAAGCCGGTGGTCCACGGCTCCCTGGCCCTGGACGCACTGATCTGGGGACCTCCAGGCGCCATCCCGGACGAGCGCAAGCTGCGCCACCTCGGGCAGGCCCTGGCCGAGGTCCTCGCGGGCCGGCGCGCCCCCGAGACCATAGCCGACCGGCTCACGGACCGGGCCTACCGCGAACTGCTCCGGGCCGGGCAGATGATCAAGACGAGCCGCACCCCGTTCGCCGGGAGCATGCACGTGAAGGAGCCGCGGGACGGCGCGATCGAGATGTGCGTGCTCGTGCACTGCGGCGAACGCAACCGCGTCCTGGCCGTACGCCTCGAACGCCGCGGCGTCCAATGGCTGTGCACGGACTTCGAGACCGCGTGACGCGATGAAGACCCCCGCGTTCCCGTGGGGGTCTTCATCGGCCGTCTGTCAGGCGGCGTTCTTCGGGTCGCCGTGGCAGCGCTTGTACTTCTTGCCCGACCCGCACGGGCAGGGCGCGTTGCGCTCCACGTTGCCGTATGCGGCCCGCTCCGCCGAAGTGGTGCGCACCTTGGTGTGCTCCACCCCGCCCTGCTCGCCGGGCGCGGTGTATTCGAGCTCGGCCGGCCGCTCAGGCCCGCGCAGGCCGCGGGCGATGATCGACCGGGTCTCCGCGATGGCCGCGTCCTCTTCCTCCACGATCGGGTTTTCCTGCACCTCGACCTCGAGGTTGAACAGGAAGCCCACGGAGTCCTCCTTGATGCCCTCCAGCATCGCGGCGAACATCTCGTAGCCCTCGCGGGCGTATTCGATCTTGGGGTCCTTCTGCGCGTAGGCCCGCATGCCGATGCCCTCGCGCAGGTAGTCCATCTCGTAGAGATGCTCGCGCCACTTGCGGTCGAGGACGGACAGGATGACCCGGCGCTCGAGGTCGCGCATGGTGTCCGGGCCGAACTCCGCCTCGCGCCGGTCGTAAGCCTCCAGCGCGTCCTTCTTGACCTTCTCGCTGATGAGCTCCGCGGTCAGCTCCTCGCGGCCGCCGCCCTCCTCGACGACGTCCTCGATCCGGACCGTGACCGGGTAGAGCTCGCCGAACGCCTTCCACAGCTTGTCGAGGTCCCACTCCTCGGCGAAGCCCTCGGACGTGGCGCCCTGGACGTAGCCCTCGATCACTTCGCCCACGAAGCCGCGAACCTGCTCGTGCAGGTCGGCGCCCTCCAGCACGCGGCGGCGCTCGGCGTAGATGACCTTGCGCTGGCGGTCCATCACCTCGTCGTACTTCAGAACGTCCTTGCGGATCTCGAAGTTCTGCTGCTCGACCTGGTGCTGGGCGGAGGCGATGGCCTTGGAGACGATGCCGGACTCGATCGGCTGGTCGTCCGGGATGTTGAGCCTGGTCATGATCATCTCGACCCTGGCCGAGTTGAACAGACGCATCAGGTCGTCGCCGAGCGACAGGTAGAAGCGCGACTCGCCGGGGTCGCCCTGGCGGCCGGAGCGGCCGCGCAGCTGGTTGTCGATGCGGCGCGACTCGTGGCGCTCGGTGCCGAGGACGTAGAGGCCGCCCAGCTGGGTGACCTCGTCGTGCTCGGCCTTGACCGCGGCTCTGGCCTTCTCCAGCGCCTCCGGGTAGGCCTTGTCGTATTCCTCCGGCGTCTCGACCGGGTCCAGCCCGCGCTGGCGCAGCTCCTGGTCGGCGCGGAACTCGGAGTTGCCGCCGAGCATGATGTCGGTGCCTCGACCGGCCATGTTGGTGGCGACGGTGACGGCGCCCTTGCGGCCCGCCTCGGCGATGATCGACGCTTCACGCGCGTGGTTCTTCGCGTTGAGCACCTCGTGCGGCACGCCGCGCCGCTTGAGCGCCTTGGACAGCCGCTCGGACTTCTCCACCGAGGTCGTGCCGACGAGCACCGGCTGACCGGCCTCGTAACGCTGCTTGATGTCCTCGACCACCGCGTTGAACTTGGCGTCCTCGGTCTTGTAGACCACGTCCGGCTGGTCCTTGCGGATCATCGGCCGGTTGGTCGGGATGGGCACCACGCCCAGTTTGTACGTCTGGTGGAACTCGTTGGCCTCGGTGGTGGCCGTACCGGTCATGCCGGACAGCTTCTCGTAGAGGCGGAAGTAGTTTTGCAGGGTGACCGTGGCGAGCGTCTGGTTCTCGTCCTTGACCTTCACACCCTCTTTGGCCTCGATGGCCTGGTGCATGCCCTCGTTGTAGCGGCGCCCGTGCAGGATGCGGCCGGTGAACTCGTCGACGATCAGGACCTCGCCGTCGGAGACGATGTAGTCCTTGTCCTTCTTGAACAGCTCCTTGGCCTTGAGCGCGTTGTTCAGGAAGCCCACCAGGTGGGTGTGCTCGGACTCGTAGAGGTTGTCGATGCCGAGCCAGTCCTCGACCTTCTCGACACCGGCCTCCAGGATGCCGACCGTGCGCTTCTTCTCGTCGACGATGTAGTCGCCGGTGCTCTCCTCGCCGGGGTTCTTCGCCTCGACGCCCTTGCGCAGGCGGGGCACGATCTTGGCGAACTCCTGGTACCACTTGCCGGACTGCTCGCCCGGGCCGGAGATGATCAGCGGCGTCCTGGCCTCGTCGATCAGGATCGAGTCGACCTCGTCGACGACCGCGAAGTAGTGGCCGCGCTGCACGCACTCCTCGAGCGACCAGGCCATGTTGTCGCGCAGGTAGTCGAAGCCGAACTCGTTGTTGGTGCCGTAGGTGATGTCGGCTTCGTACTGCTTGCGGCGCTCGTCGGGCTGCTGGCCGGAGATGATGCAACCGACCTGGAGGCCGAGGAAGCGGTGGATGCGCCCCATGTTCTCGGCGTCGCGCTTGGCCAGGTAGTCGTTGACCGTGATGACATGGACGCCCTTGCCCGACAGCGCGTTGAGATAGGCCGGCAGGGTGCAGGTCAGCGTCTTGCCCTCACCGGTCTTCATCTCGGAGATGTTGCCCAGGTGGAGGTTGGCGCCGCCCATGATCTGCACGTCGTAGGGCCGCTGGCCGAGCACGCGGCGGGACGCCTCGCGCACGGTCGCGAACGCTTCGGGAAGCAGATCGTCCAGGCTTTCGCCGTCCGCATGGCGCTGCTTGAACTCGTCCGTCAGCGCACGCAACTCCGCGTCGGACAGGCTCTTGAAGTCGTCCTCGATGGAGTTGACCTGGTCTGCGATCCGCTTGAGCTTGCGCAGGATCTTGCCTTCGCCGGCACGTAGGATCTTGTCGAGAATGGCTGCCACTTTATGTAAAGCTCCTCGCAGGTCTACCCCGGCGGCGCCGCCAGGAGGAGAGGCCGAGACAAACTTCCCCGTTGCCATCGTAGGCGGTTCAGCAACCAGACACAGCCACCGCGACGGCGAGGCCGCAGGACGCGTCTGGGAGAATGGGGGCAAGGCAGAGGGTATGCCGGTTGAGCGCCGGCTCGCAGCAATAGCGCGGTATCCGGCAAAGGAAGGATTTGTCATGGTTGAGGGGAAGAAGTCGGAGCATACGGAGAATCTCGGCAGTCACGGCGGGCGTGCGTCATCGTGGCTGGCAGTGACGGTCATGGTGGCCGGATTCACCGTGGCCGGCTTCGGGATGACCGCCGCTAGCTGGACGCTCATCTGGATCGGCGCCGGGGTGTTCGTCGTGGGCGGCATCCTCGCCCTCGTCTTCGATATCTATTCGGACGTGGTCATCGACGCGCCCCGCGTGGGCATGCGCGCCGAGGATCATCGCTGAGGCAGGCTTCACCAGGCGGGCACCCGACCCCATGGGCTGCCCGCCTTCTCCATTCCCACCGCACCGCTCGCCAGGCACACCGTCCGTCGCCACGCCAGGCACACCGTCCGTCGCCATGCCCGCCCATCGCCGGACCCTCCGGCACCGCCACGCCCGTCGTCGCCACGCCCGTCCGTCGCCGGGCCCGTCCGTCGCCGGGCCCTCCGGCACCGGGCCCTCCGGCACTGCCTGCCCCGAGACTCATGGGCAGTGGCCACACCCAGCACCGCGTCTGTCATCCACCGCCTGCCTGTGCCTCGTCGCCGCTTCGGCGCGGCCGAGCGCTCGACAGCGTCGGCCGATCATGTCCGCCGGCCGTGCGGAAGCGTGAATGCCAGGCGCCTTGTCCTGGCTCAGCGGAGCGTCGCACCGCAGCCGACGCGGTGACAGAGCGAGCAACGCGCGGCAGAGCGAGCGACGAGGCGGGCAGAGCAAGCGACGCAGTGGGCAGAGCAAGCGACGCGACGGGCAGGGGACGCATGTGGGCAGGCGGTCTCGGCGTTTTGTCGGTGCCCATCGCTAGATTGCTCCCCATGCACAGCCGTACGGACATGCTCCCATGACCGATTCGATCGACCTGACGGCCGACGAGGCACGCCGGATCATCCTGCGTTCGCAAGGCCTGATCGGCGCCGACGCACGCAAGGGCGGGGCGCACGCCATGCTGCGCAGGCTGGGCGCCGTGCAGCTCGACACGATCTCGGTCCTGGCCCGCTCCCACGAACTGGTCGCCTACGCCCGCCTGGGCGCGGTGGGCAGGACCACGGTCGAGCGCGCCTACTGGCACAATCCCGCCCAGAGCTTCGAATACTGGTGCCACGCCGCCTGCATCCTGCCCATCGAGCACTGGCCGCTCTACGCGTTCAGGCGCCGGGCGTTCCGCGAAAGGCGCTACCGCTGGCACGAGGTCCCTGACGGCGTGGAAAAGCTCCTGGAGCAGGCGCGCGAGTCGGGGCCGCTGACGACCACCGACGTGGGCGGCGCCAAGAACGGCGGCCCATGGTGGGACTGGTCGGATTCCAAGATCGGCCTGGAGTGGCTCCTGGACATCGGCGAGCTCGTCTGCACCCGCCGCGTCGGCTGGCGCCGCGTCTACGACCTGGCCGAGCGCGTGGTCCCCGCCGGCCTGCTGGCCGACGACCTGTCCGACGAGGAGTGCATCGTACGGCTGGCCGGCATCGCCGGTCGCTCACTGGGCGTGGCCAACAGGACCGACCTGATCGACTTCCTGCGCCTCAAAAACCGCTACGCGGCGATACTCGACGAGGCCCTGCTCAGCGGCGCGGCGGGCCTGGCGCCAGTGACCGTCACGGGCTGGCCGGGCAAGAAGGGGCAGGCCAACGCCTGGGCGGATCCGGCGGCCCTGGAGTCCGAGCCGCGCGGCCGCCACCGCACGACGCTGGTGTCGCCGTTCGACTCGCTCATCTGGCACCGCGGCCGCACCGAGCGGGTCTTCGGGTTCCGCTACACGCTGGAGCTCTACGTCCCCAAGCACAAGCGGGTCCACGGCTACTTCACGATGCCGGTGCTGGCCGGCGGCCGTCTGATCGGCCGCGTCGACCCGGCCCGCGAAGGGTCCACGCTGGTGGCCAGGCAGCTCAGCCTGGAGCCGGGGCTCTCGGCCGCCAAGTGGGCCGACGCCTTACGGGACGCCCTGTGGTCGGCGGCCGAGTGGGTGGGCTGCGACGCCGTACGCGTCGAACGCGCCGACCCACCGGAGCTCGTGCCGATCCTGACCATGGCCAATGCGGTGAAGTGAGCACTCTCCGGCACGCGCGCCGGCGGCACACACCCTCGCCGCTACGTGATCTCCAGCATGCGCTCCCGCACCGCGTACACCACCGCTTCCATCCGCGAGTGCAGCTGCAGCTTGTCGAGGATGTTGCGGACGTGGTTTTTCACGGTGTTCTCGGAGATGAACAGCTGCTTGGCGATCTCGCGGTTGTTCATGCCCTTGGCCACCAGCCGCAGGACCTCCATCTCGCGTTCGGTCAGCCGGGGCACGGGGAGCTGCGGCGGGCGTTCGGCCTCTTTGCGGCTCATGTTGGCGAACTCGCTGATGAGCTTGGCCGCCATGGCCGGGTTGATTAACGACTGGCCCTCGTGCACGCCGCGCACCGCCGCCGGGACGTCGTTGATCTGGACGTCCTTGAGCAGGTAGCCGGTGGCTCCCGCCTTGATGGCCTCGAAGAGGTCTTCCTCTTCGTCGCTCACCGTCAGCATGATGATGCGGGTGCTCGGAACGGAGGCCTTGATGCCCTTCGTCGCCTCGATCCCGTCCTGCCGCGGCATGCGCACGTCCATGAGGGCGACGTCGGGCATGAGGCGATCGGCGAGTTCGACCGCCTCCTGCCCGTCGCTCGCCTCACCGACCACCTCGATGTCGGGCTCAGCCGCCAGCGCCAGCGCCAGGCTCCGCCTGATCAGCTCGTGATCGTCAACGATCAGTACGCGGATCGGCTCGCTCGATGACGTGCGAGCCTCGCCAGAGTCGCTCACGAGGCCTCCTTGATCCGCCTCGCGGCTGCCTTTCCCTCGCTTCGCTCGCCCGTCTGAACCTGACTGAGCTCGCTCACGTCTCCTCCTCGTCGGGGGGCCAGAGCCGTTGAACCGCAATGATGGCACGTATGCCGCGGTTCTCGGGTGGTCGAGAAGATCTTTTAGCGCACGATCAGGGCTCTACGAGCCGCAACACGCCGTAGTTGTAGCCGCGTCTGTTGTAGACGACGCTCGGCTGGCCGCTCTCCTTGTCACGGAACAGGTAGAAATCGTGTCCGACCAGCTCCATCTCGAGCAGGGCCTGGTCGATGGTCATGGGTTCGGCTCTGTGGAACTTCTCCCGCACGATGAGCGGCCCTTCGCCGTCCATCTCGATCGGGACGATGTCGTCGTAGAGCTTGTCGCTCCGTAGCAGCTCGTCCTCGTCGGGCTCGACCTGCTCAGGGGCAGTGCGTTCGGTTCGGGGCGCCAGGTCGGCGACGTCAGGAATCGTCGCGGTGATCTCTGCCACCGAGGGCGGGCAGTGGTTGCCGTGATGAACCTTGCGCCGGTCGGCCAGCCGCCTGAGACGGCCTTCCAGCTTGTCGAGGGCGATGTCGAGGGCTGTGAATCGGTCGTCGGCCGAGGCCTCGGCCCGGATGGCCGGTCCTCGCGAGTGAATGGTGAGCTCGACGCGCTCGCGCTGATCAGCGAGGCGCGGATTGCGCTCTTTCGACACCTCCACATCAACCCGGATGAGTTTGTTGTCCAGACGTTCGATCCTGGCCAGCTTGGTCGTCACGTGGTCGCGGAACCGATCACTCACTCCTGTGTGCCGGCCCTTGACGATGATGTCCATGCAACAGCCCCCCTTCCGTCTAACGACTGAGCAAGAGCGCCCGACGAGGTGCATGTCGGACGGGGTCTTCTGTCTGCCTTTCTGCCACCGTTGCCCTCTTCCGACTCCTGGTCACCGGGAACTCGCATGGCACCCGCCCGGCCGACCTGGTCTTCGACCCCACATCCGCCTGCTGAGGGTTTCGCAGCTCTGTCACCACTACTGCCCTTCTCTCCTGACGAGGGGCATCTGACCCCTCGGGAAGGCAGGACTTACCCCTAAGCCGCACCGTGATCGGTCGACAAAGAGTCGCCTTACGTGGACCGTTTTGCCTGCGGCTGGCATCGGCTAGCAGAGCCGGGAACCCCGACCCTGCGCAACCACGGACCCGAACGGGTGCCATGTCAGAACGCTATCCGTATCCAGCACGAATGTCAGCCGGGGGATCGGCCAAAGGATCACTTTCCGTTATTTTCCCAAAGCCCGAGAGCGCCGCTTGATGCCCTATTTAACCGATCGGCAACCCCTATGAGCGCGGCGCTTCCGCACACTGAGCTGCCCCGCCGCCTTCCTGAGGCAAGTGACATGTGGCCTTCAGGTGAGGGTTCTGCTTTGGATCTTTCTTTACGGATTGTCACCGTAATGCTTTTCAAGATCTTCGGCGTGTCGCGGCGAGGGTCACCGCCAGCGGCACGCGCACCCCTGCCGACCGCAGTGCCCTCGACGCCTCCACCAGGGTGGCGCCGGTCGTCACGATGTCGTCCACAAGGAGCACACAGGCCACTGGAGGCCCTTTCGCGGCTCCTCCCACCCGGAGTGACCCGGCGAGATTGGCGGCCCTCTCAGCGGAGTTGAGGCCCGCCTGGTCCGCCACCCTCCGCGCCTGGCTCAGCGCCGCCCAAGGCTCGGCCGCCAGGCCGTATGCCCGCAGCCGCCCCGCCACCAGTCCCGCCAGCCGCCCCACCGGGTCGTGCCCTCTGGCGCTCACGCTGCCCCGTCTGCTGGGCACGGGCACGACGGCGAACCTCCCGCCCGCCCAGAGCGCCCCGGTGCCGCCGATGGCCATGACGGCGGTGAACACCAGGGCCTCTGCCAGCACGCCCGCCAGCGCCACCGCGCCCCGCTCCTTGTAGGCCACGATCGCCTTGCGCACCGCCCCTTCGTACGTGCTCGCCGACCAGCAGTCGGGCGTGCCGGGCAGCCGGGGCCGGGGCAGGCGCCTGGCCGGGTGCGCGGTCAGCTCGGCCAGGCAGCGCCCGCAATAACGCGCGCCCTTGGCGCGGCAGCCCGCGCAGGTCTGCGGAAGGACCAGGTCGAGTACGGCGCTCAGCACGCGGATCAGGATGCCGCCCGCCACCGACAATTCCCCGCCCGGCCGGCGCCGTCCGCCGCGACGGCGCCGATCGGCTCCTCAGAGGCTGGAGCACGGCCGAGGTGTCAGCCCAGCGAAAAGATCGGGGTCTCGGCATCGGGAGAGATCTTGGTGGTCCAGCTCTGATCCGGGCCGAGCTCCACGATCTCGGTGCCGTCCCCCTTCTCGGCGTCCGCCGCGGCCAGGACGCGCTCGTTCAACGCCGCGACGGACTTGAGCGGAGCCTTCAGCGAAATCTCGCTGACCTCCCCGTCTCCGATGTCGATCTCGTTCAGTACCGGCCCCGCCTTGCTCTTGACCAGCATCAGCAGGCGCTCGTCATCCCGCCAGGCGACGTCCTGGATCTCGTCCCCCACCACGGTCGACGTCAGCAGCCGGAAGTTGCTCAGCATGAGCCCGCCCGCGTCCGTGACCGCGCCGAGCTGGACGGTGTTCTTGCCGGTCGTCACCACCACCCGCACCCCGTCCCTGGCGATCCGCAGCCTGGTGACGTCCAGCCCCTTCAGCCCGGGCGCGGCGACCCGCTCCGGCCCCCGCCCGCTGGCCGGGTCGTACCGGAGCACGACCCCGTTCTTGCGGTCGAACGTCCACAGCGAGCCGTCCCGATGCCACGACGGCGCCGTCAGGTCGTCGCCCTGGATGACCTCCTGCCACTGCCCCTCCTGCGTGAGGTGGGCCACGGAGATGCCGGTCGAGGTCACGGCGGCGATCATGGCGCCCTGGTTGGACATGGCGAACTCGGAGTAGCCGTCGCGGGGCTGGCCGGCCGGTCCCGGCACGGTGCCGCCCGGGCCCTCCGTGGTCATGTAGTGGACCGCGCCCTTGCTGACGTAGAAGGCGTTGTTGCCGCCGTTGTCCAGCCAGTCCGGGTCGAGGTCGGGTGGCTCATAGCTGGAGTACGGTTCCCCGTTCACCAGGACGTCGATGCTGCGGCCCTTGGCGACGTCGTTGTTGTTGAGGCTGTACCTGATCTGGGCGATGAGGGTGGCCTCGCGACCCAGATCCAAGGGGTCGAGCGACCCGGACAGGTTGATCACCACCCGTTCCTCGCTCGACCACCTGACCGACTCGATCTTGGTGCCGTGCGGGAAACTCGTGGTCGCCGCGCCCTGCAGGACCGCGCTCGGATCCTTGAGCAGGCGCTCCAGGATGAGCTGCGCGTAGCTCTCCGTCGGCTTCAGCCGCAGCCGCACGTTGTCCACGACGAGCCGGTCCTGAGTCCTGCCGTTGAGGTAGTAGAGCTTGGTCGCCCGGTACGCCCGATCCACGTCGGACCGGGTCAGCACGAGCCCGTCGGGCAGGCTCCTGACGCGGTAGCCGCCCCCTTGGGCCTTGACCAGCTCGAACGACCGCTCCCAGTTGCCGGACAGAGGGACGTACGTGTCGTCCTCGTCGATGCGGGCCACCTGCTTGGCCTCGAGTGTGATCTTCTGTACGGCCTCCGTGCCGCCCCGCGGCCCGAACTGCCAGGTCGGCGCGTCGTCGACCACCGTGACCGGTCCCGAGGGGGTCCAGTCGGCCAGGGCCTCGGGGGTCAGGTATCGGGGCAGGATCGTCGGGTCGTCGGCGTAGGCGGCCATCGCGGCCTGCAGGCCCTTGATGGTGTCCTCGGGCCCCCAATCGCGCTGGGGGTCGGTGGCGATCATGCGTTGGAACGGCTTGGTCAGCGGGTCCCCACCGCCGGCGTCGGGGACGGTGTACGGGCCGCTCACGGGGATCACGGTGCAGCCGGAGCCCGCGCAGACCACAGCGGCCGCGATCGCGACGACGGCCCCGATCCGCCTGGTCCTCGCCAAGGACGCGCGCAGGCTAGTCCTCGTCATGGAGCGCCCCGTCCCCGGTCGCGGGCAGCAGCACGGGCGTCATGGCCCCGCGCCACGTGCGCCGCATCTCGATCTCCGGCGGCACCAGCGACAGCGGCGAGCCCTTCAGGTCGGCCCCCGCCATCCTGGGCAGCGTCAGCCTGAACTGCGTGCCCTCGCCCGGCTGCCCCCACGCCTGCAGCCAGCCGCCGTGCAGCGTGGCGTCCTCGCGCGAGATCGCCAGCCCGAGCCCGGTGCCGCCGATGGTCCTGGCCCGCGACGGGTCGGCCCGCCAGAACCGGTCGAAGACCATGGTGTCCTCGCCCGGTTTCAGCCCGATCCCGTGGTCGCGTACGGCGACGGCCACGGCGTCCCGGTCGGCGCCCACGGTGACCACGATGTCCCTGCCTTCGCCGTGCTCGATGGCGTTGAACAGCAGGTTGCGCAGGATGCGCTCGACCCGGCGGTTGTCGATCTCGGCCATGCACGGCTCGTTGGGCAGCCGCAGCTCGAAGCGGGTCGCGTGGCGCTCGGCCAGCGCCTCGGAGTCCCCGATCGCCCGCAGCACCACGTCGCGCACGTCCACGGGGTCGAGGTCCAGCGTGGCGGCGCCGGCGTCGTAACGGCTGATCTCCAGCAGGTCGGCCAGCATCGACTCGAACCGCTCCAGCTGCGCCTGCATCAGCTCGGCGGAGCGGGCGGCCATCGGGTCGAAGTCCTCGCGGGCGTCGTAGAGCAGGTCGGCGGCCATCCGCACGGTCGTCAGCGGCGTGCGCAGCTCGTGGGAGACGTCCGAGACGAACTGCCGCTGGACCTGCGAGAGTTCCTCAAGCTGGTGGATCTTCAGCGCCAGGTTCGAAGCCATCTCATTGAACGAGTTCGCCAGGCGGGCCAGGTCGTCCTCGCCGCGTACCTTCAGCCGCTCGTCCAGCTTGCCGGACGCCAGCCGCTCCGCGGCCTGCCGCGCCAGCCGGACGGGCGTGACGACCTGCCGGGCGACCAGGTAGGCGATGGCGGCCAGCAGCAGGACGAGCCCGAGGCCCACCACGACGATGGCGAGCCTGACATTGGACAGCAGCTCCTCTTCACCGTCGAGCGGGAAGAAGTGGTAGACCTCGTAGTTCTGGCCGGTGGACGACTGGTGGACCACGCCACCGACCACATACGTCAGCACGGGCTGGCTCTGGCCGGCGAGCGTGACGCGTTCGATGGCGACGATGGTCTTGTCGTACTCGCCCTTTTCCACCTTGCGCTTCAGGGCGGTCCTGAGGCTGTGCGGCACGTCGGCGGGCACGAGAGTGCCGGAGGCCCGCGACTGGCCGGGGCTGCCCACGTCGAGGATGAGCACGTCGTAGCGCTTCTTGGAGCCGTCCTCGCCCGAGCCGGTGACGGTGTCCATGACGTCGTCGAGCGGGTTGCTCGAGACGTTGCCGCCTTCGGCGGGCACGGTCGGGTCGTCGGTCTCGGGGGTCAGCGCGTCGGCGATCTGCAGGCGGTCGGCGCGCGCCTCGCTGACGGAGGAGCGCTGGCTGCTCTCGATGACGGACTTGTTGATCTGCGTGGACAGGAACGTCCCCAGCACCACCACGACGATGACGGAGATCACCAGCGTGCTGGTGACCACCTGGAGCTGCAGCGAGCGCCGCCAGACGCTGCGCACCCTGCCCGCCGCACGACGCACCCGCCGACGGACTCCACCGAGTATTTGGCGGAATGTCCGTCGGCGTGATCTCTTCTTCTTCGTCGGGGGCATGGCAGAGCGGGGTGACGGTTAAGCGGGGCCGGCTTTATAGCCTACGCCGCGGACCGTCACCACGATCTCCGGATGCTCCGGATCCTTTTCGATCTTCGCCCTGAGCCGCTGGACGTGCACGTTGACCAGTCGCGTGTCGGCCGCGTGCCGGTAGCCCCAGACCTGCTCGAGCAGAACCTCGCGGGTGAACACCTGGCGCGGCTTGCGGGCCAGCGCGACGAGCAGGTCGAACTCGAGCGGCGTGAGGTTGATGGTCTCCTCGCCCCGCTTGACCGAGTGCCCGGCCACGTCGATGGTGATGTCGCCGATCTGCAGGATCTCGGGAGTCGGCTCGTCGGTACGGCGCAGCCGCGCCCGCACCCGGGCGACGAGTTCCTTCGGTTTGAACGGCTTGACGATGTAGTCGTCAGCGCCGGACTCCAGCCCCAGAACGACGTCGATCGTGTCGCTCTTGGCGGTGAGCATGACGATGGGAACCCCCGACTCCGCCCTGATCCTGCGCGCCACGTCGATGCCGTCCGCCCCCGGCAGCATCAGATCGAGCAGCACCAGGTCCGGGCGTGTATCCCGGAACGCGTCGAGGGCCTTGTCCCCGTCGGAGACAAAGGACGGTTCGAACCCCTCGCCCCGCAGCACGATCCCCAGCATCTCGGCGAGAGCGGCATCGTCGTCGACGACCAGCACGCGACCTTTCATGGCCCCTCATTCGTTCTACGCATTGTGGGACATACCCGCACGATCGCTGAAGGTTACCCTTGGTGGGCCCATGAGTGGGACCTGAGTCCTGCAAAAGGCGAATTTGGGTCCGCCCCCGCGACCGCAATCTCAAGTCTGCGGTAACAGAGCAACTTTCTGCCATCCCCGGATGTGAAGCTAGACCCGATTCGCCACAGAATGCGGGCAAGATGAGGCGGCGAATCCGCTCTGTGACACCAATGGCCCGTCCAGCATGCCAGGATTGGGATATGTCAGACGGTCACGGTCCCACGCCCGAGACGCCATCCGGCTGGTCGGCCGAACAGCCCCCGCCCTACAGCGCCCCGCCGGCCTCTCCGTGGACCGCGCCCGGCGCGCAGCAGCAGGTGCCCTACGGGCAGCCGCCGCCACCCTACGGGCAGCCGCCACAGCAGCCGCCCTACGGACCCGGGCCCCAAACACCATATCCGTCCCATCCGCAACCAGGTTACGGCTACATGCCGCCCCCAGCGGCGCTGCGACCGGGCATCATCCCGCTGCGCCCGCTGGGACTGGGCGACATCCTCGACGGCACGATCAAGCTGATCCGGTCCAACCCTAAGGCGGTGCTCGGCCTGTCCGCCGTCGCCGCCCTGCTCGCCGCCGTGCCTCTGGCCGTGGGCCAGGCGCTCATGCTCAACTCCCTGGGCGGGGTGCTGGCCGACCCTTCGAACGCCGACCCCGACGAGCTCACCGGCGTGTACGGCTTCGCCACGCAGTGGGGCCCCACGGTCGTCTCCTACATGGTCCAGTTCGTCGTGGTCACCCTGCTGACCGGCGTGCTGACCCGCATTCTCGGCCGCGCGGTCTTCGGCGGCGGCATCACCGCGGGCGAGGCGTGGCAACTCGTCAAGGGCAGGATCCCCGCGCTCTTCGGCGTCGTGGGGCTGATGGCCGTCATCATGCTGGTGCCCTTGATCGTCTTCGTGCTGCTCGTCGTGGCCATCGCCACGAACACCTCCGCCGACTCCTGGGGCTGGCTGCTGGGGCTCACGGTCGTGCTCGGCATCGCGTACGTCGCCTACGCCCTGTTCTTCAGGACCCGCTTCGCCTTCGCCTCGCCGGCCGTGGTGCTGGAGGGCAGGGGCCCGCTGGAGGCCATGCGCCGCTCGTGGCACCTGGTGGCCGGCGACTTCTGGCGGGTCTTCGGCATCCTGCTGCTCACCTCTCTGCTGGTCGGCGTCGTGGCCGGCATCCTGTCGGTGCCGTTCACGGTGGCGGGCACGCTGTTCGGCATGTTCGGCGCGGGCTCCGTGGCCACGGCCATCGTCTCGGCCGTGCTCATCGCGATCGGCGGCACGCTCAGCGCGATGTTCACCTATCCGTTCGAGGCCGGGGTCGCCGGCCTGCTCTACGCCGACCGGCGCATGCGCAGCGAGGCGTTCGACCTCGTGCTCCAGACGGCGGCCATCGAGCAGCAGCGCCAGGGCTGGGTGCACGCCTCGGCCGACGAGCTCTGGCACCCGTCCAACTCCGCCAGGTCGTGAGCGTGCTCGCATTCGTCGGCTCGGGCTCTCCGATCGACAGGGACGAGGCCGCGCGCCGGGCCGCTGAGGAGCTCATCAAGCCCGAATACGACAAGGAGTCGCTGGCCGACCAGCTCTACCGGCGGTTCATGCAGTTCCTCGGCGACCTGGTGGACGCGGCCACCGGCGGTGGCACCGCCGGCGGGATCATCGCGGCCGTGGTGATCGTGCTGATCATTCTGGCGGTGATCGTGCTGATCTCGTGGCAGCTCCGCAAGACCGCGCGGAAGAGGGCGCCGGGCGTGGGCGACCTGTTCGGCGAGCGCGCGATGACCGCGGACGAGCACCGGCAGGCGGCCGAACGGCTGGCCGCCGACGGGCGCTGGAGCGAGGCCATCCAGGAGCGCCTCCGGGCCATCGCCCGCGACCTGGAGGCACGCGCGCTGGTCGACGGCATGCCCGGGCGCACGGCCGACGAGCTGGCGGCGGAGGCGGCGGTGGCGCTGCCCGGCTTCGCCACCGAGCTGGCGGCCGCGGCCCGCTCTTTCGACGACGTCACGTACGGCGGCGTGCCCGGGACCCGGGAGGCCTACGAGGCGATGAGCGCCCTCGACACCCAACTCCGCCAGGCCCGCCCGATCCCGCTCGCCGTCCCGGTAGGCGCCGGAGTCGGCACCGGCATCCCGCCGAGCAGCCCCGCCGGAGGCCCGGTCGGAGGTCCGGCCGGAGGCCCGGTCGGAGGTCCGGCCGGAGGCCCGGTCGGAGGTCCGGCCGGAGGCCCGGCCGGAACGGTTGGCGCGCCGGTCGGGGGCCCTCCTGGCGAGCCGCCGGCAGGACCGCCGGGAGGAGCGTCGGCGGGCGGGGCGCAGGGAGATCGCACCGACGAGCCCGAGGGAGGGACGTCGTGAGCGATGTGGTCGCGCGTCCTGTCACCGCGCCCAGCGGGTCGTATGCCACCTCCCCCACCGCCCGCTCCACCTGGCGGGCCAGCCGCATGATCGTGCTGCTCGGCGCGATCGTCGTGCTCATAGCGGTCATAGGGGTCCTGCTCAGCGGGGAACGGGGACCGTCCCGCCCGCTGGACCCGGCCGACACCTCGCTGGCCGGTTCCAAGGCGCTGGCCGAGCTGCTGCGTGCCCGCGGCGTCACCGTCGACAGGGTCGACTCCGTGGAGGCCGCGGCCGACAAGGCGGCGACCGGCAACCGGCTGCTGCTGATCACCGACATGACGTACTTCGACGAGTACAGCCTGGCCAGGATCCAGGGCGACCGTCTGATCGTCGGCGACCAGATCGGCCTCAGCGTCCTCGCCCCCGGCCTGCACAGCCGCCCGGGAATCGTACGCACCCGCTCCCGCGAGCCCGAGTGCCGGCTGCCGGCGGCCACGCTGGCGGGCAGCGCGTACATCGGCCAGACGGCGTTCTACCCCCCACCCGGCGCCACGGGGTGCTACCCGGCCCCCGACGGGGGGTACACCCTGGTCAGCTACCCCAACGCGGGCGGCGTCACGACGGTCGTCGGCGACGGCGCGTTCATGACCAACCAGCGCCTGGCCGAGGACGGCAACGCCGCGCTCGCGCTCAACCTGATCGGCACCGGCAGGCCCGTGACCTGGCTGGTGCAGCCGGACCAGCCGCCGGTCGGCGACCTGCCGGGCGAGCGGGGCAAGTCGATGTACGAGCTGATGCCGGACAACATCCGCTGGACCGTCTACATGGCGATCATCGCGGTGGCGATCCTGGCGTTCTGGCGGGGCCGCCGCCTGGGGCCCGTGGTGACGGAGAAGCTGCCCGTCATCGTACGGGCGGCCGAGACGGTCGAGGGCCGTGGCCGGCTCTACCGGGCCAGGCGCGCCAGGCAGCGGGCGGCGGACTCGCTGCGCGCGGGCGCGATCGACCGGCTGACGCCCAGGCTGGGGCTGGGCTCGGGGGCGGGCCCACACGAGGTCGTCGCGGCGCTCGCCGCCCGTACCGGGCAGGACCCGCACCAGGTCGGCGCGGCACTGTACGGGCCGCCGCCCACCGACGACACCGGCCTCGTCGCCCTGGCCGGATACGTGGACTTCATCGAAAGGCAGGTCAGTGAACTCTGAGGAGACTTTCCGCGTGACAAGCGTGCCGATGGCGGACTCGGCCAGGGATGCGCTCGCCGCGCTGCGTGCCGAGGTGTCCAAGGCCGTGGTGGGGCAGGACGCGGTGGTGACGGGGCTGGTCATCGCGCTGTTGTGCAGGGGCCACGTGCTACTCGAAGGCGTGCCCGGCGTGGCCAAGACGTTGATGGTGCGTACGCTGGCGGCGGCCCTGGCCTTGGACTTCAAGCGGGTGCAGTTCACGCCCGACCTGATGCCGGGTGACGTGACCGGGTCGTTGATCTATGACGCGAAGACCGCGGAGTTCGAGTTTCGCGAGGGTCCCGTGTTCACGAACCTGCTGCTCGCCGACGAGATCAACCGTACGCCGCCGAAGACGCAGGCGGCGCTGCTGGAGTCGATGGAGGAGCGGCAGGTCAGCGTGGAGGGCACGGCCAGGCCGCTGCCGGACCCGTTCGTGGTGTGCGCGACCCAGAACCCGGTCGAGTACGAAGGCACCTACCAGCTCCCCGAGGCCCAACTGGACCGGTTCCTGCTCAAGCTGACCGTGCCGCTGCCGCCGCGCGATCAGGAGATCGCGGTGCTGGAGCGGCACGCCCGCGGCTTCGACCCGCGCGACCTTTCTGAGATCAAGGCCGTGGCCACCGCCGACGACCTGGCGGCGGGACGGGAGGCGGCGGCGAAGGTGCACGTGGCGCCCGAGGTGCTCGGCTACATCGTGGACGTGGCCCGCGCCACCAGGAACTCTCCGTCGCTGCAGCTCGGCGTCTCCCCGCGTGGCGCGACGGCGCTGCTGGCGGCCTCACGGGCGTGGGCGTGGCTGTCCGGGCGGCATTACGTCACGCCCGACGACGTGAAGGCGCTGGCCAGGCCCGCGCTGCGGCACCGCATCCAGCTCAGGCCCGAGGCCGAGCTGGAGGGGGCGACCGCGGACGGCCTGCTCGACGGCATCCTGGCCTCGGTCCCGGTCCCGCGCTGATGGCTCTGACGGGACGCACCGCACAGGCGGTGGTGCGCTGATGGCTCTGACGGGACGCGCCGGGCTGGTCGCGGCGCTCGGGATCGTGGTGGTGCTGTTCGCGCCGCAGCCCGGCGCCGCGCTGGCCGGGGTCTGCCTGCTGCTGGCCGCCGCGATCGTCGTGGACCTGGTGTTCGCGGGCCCGGTGCGGCCGCTGCGGTTCCACCGCTCCGGCGACACCCTCGTCCGCCTGGGCCAGCCGGCCACAGTCGAGCTGATCGTGGAGAACCCGGGCACCAGGCGCGTGCGCGGCGTGCTCAGGGACGCCTGGCCGCCCTCCGCGGGCGCCACTCCCCGCGTCGCCAAGCTGGACGTGCCCAAGGGCGAGCGCCGCCGGATCGTCGTGACGCTCTACCCGGCCAGGCGCGGCGACCGTACGTCCGTGGCCGTCACCGTACGCTCGCTCGGCCCGCTCGGCCTGGCCGCCCGCCAGGGCAGCCACCAGGCGCCGTGGACGGTACGCGTGCTGCCGCCGTTCCTGTCGCGCAAGCACCTGCCCTCCAGGCTGGCCCGGCTCCGCGAGCTCGACGGCCAGCACCCGGCGCTGGTGCGCGGGCAGGGCACCGAGTTCGACTCGCTGCGCGAATACGTGGTGGGCGACGACGTGCGTTCCATCGACTGGCGGGCCACCGCGCGCCGCCACGACGTGGTGGTACGCACCTGGCGCCCGGAACGCGACCGCCGCGTCCTGATCGTGCTCGACACCGGCCGCACCTCGGCCGGCCGCGTGGGCGCCGCGCCGATCCCCCTGGCCGGGGCCCCGGCGAGCGGCGGCGGGCTGCTGGTCAGGCCGGATCCGCGGCCCGCGCCCGGCTGGCCGCGGCTCGACTGGTCGATGGACGCGGCGCTGTTGCTGGCCGCGCTCGCCGCCCGGGCCGGCGACCAGGTGGACTTCCTGGCCTACGACCGGGCGGTACGTGCCTGGGTGAGCGGGGCGTCGCGGACCGAGCTGCTGTCGTCGCTGGTCAACGTGATGGCGCCGATCGAGGCGGAGCTGATCGAGGCCGACTCACAGGGCATGGTGGCGGCCATCCTGTCGCGGGCCAAACGCCGCTGCCTGGTCGTGCTGCTGACCGACCTGAACTCGGCGTCCCTGGACGAGGGGCTCATGCCGGTGCTGCCGCAGCTGTCATCGCGCCATCTGGTGCTGGTGGCCGGGGTCTCCGATCCGCGGGTCGCGGCGATGGCGGCGCGCCGTGAGTCGGCCGAGGAAGTCTACGACGCGGCGGCGGCCGAGCACGCCCAGCTCGAACGGCGGCGCATCACCGCCCGGCTGCGGCGGCACGGGGTGGAGGTCGTGGACGCGCCGCCCGAGGACATCGCGCCCGCGCTCGCGGACGCGTATCTGGCGTTGAAGGCCGCGGGGCGGCTGTAGGAGCGGGCGGCGGGAAGTCGTCAGGCGGTCGGGGCGACGTCGGGGGCGCGTTCGATGTCGCCGGTCTCGTGCCGGCTCAGGGCGCGGCGGCCGAAGACGATCACGTACGTCAGGAAGACCACCTCGGCGAGCACCCCGATGCCGACCCGCGCCCAGGTCGGCAGCCCCGACGGGGTCACGAACGCCTCGATCAGCCCCGACACGAACAGCACCACGACGAGCCCCAGCGCCACGCTCATCACCGCCCGGCCCTGCTCGGCCAGCACCTCGACCCGCCTGCGCGGCCCGGGGTCGATGACCGTCCAGCCCAGGCGCATGCCCACGGCCGCGGCCAGGAACACGGCGGTCAGCTCCAGCAGCCCGTGCGGCATGATCAGCCCGAAGAAGATGTCCAGCTTGTCGCGAGAGGCCATCAGGCCGCCGGAAACGGCGACGTTCTCGGCGTTCGCGTAGAGCGCGTAGGGAATCGGAAGGCCCAGCAGCACCGAGTAAATGATCATCAGTGCGGAGACCCACGCGTTGTTGATCCACACGCGGCTGGCGAACGACGCCGCCGGGTTCTCCGAGTAGTAGTCGGCGAAGTCGTGCTCGACGAGCTGCGTGATCTCGTCAGGCGAGGCGATCGACGCCTGCACCTCGGGGTTGGCCGCCACCCACGCGCCCATCACCCACGCGACCACCACGAACGCCACCCCGCTGGCCAGCCACCACCACCGCGCCCGGTAGGCCACCACGGGGAACGACACCGTGAAGAATCGCACCAGCTCCCGCCAGGCGGGCGTGTGCGCGCCGGTCACTGCGGACCTGGCCCTCGCAACCAGCGCGGACAGCCGCCCGGTCAGCATGGCGTCGCCGGACGAGGAGCGGACGATGGACAGGTGCGTCGCCACCCGCTGGTAGAGGTCGACCAGCTCGTCCACCTCGGCGCCGGTCAGCGACGAGCGGTTCTTGACCAGGTGGTCGAGCCGGTCCCAGACCGGGCGGTGTGCCGTGACGAACGCATCGATGTCCACCCGAACATTCTGGCCGCTCGATCACGTGTACACAGCCGTTAGGCTCCACATATGTCAGAGGTTGTGACCGGCGACGCCGTCGTCGTCGAGGTGCGGGTGGCGCAGATGCCCTCCCGCGCCCTGGCCATCGTCATCGACATGGCCGTGCAGCTGACCGTGCTCGTCGGCGCGTACGCCCTTTTGGGAGCATTCGCCGTCATCTCGGACCCGGCCATGCTGGGAGCCGTCATGATCGTGCTGCTCGTGCTGGTGATGGTCGGCTATCCCGTGCTGTTCGAGTCCCTCAGCAGGGGACGCAGCCTCGGCAAGCTGGCGCTCGGGCTCCGTGTGGTCAGCGACGACGGCAGCCCTGAGCGTTTCAGGCAGGCGTTGTTCCGCGGGCTGGCGGGGGTGGTGGAGTTCTGGCTGCTCTCCGGCGCGCCCGCGCTGATCTCCTCGCTGGTCTCGCAGCGGGGCAAGCGGCTCGGTGACGTGTTCGCGGGCACCATCGTGATCTCCGACCGGGCGCCGCGCGGCAGGGGGCACCTCATCATGATGCCGCCACCGCTGGCGACCTGGGCGGCCACGCTGGAGCTCTCCCAGCTCCCCGACGAGGTGGCGCAGGCCGCGCGGCAATACCTGCTGCGCTGGCACGACCTGTCGCCGCAGGTCCAGCACGAGATGGGGATACGCATCGCGACCCAGACCGCGGCGTTCGTCTCGCCTGCCGCGCCGCCCGGGGTGCCGCCGCACGCGTATTTGAGCGCCGTCCTGGCCGAGCGCCGCCGTCGCGAGGAAGCCCGCCTCGCCCAGCGCGCCAACGGCCGGCCACAGCCGAGGCCATACCAGGCGGGGCCGTACCAGGGGGCATATCCGGCGCCGCCCCAGCCGCCCGGACCGCACATGCCGCCCGCGCAGCCGGGACCATACGCCCCGCCCCGGCCCCCCGCGCCGGAGCCGCCGCAAGCGACTCCGGGCGGGTTCGCGCCACCGCAGTGAACCTTCAGCACCAACGGCGGGGATGGATCGTCAGTGCCCCCAGGATCTGTACGACTCCTGGGTCTGCACGTTCAACCGGCCAGTACGGACGTCATTGGCGCTGTTCGTGAGCGGATCGGTGATCTTGACGATGTCGAGGCCCTCGTGGAAGTCGGCCCCGTAGATGTAGCCGTTGTAGTAGTAGGCCGACCAGATGCCGCCTCCGCCGCCGGCCGCCCGCGGCCCGCGCTCGAAGTAGCCGATCTCCCGCGGGTTGGCGGCGTCGGTGAAGTCCCACACCGACAGCCCGCCCATGTACCACGCCTGGACCATGATGTCGCGGCCCTTGACGGGGATCAGCGAGCCGTTGTGCGCGACGCAGTTCTCGCTGTCGGCCTGGTGGCGCGGGATCTTGAAGTAGCTCTTGAGCGTGAACTGCCCGTTCGAGATGTCGTAGATGGCATCCGCGCCCCGGTTCGGCCCTGTCGCCTCGTTGCACGTGGCCGCACCGCCGCCGCCGAGCTCGTCGGTGAAGACGACCTTCTTGGCGTCGTTGCTGAAGGTGGCCGAGTGCCAGAAGGCGAAGTTCGGGTCGGTGGTCCTGGCGGTGACCTTCGGGTTCAGCCGGTCTGAGATGTCGAACAGCACGCCGTCGCCCATGCACGCGCCCGCCGCGATGTCCTTCTCGGCGTAGGCGGTGATGTCGTGGCAGCCGCTGGTGGGCACCAGCAGGCCCGGCTGGGTCTCGTTGCCGCCGTCGGGGAAGACGACCGGGGTGGCCGCGACCGCGGCCTCGGCCGGGTTCCGCAGCGGTACCTTGATGATCGAGATCTTGTCGTGCGGCGGCAGGCAGTCGGGGAAGTTCGCGGCCGGCAGGTACGACGAGACGTAAAGGTAGACGTTCTTGTACCGGTCGCGCCCCTTGCCCGGCACCAGGGTCAGGGTGTGGGAGCCGCAGTTGGTCTCGACGGCCTTGATGTACTTCGGGTTGGCCTTGTCGGAGACGTCGAAGATGCGTACGCCCTCCCACGACTCCTTGATCGTCGCAGACTGCCCCTGGCTCTGGCACGAGTCGTTGTTGCGCGAGGAGTCGACGGCTGCGAACAGCAGGTTGCCGTACACGCTGACGTCCATCTGGGAGCCAGGGCAGACGACGGAGCTGACGACCGTGGCCTTCTTGGGGTTCCTGATGTCGTAGATCGAGAAGCCGCCGTAGTTGCCGACGTAGGCGTAGCCGTCCTGGAAGGCGATGTCGGTGTTGATCGTGCCGGCGATCGGGGCGGGCTTGGGGATGTTGCCGACGTGGGTCACGTTGGGACTGGTGACGACGGTGTCGGGCGGCGGAATGTCGGCGGCCAGCGCGGGCGTTCCCGCCAGCGCTAACGCGAAGGCCGCCGCGGCTGCGATGAGAGTACGGCGCGGATTGGACACTCGGGAGCCTCCTTGATCAAGCATGTCCCGATGAAGCATGCGGCGAGGACCCGGTCCGGGTCCTCGCCGCCTGATGGAAATCAGTGGCCGGGGTAGGACGCCTGCGTCTGCGCGTTGAGCGAGCGCATCCTGACGCCGTTGGCCTTGTTCGTCCGCCAGTCGTTGATCTTCAGCACGTCCAGGCCCAGGTTGAAGTCGGAGCCGTAGATGTAGCCGTTGTAGTAGTACGCCGACCAGAAGCCGCCGCTGAGCGCCGGTGCGGTGTTGTCCGGGCCGCGCTCGAAGAAGGCGATCTCCTGCGGGTGCGCCGAGTCGGTGAAGTCGACCACCGAGATCCCGCCCTGGTACCACGCCTGCACCATGATGTCGCGGCCCTTGACCGGGATCAGCGAGCCGTTGTGAGCCACGCAGTTCTCCGTGTCGGCCTGGTGGCGTGCGATCTTGAAGTAGCTCCTGAAGACGAGCTGCCCGTCCACGATGTCGTAGTACGCGTTGGCGCCCTTGTCCGGCCCGATGGCCTCGTTGCAGGTGGCCCTGGTGCCGCCGCCGAGCTCGTCGGTGAAGATGACCTTCGTGCCCGCGTTGTTGAACGTGGCCGAGTGCCAGAAGGCGAAGTTCACCTCGTCGCGCACGGTCGCGGTGACCTTGGGCTGCTCGGGGTTGCGGATGTCGAGCAGGATGCCGTCACCCATGCAGGCGCCCGCGGCGATGCCCTTCTCCGGGTAGGCGGTGATGTCGTGGCAGCCGGTCGTCGCCGACTTGCCGTTCGGGAAAGGCTGCTGCACGCCGCCGTAGCCGCCGTCGGGGAACAGGTTCGGCGTCGCGATCACGGTCGCCGCCGCCGGGTCCCGCAGCGGCACCTTGATGATCGAGATCAGGTCGTGCGGCGGCTTGCAGTCCGGGAACGTGTCACTCGGGTTGTAGGAGGAGACGTAGATGTAGACGTTCTGGCGCCACCGGTCGGGCACCACCGTGTGCGTGTGCGAGCCGCAGTTCGTCTCAACGGACTTGATGTACTTCGGGTTGGCCTTGTCCGAGACGTCGAAGATCCGGACGCCCTCCCACGATTCCTTGATCGTGGCGCTCTGCGGGGTGCTGTTGCAAGAGTCGTTGTTGCGTGAGGAGTCGACGGACCCGAACAGCAGGTTGCCGTAGACGGACACGTCCATCTGGCCGCCCGGGCAGACCAGGGAGCTGACCAGCGAGGTCTGCTTCGGGTTCTTGATGTCGTAGATGGAGAAGCCCTGGTAGTTACCGACATAGGCGTAGTCGCCCTGGAACGCCATGTCCGTGTGGATGTCGGTAAGGACCTCTGGCTTGGGCACGTTGGTGACATGTTTGATGTTGGGGCTCATGACGATCTCGCCAGGGGCGGGTATGTCCGCGGCCTGGACGGGCAGGGTGGTGCCCGCCAGCGCCACGACCGCCGCCAGCAGGATGAGGGCTCTGCGGGGGGTGAACACGGGGCAACCTCCTATAAAGGGGGCATAACCTACGTAATCCTCGCCCCCTTCGGCTTCCGCAGGCCAGCGTCCAACCTGTCAAATTTTGTTGCGATTCGCCCCCTTTCCCTGAGCAGGTTTTTCCCTTAAAGTGCGCATTCTCCAACAAGTCAGTCAGGGAGGCTGGGTGCGCGCCGCGCTCATCGTCGTAGCAGGCCCAGTCCTCGGCGCTGTCCTCGCTCTCTCCGGCTGCACCTCAAGCACGCCACCCCAGCCCCCGCGGGCCGACTCGACCGCGCCCGTGATCGTCCCCGGACGTCCCGGCGAGCAGGCCAAGACCCTCTCGCCCGGCGAGGCGGCCAGCGCCGTCCCCTCACCCACCGCGAACGCCGCCGACGTCAAGTACGTCCAGGACATGATCATCCATCACCGCCAGGCCCTGGACATGGCACTGCTGGCCCCCAACAGAGCGGACTCGGCCAAGCTCAAGAGCCTGGCGGAGCGCATCCAGGCGGCCCAGGGGCCGGAGATCCAGTTCATGACGACCTGGCTACGCGGCCTGGACCAGAAAGTGCCCGACCACCACGCCGCGCACGCCGGCATGCCGGGGATGGCCACGCCCGAGCAGGTGGAGGCGCTCAAGGCGGCCAAGGGCAAGGACTTCGACCGGCAGTTCCTGCAGCTCATGATCAACCACCACCTGGGCGCGATCACGATGTCCGAGCAGGTGCTGACCAACGGCTCCCACATCAGGATCGAGGAACTGGCCGCCGACGTCAGCGTCACCCAGTCAGCCGAGATCCGCCGCATGCAGGAGATGCAGGCGGCTCTCTAAGATCCCACCCGCCAGGAGTGCAGATAGTCCTCCTGCTCGGCGGTGAGCGTGTCGATGGCGATGCCGGTGGCGTTCAGCTTGAGCCTGGCCACCTCATGGTCGATCGCCTCGGGCACGTCGTAGACGCCGGGCGCCAGGTTCGCCCGCTCACCGGCCAGCCAGGCCACGGCGAGGGCCTGCGCGGAAAACGACATGTCCATGACCGCCGCCGGATGCCCTTCCGCGGCGGTGAGGTTGACCAGGCGCCCTTCGGCGAGCAGCAGCAGCCGTCGGCCGTCGGGCATGACATATTCATCGGTATTGGGCCGCACACCCCGATGCACCTCGTGGGCCAATTCGTCCAGCGCCCGCACGTCGATCTCCACGTCGAAGTGCCCCGCGTTGGCGAGGATCGCCCCGTCCTTCATGACAGACAGGTGCTCGGCCCTGATGACGTCCCGGTTTCCGGTCACGGTGATGAACAGATCGCCGGTCAGCGCCGCCTGAGCCATCGGCCGCACCTCGTAACCCTGCAGGGTCGCGTCGAGCGCCTTGACCGCATCGATCTCCGTCACGATCACCCGCGCCCCGAACCCCTTGGCCCGCTCCGCCACCCCACGCCCGCAGAACCCGAACCCGGCGACCACGACAGTCCGCCCGGCCAGCATGGTGTTGGTGGCCCGCATGATCCCGTCAAGCGTGGACTGCCCGGTCCCATACCGGTTGTCGAACATCCGCTTGGTCCGCGTGTCGTTGACGGCCACGACGGGAAACCGCAGAGCCTCCTCGGCCGCCATCTGCCGCAGCCGGATGATCCCGGTGGTGGTCTCCTCACACCCCCCGCTCACCCGCTCAAGCAGATCAGTCCGCTCGGTGTGCAGGATATTGACGAGATCGCATCCGTCATCGAGAACGAGATCCGGCCCGAAGTCGAGCGCCTGATGAATATGCCGGTAGTAGGTGGCCCGATCCACCCCGGCCCGCGCATGCACGGCGATCCCATAACCCCGCAACGCCTCAGCGACGTCATCCTGCGTGGAAAGGGGATTGGACGCGGCCAGCGCGATCTCGGCCCCACCCGCCTTCAACGCCCCCATCAACACAGCGGTCTCGGCGGTGACATGCAGGCAGGCCGCGATCCTCAACCCCTCCAGCGGCCGTTCGAGCGCGAACCGCTCACCGATCGCGGTCAACACCGGCATCGAACGAGCAGCCCAGGAAATCTGCCGCTCACCGCTTTCACTGACGTCCATGGGTTGCCTCTAACCGAAGAACATGGCCAACAATACGCTCGTAACGGCGAGCCCCCGTGAGTCTTCACGACCGGCCATGACAGACGGTAGCTGGTGCGGCGCGTGCGGTGACCTTGGGCGACCGTAAAGGAAGCTCATGAGATCGCCTTCACGACCGGCCATGACAGACGGCAGCCGCGTGCGGCGCGTGCGGTGACCTTGGGCGACCGTAAAGGAAGCTCATGAGATCGCCTTCACGACCGGCCATGACGGGAGGCAACGTCGGTGAGTGCGAGTGACTTGGCCTGCCGTAAAACATGCATCTGAGTGTTGGGCGCTCCGAAGAGCAATGGAGCACCCAACGGAAGATGGAAATCAGTACCGGTAGTGGTCGGACTTGTAGGGGCCCTCGACGTGGACGCCGATGTAGGAGGCCTGCTCCTTCGTCAGCTCGGTCAGCTTGACGCCGAGAGCGTCCAGGTGCAGGCGGGCGACCTTCTCGTCCAGGTGCTTGGGCAGCGTGTAGACCCCGATCGGGTATTCGGAGGTCTTGGTGAACAGCTCGATCTGTGCGATCACCTGGTTGGTGAACGAGTTGGACATGACGAAGCTCGGGTGCCCGGTCGCGCAGCCGAGGTTCATCAGCCGGCCCTCGGCGAGCACGATGATCGAGTGCCCGTCAGCGAAGACCCACTCGTCGACCTGCGGCTTGATGTTGTTCCTGACGACGCCCTCGGTACGGGCGAGCCCTGCCATGTCGATCTCGTTGTCGAAGTGGCCGATGTTCGACACGATCGCCTGGTGCTTCATCTTCGCCATGTGCGCGGCGGTGATGATGTTGAAGTTGCCGGTGGCGGTGACGAAGATGTCGGCGATGCCGACGACCTCGTCCAGCGTCGTGACCTGGAAGCCGTCCATGGCCGCCTGGAGCGCGCAGATCGGGTCGATCTCGGTGACGATGACGCGGGCGCCCTGGCCGCGCAGCGCGTCGGCGCAGCCCTTGCCGACGTCGCCGTAGCCGCAGATCACGGCCACCTTGCCGCCGATCAGCACGTCGGTCGCCCGGTTGAGGCCGTCGATGACCGAGTGGCGGCAGCCGTACTTGTTGTCGAACTTCGACTTGGTGACCGAGTCGTTGACGTTGATGGCCGGGAAGAGGAGCTGGCCGTTCTTGTGCATCTCGTAGAGACGGTGCACGCCGGTCGTGGTCTCCTCGGTGACGCCCTTGATGCTCTCGGCGATCCTGGTCCACTTCTTGTCCGCGCCGACCGTGCGGGTGAGCAGGTCGATGATGACGTGCCACTCTTCAGGGTCGTCGGCGGTGGCGGCCGGCACGGCGCCGGCCTTCTCGTATTCGGCGCCCTTGTGCACCAGCAGCGTGGCGTCGCCGCCGTCGTCGAGGATCATGTTGGGGGCGTCGCCGTTCGGCCAGTTGAGGGCCTGCTCGGTGCACCACCAGTATTCCTCCAGCGTCTCGCCCTTCCAGGCGAACACCGGCACGCCCTGCGGGTCGTCAACGGTGCCGTTGGGGCCGACGACCACCGCGGCGGCGGCGTGGTCCTGCGTGGAGAAGATGTTGCAGCTGACCCAGCGGACTTCGGCGCCCAGCGCCACCAGCGTCTCGATGAGAACGGCCGTCTGGATCGTCATGTGCAGGGAGCCCATGATCTTGGCGCCGCGAAGGGGCTGGGAGGCCGCATATTCCTTGCGAACCGCCATGAGGCCGGGCATCTCGTGCTCGGCGAGCCGGATCTCCTTGCGGCCGAAGTCGGCAAGTGAAAGGTCTGCGACCTTGAAGTCCATCGGGTTTCCCCTCGCGCTGACGGATGGTTGTCGCCGACGAGTCTAAGGGCCGCTCGACCGGGAACGCATCCGCACAACGCGGAAACTGACGTAAGAATGTAAGGATGCGGATAACGGAAGCGGCCAAGCGGCTCGGCATGTCCCCAAGGATGCTTCGCTACCGGGAAGCGCTCGGGTTGCTGCCGCCGGTGCGGGAGCAGGGCGCGCACCGCCGGTTCGGCCCTGAGGAGCTGGCCGCCGTGGCTCAGGGGGTGGAGCTGGAGAAGCAGTTCGACGTGTCGCCGGCCGAGCTGGCGTTCGCGTTGCGGGTGCTGAGCGAGCCCGCGGTGGCGGCGGCCGTACGCGATCTGGGGGTGCGCATCGGGCGCATCCAGGTGCCCCGCAGAGCCCTGGACTTCGAGAAGGAGAAGGCCCTGCGACTTCTCCGTGGCCGCTAGGGCCCCTGCGCGGCGCCGGCGGTGAGCTGCTGGGCCAGCCATGGCAGCGCCTGGGGAAGCTCCCGGTTCCAGGTGTTGAAGTTGTGGCCGCCGCTGGGCAGGATCAGCGACGACGCCTGCATCGGCGGCTTCGCCGCGGCCAGGAACCGCATGGTCGCCGGATATTCGCTCTCGCCCTTCTTGCTGCTGGTGACGAGCACGTTCACGGGCGGCGCCGGAAGGTGCGCCAGCCGCCACATGAGATCGTTGCGCTGCTCGAGCGACTTGTCGCCCTGGAACAGGTCGCCGGTGGTGCCATCGATGATCGTCTTGAAATAGCCCGAGAGCGAGACCGCCGCCGAGAACGCGTCCGGATGACTCATGACGATCTTGAGTGCGCAGTAGCCGCCGGTCGAGCCGCCCAGGATGCCCCACGAGTCCCGCCCGCCGGCCACCCGGTAGTGAGCGATCATGTCCTGCTTCACGTCGCGGGCGAAGTACGTCTGCACCTGCGGCCCGTGCGGCACGTCCACGCACTCGGTGTCGCGCGGCAGCACCACGCTGGGCCGCATCATGACCAGGATCGTGGGCTTGACCTGGCGCAGCGCGATCGCGTGCGCCATCCGCCCGGGTAGATCGAGCCGGGTCATGAGGTTGCGCGGATCGCCGGGGTACCCGGTCAGCGCGAGGATGGCGGGAAAGCGCTCGGTCTTGTTCTTCAGGTACGCCGACGGCAGGAACACGTACGCCTCCTCGCTCAGGTGCGTCGACGGCCCCGGCATGATCACCTGTTCGATCCGCCCGCCCGGCACCGCCCGGCTGCTCAGCACCTGAAGCCCCGACGTCGCGACGGTGATCGGCACCGTCGCCGTGTCGGTGCCCAGCAGGTCGCTCCACGAGCCGTAGAAGCCGAAATACGCATTGACGGCCAGGCCGAGCGCGGCCAGCGTGAGCACCTGGCAGAACGCCAGCACGCCCACCCTGCCGAACACGGCACGCACGCTCCTGGCGCTCAGCCGCGGCCACAGCCACACGGCCGCCACCAGAGCGGCGACCGCGGACCCCGCCGTGACCAGCATCAACGCGACCGAGGTAAGTTCCATGAGGCATGAATACCTGCTGGACCGTAAGCCGGAAGTTAACGAAGAGATTAACTCGTACGGAATTCAATCTGAGACGTGAAGCGATCCTGGGTCCTCGCCGCCGCGGGGTACGCATCTTTGATGATCGGCCTGCTGGACATCGGCAAGGCCGTGTTCCCCCATTTCGGGCAGAGCCGGATGGGCGAGTGGTCCGAGCTCCTGCCCGGCATGGTCACGACCGTCGCCAAGGCGTCCTCGCTGGTCATCGGCATCATGCTGGTGATGATCGCGCACGCGCTGCGCAGGGGGAAGGTGCGGGCGTGGCGCGCGGTCATGGTGCTGCTGCCGGTGAGTGCGGTCATGAGCTTCACCCACCTGCGCCCGGGCGCCGCCCTGATCAGCCTGGCCCTGCTGGCAGCCCTCGTGGCGGGCCGGCGCGAGTTCTCCGCACTGCCCGACCCGCGCTCGCGGTGGCGCGCGCTGGGCAACCTCCTCGTGCTCGGCGCCATCGACGTCGGCCTGGGGTACCTGATCGTCAGCGTCCGGCCGCGGGCCATCATCGGACACCCGGGCATCCTGGACCGCCTCGAACACGTGCTGCTCGGCCTCGCCGGGATCGAGGGACCGGTCACGTTCGCCAACGAGCGCGTCTCCGACCTGGTCTACTTCTCGCTGCTCGCACTCGGCACACTCACCGTCGTCACCACGCTCTACCTGGCGCTGCGGCCGGCGCGGCCGGTCGCCGAGCTCACCGAGGACCACGAGCGACGCCTGCGCGGCCTGCTCGCCACGCACGGCGAACGCGACTCGCTCGGCTATTTCGCGCTGCGGCGTGACAAGAGCGTGCTCTTCTCCCCCTCGGGGAAGGCCGCCATCGCCTACCGCGTCGTGTCCGGGGTGATGCTGGCCAGCGGCGACCCCATCGGCGACCGCGAGGCGTGGCCCGCGGCGATCAAGGAGTTCATGGCCGAGGCCAGGCGGCACGCCTGGGTGCCCGCCGTCATCGGCTGCGGCGAGACGGCCGGCGAGGTGTGGACCCGCGAGGCCCGGATGTCCGCGCTGGAGCTCGGCGACGAGGCCGTGATCGAAGTGGCCGACTTCACCCTGGAGGGCCGCGCGATGCGCAACGTCCGCCAGATGGTCAACAGGACCGAGCGGGCCGGCTACAGCTGCCGGGTGCGCCGCGCCGCCGACCTGACCGACCAGGAGAGGGTACGCATCCAGGAGGCGGCCGACGCCTGGCGCGGCACCCAGACGGAACGCGGCTACTCCATGGCGCTCGGCCGCTTCGGCGACCCGGCCGACGCCGACTGCCTGGTGACCACCGCGCACAAGGACGGCGAGCTCAAGGCCGTGCTGCATTTCGTGCCGTGGGGGTCGCGCGGCATCTCGCTCGACCTGATGCGCCGCGACCGCACCGCCGAGCCGGGGCTCAACGAGCTGCTGATCGTCAAGACCCTCCAGGCGGCGCCCACCCTGGGCATCACGCAGGTCTCGCTGAACTTCGCCATGTTCCGCGCGGTTCTGGCCCGCGGCGAGCGGCTCGGCGCCGGTCCGGTGTTGCGGGCCTGGCGGGCGCTGCTGATCTTCCTGTCGCACTGGTTCCAGATAGAGTCGCTCTATCGGTTCAACGCGAAGTTCCGGCCGATCTGGGAGCCCCGTTTCGTGGTCTATCCGAACGCCCGCGACCTGCCCCGCATCGGCGTGGCCGCGTTGCAGGCCGAGGCGTTCATCACCCTGGGCCGCTCCCGCAACCGCCTGCGCCTTCCACACCTCCGGCCGGCCCGGCTCGCCTCATGACACCCGCCGTCCCTGCCCAAGGACGCCCCACGTCGCCTCACGACGTGCGCCGCGCCTGGCCGTCCCAGGCGCCCGGCTCACGCGCCCGTGACCGCTCGCGCGCCTCCAGGGCCGGCGAGCGGTCACTTCTGGAAGTCACCCCAGGCCGCCGTGCCGGGAATGAACAGGCGGCCGGAAGCGGATCCGCTGGTCAGCCTGAGGCGGACGTGCTGTGGGCGCGGTCCAGGTCCGGCTCCAGATAGATCACGCGGGCGATCGGCACGGCCTCGCGAATGCGGCGCTCGGCCTCGTCGATCCCCTGGGCGACCTCGGCCGCGGTGTCGTTGTGCTCGACCGCGATCTTCGCCGCCACCAGCAGCTCCTCGGGCCCCAGGTGCAGCGTGCGCATGTGGATGACCCGGGTGACCTCGGGTGCTCCGGTCAGAGCGGCTCGGATCTGGTCCTCCACCTCGGGTGAGGCACCCTCGCCGACCAGCAGCGACTTGGTCTCGATGGCCAGCACGATCGCGATGACGGCCAGCAGCACGCCGATCATCAGGGTGCCGATGCCGTCCCAGACGCTCTCTCCCGTGACGACCGCCATGGTCACGCCGAACAACGCGAAGATCAGACCGAGCAGCGCGCCCAGGTCCTCCAGCAGGATGACAGGCAGCTCGGGCGACTTGGACCTGCGAATGAACGCGACCCAGCCCTGCTTGCCGCGCACGGCGTTCGATTCCTTGATCGCCGTGCGGAACGAGAACGCCTCGGCGATGATCGCGAAGATCAGCACCCCGAACGCCCAGATCGGCGATGACAGTTCATGAGGATGGATGATCTTCTGCACACCCTCGTAGAGCGAGAACGCCGCGCCGATCGTGAACAGCACGACGGCCACCACGAAGGCGTAGAAATAGCGCTCGCGCCCGTAGCCGAACGGATGCTCCTTGGTGCTCGCCCGCGCCGCCCGCTTGCCCCCGATCAGCAGCAACACCTGGTTGCCGGAGTCGGCGACCGAGTGGATGCCCTCAGCCAGCATCGAGGAGGAGTTGGTGAAGAACGCGGCCACGAACTTGGCCACGGCGATGGCCAAGTTCGCGGTCAAGGCCGCAACGATCGCTTTGGTTCCGCCGCTCGCGCTCACCGGTCTGCTCCACTCATAAAGATCACGTATAAAGGCCTGGGAAAAGGATCCTATTGCGAAATTCTGGCCTTCAGCTCAGCGATCGCTGACACGGGGGTCGGATCGATGGCGTATCCCAGGGCCAAATACGTACTGGCGTAGTCGCCGAGCCCGATCAGCGAGGCCATCCGCTCCAGCGGGTGCACGCCCTCGGCGGCCAGTTCGGTGACCGGCACGCTGCGCTCGCGCGCCAGCCGCAGCGTCGCCTCGCGCCGCCGCGTCACCTGCGGATGCTCGTCGACGTCCCGCATGACGACGAGCCTCAGCGTGCGCCCGGCCGTGTCGGCGAAGAGGTCGCGCTCGGCCATCGGCCCGTCGAAGGCACACACCTGGTGGTGATCGGCCTCAGGCAGCTCGCCGAAAATGGCGGGATATTTCGCGTTCGTGTTGAGCTGGCAGGCCAGCCGGTACGCGGCCACCGCCGTCGGCGCCGACGACCCCCAGATCATCGGCACGCTCTCGGCCAGGTCCATGGCCAGCGACTTGCCGGGATTGATGAACGACTCACTGGACGGCCGGCACCGGTGCGCCATGTCCTCCAGCGACTTGGCCACCCGCTCGAACAGCTCCGCGTCGGCCGGCACGAGCCGCAGCGCGGCAGCGGCCACGATCAGCGGGACGCTGAGCAGCCAGATGTTCGCCCTGGACTGGCCCTCGACAGGGACGGGCACGTACAGAGCGGATGCCTGGGTGGCGATGGCCGCCAGCGGGGAGCCGGCGGGTCCCACGCCGAGCAGGGTGCAGCCGCGCCGCACGGCCTGACCGGCGACGGACAGCGTCTCCTCGGTGTCGCCCGAGCCGGAGACGGCGATGACCAGGTCCGTGGCGCCGACCCAGCCGGGGAGCTGGTAGGAGCGCACGGTCACGATCGGCAACGGCGCACCGCTGCCGACGACCGCCGACAGGATGTCGCCCGCGATGCCCGAGCCGCCCATGCCCGCGACCACGATGGCGCGCGGGCGCCCGTGCCCTGCCAGGCGGTCGACCTGGGCTTCGACGGCGTTGCGGTAGCCGGTGCGTATGTGGGCCGCAGAGGCGGCGACCGCCGGCAGCATCCCGCCGGGGTCGCCCTCGCTGAGATGCCGCTGGTCGTCGAGCCGCTCCGGCTCCCAGGTCACGGCTTCCTGGCCTCGTCGACGAGTAGAACGGGGATGTCGTCACGGACCGGGTAGATCAGGCCGCAGCCGGTGCAGGCCAGCTCGTCGGCCTCGGTGTCGGCACGCAGGGGCGCCTTGCACGCGGGACAGGCCAGGATCTCCAGCAGCCAGTCGTCGATCTTCACTCGTTCACCAATCTCGTTTTCCATCGCCAACTCGACCGTAACATCACGGCGGCACCGCTCAGGTGGATCCGGCATTGCGAATGACGGCCTGTATGTGGTGGAACACCGCTTGATCGAACGCGGAGTCGCTCAGTGCCGCCGGTTCAATGAGCCTCGACGCCGAGGAAGCCCTCCACGAATTCCGCGGTCTCCTCCCAGCCCTCGACCGCGACGCACTCCACGCCCATCGCCTTGACCGGGTAGTCGTTGCCACCCTCATCGAGGCGGTCGCCGACGAAGAGCACGTCATCGATCGTGAGATCGAGCGCGTCGAGCAGGCGGCCGATGCCATAGGCCTTGTCGACGCCCTTGTGGGTGATGTCGACGGACGTCGAGCCGCCGCTACGGATTTCGAGGCCGGGCAGCCGCCTGGCGACATGCGCGCACAACTCGCGTCGCTTGGAGCCGTCGGGGTCCCAGGCGTATTTCGCGCTGGGCGGGGCCTGCTGGCCCAGGGCGGAGAAGGTGATCTGACTGCCGCGGTCCTCGATGATCTCGCCCCACGTGTCATCGGCCCACAAGCCCAATTCCTTGGCACTTTGGGTGAGCACGTCGATGATCTCCGTCTTCTCCGCGTCGGTGAAGTCCTCGGCGTAGACCAAGTCCCACTCCGCGTTCGTCCAGCGGTAGTAACGCGTCCCGCACGTCGGCATGAGATGCAGCCTGGCGCGTTGAACGTCGTCGACCGGCAGGTGTCTCAGCACCTGCGCCTGGAACTGGGCGTATTGCCCGCCCGAGATCACGCACACGTCGACTTGATCGAGCAGCCGTGCCAGGAGCGCCGCCATCCGATCATCGATGCGAGACTTGGACACCGCCAGCGTGTCATCCAGGTCGAAGGCGACCAGGGAAAACTTTCGATTAATCGGAGCTCCTACGAAACGATCGCGGACACCTTCCTCGACTTTACCCGGCGCATCGGGAGCGAGGTGCGTCATCGATCCCTATTGGGGTGGGCAGATCGTAGAATGCGGAGGTGGCCGCGCCGGCCCACCTCGACCGCGTCGCCGACCGGCTCGCCGCCGGACGGCATGGGCCTGGCGGCTTCCCTGACCGCGTTGGCCAGCGCCTCCAGGTCGTCCGAACTGGGCGAGGCGCCGTCCGTCGGCAACCGCACCACCTCCCAGCCGCGCGGAGCGGTCAGTCGCTCGGCGTGTTCGGCGCACAGGTCGTAACAGTGTGGCTCCGCGTACGTCGCCAGGGGGCCGAGAACAGCGGTCGAGTCGGCGTATACGTACGTGAGCGTGAAGACGGCAGGCTGGCTGCAGGCGGTGCGGGAACAGCGGCGGACGGGGCTCACGGAGGGACCGTATCTGGTAAGAGTGCGAGGCGCCACTATCTGAGCGCTCTTAAAGAGCGTGTCGCCACAATTCGGACACCTGTCGCAGCCTTTCCACCCACATGCCCCGATGACGCCACCCCCGGCCACCTGGCGGGATCGCCCCGCCGCTCTTCCCCTCACCTGGACCCGGTCCTCCGCGTGATCGCTTTCGCCACCACCGCTCCGCGGCGCCTTCTCCATGGGAATTTCATACCGGCAGCAGGAGGCGGTCAGATCCTCACGAGCATCTTGCCGACGTTGCCGCCGCGCATCATGTCGAGGAAGGCGGCGGGGGCCTGCTCGATGCCCTCGGCCACGGTCGTCTCGGTCTTCAGGGAGCCGTCGGCCAGCCAGCCCGCCGCCTTGCCGATCCACTCCGGGAAGAGGTGGAGGTAGGAGGTGATCAGCATGCCGCGCAGCGTGGCGTCCTTGGCCGCCAGCGCGAACAGGTTGGCGGGACCGGGGACGGGCTCGGTCGCGTTGTAGGAGCCGATGGCGCCGACCATCGCGATCCGCCCGCCGTGGCGCAGGGCGTCGATGGAGGCCACCAGATGGTCGCCGCCGACGTGGTCCACGTAGACGTCGATGCCGTCGGGTGCGGCCTTGGCGAGCTGGTCCGCGACGGCGCCGGCCCGGTAGTCGACGGCGGCGTCGAAGCCGAAGTCCGCCACGAGCTTCTTCGCCTTGTGCGCGCCTCCGGCCGATCCGATCACCCGGGAGGCGCCCAGCTTGCGGGCGAGCTGCCCGGCGACGCTGCCCACGGCCCCGGCCGCCGCCGAGACGAACACCACGTCGCCCTCCCGTACAGGAGCGACCTCGGTCAGGGCCGCGTAGGCCGTCAGCCCGGTGCTGCCCAGCGCGCCCAGGTAGGCCTCGGCGGGCGCGAGGCCGGTGTCGACGACCGTCGCGGCGGCGGCGTCCAGCACCGCGTACTCGCGCCAGCCGAGGAAGTGCACGACGGTGGCGCCCACCGGCACCAGCGGCGAGCGCGAGGCCACGACCTCGCCGACCGCCGCGCCGTCCAGCGGCGCGCCGAGCTCGAACGGCGGCATGTAGGACTCGCGGTCGTCCATCCGCCCGCGCATGTACGGGTCCACCGACATCCACGTGTTACGCACGAGCACCTGGCCGTCGGCCGGTTCGGGGACGGCGGTGACGGCCAGTTCGAAGTCCTCCAGGCGCGGCTCGCCGAAGGGGCGGGCGGCCAGGCGGATCTCACGGTTCGCGGACATGCTGTTCTCCTTGTGCTTGATGATCGCGTCGAGCAGGTGCTCGGCGGTTGTCTCCGATGGGGGCACGTGGTGGAAGAAGGCGACGGGCTCGCCCACGGCCCTCGCGCCGAGCGCGGCGAAGACCGGGCGGAGCTGCTCGACGGCGCGCAGGCCGCCGGACGCCCTGCCGTAGCAGACGAAGGCGACGGGTTTGCCCCGCCACTCGTCGCGGTACCAGTCGATGGCGTTCTTGAGCGAGGCCGGGAAACTGTGGTTGTACTCCGGCGTCACGATCACGAACGCGTCCGCCGCCGCCAGCCAGGGCGCCAGATCCCGTACGGCGGGCGGCACGGGTCCGCCCTCCGCCGGGAGCACCGCCGGCAGCCAGGCCTCGGCCAGGTCGATGACGTCCACCTCGACGTCCGCCCGGCGGCAGGCCGTGGCGTGGAACCAGGCCGCCGCGGTGGGCCCGAAGCGGTTCTGGCGCACGCTGCCGATGATGATCGCGAGCCTCACAGCGGCCTCCTTTCGTTGCCGTGCCTTGTTGACGAGGACGACTCTGCCGGGGGCCGCGCACGATCGGCTGGGGGTTGGCTGGGGGTTGGCTGGGGGTTCGATGGGGGTACCGTGACCAGGTGCGATTCGGAGTTTTAGGCCCCCTCACCGTGTGGACCCCGGACGGGCGACCGGTGCGCGTCCCCGAGCTGAAGGTGCGCGCGCTCCTCGCCGACCTGCTGGTCCACGAGGGGCGTCCGGTGCCGGCGGACCGGCTCGCGTACGACCTGTGGGGTGACGATCCGCCCGGCAACCCGGCCAACACCCTGCAGACCAAGGTGTCCCAGCTGCGCCGCGCCCTTGGCCAGGACGGCCGCGACCTGGTGGTCTTCCAGCCGACCGGATACGTGCTGCGTACCGACGAGGTCGACCAGCTCGGGTTCGCCGCGCTGCTCGGCCGCTCTCGCGAGGCCACGGACCTCCACGTCAAGGCCGACCTGCTGGCGGACGCGCTGTCGTTGTGGCGCGGGCCCGCCTACGCCGACTTCCGCGACGAGGAGTTCGCCCGCGCCACCGCCACCCGGCTGGAGGAGCAGCGGCTGACCGCGCTGGAAGAGCAGGCGGAGGTACGGCTGGCGCTCGGCGAGCACAGCCGGCTGGCCGACGAACTGGGCGAGCTGGTCACCGCCCACCCGCTGCGCGAGCGCCTGCGGGCCGCGCACCTGCGTGCCCTCTATCGGTCGGGGCGGCAGAGCGAGGCGCTCGCCGGGTACGCCGACCTGCGCGCGCGGCTCGCGGACGAGCTGGGGCTGGATCCCGGCCCGGAGCTGGCCGCGCTCTACCAGGCGATCCTGCGGCACGAGCCGGCGCTCGCGCCCGTGCCCGCTCCGGCGACGTCGGCCGCGCGGCCCCGTACGAACCTGCCCGCGCCCCTCACGGACCTGATCGGCCGGGATGAAGCCGTCGCCCAGGTCGGCGCCCTGCTCGGCGCCTCCCGGCTGGTCACCCTGACCGGACCCGGCGGGGTGGGCAAGACCCGGCTGGCCGTGGCCGCCGCGGCGGACCTGCCGTTCGCCGACGGCGTCTGGCTGGTCGAGCTCGCGGGGACCACCGGCTCCGTGGCCGAGCCCGTCGCCGCGAAGCTCGGCGTCCGCGACGAGGCCGGGTCCCGCTCCGGGGTGCCCGCGCCGGACCTGCCGCACCGGCTCGCCGACGCGCTGCGCGGGCAGGAGCTGCTCTTGGTGCTGGACAACTGCGAGCACCTCGTCGAGGAGGTCGCCGAGCTGGTGAGCCTGCTGCTGCGCACCGCGCCCGGGCTCCGCGTGCTGGCCACCAGCCAGGAGTCGCTGGCGATCCCCGGCGAGGCCCTTTACTCCGTGCCCCCGCTGGACCTCGCCGACTCGGTACGGCTGTTCGCCTCCCGCGCCGCACCCGGATTCACCCTGGACGCCGAGAGCCGGCCGTGGGTCGAGGCGATCTGCGCGCGGCTGGACGGCCTGCCGCTGGCGCTCGAACTGGCCGCCGCCCGCGTACGCGCGCTCGGCGTGCGCGGCGTCGCCGAGCGGCTCGACGATCGGTTCCGCCTGCTCGCCACCACCGGCCGCGGCCTGCCCGCCCGCCAGCAGACCCTGCGGGCGGTGATCGACTGGAGCTGGGAGCAGCTCACCGAGCCGCAGCGGGCGGCCCTGTCCGCGCTGGCCGTGCACCCCGGCGGCTGCACGGTGGAGGGCGCCGAAGCGGTCGGCGTCGATCTCGATCTGCTGGACCAGTTGGTCAACAGGTCCATGGTGGTGGCCGACCCGCCCCGCTACCGCCTGCTGGAGAGCATCGCGGCCTACTGCCTCGCCCGCCTCGACCCCGCGGACGCGGTGTTCCGGCTCAGGGACGACCACTACATCGCGCTGGCCGAGCGGGCGCGACCGCACCTGTACGGTCCCGCGCAGCGCGAGTGGCTGCGGCGGCTCGACGACGAGGTGCTCAACCTGCGGGCCGTCACCGGGTCCAGGCGCCTGGCGGACGCCCTCGTCTGGTACTGGTACCTGCGCGGCAGGCACACCGAAGGGCACCGCTACCTCGCCGCGGTGAGCCCGGGGTCGGCGTACGAGGCGGGGTTCGCCATTCTGACCGGGGCCCCGCGCGGTGAGGTGAAGGAGCTCCCCGACGCCAGGTCACGCTGGTTCCTCGCGCACGCCTACCTGCACCGGGGCGACGTCGCCGCGGCAGGGCCGCTGCTCGACGAGGCGCTGGCCGGGTTCCACGCCCAGGACGACCGCTGGGGGGAGGCGGCCGCGCTCGCCGACCGGGCCAAACAAGCCATGTTCCAGGGCGACCTCCCGGCGGCCGAGCGGAGCGGCACGGAGAGCCTGGCCATATTCGACCGCCTCGGCGACCGCTGGGGGCGGCTGCAGGCCTCCGACCAGCTCGCCTACCTGGCGGAGATCAGTGGCGACCACGACCGCGCCGGCCGGCTGCACCGTGAGGGGTTGCGTATCGCCGAGGACCTTCGGCTGTGGACCGACGTGTCGTACCGGCTGTCCAGCCTGGGCAGGATCGCGCTGCTGACCGGTGATCTCACTCGGGCCAGGGAGTTCCACGAGCGGGGCATGCGGCTGGCGGCCGAGCAGTCCGACCGGTTCGCCGAGGAGTTCGCCCGGGTCGGGCTGGGGCTCGTGGCGCGGCGGGCGGGCGACCTCGACACCGCCGAACGGCTCTTCCATGAGTCGCTGGACTGGAACCGGCGGCTGGAGGCCGACTACGACGTGCCGTTCTACGGGGTGACGTTGATCCTGGCCGAGCTGGGGTTCATCGCCGAGCAGCGGGGGGACGTACGACAGGCCAGGGCGCTGCATCTCGAAGGGCTCACGGCCGCGCGCGAGATCGGCGACCCGCGGTCCATCGCCCTGGCCCACGAAGGGCTGGCCGGGGTCGCGGCGCTCGAAGGCGCGGCCGGGGAGGCGCTGCGGCTGCTGGAGGAGGCGAGCACGCTACGCGAGTCGGTCGGCGCCCCTTTGCCGCCGGCCGAACGCGGCGACGTCGCCCGGATCAGGGCCCGGCTCGCCGCGCCCGGCACCATGCGCTGACCGTCAGCCGATCGTGCGCGCCGCTTGCCAGAGTCGCGGTCGCAACACTCTCACTCCCTTGAGGGTGCGACATGAAGGAGCGACCATGCGAGCCTTGATCCACGACCCGGCCGCACCGCACCGGCTGCGGCTCGGTGTGGCGGAGGACCCGATCCCCGCGCCTGCCCAGGCGCTGATCCAGGTGACCGCCGTCTCGTTCAACTTCGGCGAGATCGCCTTCAGGCCCGCGGACGGAAAGCCCGGGCACGTTTCCGGCTGGGACGCCGCCGGTGTGGTCGTCCGGGCCGCCGCAGACGGGTCCGGCCCCGCCGCCGGCACCCGGGTGGTGACGTTCGGCTGGTCCGGTGCCTGGGCCGAGTCGCGCGCCGTGGACGCCGGGAATCTGGCCGTCGTACCGGATGACGTCGATCTCGGCCTGGCCGCCGCCCTCCCGGTCGCCGGGGCCACGGCACTGCAGGCTCTGCGGCGGCTCGGCCCGGTGGTCGGCCGCCGGGTGCTGATCACGGGCGCCTCCGGCGGCGTCGGCCGGTACGCGGTGCAGCTCGCCGCCCGAGCCGGCGCCCATGTCATCGCCTCCGTGGGCAGCCCCGCCCGCGCCGAGGGCCTGCGCGAGCTCGGCGCGACGGAGATCGCCTTCGGACCGTCCACCGTGTCCGGGCGGGTGTACGGCGTGCTGGACAACGTCGGCGGAGCCCAGCTGGCCCAGGCCTACAACCTGCTGGAAGACGGCGGAACCGTGCAGGCCATCGGCATGGCCTCACGCGAGCCGACGCTGATCGACTTCGAGGAGGCCCGCACCCGCGTCGACCGCGGCCGCCTGGAGACCTTCAACCTGTCGGCCCCGCTCGGCGACGACCTGGCCTACCTCGTGGACCTCCTGCGCAAGGGCGAGCTCGACCCGCAGATCGGCTGGCGCGGCCCCTGGACCCGGGCCCACGCGGCAGCCGACGCGCTACTCGCCCGCCATGTGCACGGCAAGGTGGTCCTCGACCTCTGACGTCACGGAGAGCCCCGGCGCCGCCACTCCCAGAACTGACGGCGCCTCCCCTTAGACTTGCCCCTGTGACTCCGAAGCGCGGTCCCCGACGGCGCGATCGCCACGGTCGCGGCCTCCGTGGCCCGCTCGCCCCCTCCCACGTCCCCATGGCCAAGTCCCGCAGCGAACGCTTCGACGACCTCGTCCTCGACGCCGTCGACCGCCTCCGCCCCCGATGGGAGCGGCAGTTGTCGGCGGTGGAGTTCGCGGTGGAGGAGGTGCCACCGCTGAGCGAGCTGGACGACGGCCCGGGCCTGACCTCCGACCCGATCCCGTTCGGGCGCGCGGACGTGGCAAGCGGCCAGAACCCCGCGTCGGTGGTGATCTATCGTCGCCCGCTGGAGGCCAGGGCGAGGGACCGCGACACGCTGGGTGCCATGGTGCATGACACGGTCGTGGAACAGGTCGCCACTCTCCTCGGCCTCTCCCCCGAAACCGTCGACCCCGGTTACGACGACCGCCGCTGATCAGCGCCCCCGAGGGCCTCGGGGGCTATCACGGCACCACCATGCGGTCGGGCCTGCGAAACCAAATCAGGGACATGCGAAAAGGGGCCATACGGCGGCCCGCATGACCCCATCGCCATATAGTTACACGGCCTGGCGTTTGATCCGTCTGCGCTCCCGCTCGGACAGCCCACCCCAGATGCCGAAGCGTTCATCGTGTTCGAGTGCGTATTCGAGACACTCGGCACGGACCTCGCATGATCGACAGACCTTCTTGGCCTCTCGGGTGGAGCCGCCCTTCTCCGGGAAGAACGCCTCTGGATCCGTCTGCGCGCACAACGCACGCTCCTGCCAGCCGAGTTCTTCAGCGTCAAGCTGATCCTGTGCGATGACCGGATCGGTCACTGCACACCTCCCTGCCGCCCGCCCGCAATGGAGCCCCCCATGGACGCCTTCCTTATTACCCACCCACTGGAAGGCGTAACAACATGGTTGTAATTACACGCGGGTGCCGTAGCTGACGTCAAGCGGCATGCGGGTATCCGGGGAAAGACCAGATCTCGCCCCGGTGTGCTTGGCATGTGATGTTCTCGCCCGGCCGGCGATGGTCTGCGGCCTGGCGCGTTCAACCTGTCAGCGTCCGAACCGTACCAGGGCGGGATAGACGCCCGCCCGTGGCCCACCTTCTCTCTAGCAGTTCATTGCCGGTCCGTTACCTGCGTGGCTCGTTGGGGGTGTATATGGCGGTCGGGTCGATGGGGTCGTCTCCCTGGCGGCGCGGCTCGCCGCTGAGTGCGTCCCCCCTCGTCGACGACGGGTCGATCCTCATCGTCGATTCCGCTTGCGCCTCGTTCCAGCCGGTCGGCGCCTGGTGACTCGGCTGGTAGGGCTGCGGCTCGTACGCGCCCTGCTGGGGCTCGTACGCGTTCTGCTGCGGGTGGCCGAACGGGTCGTCGTACGGCCTGGCCTGGCCGGCGTAGTCCGGCACGCGGAGGTCGGGGGTCGTGCCGGCGGTCGACTGGTAGGTCTCCGCCTGCTGGTAGGCGTCCATGAGCTGCTGGGACCGCGGGTCCACAGGCGGGTCGGGCTCCTGGTAGGCGGACGGAGTGCCGTACTCGGTGCCGGAATAGCCGGTGAACGGGGTCCCGCCCTGCTGCTGCTGCTGGTCGAACGCGCTCTGCCCGAAGTACGGCTGCTCCGCCGGGGGGTACGGGACGTTCGGCGAGGTGTCGCCGGTCGGGTACGCCTGGCCGGTGGGGGCGGCGAAGGCGTTGGGCGCGGTGTCCGGGGGCGTGTACGCGTTGTGGTCGTTCGCGGGGGGTGCGTAGGGGTCGTTCGGGGGCGCGTACGGGTTGGGGCTCGGCTGGCCGTACAGGTTCGGCTGGCTGTCCGCCGGGACGTACGGGGCGGGCTGGTACTCCGCGGGCGGGGTGCTGTAGTCCTGAGCCGGCGGGGTGCTGTAGTCCTGTAGCTGCTGCGCCTGGCGGTCGGCGCTCGGGGCCGTGTCGGCGGGGGCGTACTGCCCGAACCCGGAGTCCTGCCCGAACCCCTGCGGCGGGAAAGCCTGGTCGGGCTGGCCGAAGGGGGCGGACTGCGACGGCTCGAACTGCCCGAAGGGGGCGGACTGCGACGGCTCAGGCTGGCCGAAGCCCTGCTGCTGCTGATCGGCGGGCGCCGGGGGAAGCGCACCCCTGATCGGCTGGTACGGCTCCGGCTGCTGCCCGTAGGGAGGCTGGGCAGGCTGCTCCGGCTGGCCGAACTGCTGCTGGGACTGGGGGTGGAGGTCGGCGGGCGGCGCGTAGGGCGCCTGCTCGGGCTGACCGCCGCCGAAACTCGGCGGCTGCTGACCATAGCCGGGCTGCTGACCAGAGGAGGGCTGCTGACCATAGCCGGACTGCTGACCGTGGCCGGGCTGCTGACCATGGCCGGGCTGCTGACCGTAGCCGGACTGCTGACCATAGCCGGGCTGCTGGCCAGAGGCAGGCTGCTGGCCGTAAGCAGGCTGCTGGCCAGACTGCGGCTGCTGGCCGTAACCAGGGGGCGGTTGCTCTTGCTGACCGTAACCAGGCTGCTGCTGGCCCGTCGGCGGCTGCTGGCCATAGCCGGCGGGGGCCTGCTGGCCGTAGCCGGGAACGGGCTGGGCAGGTTGCTGGCCGTAGGCGGCGGGCTGGTCCTGCTGCCCGAAGAAGGGGGGCTGCTGGCCGAACTGCGGCTGGGAGTAGACAGGCGCGGCCGGGCGCTCGGGCATCACCTGCGGGAGGAGGTAGACCAGCGCGACGGCGGTCAGCGCCAGCGCGGGAGCCCCCAGGAGTACGAACTCCACTGTGCCCCGCACGCCGTTCCCGGCGAACAGGCCGAGCAGGAGCGCCAGCATCCCGAACACCGAGGCCACGAGCAGCCCGGCCGCCGCCCCGTACGTGATCGGCTTCGCCTTGGGCGACGGCTCGCCGACCTTGGTGACCAGCAGCACCGCCCCCAGCAGCACCGCCGTCACGACCGGGTTCGTCACGCTGGAGAAGTACGAGGCCGCGCGTTCCGTGATGGACGAGCCGGGCACCGATCCGATCAGGATGTGGCCAACCGCCAGCAGCACGTTCACCAGTCCGGTGACGAGCATGATCCAGGCGGCCGGCTCCCTCAGCCGGGCGACATCAAATTTGCTCACAAGTACCCCCATCGGACCCTTTGGCCCGAAGGGAGTTTGCCACATCGCCAAGTTACTCGGCGGGAGTCCCAACAACCCCTTTTATCTCAATTCGGCCTATACCGGCCAGTAGGCCGTACGGAGTGGGGAAAACCACACCCGGGACAGGGTCGTCACAGGCCGGTGAAAGACTGGGCCGCATGCACATCGTGTCACTCGCCGGCGGCATCGGCGGCGCCCGTTTCCTGCGCGGCTTGCGCGCCACCGAGCCAGACGCCTCGATCACCGTCATCGGCAACACGGGTGACGACATCACCCTGTTCGGCCTGCGCGTCTGCCCCGACCTCGACACCGTGATGTACACCCTGGGCCACGGCATCGACGAGGAGCAAGGCTGGGGCCGGGCCAAGGAGACCCACGTCGTCAAGGAGGAGCTGGCCGCGTACGGCGTCGAGCCGCAGTGGTTCGGCCTCGGCGACCGCGACTTCGCCACCCACATCGTCCGCTCGCAGATGCTGGAGGCCGGTTACCCCCTCTCGCAGATCACCGAGGCCCTGTGCGCGCGCTGGCAGCCGGGGGTGCGGCTGCTGCCGATGAGCGACGACCGCTGCGAGACCCACGTGGTGATCGAGGACGAGCACGGCAAGCGCGCCATCCACTTCCAGGAGTGGTGGGTACGCCTGCGCGCCTCCGTCCCCGCACAGTCGTTCGCGCTGGTGGGGGTCGACACGGCCAAGCCGGCGCCGGGCGTTCTCGAGGCCATCGAGCAGGCCGACGTGGTCATCCTGCCGCCGTCCAACCCGGTGGTGAGCATCGGCACGATCCTGCAGGTCCCCGGCATCAGCGACGCGCTGACCGCCAAGACCGTGGTCGGCGTCTCGCCGATCATCGGCGGCGCGCCGGTTCGGGGCATGGCCGATGCCTGCCTGACCGCGATCGGGGTGGAGACGACGGCTCAGGCGGTGCTGGAGCTGTACGGCGCCGAGCTGATCGACGGCTGGCTGGTGGCGGAGGAGGACGAGCGGGTCGCGCTGGACGGCGTCCGGGTGGTCTCCCGCCCGCTTCTCATGCACGACGCCGAGGCCGCGGCCGCCATCGCCCGCGCCGCCGTCGACCTGGCTCTGGAGCTCGCCCGATGACCGCCGCCGAACGCCTGGACGCCCCCCGCCACTTCGAAGTGCTCGCCGTGGAGGGGATCGGCGAGGTGCGGCCGGGGGACGATGTGGCGGCGCTGCTCAAGGACGCCGGCCTCCTGGACGGCGACATCGTGGTCATCACCTCCAAGATCGTGAGCAAGGCCGAGGGCCGGATCCGTCAGGCGCCCGACCGCAGCCAGGCGATCGCCGAAGAGACCGAGCGCGTGGTCGCCAGGCGCGGCGACACCGTGATCTCCCAGACCCGCCACGGCTTCGTCATGGCCGCCGCCGGGGTCGACGCCTCCAACACCGAGCCGGGCACCGTGCTGCTCCTCCCCGAGGACCCCGACGCCTCGGCCCGGCACATCAGGGCAGGCCTGGCCCGGCGGGTCGGCGTGATCGTCTCCGACACGTTCGGCCGGCCCTGGCGCAACGGGCTCACCGACGTGGCCATCGGCGCGGCGGGCGTGCGGCCTCTCGACGACTTCCGGGGCACGTCCGACGGCTACGGCAACGAGCTCTCCGCCACCGTCACGGCGCTGGCGGACGAGATCGCGGGCGCGGCGGAGCTGGTCAAGGGCAAGCTCGGCGGCGTCCCCGTGGCGATCGTGCGCGGGCTGGCCCATCTGGTCACCGACGAGGACGGGCCCGGCGTCAGGCCGCTGGTGCGGGCGGCCGACGAGGACCTGTTCCGGTACGGGTCGCGGGACGTCGTGTTCGCCCGCCGTACGATCAGGGAGTTCGCCGACCGCCCCGTCGATCCGGAGGCGGTACGCCGGGCCGTGGCGGCGGGGATCGCCGCGCCCGCGCCGCACCACACGACCCCGTGGCGCTTCGTGCTGGTCGAGTCGCCGGAGACGCGGACGAAGCTGCTCGACGCGATGCGGCAGGCGTGGATCGAGGACCTGCGCGGCGACGGGTTCAGCGAGCAGTCGATCGCCAAGCGGATCAAGCGCGGTGACGTGCTGCGTAACGCGCCGTATCTGGTGGTGCCGTGTCTGGTGATGGACGGTTCGCACACCTACCGGGACGATCGGCGCAACGCCGCGGAGCGGGAGATGTTCGTGGTGGCGACCGGCGCCGGGGTCGAGAACTTCCTGATCCAGCTCGCCGTGGAGGGGCTCGGCTCGGCGTGGGTGTCGTCCACGATGTTCTGCCGCCCGGTCGTCCGCGAGGTGCTCGATCTGCCCGCCTCCTGGGACCCGATGGGCTGTGTGGCCGTGGGGCACGCGGCGGCCCCGCCGCGTGATCGCGCGCCCCGCGATCCGGGGGACTTCCTCCTCACGCGTTGACCGCGTTGCGGAACAGCAGTCAACTCGCCATTTACCGTTAGGAAAGTTTCCTTTACATTTAGGGTCATCCCCCCATGTAAAGGAGCCGCTTTCATGCGAAGGACGCTCACGTTAATCACCGTGGTGGTGATCGCCATCGCCACCACGGTCTTCAACACCAGCCCGGCGCTAGCGCACGGGTACGTCATCGCGCCCCCGAGCCGGCAGGCCAACTGCGCCCAGGGCAAGGTGCCCAGTTGCGGCAACATCATCTACGAGCCGCAGAGCGTGGAGGGGCCGAAGGGGCTGCGGAGCTGCCACGCCAACCTGCCGCAGTTCGCCCAGCTCAGCGACGAGAGCAAGCCATGGCCGGTGGCGTCGGTGGGCTCCACGGTGACCTTCACCTGGACGTTCACCGCCAGGCACGCCACGCTCGACTACGAGTACTACATCGGCAACACCAGGGTCGCCGTGTTCAAGGGCAACGGCCAGCAGCCGCCGGCGACGGTCTCGCACACGGTCAACCTGTCCGGCTACTCCGGCCGCCAGAAGGTCCTGGCGATCTGGAACATCTCCGACACCACCAACGCCTTCTACTCCTGCATCGACCTGCGGATCGGTGGTGGCGGTGGCACCCCGACGCCCACCCCGACCCCGACCGTCACCCCGACGCGAACCCCCACTCCGACGCCCACGCCGACCACGGGCCCGTCGGGCACCTGGAAGGCCGGCGTCGCGTACGCGGTCGGCAACACGGTGACCTACAACAGCCGCACGTACCGCTGCATCCAGGCCCACACCTCGCTCGCCGGCTGGGAACCACCCAACGTCCCGGCGCTCTGGCAGCCCGTCTGACCGACCGCACACAAGGGGGCGCTCCGGCGCCCCCCTTCTCATGCCCTGCCACCCGCCCAGCCCGCAGCAGCGCCGCGCCAGGACAGGTGAGGGCTGGGCGCGGGGTGTCAGGGGGTGGGCTTGCAGGTGGGGTGGCAGAGGCGGCGGGCCAGGGCGGCGAGGAAGACGTCGATGATCTCCCCCGGCTCCTTGGCCTCGTGCAGCGACCCGTTCGTGGCGGCCGCGATCCGTCCCAGGCCGTCGCGATCCACACCGGTCCCGAAGGCGATGACGATGACCTGCACGGGCTTGTCCGGCTTCCACTCGCGCTTCAGGGCGTCGAGCAGCTGCGCCAGGCTCGTGCCCTTGCCGTCGTCCTTGCCCGCAGTGATCACCAGGAGCGCGTTGTTCATCTCCTCGCGATACTCCCCGCTGACCTCCCGGAAGCCGCTGAGTATCGCGTCGTGGAGGGAGCTGTCCCGATCCGGGTGGGCGGTGATCGTGCCGGTCAGCTCGGCCAGGCGGCTCCTGCGGACCACCTGGCCGCTCTCCGGCTCGTTGATGGGCCCGAGCCCGACGCGTTCCTGGTAGTCCTTGATGCGGCCGAGCCCGTCCGCGAACTCCCACATCCCCATGTGCGTGGACTCCGGGAACAGCTGCAGCCCGATCTCGGCCGCCTCCAGCGCCACGCTGATCCTGGTGGTGTCGCCGCCCTTCAGCGGCTCGGCCATGTGCTTGGACGTGTCGGCCAGCACGAGGATGTTGGTCGGCGGGGCCAGCCTGCTCCAGGCGCGCAGCGCCTCGTCGATGTCCTCCGCCGACACCGACGACCTGGTCTTCGGGGCCGCGGCGGGGATCTGCGGCCCCCGCGAGATCGGCCCCTGGGCGCCGTCGCCCGACCTGAACCCCGCCCGCCGTACGATCTCCTGCGCCTCGGTCCCCTTCAGCCAGCCGGCGAAGGCCGTGGACGCCTCGGCGACCGTGGGGTCGGTGGCGGTGACGACGTACGGGTAGTCGAGGTTGATCGTCCCCTCGCGCGGGTGCAGCGCGACGACCGGGTCGGCGGAGGGACGCAGGTTGTGCTGCCACACCGACTGCTCGGGGACGATGACCACCGGACGCTGCCAGAACGCGCGGTCGTCGATCGCCGTCAGCATGCTGCGGTAGTCGGGCGCCGAGCCCGCCTGCGCCCACCGGACGAACGCGGTCAGCGCCTTGTCCGCCTCGGGTCCCGTGCCGACGACGTCCCTGGCGGCGGCCACGGTCGCGATGCCCGCTCCGGCGAGGGACGGGTCGGGTACGCGTACGACGTCGGGTTCGTTCGTCGTGGGCGTCAGCCGTCCGCGTACCGTCGAGGGGAAGACCATCCGCCAGTTCATCTCGGTCTTGCCGACCGTGAAACGCTGGGCCAGCGACGAGCGGGTGGCGAACACCAGCGGCGAGGTCGCCACCACGCTCTCGCCCGCGGGCAGCGCGCTCGCGCCCTGCTGGCGGGCCAGCCTGATCCAGGCCGATGAGTCGGCGATCCACCCGTCGGGCCGCTCGCGCAGCACGCCCGCCCGGTCGCCGATCAGCGTCCGCAGGACGGTGGCCGGCGGGTGCTCCGTCACCTGGACCAGCACGCACCGGCCGCCCACTGACGTCTTCGTCTCGTTGAAGCGACCCGCCGCCTCCATGACCGCCGGAGCCACGTCGACCGCGGCGGCCACGCTGACGAGAACAGGCTCTCGTGCGGAGCACAGCGCGCCGGCGCCGCCGAACACCACCACGAGGGCGCCGGCCACGATGGCCACGGCCGTGAGCCCCGCCAGCATGCCGCGCCATAGCGCTTTCCTGCGGCGCTGCTCACGGGGCAGCGCGGCGCGGTGTTGGCCTAACCGCACGGTGAACCCCTCTCCCGGGAGTGATGATTCTCTCAACGCCTCCCATGGCGGGTGCAAGCTGTTGTTAGAACATGTTACAACTACGCCATCGGCAAGACCCTTCTGACGCTCTGGCAGACGCCGTCGCTCGCCGCGGACGCCTGGAGGCGTTCGGGGGCCGGGACGCCGTATTCGGTGGTGCGCTGCCTGACCGGCCTGCCGGAGACCTCGACCATCTCTCTCAGCTCGCTGATGGTCTTGTAGGAGCCGTTCTCCGAGCCCGCCATCCGGCTGATGGTCTCCTCCATCAGCGTGCCGCCGAGGTCGTTCACGCCGCCCTGGAGCACCTCGCGGCACAGGTCGTCGCGGAGTTTCACCCAGGAGCACTGGATGTTGTCGATCGCGCCGTGCAACAGGATCCTGGCCAGCGCGTGCACCGCCCGGTTCTCGCGGGCGGTGGGACCCGGCCTGGCTATCCCGGCGAGATAGATCGGGGCACTGGTGTGCACGAACGGCAGCAGCACGAACTCCGAGAACCCGCCGGTCTCCTCCTGCAGGCGCCTGATGAGCTTGATGTGCCTGATCCACTGCAGGTGGGTGTCGACGTGCCCGTACATCATGGTGGAGGTCGTCGGGATGCCCACGCGGTGCGCCGTCGTGATGACCTCGATCCACTCCTTCGTCGGCAGCTTGCCCTTGGTCAGCACCCAGCGCACGTCGTCGTCGAGGATCTCCGCGGCCGTCCCGGGAAGCGAGTCGACGCCTGCCTCCTTGGCCGCCTCCAGCCAGTCCCGTACGGACATGTTCGTACGGCTTGCCCCGTTGATCACCTCCATCGGCGAGAACGCGTGCACGTGCATGTCCGGAGTCCTGGCCTTCACAGCCCTGGCGATGTCGAAATAGGCGGTGCCGGGGAGATCGGGGTGGATGCCGCCCTGCATGCACACCTCGGTCGCCCCCGCCTCCCACGCCTCCTGGGCCCGGTCGGCCACCTGGTCGAGGCTCAGGGTGTACGCGTCGGCGTCGGTGCGGCGCTGGGCGAACGCGCAGAAGCGGCAGCCGGTGTAGCAGACGTTGGTGAAGTTGATGTTCCTGTTGACGACGTAGGTGACGTCGTCGCCCACGGTCTGGCGGCGCAGCGCATCGGCGATGGCCGCCAGCTCGTCAAGCGCCTCCCCCTCGGCCGAGAGCAACGCGACGGCCTCGTCGTCGGTCAACCCGGCGGGATCCACCTCCGCCCGCCTGAGCGCCTGCCGCACCTCCGCAGGCGTCACGGCGGAGCCCACCGTGCCGAGGCGGTCCTTCAAAGCGTCCCAGTCGCCGTAGACGTGGTCGAAGTCGTCGCGCCGATCGTGGGTGCGTCCCGACGAGTCCACCTCCACGTGCAGATCGACCCGCCCCGACGAGGAGAACCCGCCGTCGGGCTCCTGCCAGGGGCGGCCTTCGAGCACCGCGTCCTCGCGCGCCAGCCCCGTGGCCGGGTCCGCCAGCGCGGCGACGTGCGCGTACAGGCGCGGATCCAGCCAGGGCTCCCCCGCCAGCACGTACTCGGGATAGATCGTCAGCCGCTCCCGCAACCGGAACCCCGCCTCCCCCGTACGGGAAGCCAGCTCCTCGATCTGCGGCCAGGGCCGTTCGGGGTTCACGTGGTCGGGGGTCAGCGGCGACACGCCGCCCCAGTCGTCGATCCCGGCCCGGATCATGAGCGCGTATTCGGAGTCCACCAGGTTGGGCGGCGCCTGGATCCGGACGCGCGGCCCGAGGACGAGGCGGGCCACGGCGATGGTGGCGGCCAGCTCCTGCAAGTCGGCGTCGGGCAGGCCGCGCATGGCCGTGTCCGGCTTGGCGCGGAAGTTCTGGACGATGACCTCCTGGATCCCCCGGTACTCTCGCGCCACCCGCCGGATCGCGAAGATCGACTCGGCCCGGTCCTGGATGGTCTCCCCGATCCCGATCAGGATCCCCGTCGTGAACGGCACGTTGGTCCGGCCCGCGTCCTCCAGCACGCGCAGCCGTACGGCCGGGTCCTTGTCCGGCGAGCCGTAGTGGGCCTGCCCCTTCTCCTCGAACAGCCGCCGCGACGTCGTCTCCAGCATCATCCCCATCGACGGCGCCACGGGCTTGAGCCGCTGCAGGTCGCGCCAGCTCAGCACCCCGGGGTTGAGGTGCGGCAGCAACCCGGTCTCCTCCAGCACCCGGATCGCCATCGCGCGCACGTACGACAGCGTGTCGTCATAGCCGTGCGCGTCGAGCCACTCGCGAGCCTGGTGCCAGCGGTCCTCCGGCCGGTCCCCCAGCGTGAACAGCGCTTCCTTGCACCCCATCGCCGCCCCCTGCCGGGCGATCTCCAGCACTTCGTCAGGGCTCAGGAACGGCGAGTCCAGCTTGTGCGGCGCGGTGGCGAATGTGCAGTATCCGCACCGGTCCCGGCACAACCTGGTCAGCGGGATGAACACCTTCCTGCTGTAGGTGATGACCCCCGTCCGGCCCACGGCCTCCAGTCCGGCGTCGCGGACGCGGGAGGCGTGTTCCAGCAGGGATTCGAGATGGTCCCCACGGGCTTGCAACAGTACGGTCGCCTCGGTGACGTCAAGACTCTTGCCGTCGCGGGCGCGGGCGAGAGCACGGCGGAACGCGGAATCACTGACCAGATCCATAGAAGGCACAGTACGACGGGCTGGGTTCGTGGCCCGCACCCAGGGCGGGTCAGAACGACCGGTAGTCGCGGACGGACATCCGCGGCCCGCGCGCGGGCGGGCGCAGTCCCGACAGCCAGACGAGCACCGTCGCACGATGCCGATGCCCCTGGTACGGCTCCAGCAGCCGCAGCATCCCGGGGTCGTCGGTCTTCTCCCCGGTCAGGGCGTATCCGACGAGCTTGGCCAGATGGAAGTCCCCCACGCTCACGGCGTCGGGATCGCCCAAGGCGCGCTGGCGTATCTCAGCCGAGGTCCAAACCCCGATCCCCGGCAGCGCCCGCAGCAGCCGGTCGAGCTCCTGGGTGGTCGCGGCGGCCTCCAGCTTGCCGGCGTGCCAGGCGGCGTTGGCGATGGTTTTGGCGCGCACGGCCTCGGCGCCCGCGCGGTGCCAGTGCCAGCTCGGGATCTGCCGCCACACCGTCGCCTCGGGGATCACCCGCATGCCGTCCGGCGCCGGTCCGGGCGCGGGCTCGCCGTACCGGTGCAGCAGCCACCGCCAGGCCCGCCACGCCTCCTGCCCGACGACCTTCTGCTCCAGCACCGCCGGTACGAGCGCCTCCATGACCCGACCCGTCCGGCCGATCCGCAAACCTGGATATTTCCGGGCAACGTCCGCCAGGACATCATGTTTGACGCTAAATCCAGAAATGTCGTCATCGGCCCCCAGCAACGCCGGCAGCGTCTCCAACGCCCAGCCCGCTCCCGGCCCCCACGCCTGCCCGTGCACGCATCCGTCCGTGACGCTCACCCTGAGCGTGCACGGCCCGTCCGGAGTCCTGGAAGTGCGCCACACGGCCCCGTCGGCGCTCCGGCGCCAGGTGGGATCGCCGCCGCCGCGCTTGTGCGGGAGCAGTGCCAGCCCCACGTCCAGCGCGCCCTCGGGCACCCACCTGCGCTCCATCACCCGTCCAGTCTGCACCCACCGCTCAGGTGTTCGAGCGTCAGATGTCGCTGGAGTAACGCACCGCCCGCTCGGGCAGCTCGATCCCGGGCCAGATCCGCACGCCGTTCTGCAGCTCGTTGCCCGGCCCCACGATGGCCCCGTCGCCGATCACCGCATCGCACACGACCGTGCCCGCGCAGATCCGCGCGCCCTTGCCGACCACGGAGTCCGTCACGCAGGCGCCCACCTCGATGACGCAGTCGTCGCTCAGCACCGAGCCGGCGACCGTGGCCCCGGACTCGACGACGACCCGCGCGCCGACCGCCGTGCCGCCCTGGACCTTCGCCTCGGGCGAGACCCGGGCCCCATCGAGCGCCAGGTATTCACCCGTCGGCCCGGGCAGCGCGGGCGAGTGCAACCGGCCCAGCACGAGGTCGCGCGAGCCTTGGACGAAGGCGGCGGGGGTGCCGACGTCGAGCCAGTAGGTGCGGTCGGCATAGCCGAGCACGAGCCGCCCCGACTCGATCAGCCCGGGAAACGTCTCCCGCTCCACCGACACGATCTCGTCCTTCGGGATCGAGTCGATCACCGACCGGGTGAAGACGTAGCATCCGGCGTTGATCCGGTTGGTCACCGGATTGGGGGTCTTCTCCAGGAACGCCGTGACCCGCCCGCTCTCGTCCGTCGGCACGCATCCGAACCGGGTGGGATCGTCCACTTCTGTCAAATGGAGCGTTACAGCGGCCTCGCGTGCGAGGTGAATGCGCACCTGGTCGCCGATGTCATGCCCGGAGAGGATGTCCCCGTTCAGGATGAGCACGGGATCCGAAGGGCCGGAGGTGAGCGCCTCGGCGGCGTTGCGGATCGCGCCGCCGGTGCCCAGCGGGGTCTCCTCCGTGATGTATTCGAGGGAGAGCCCGAACGCCGACCCGTCGCCGAAGGCGGGCTCGAACATCGACGCCTTGTACGAGGTCGCGAACACGATCCGGCGCACGCCGAACGCTCGCGCACGGGCCAGTTGGTGGGCCAGGAACGGCACTCCGGCAGTTGGCAGCAGCGGCTTGGGCGTGCCCAGTGTCAGCGGACGCAGGCGCGTGCCCTGCCCCCCGACCAGGAGGATCGCCTCGAGGTCTGGCAATGAGCTCTCCATCACTCCGTGAGGTTACCGAACTATTCCATAGCGCGTTGGTATGAGCTGAGGTGCGCTTCGGCCGAGGCGTCCCACGTGAATTCCCTTGCTCTCGCCAGCCCCGCTTCCCGCAGTTGCCGTCTCCGTTCTGAAGAGGCCAGCAATTGCCCGAGCGCCGCGGCGATGCTGTCCGCGTCCGGCTCAGTGTAGGCGACCGCGTCACCGCCCACCTCGGGCAGCGAGCTGCGGTGTGTCGTCAGCACGGGGGCGCCGCAGGCCATGGCCTCCAGCACCGGCAGCCCGAACCCCTCGCCGCGCGAGGGGAAGGCCACCACGAGCGCCCCGCCGAGGAATCCGGGCAGGTCCGGAGCGCGCAGGTAGCCGGGACGCACGACCCTGACGGTGGCCTCGACCTCGCGGCAGGCGGCATCGACGTCATCCTCGTGCACGCCGCCGCCGAGCACCAGCGCGGGCGGCTTGTCGAGCTGCTTCACGGCCGCGGCGAAGCCCCGGATGAGGTTGGGGACGTTCTTGCGGGGATCGAGGTTGCCCAGGAACGCCACATAATGCTGGCCGTGCAGCCCGCAGCGGATGGCGGCCCGGCTGATCTCCTCCTCGGTCGGCGGGTGGAACTGCGTCAGGTCGACGCCGTGGTAGGCGACGTCGATGCGGGTGGGGTCGGCGGACAGCACGCGGACGAGCTCGTCCCGCGTCGCTTTGGAGGGCACGATCACGCGGTTCGCGTGGCGTACGGCCATGCGGGTGGCGGAGCGGAAGAACGACGCCCGCGAACTGTGCTGGTCGGGCTCGGTGAACCAGGTGGCGTCGTGCACCGTCACGACGGTCGGCAGGCCGGAGCTGAGCGGGATGGAGTAGTAGGGGGCGTGGATCACGTCGGCCCCTGCCTGGCGGGCGAGCAGCGGCAGGCCGGTCTGCTCCCAGGCGAGCCGGGCGGCCCTGTTGGTGATGGCGACGGGCCCGGAAATGACGTCGGCCGACGGCGCCAGCCGCCGGTATCGCTCGGCTTCGGACCGCTGGCAGACTACGGCGAGGTCGGCCCCGGCCCGATCCAGGGCCGCCACGAGCCCGTCCACATATCTGATCAGCGCGCCGCGGTCCGCGGGGACGGCCGCCGCGTCAACGAGCACACGAGGCATACGAAGATCTTCTCCCCTCAAGATCAACGTGGGACTGGGCGTCCCCCTCTAAAGTTCACCTTATGACCAGCCTCCCCTAAATCGTGGGCCAAATCACACCGAGTCGCGGCGCGATGCGATTCCCGCCAACCCGGCGCAGATCAGATCCCCCACGATGATGACGATGCGGGACGAAAGCGCCACCGCGATCGCGCGACCGCTGTCCATTTGGGGAGCCAGCACCGCGACCATGGCGACCTCCCGCACGCCCGCGCCCGCCGGTACGACGAAGGTCATGATGCCCAGGCACCACGACAGCGCGAAGGCGCCGACCGCGAACAGCAGGCCGGCCTGAGGCGCGATGAAGTAGAGGTGCACGCCATAGGCGGTCCAGCCGGCCAGCGCCCAGCCGAGCGCGGCGAGCATGCCGCGGCGCGTGAGCGGACGTTCGAGGGGGTCGCGTTTGAGCCTGCGCAGGGCGTACCCGATCAGGGCGTTGATGACCTTGGGTTCGAGCAGGACCAGGAGCAGCGGGATGAGCAGCAGCAGCCACCCGTAGCGCTCCCAGCCGAGGGTGACGAGCGTGACCAGCAGGCCGGTGGCGAGCTGGATGGGCATCATCAGGAAGAACGCCGCCGCGCTGCGCGAGCGCGGCACGCCCAGGTCGCGGCCCATCTCCATCTGGGCGAGCATGGGCCAGACGGCACCGGGGATGTATTTGCCGAGCTGGCCCACGAAGAACACCTTGGCGGCGGGCCGGAGCGGCAGCGGCGAGCCGAGGTCGGCCAGCAGCGTGCGCCAGGTGAGCATGGCGCCGAGCAACGCGGCGACCACGGCGGCCAGCGACCCGGCCAGCGCGGGCCACGACAGCCTGGCGAACCCGGCCAGCACGGAGTCCCACTGCGACGCCACGGCCCACCCGCCGAACCCGAGCGCGATGAGCAGGAACCCGAACCGGATGAGCTTCTTGGCGAGCGCCCGCCCGGGCCGGGAAGGACTCACGGGCGCATCCTCCGCGGTGCCGCGGACGGTGGCGGGCCTGCCGGATCCGTCGGCGTTCACAAGGGGCGGACCCGCTCGGGCGGCTGCGGCAGCGCCGCGCCCATCGGGCGCTTCGGGGTCTTGGTGGCCACCCACAGGTACGTCGGCACCACGGGCAGCAGCAACCTCAGCACCTCGCGCGGCGTGCGGGCCAGCGCGCCCTTCACCACCCGCCCCAGCAGGCCGGGGAACAGCTCGCCACCGGCGAACTTGGTCGGCGTGGCCAGCACGGGGAAGGTGTAGTCCCACACGTGGAAGGCACGCAGCATCTTGCGCAGCCCGCGCCGCGTCCTGAAGCGCTCGTAGTAGTGGTCGGCCCGCCCGGACGCCCGCACGTAGCGGTCGGCCAGCGCGGGCGGCAGGTAGGACAGGAAGGGCAGCTTGTAGTGCGGCTCCATCACGCCGAGCCGGTTGCCCAGCCCGAGATAGAGGACCCCGTCGTCGGACAGCACGCGGTGCATCTCGGCCACCACCCCGTCCGGATCGACGACGTGCTCATAGATGTGGTTGAACACCAGCACGTCGATGGACCCGTCGGGGAAGGGCAGCGCGGTGCCGTCGCCGCACACGAACGCCACCCGCTCGCCGAACCGGTCGGCGGCCTTGCGCAGCCCCGGCACGTCGATGTCGATGCCCAGCGTGTGTTTGGCCCCGGCCTGCGCCAGCTCGTCGGCGATGAATCCCGCGGAGCAACCCACGTCGGCCACGGTCAGCCCGCCGAGCGGCCCGTGGAAGTGCTCGAGCACCGCGATGATCTTCGCCGCCTTCCGCCGCCGTTTCTCCTCGTCGAGCATGGCGGACTGGAACTCGGAGTATTCAAGCTGCGCGACCCGTTGCTTTCCCACGGAGCCCCACAGTACCCACCTCGGCGCCGATCCGCTTTGGTGCGGTGGCCGACGCCCGCGCTCTGGTGCGGGAGCTCGCCGGCACGGATCCGCGGTTCCGCACCGAGGAGGCGGGCTTGTCGTCTGGCTTTACCAGCCGAACCGCGCGTAACCTGAGCCAATGCTCCGTCGCCTGCTGCGCGTGGTCCTCGCCCTGGTCGCGCTCGGTTTTCTCGGTTACGGCTTGGCCAATAACTGGGAAGAGACCACCGGAGCCGTGGCGGCGATGTCGCCGTGGGCGGTGCTCGGAGCATTCGCCGCGGTGTTGCTCGGCCAGTTCTGCGTCTTGATCGCCTGGCGCGAGATCCTGGTGGGGCTCGGCACGCGGGTGCCGCTGCGGATCGCCGGGCGGATCATGTTCGTGGGCCAGCTGGGCAAATACATCCCGGGCGCGGTCTGGGCGTACGCGGCGATGATGGATCTCGGCCGGGACCATGGCAGCCCGCCGCGGCGCACGTTCGCGACGATCTCACTGAGCCTGGTGATCAACCTGGGGATCGCCGTCTCGATCGCCGCCGCGACGCTGGGGTCGCTGGAGGCGGTGCGGCAGGCGTGGTACCTCGTGCTGCTCGTGCCGGTGATCATCGTGTGCCTGCATCCCAAGGTGCTGACCTGGGGTCTCAACCTGGCGCTGCGCATCGCGCGCAAGGAGCCGCTGGAGAAGGTGCTGCCCGGCCGCACCGTGGTCGTCGCGGTGGCGTGGACCACGCTCGGCTGGTTCGTGTACGGCGTCCACGTCTGGCTGCTCTCCGGCCGCGCGGACCTCTACCTCATCGCGACCGGGGCTTACGCGTTCGCGTGGGCGACCGGGCTGCTCGCGTTCGTGGTCCCGGCGGGCGTCGGGATCCGGGAGGGCGCGCTGGTGCTGGTGCTCGGGCCGGTCCTCGGCACCGCGCCGGCGCTCGCGGTGGCGATCGTGTCGCGGCTGGCGTTCACGCTGGCGGACGCGACGGCGGCGGGCGTCTCCTTCCTGCTCGGCCGTCAGGTGGCCAGCAGCGTCCCGGCGTACGCCGACCAGTACGGCTCCGGATCGACCGCCTTGACCCCCGATCGCAACCTCTCGGGCTCGCCGGAGGCGTAGAACCGCTCGATCGCCTTGCGCAGCGCCCCGGCGTCGCCCGGCTCGACCAGCAGCCCGTCCACGCCGTCGGTGACGTGGTCGGCCAGCGCCCCCACGCGCGTGGCGATCACCGGGACGCCGTGCTCGTGGGCGAGCCAGACGTTCTGGCTGGCGGTCGCGTTCCGGTAGGGCAGCACGAGCGCGTCCGCCGCGGCGAACAGCTTCGGCACATCGTCGGCGGCCACGTAGCCGGGCCGCAGCTCCACCCGGTCGCCGATGCCGAGTTCGTCGATCAGCGCCTTCGTCTCGTCCAGCCCGCCCCAGAACTCCCCCGCCACGGTCAGCGAGATCCCGTCGGGCAGCGCCCTGAGCAGCAGGTCCAGCCCTTTGTACGGCCGGACGATGCCGAAGAACAGCAGCCGCCGGTGCACCTGCGCGGACCGCTCGGCCGTGGTCGAGGGCAGGTGCGGCGGCAGCGCGGCCACGCCGACCGGCTTGCCCGTGAGCCCCCCGGCCAGCCCGGCCTGCTCCGCGGAGTGCGTCAGCACGCCATCCACCCGTTTGAGCAGGGCCTTCATGAGCGGCTCGTCGTACGGCTTGCGCTCGTGCGGCAGCACGTTGTGGCAGAGGGCGACCGTCCTGGCCTTCCGCCCCAGCCCGTACAGGATGCCCAAATAGGCCGGGACCTGCACCGGGCTCAGCACCGCCAGCACCACCAGGTCGGCCGACCGCAGCCGCCGCCCCGCCGCCACCCACCCGTCCGGCCGCCGCCAGTCGAGCCGGCGCACGGTCTTCGGATAGGGCGTGCCCTCGGGCGTGGAGATCGTCTGCTGCCCGGGATAGAGGAACGACGGATATTGCGCCCGCCACGACTCGATCACCACGTCGTGTCCCAGGGCCGCGAGCCGGTGTGCCAGCTCGGTCGTGTGCTGCGCCCCGCCGCCTTTGTAGGGATAGGTCGGTCCGACGATCGCGATCCGCACGTGCCTACTCTCCCCGCGAGCGCACGATCAGGTCGGCCAGCAGCGCCACGGACCCGATCAGCATCCCGGACAGGAAGATCATGACCGTGTTGGCGGGGAAGTAGAACGGGTGCTGGATCATGTCCCACACGCCCTTCACGAACCCGATCGTCACCAGCCACAACGCGGGCGGCATGAGGACCTTGAGCGGGTTGAAGTACATGATCATCCGCAGCACCTGCAGGATGTAGCGGTAGGCGTCGGACACGAAGCTGAACTTCGACTTGCCGGCCCGCTTGGCGTATCCGATCGGCAGATAGTAGACGTCGTGCTGGTTGGACAGGAACGACAGCGTGATCGTCGTCACGCAGGAGAACCCGGGAGGCAGCAGCCTCAGGTAGGGCTTGGCCACCGACTTGCGGAAGGCCCGCAGCCCGGAGTTGAGGTCGGGGATCTTCTGCCCGGCCAGCTTCTCCGCCACCTTGCGGATCACCCACTTGGCGGGGACGCGCAGCAGCTTGTGCGAGCCTTCCTCGCTGGTGCGCGCGCCGACGACCTGGTCGATCGTCGGGTCCTTCTCCAGGAGCTGGACCAGCTCGGGAATGCGCTCGTTGGGGTAGGTCATGTCGGCGTCGGTCCAGACGACGATCTCGCCCCTGGCCTCCTGCGAGCCGATGCGCCGCACGGTGCCCGAGCCGCCGTTGCGGTGGAAGGCGCGCACGCGCAGGTGCGGGTAGCTGGACGCGGCCTCCTTGAGCCTGGCCAGCGTGGCGTCGCTGGAGCAGTCGTCGATGGCCACGAGCTCGTAGGTGTAGCCGCTGGAGTCCATGGCCTTCGTGATGCGCTCGACTTCGTCGATGACGTGATCCTGCTCGTTGTAGCAGGGGAGGACGATGGTGACGTACGGCGCTTCTTCCACGGCAGGTCCACTCTTGGGGGTCTCAAGCGTGCTCACAGGGGTCGAGGGTACTGTGCCCGGCCGGAAGGCGGGTGCACTTGACCCCAGTGGGAGCTCCCGGGTTGACCATCACTTCACCGGTCCGGCACCGCCATCCACACGTCGATCCGCAGCGACCAGGTGCCGTTCGGGGCGTCCACGAGCGAGCGCTCGTCCTGACGCGTGCTCAGGCCCATGACCTGCGACGCCGTCCCGTACAGCGCGACCTGACCGGCCTTCGCGGCGAGCACGACGGGGACGCGGCCGGCCGCGCGGACCCGCTCGATCAGGCGCTGCACCTGCTCCGAGGGCGCGGTGTCCGAACCCACGCGCTTCACCAGGGCCGTCGGATTTCCGCACATCCCGCGCACGACCTGGGTGAACCGGTCGCCGGTGACCCGCTCCACGATCAGCACGGACGCGTTGCGCGGGATTTTTGCGCACATCGCCGCCACCGCCGCCGCCTCGCCCCGCTCGACCGGCGTGAACGCGACGCCGATCGAGGTCACGGTGGGCGGCACGAGCACGAGCAGGACGGCGGCCGCCATCCCCCAGCGCCTGACCCTGGGGCCGCGCCGCTCGGCCACGTCACGGAGCCGGGCCAGCCCGTACGCGGCCAGCAGGATCAGCCCGGGGATCACGACGGGAACCAGGCGGCGGGCGGCCCACGGGTGGTCGGGAGTGATCTCGGGCCGTGCCAGCGTGGTGACCGTCGTCCAGCCGACGACGACGAGCGGCAGCAGCCACTCGAAGGGCGTGCCGTCGCGGAGCAGCCTGCGGACGAGTACGGCCGCCGCGACCGTGGCCAGCACGACCACGGGGACGCCGACGTACCAGATGACCCAGTGCAGCGAGTTCTCGAAATAGAGCCGGTCGCCGTCCATGGGCAGGCCGTTGGCGCGCTGGATCTGCGCGATCATCATGGCCGTGCGCTGGTCGTCCTCATTGGCGGGCTTGCGCGTCACGGTCTGCAGCCACGGCCGCGCGTAGAAGGCGGCCATGAGCAGCACGACGAGCGCGGCCCCGGCCGTCGGGGCCCACCTCGGCAGCCGGACTCTGGCCAGTGCCGGAGCGGCGGCCGTACCGACGACGGTGAGCACGAGGACGGCGGCGCAGATGAGCAGCAGCGGCTTGACCGAGCTGGACAGGTAGTTCAGATAGGGCCGGGACAGCACGTACGCCGCCAGCATCCCGAGCCCGGCCCCGGCCGCCAGCCCGGCCGCCAGCGGCAGCCCCAGCACTCCCTGCGGCCTGGCGAAGCGCCGCATCGCGATCAGCAGCCCCGCGAACGCCAGCACCGGCAGCACGTCACGCAGGCCGTCCACCCGGACCAGCACGGCCAGTCCGAAGACCAGCCCGGCCAGCAGCCCGCGCGCCCAGCCCGGCCGGGCGAGCGCGTCATGCGCCAGCGCCAGGCCGCCGAACAGCAGGATCAGCGACGGGATCTCGCTGAACGTGGTCCGCGACGTGTAGAGGATCGGCAGGCTCACGGCGAACGTCACCGCCGCGAGCACCGCCCAGCGCGCCCCGGCCAGCCGCGCCACGACCCCGGCCAGCGTGAGCACGGCCAGCGCGCCCAGCACCGCGGGGACCGCGAACGGCACGCCCAGCCAGTCGCCGGTCGCGAACAGCATCGGCGCCCCCGGCATGAACTGCGGCACCACCGAGCCGTCCACCTGGAAGAACCCGACGCTTTCGAAGACCAGCCAGGGGTCGGCGCCGCCGAACGCCGCCACCTGCGACGGGATGGGGAGGGAGCCGTGCCCGGCGATCCAGGCCGCATACTGCGCGTAGGTGGCGGGATCGCGCCTGATGAGGAGCTGCTCGCTGTGCATGACCACGTTGAACGCGCCCGCCGCCACCGCGACCGCGACGACCCCGGCGACCTGCCAGGACGTGGCCTCGACGGTCTTGCTCAGCCCTCGTGTGCCCGCCCAGCACAGCAAGGCCGCGGCGGGCAGCCCGAGCAGCAGCGCGGGCGCCGGCGTGAACCGGCCGAGCAGCAGCAGCGGCAGCGCGGTCAGCAGCCAGCCCGCCACGGCGAGCGGCGGCACCACCGAGAGCGCGGCGAGCATCCGGCCGGGTCGATCGAGTTCCATCGGATTGCGAGCGTATCCAACGTCACAGGCCCCTGCCTCACAGCACGCCCGGCACCCCGCTCAATGCCCCGGCCAAGCACCTCCGACGCCGTCCCCGCCCAGCGCCCCCACGCCATGGCCGGCGCCGCCCTGCGCGGTGCGTGTGGCACGAGGGGCGGGCGATCGCGGGTAGCGTACCCAAGTGCCGGAGGAGGGGGAGGACGTGCGGGTGAGGTCGGAGGCTCGTGCGGCCGAGCCCGCGAAGACCGCCCTGACCAGGTGGGGCGACATCGCGTGGCGGCACCGGTGGTTCCTCGGGGTCCTCGCCCTGGGCACCGGCCTGCGGGCCCTGGCCATGCTCGGCTACCGCCCGGCCCTGTGGTTCCCCGACTCCTACACCTACATCGTGACCGTCTTCAGACCGCGCCCCGACCTGGTGCGCCCGGCGGGCTACTCGATGTTCCTCAAGCTCCTGGAGCCGTTCCACGCGTTCGGCGCGGTCGCGGCGGCGCAGCACCTGCTCGGCCTGGCCATCGGCGTCATGATCTACCGGGTCGCGCGGCGGGCCCCCAGGTGGGCGGCGACGCTGGCCACGGTGCCCGTGCTGCTCGACGCCTACCAGGTCGAGCTGGAGCACCTGCTGGTCTCCGACACGCTGTTCATGTTCCTGGTGGTGTCGGCCGCGGCACTGTGCTCGACCCGCAAGCCGGGCACCGTCGCCGCCGTCGGCCTGCTGCTGGCCGCCGCCACCCTCACCAGGACCGTCGGGCAGCCGCTCATCGTCGTCATCGCGGCCTGGTTCGTGCTGCGCAGGCACATCAGGCTGGGTGGGGTGCTCCTGGCGGCCGCCCTGGTGCCGATCATCGCCTATGGCGCCTGGTTCTACGCCACCTACCAGCGCGTCGGCCTCGTGGGCGCGAACGGCGTCTTCCTCTACGCCCGTACGATGTCGTTCGCCGACTGCGCCAGGATGGACCCGCCTGCGGACCTGAAGGTCCTGTGCGACCCGCGCCCGCCCGAGCAGCGCCCGCCGTCCCAGGAGTACATCTGGGCGAAGGAATCCCCCCTCGTGCGGCTGCCGGGGATCACGTTCACCGAGGAGAGCGACGACCTGGCGGCCAGGTTCGCGACACTGGCGATCACCAAGCAGCCGCTCGACTACGCCGCCTCCGTCCTGGAGGAACTGGGCCGTACGTTCCGCTGGGATCGCCCGGTCTATCCCGACCAAGAGATCTACGGCTACTACGAGTTCCCGGTGACGCCACCCGGACCACCTGGCCGCTATCCCGCACAGGTCGGCGCCCACTATGCCAAGCTCTACGAGCAGGGTGCGATCGGCACGGAGATCGTTGAGCCGTACGCCGGCTGGCTGCGTACCTATCAGAGCATGGCGCGGCTGCCCGGCCCGGTGTTGCTGGGTGCCCTCCTGGTGCCACCGGTGGCGGCGATCGCCAGCAGGCGAAAACCGTCGGGCGATTCCGCCTGGCTGGTGCCCTGGTCGGCAGCCGTAGTGCTGTTGGTCACACCGGCCGCGGCGGCGGAGTTCGACTATCGGTACGTTTTGCCGGCCGTGCCCCTGGCCTGCCTGGCAGCGGCCCTCAGTATTGGGCCTGACCTGCGAAATCGGACGGGAAGCAAGAAAGAGTTCGACGATGATATTCCACCTAATGTCCAGCTCTGAGTATGCTTTGCCGCGGAAACATCACGCCCGGGTCACGGTCGTTTCCGGCGGTCGTCGCACCGGGCCCGCCGAACGTGACCTAATCTCGTGGCGCGGAGCGACCAAGCCGGCGCGTGAGCGCGAGGCACGAGGCTAGGGGGCGTATGACTGACTACAGAAGCGTGCCGGTAGTCGACACTGCCCGGGACTACAGGGCCGCCCCCACCCAGCCCGGCAGCAGGATGGCCCGCAGGGCCGCCGCAGCCGCCCCGCCGCCTCCGCCGGACGACCGGCCACCGCGCGGCCACCGCGGCGGCGGGAACGGCGGCCAGGGCAAGATGCGGGTGCTGGCCTGGGTCAGCATCGGCGTCACGTCGCTCATGGTCGCGGGAGCGCTCACCGGCTACACCGTCTACCGCGACGCGTTCGGCAACATCACCCAGAAGAGCGTCAAAGAGGACATCATCAACCCGCGTCCCCCGGACACGGGCGCGCTCAACGTGCTGCTCGTCGGCTCCGACACCCGCGCCGGCGCGGGCAACGCCAAATACGGGCAGAAACTGGCCAGGACGGCGGACGCGGGCGGCAAGCGTACGGACACGATCATCCTTCTGCACATCTCCCCCGACCGGGACAAGGCGCAGTTGATCAGCTTCCCGCGCGACTCGATGGTGCAGATCCCCCGGTGCAAGAACGAGGCCACCAAGCAGGAGATGGCCCCGCGCCGAGACATGATCAACTCGGCGTACAACTCCGGCGGAATCGCCTGCACGATCTCTACGATCGAGACCCTCACCGGCATCCGCGTCAACCACTTCGTCGAGGTCGACTTCAACGGTTTCAAGAACATCGTCGACGCGCTCGGCGGCATCGAGATCTGCCTGAAGTCCGGCGTCAACGACAAGGCGTCCAAGCTCGTCCTGCCGCCCGGCAAGAGCCTGCTCAACGGCGAGAAGGCGCTGGGCTACGTGCGCCTGCGCCACTACGGCGACGGCAGCGACATCGGGCGCATCAGGCGCCAGCAGATCTTCCTGAGCAAGGTCATCGCCAAGGCCACCAGCAGCGACCTGCTCACCGACGTGGGCAGGCTCAGGGACTTCGTCGCGGCCGCGGCCGGATCCGTCACCATGGACCCCGAACTGGCCAACGACACCGAGCAGCTCATCCAGATCGCGACGAGCGCCAGGCAACTGACGGCCAAGGGTGTCCAGCTCACCACGATCCCGTGGCAGCCGGACCCCGCGGACGAGAACCGCGTGGTCTGGAAGGAGCCCGACGCCACCAAGCTGTTCACCGCGATCAAGACCGACACCGAGCCCACCGCCCCGGCGCCGACGGCCAGCGCGAGCGCCAAACCCAAGGTCACGATCAAGCCCGAGCAGGTCAAGGTCCAGGTGCTCAACGGCACGAAGACCTTCGGCAAGGCCCGCGAGGTCGCCGACCAGCTCGCCGAGCAGGGCTTCAACGTCGTCGGCGTGGGCAACTACGAGGCCGCCGGCGGCCAGAGCCTGGCGAAGAGCGAGATCCACTACGCCAAGACGATCACCGCTGCGCCCGACCACGCCGACACGCTGGCCGGTGCGGTCCTGCCCAAGCCGGCGCCGGCGGCCGGCAAGGTCAAGGTGACCAACCCGCAGCAGTACGTCCCTGCGGCGGCCGGCGCGGCGACCGCGCCGAGGGGCACTCCGGTGATCCAGTTCGTGGTGGGAGAGGACTTCGACTCGGTCAAGGTGACCAAGCTGCCCGACAGTGTGAAACAGAGCACGATCACGGCTTCCGAGCAGAAGAACGCGTGCACCTGACGCTCCAAGTTCCCTGTGTACTCGGGCATTCTGGGTCTCGTTGAGAGACAGGAACCGGGCGGGCGGGATAGTCTGTTGCGGGTCGGCGACGCAGCGCGACACCAAACCGTCACCCGGTTTTCATGTCGCGTTGCCGTCGTGTTCCCCGGCCCCTAGCGAAGCTGAGCGACTCCCTCGTGTCTGACACCAGATTCTCTCCACCGGTAACGCCGCGCAGCCCAGCGGGCCCGGATGAGGAAGGCGGGCCGGCCAACACTGGAGCGCGGTGGCCGCTGCCGGAGGAGGCCTTCTGGAGCGAGCGGACCGACCCGCACGGCGTTCTGCCGGGCGAGCAGCAGCCGACGGACCCGCGCGCGGTCGCGGTGGGTGAGCGGCCGCTGACACAGCCGGAGCCCAAGCAGGAGCCCGAGCAGCCCAAGCGCAAGCGCGACCCGTTCCTCGACAACGTCAAGTTCGTGCTGATTGCACTCGTGGTCGTCGGCCACTCGCTGGTGCCCACGCTCTCGGCCGACTCCTCCAGGGCCCTCTACCTCTTCATCTACACCTTCCACATGCCGCTGTTCGTGCTGATCAGCGGCTACCTGTCCAGAAATTTCTGGAACTCCAACGCCAAGACCAACAAGCTCGTCGACACGTTCCTCGTCCCGTATGTGATCGTCGAGGTCGGCTACGCCGCGCTCCGCTTCTCGCTGGGTGAGAAGTGGAGCCTGACGATCATCGATCCGGCGTGGCTCAACTGGTACCTGCTGGCGCTGCTGTTCTGGCGGCTGTCCACGCCGGTGTGGAAGCGGATGAAATATCCCGTGCCGGTGGCGATCGCGATCTACCTGTTCGCCGGGTTCTCGCAGATCGAGGGCGACTTCAGCATGGACCGCTTCTTCGGCCTCATGCCGTTCTTCGTGATCGGCCTGGTGATGCAGCCCGAGCACTTCGAGATGCTCGACCGCCGGTGGATCAAGATCCTTTCGGTGCTCACGATCCTCGGGGCGGCCGCGGTGGCGATCTTCATCGCGCCCAGGTCCCCGCTCGGCCCCTTCTACTACAAGGAGAGCTACCAGGACCTCGACCTGTCCTGGTACATGGGCCTCGGCCTGCGCGCCGGGCTGCTGGTGTGCGCGCTGGCCATGTGCTTCGCCGTGCTGGCGCTGGTGCCCCGAGGCGAGACGTGGTTCTCCGACCTCGGCACCCGCACGCTCTACTGCTATCTCCTGCACGGCATCCCCGTGCTGATCGCCAAGGACCAGGGCTGGCTCGACTTGCCGTGGCTGCACGGGCCGCTCGGCGTGCTGGCGATCAGCTCCAGTTGCTTCGCCCTGGCGATCGTGCTGTGCCTGCCGGAGACCCGTACGGTCTTCAAGTGGGTGCTCGAACCCCGCCTCACCTGGCTCTATCGCCGTCGCTCTGGAAGTTAAGCGGCCGTTCCTCCCGCATTAACGCCTTTGACCTGGTAGGCGCGGAGCATCGACATATGCGCGCTTGTGTCGCCACCACCGTCCACCATCCCGAGGACGCCCGGATCATGCACCGGCAGATCAGGGCGCTGCTCGACGAAGGCCACGAGGTGACCTACGTCGCGCCGTTCACGTACTTCAACGTGACCCCGGCCATGGGGCTCACCGCGATCGACGTGGCGCGGCAGGCCCCGTACAGCAGGGCCCGCGCGGCGCTGAGACGCGGCGTCAAGGGCGCGGACCTGCTGATCGTGCACGACCACCGGCTGCTGCGCGCGCTGCCCTACCGGCGCCCTCCGGTCGTCTGGGACGTGCGCGAGGAAGTCACGTCCGGGCAGCTCGCCCGCGCCGAGCGCCGCCACCAAGTGGTCACGCCCGCCGTGGTGCCCGAAGCGACCCTGGTGTCGCCCAGCCCGCCTCCTCCCGGCGACACCAGGGTCGTCCACATCGGCCGCCTGTCGATCGAGCGCGGCGTGACGGAGCTGATCGGCCTGGCCGAGCGGCTGATCCCGTACGGGATCAGGCTGGACCTGATCGGGGCCGCGGCGCGCGAGGTGCGCCCGCTGCTGCGCGACGCGCAGCGGGTCGGCCTGCTCGACTGGTTCGGGTACGTCCCGAACCGGCACGCGCTGCGCATGGCGGAGGGCGCGCTGGCCGGCCTGTCGCTGGCCGGTGACACGGTGCGGGCCGTACCGACGAAGATCATGGACTACATGGGCCGCGGGCTGCCGGTGATCACCACGCCGCCGGGTGCCGCGCTGGTGGAGGGCGCCGGCTGCGGGCTGGTGGTGCCGCTGGACGTGGACGCCGTGCTGAACGCCGTACTGGACCTGAAGGAGGACCCGGTGCGGCGGGCCAGGCTGGGCGCGCGCGGCCACGCCGAGGCGCGCCTGCGCCACCACTGGCCGGACCACGCGGCGGCCTTCGTGCGCCGCGCCGAGTCGTGGGCCGGCCAGCCGGCCGCGCACGCGCTGGCCGTCTAGGGGCGGTCGAGGTCGAAGGTCACGTCGGCCAGACGGACCGTGCGCACGCGCGGGTCCTCGATGATCTCGCGCAGTGCCTTGATCGTGGTGACCTGGTCGACGTAGGCGTAGGCGAGACCCTCGTTCGCGGCCTTGCGCAGGCGCGCCAGGGACAGGTCGAAGGCCCGCAGATTGGCGCCGTCGTGGTCGCGCAGCATGCCGACCCAGGCTCGGAAGCTCCTCAGGTCACCGACGCACCCTTCCTGCTCCACGCCCTTCTGGCCGTCACTCCAGTAGGCGGGGCTCCAGGTGATGGACAGCGCACCGGGCCTGCGCTCGTAGGCGATCTTCTCCGGACAGCTCTTGTACCGTTCCGCGAAAGCCTTCATGTCGGCCTCGGCGAGCGGCGTCGCGAACTCCACCACCACCAGCGCTCTGAGGTCCTCCGGCAGCCGCTTGAGCACCTTGCGGACCTCCTCCTTCGGCGCGAGGGTGGTGCCGACGTCGTACAGGGAGAGGGAGAGCTTGGTGTTGGCGGTGCTGCCCAGCGGCAGGCGGCCCACGCGGCCGAAGAGGTTCTGGCTCACGGAGTAGCGCTCGCCACCGACCGGCCAGAAGCCGCCCACGGCGCGCAGCGGGCTGGCGCGCACGTCGAAGGACATCCCCAGCGGAGTGGTCTCGCAGCAGTGGTCGACGTCCACGCTGTAGCCGGGGTTGTAGATCTTGAACGCGGTGCCCAGCACGTCCGTCATACGCCGCTCCCGGTCGCCGCGCGTCTGCAGGAGCGTCGAGCCGACCGTGGCGACCAGCGCGAGCGCCAGCAGGACCGCCAGGACGTTGGAGGTCGTCCTGAGGAGTCCCCGCCGGACAGCCCTCCGGGCGAGCTTCGGGTCGAAGTCCGGCATTTCCGGAAAGTCGTCAGTCATGGATGTCTCCGTAGATGTCGGCGAAGGCGTTTCTGGCCCGCCACACGGCGGTCTTGATCGAGGCGTGCTTCCTGCCGGTCATCGCGGCCACCTCCACCAGCGAGAAGCCCTCGAAATAGACCAGCGTGAGCAGCCTGCGGTGCTGCTCGGGGAGCCGGTCCAGGGCGTCGCGCACGTCGAGGGAGGCCACGTGGAGCGGGGGCACGCCGAGCTCGCCGGAGTCCGGCAGGGCCAGCTCGCGGCGGTGGCGGCGGACATGGTCCACGAGGACGTTGCGGGCGATCGTGAGCAGCCAGGCGGCCGGGTTCTCGCCGCGCCAGCCCAGCAGGGCTCTGGTGGCCTTGACGAACGTCTCCTGGGCCAGGTCCTCCGCGAGATGCGGGTCACGGGTCCTGCGCAGGAGGAACCCGCACACGAGCGGCCAGTGCTCGCGGTACAGCTCCTCGATGATGACGACCCCCGTATTCTTCCGATTGTCACATCACACCTAGACGGCACCGGGTCGGGAATGGTCACACGGCTCGGGGATTGATGTACTGGAACCATGGCATCGCATCTGATCCAGGGCCGGACGGTGGGCATGCCTGTCCGGGTGAGGGAAGCGGAGATCTGCAGCGCCTTCTACCCGGTGCCTGCCGACGCCGCCAGGGCGGTCATCGCCTACTCCGGCCTCGACGTGGCCGAGGTCCTTCCCGGCAAGGCCGTCTGCGTACTGCTGTTCGTCGACTACCGTGACGGGGACCTCGACACCTACCACGAGTTCGGAATGGCCTTCCTGGTCCGCCCGCCGGGCGCGGCGGGGTCCACGGGGCTGGGTGATCTGCGGCAGGCCGGGGTGTTCGTGCACTGGCTGCCCGTGGACCAGCGGTTCACGCTGGAGGCGGGGCGGAGGCTGTGGGGGTTCCCGAAGGAGCTGGCGGACATCGAGCTGCGGCTCGGCTCACCGTACAAGCGGTGTGTCCTGCGCAAGGACGGCAGGCTCGTGCTGGACATGCTGATCAAGCCGGGCGTGCCCGTGCCGGCCGCCACGGCGATGACGCCGATGGACACCTACACGCACCGGGAGGGGGTCACGCGGCGCATTCCCTGGTCCGTACGCGCCGGCGGCGCCAAGTTCCGGCCGGGCGGCGCGCTGATCCGGCTGGGCAACCACCCCATCGCCAAGGAGCTGAGCGAGCTGGGGCTGCCCAAGCGCGCGATGTTCACCTCGACGGTAGCGCGGGCCGCGATGACGTTCGGCGACGCGGCGATCGTCTGAGCGCGGCTCAGACGATCGGGGGGCGGCCGAGCTTGACCATGCGCCAGGCCGTGCGCCAGGCCATGGGACGGCGCTCGCCCGCGGGACTGCGCAGCCCCTCCAGGAAGCCGGCGAACCACGCCTTGAGCGCGACCCCGGAGCCGCGCTCGCGGATCAGGGTGAGCACGACCCAGTTGGTCAGGTAGAAGACCGCCAGCGGCCACGGCAGGTTGCGGCGGGCCAGCCAGACACGGTTGCGCGCGTTGAGCCGGTAGAACTGCGCGTGCCGGGTCGGCGGGACCTGCGGGTGGTACATCACCGTCTCGGCGTCGTATTCGATGCGGTAGCCCTCGCCCAGCAGCCGCCAGGCCAGGTCGGTCTCCTCGTGAGCGTAGAAGAACCGCTCGGGCAGCCCGCCCACCTGGAGGAAGGCCGATCGCCTGATGGCCGAGGCGCCGCCGAGGAACGTCGTGACGGGTGAGGAGCGCTGCGGATCGCCCGCGCGCAGCCGGGGAACGTGGCGCCGCTGGCCGATGCCGCCGTCGGGGTCCATGACCCGGAAAGAGATCACCGCGAGGTCCGGCTCGGTGGCGAAGCGGTCGCGCACGTGCGCGACGACCTTCTGGCTGGCATACCAGCCGTCGTCATCGAGGAACAGCACGACATCTCCCGAGCATTCCTCCACGCCGCGATTGCGGCCTGCGGGGATGCCGGTGTTGCGGTCGAGCCGGATCGATTTCACGACCGCGGCCGACCCCTCGGGTGGCTTCGCCGACACCTCGGGCACGTCGGCGCCGTTGCCCACGATCACCACCTCGACGTCGCCGTCGATCTGGTTGAGCGCTGACTCGACCGCCCGGTTCAGCTCCGCGACCCGGTTGCCCATGGTGAGGATGACGCACGAGATCTTCAACGAATCACTGTCCTGACGCGTTGAGAGCACGGGCGTGGCATTCTTTCATGATCACCGAGTCTGCTGGTATGCGTGTTCAAGTACGGGTGGAGCTAAGCGTATCGGAACCGGGGGTGAACCCCCACCGAACGGCGGACGTCCGATCAATACGACGGACGGGGAGCGCGTCCGGTTCCGACATGAGATCACGCCAGCCGCCTCGATGCCAGGATGCTTACCAAATGCAGGACAACCTGTAGGGCGGCGGCGACCACGCAGGCCACGATGAGCACCCGGGAGGCCGTGAGGTCGCCGAGCACCGCGTCGATCACCGCGGTCACCAGCGCGAGCATCGACAGCTCGATCGGCTGCACGATGCGGTGGAACTTCGTCGCCGACAGCACCCGCCTGCCCAGCCCCAGCAGCCCGGAGCGGAACTGCCCCACGGACGCCTCGGTGGCGGTCGGCAGTCCCCCCTTGGCCCGCGCCACGTCCACGAGGTCGGTCTCGGCCTTGATGAGGATCGCGCCGAGCGCGGCCGCGAAGCCCATCACGGTGTACCAGTCGGGCAGGACGGCCGACGCCCGCCAGCCCAGCCCGGCCAGCAGCGCGGCCTCGGCGAAATAGGCGCCGATGCGGTCGAGGTAGACGCCGGTCAGCGAGGTCTTCCCCGTCCAGCGGGCCAGCTCTCCGTCGGAACAGTCCAGCAGCAGGTAGACCTGCACGAGCAGGGCGGCGGCCACGGCCGCCCACAGCCCGGGCAGGGCCAGCACGACCCCGGCCACGACTCCGGCCACCGTCATGATCCAGGTGAGCTGGTTGGGCGTGACCGGCGTCTTGGTCAGCAGCCAGGTGACGTAGATGGACAGCCTGCGCATGTAGAGCACGCCCGCCCAGTGCTCGCCGTTCTTGCGCTCGAGGTGGCCCGCGGGCTGGGCCACCCGCCGCAGCTCAGCGACTGAAGGCGTGGACATAGTCCCCCACCCGATCGCGGATCTCGGAGTCCTGCATGCGCAGGTGCTCGAGGATCGTGTAGCGGCCGGGCCGGGTGGCCGGCGCCAGCGCGACGGCCTCGGCGAACTGCTCGGCGGTCAGCCCGATGTCGGCGGGCACGACGGGCAGTTCGTGCTTGCGCAGGCAGTCGACCACCTGCTGGACCCGAGCCTGGTCCGCGCGTAGGAAGAAACAGAAGGCGGCACCGATCCCGGCGAGCTCGCCGTGGTTGGAGGTGCCGGGAAAGAGCTGATCCACGGCATGAAGGATCTCATGATCTCCACCGCTCGCGGGCCGCGAGGAGCCGGCGATCACCATGGACATCCCCGACAGGATGAGGGATTCGGCCAGCACGGTCAGGAACGCGTCCGACTCGATGGAGTCGGTGCGGCCGATGAGCGCCTCGGCGGCGGTGCGGGCCATCGAGCAGGCCAGCCCGTCGATGGGCTCGCCGCGCTCGATGTTGCCGAGCTGCCAGTCCTCGATGGCCGACAGGTTGCTCACCACGTCCCCCACGCCCGCCCTGACCAGCGACTTGGGCGCGTTGTGCACGAAGTCGAGGTCCACCAGGATGGCCAGCGGCATCGGCACCCCGAACGTGCCCTTGCCGCCCTCGTACACGAGGGAGGCGGTGGGCGAGCAGATGCCGTCGTGGGACAGGTTGGTGGCCACCGCGACCATCGGGATGCCGGCCAGCGAGGCGGCGTATTTGGTGGCGTCGATCGTCTTGCCGCCGCCGACGCCGACCACGACCTCGTACGCGCCCTTGCGCAGGTCGGCGCCGAGGGAGACGGCCGCGTCGACCGATCCGTCGGCCACCCTGAACACTTCGGCCTCGCCCAGCGTGGGCGCGATCAGGCTCTCGATGTGGTCGCCCTGGCCGGGGCCGACGGCCACGGCGACCCGGCCGGAGGTCGCCACCCGGCTGTCGGCCAGCAGAGCACCGAGCTCGGCCACGGCGCCCCGCCGGACCTGCATGGTCAGGGGCGCCGGCAGCATCCTCGCGAGAAGCGGCATCCGCGCCTCCCTCAGTAACGCACGGCTATGGTGCGAGCCTTCGCCAGGTCGTCGTGGTTGTCCACCTCGACCCAGTCGACCTCGCCGATGGGCGCGGCGTGGATCACTTCCCCGCGCTCGACCATCTCCTGGTAACCGTCCTCGTAGTAGAGCTGCGGGTCGCGCTCGAACGTGGTCTTCAGCGCGTCGGCCAGCCCTTCGGCCGCGCCGGGCCTGATGAGGGTGGCGCCGATGTATTCGCCGTACGCCTCGGCCGGGTCCATCAGCTTGGTGATGCGCCGCAGCCCGCCCTCGGGCGAGAGCGTGACCTTCATCTCCTCGTCGGCGAGCTTCTTGACGTTGTCGACCGCGAGCAGGATGTCGCTCGTCTCGGGCGCGGACAGGAGCGTCTTCTCGACCGAGACCGGGTGCACGGTGTCGCCGTTGACCAGCAGCACGCCCTGGGAGAAGTAGTCGCGGGCGCACCACAGGGAGTAGGCGTTGTTCCACTCCTCGGCCTTGTCGTTGTGAACCAGGGTGAGCTTGACGCCGTACTTCTTCTCGAAGGCGTCCTTACGCTCGTGCACGGCCTGCGCCGCGTACCCGACGACGATCACGATCTCCCGCAGGTCCACCTCGGCGAAATTGCGCAGCGAGATGTCCATGATCGTGGTCTCGCCGTCGACCGGCACGAGCGCCTTGGGCAGCGTGTCGGTGTACGGCCGCAGGCGTCGTCCGGCCCCAGCGGCCAGCACCATTCCCAGCAACGTGCACTCCTCAGTCCAGCATTGGGCCGCTGAACGCGACCCACCGTAGGCCCAAAGGGTAGTTCCCTTTCGGCCCCCTGAGGGTAATCCGGCGCTAGTCTTGCGTTTCCATATCGGCCGCTTCCACGCCAGATTGGGGCGCGGCCAGCCAGCAGGTGAGGCTCTCCCAGCCGAACAGCGCCCACAGGTAGACCGCGAGCAGCACGTAGCCGACGGTCATCGGCCCCATGAGGGCGACCAGCGAGACGACCATCATCCGGCCGTCCCAGCCGAGCCCCAGCGTGCCCAGCCACGACGGCGGGTAGACGCGCTGGCGCAACCGGTAGACGAGATCATAGTGGTGGAAGGCCAGCGCGCCGAGCAGCAGGAAGACCAGCACGGGGTGCACCTGGTGCGCGAACCCGCACGCCGCGACGAAGCTGTATTCGATGAGCCGCAGGATCGGCGGGACGAGCCAGTCGACCCTGCCGTCGTGCGCGTGGGTGCTGCCGGGACCGGCCAGCAGCAGCGTCACGGCGGGCGCGAACACCGCCAGCCCGTCCGTTCCCGCCACGCCGAGTATCAGCAGCACGCCGGTGACGAACGTGCCCGCGATCACCGGCGGCAGCGGCGGCAGTTGCCCGGCCACGAGCAGGCCCATGGCGCGCGAGAGCGGCCCGTCGTCGCGGTAGGCCACGACGGTGCTGCTGGGAACGGGGGCCATGTGCACTGAGATCATCGTTTCGACCTCGCGATCCGTCCGGCGAGCTGGTAGAGGGCGGCCACGCCGCCCCAGCAGAGCAGTGCCAGGAACGTCACCCTGGCGTTCCAGACGGCTGCGGTGACGGCGATCAGCGCGGTGCGCTCACCGATGGGCAGCACGATGATCTTCTTGAACCAGCGCGCGATCGTCCGGCTGTCCATGCGCTCGGCGAGCCGGAGCAGGCCGGGCCCGTGCCGGGCGTCGGCCGGCTCCTGCAGGGAGCGGGGCGGCCGGCCCCACGTCGCGCCGCTCCGCGCGGCGTCGGAGACGGCCCCGCCGTACGCGTAGCCGATGGAGTGCCGGACGACCTGCAGGATCGTCGCGGCCACGGCGAGCGGCCAGATCCCGGGGTCGGCGGAGCCGAAGGCCAGCCCGACGTAGACGATGTATTCCTTCAGCCGGTCGGACATGCCGTCCGCCCAGGCCCCGAGCCGCGAGAACGAACGGGTGTAGCGGGCGAGCTGGCCGTCGAGGCAGTCGAGCACGAACGACAGGTAGAACAGCAGCGCCCCGGCCAGTCGTCCGCTCTGGGTGCCCGCCGAGAACCAGACGGCCGCCAGCAGGGCCAGGCCGATCGAGATGCCGGTGACGGTGTTGGGGGTGAGCTTGAGCTTGGCGGCCGGCCTGATCAGGTGACGCGACCAGGAGGAGACGAAGTAGGTGGCGAAGAAGCCGTCGTCCGCCTTGACGGCGGTGTCGAGCCGGACCTTGGCCTCGTCCACGTCGGCCAGCCCGGCGACGGCGGCGTCGGCGGCGTGCTGGCCGGCCACGCGGTCGGCGTGCAGCGGCCCGAGCCAGGCCGCCCGCACCGCCACGCCGGTCCTGACCAACCCGACCAGCAGCAGGTCCACGGCCTCGGCCGGGGTGACAGGGCCGAGCTTGCCGGTGTCGGCCAGCTCGGCCAGTTCCTCGGCGACGTCGGCCAGCGTGGTCAGGTCGGCCCCGCCCGCCTGGAGCACGCCTCTGAACGTGGCGTTCGCCTCGGGCACGACGTGGAAGGAGCTGCCCGCCGCGACGATCTTGCCGCCTTCCACGCGTACGGGCGGCCGCGTGGGGCCCGCGGTCACGCCGTGGGAGACCAGCGCGCCGGTGTCCCGGGCGGGGTGCTCCAGCAGCAGTGCCAGGGCCTCGTTATGGGCCACGAGGTCGGCGGGGAGCATGGCGACGGCGCCCGTCGCGGTCCTGGCGATCTTGGCGACGCCCCGCAGGTCCGCGCCGAGACCGCCGCCGGGCGTCACCACCTGGACGTCACGCGCGGGCGGGCCGGCGAGCTGGTCGCCGATCCGGTCGAGCAGCGTGCCGTCCCCGCAGGAGAGCCTGGCGGCCGGGGTCGTGGCGAGCAGCACGACCGTGGTCGTGGTGTCGCGGGTCGATGGGTCGGGCAAAGCGCAGGTCTCCTCCCGGTCGTTCGGGAGAGCGTGGACTTTGGGGGTGCGTAGCCACAGCGTAGCGACAGGTCAACGCGATATCACGGAACAGGGACCGTGCCCGGCGAGAAACCTGCTCATCAGCCTGCCGCCGTACTGCCGAGCCTGGCCAACGCCTGGCGGCAGTCCGTTCAGCAGGTATCTCATCGGTACGCTGCCGGTATGGATTCACGCTCGATTGGCGTGCTGCTCGCGGGCGGTGTGGGGCAGCGGGTGGGGTTGGCCACGCCCAAACAGCTCGTCGAGGTCGCGGGACGGACGATCATCGAGCACTCGCTGGCCGTGTTCGAGGCCGCGCCGGAGATCGACGAGATCGTGGTGCTGATGACGCCGGGCTACACCGACCGGGTGCGCGAGATCGTGGCCGCGGGCGGCTACCGCAAGGTCAGCAAGGTCGTGGAGGGCGGCGCGAGCCGTACCGAGAGCACCTGGCGGGCGTTGCAGGCGCTGGGGGCGGAGGAGTGCAACGTGCTGCTGCACGACGCCGTACGCCCGCTCCTGGAGCCCCGGATCATCACCGAGTGCGTCCGGGCACTGGAGAGGCATCAGGCCGTCAACGTGGCGATCCCGAGCTCCGACACGGTCCTGGTGGCCGTTCCCGCACCGGACGGGGAGATCATCGGGGAAGTGCTGGACCGCTCGCGGCTGCGGCGCAGCCAGACACCGCAGTGCTTCAAGCTGTCGGTGATCAGGCAGGCGTACGAGCGGGCGTTCGCCGACCCCGGCTTCGCCGGTCGCCCGGCCACCGACGACTGCGGCGTGGTGCTGCGTTACCTGCCCGAGGTGCCGATCCACCTGGTGCCCGGCAGCGAGCACAACATCAAGGTGACCCACCCCGCCGATCTGCACATCGCCGACCTGCTCTTCCGGCTCGCCACCGAGGCCCCGGAGCGCGAAGGCGACCGGAGCGCGCTCGACGGCCGGAGCATCGTGGTGTTCGGCGCCCACGAGCTCGCCGCCCTGGCCGCGGCGCACGGCGCGCACGTGCGTACCCTCACCAGGCTCGACGTGCGCGTGGAGGACGCCGAGTCGGTGGCCAAGGCGCTGTCCGGGTTCGGGGCGGTCGACCACGTGGTGCTCGCGCCGGGCGGACCCGACGAGTCCGCCGAGGTGAGTTACCTGGGCCCGCTCAACGTGGCCCGCGCCGCGCGCCCGCACCTGCGCGGGAGTCTGCTGCTGCTCGCCCCGCCCGGCGCCGGCGCGCTCCCCGCCTCGGCCAGGGCCGCGGTCGCCGAGCTGACCCGGGCACTGGCCCGCGAATGGGCGTCCGACGACATCCGGGTCAATTGCGTCAATACCAGCGCTTCTCCGCTCGCCATCGCACAGACTTCGCTGGACATCCTCATCTCCGACCTATCAGGGCAAGTCATAGACGTCCGCGTGGACGGCGCTTGACCTGACGGTTGTTACCGTGCGATCACATGAGGAAACTCATCGTGATCGCAGCGTTGCTCGGCTGCTACCCCGTCCTGTTCGTGGCGTCGGCCTGGCCCGCGCCGGTGCTGTTCGGGGTGGCCGCCGCGGTCTCCTACGCGGCGGAGTACGCCGCGGCGCGCGTCGCCAGGCGGCTGCCCGAGCTGCTCGCCATGGTGCACCTCGGGACCACGCTGCGCTTCGCGGCCCGGCAGACCGCCGCGCTGCTGCTGGTGGCGCGGACCGCGGGGGCCGACTCGCCATGGTTCGTGGCGCTGGCCGCCGGGATGCTGGCGATCCACGGGGTACGGGCCGCGCACTCGGGACTGGCGATGCGCCTCGTACGCACGCTGAGCAATTTGCCGATCACCACCCGCAACCTCGACGTCTCGGCGCTGCGCATCCCGAAGATGCCGCCGCGCTGGCTGCGCGACGTCCGCAGCGTGCGCTTCCTCTACCTGGACGCGCTGCCCGTGCTCGGCGCCGCGTCCGGCGCCGTGGCGGCGGCCGTCGGCGCGGGCGTGGCGGTCGCGGCCGGCGCGGCCGGGGCGCTGGCCCTCCTCCCGTACGTGCGGCGCGCCCTGCCGCTCACCGACAAGGCCAGGGTCATCGAGGTCGTGAGCGAGCAGGTCAGGGCCTACCGTCCCGAGGTCATCCTGTACTTCTCCGGCGCCACCGCGGCCGCCTACCAGGCCAGGATGTGGCTGCCCACGCTCGAACGCGGCAACCGGCGCGCCATCGTCGTGCTGCGCGAGCGCGGCATGGCCCGGCACCTGGAGCCCTCGTCGCTGCCGATGGTGTGCATCCCGTCGTCGGCCGACCTGATGAGCTTCCGCGCCCTGTCCAGCGCCAAGCTCTGCCTGTACGTCTCCAACGTCGGCAGGAACGTCCACATGCTGCGCATCCCCACCCTGCGCAGCGCGTTCCTCAACCACGGCGACAGCGACAAGGAGGCCTCGTTCAACCCGTTCTCCCGGGTGTACGACGAGGTGTGGGTGGCCGGCCCGGCGGGCCGGGACCGCTACCGGCGGGCCAAGGTGGGCGTCCGGGACGAGTGCATCCACGAGGTCGGCCGGCCGCAGCTCGAAGGCATCTCGACGAAGGGGCCCGGGCTGCCGTACCGGACCGTGCTGTACGCCCCCACGTGGGAGGGCTGGAACGACGACCTGCTCCACACGTCGCTGATCACCATGGGCCCGCGCATCGTGCGGGCGCTGCTCGACCACGATCCCCCGCTGCGGGTGATCTACAAGCCGCACCCGCTGACCGGCCATCGCGACAGGAGGGCCCTGCGCGCGCACCGGAAGATCGTGGCCATGATGGAGGGGGCCGAGCTGGCCGAGACGAAGGCCAGGCACCCCTCGCGGGCGGCCGGGGAGACGCCGCGGATCAGGCACCTGATCGTCACCGGTCCCGAGCCGCATCTCTACGACTGTTTCAACCAGTGCGACCTGCTGATCAGCGACATCTCCAGTGTCGTGGCCGACTTCCTGGCCAGCGAGAAGCCGTACGCGGTGACGAACGTCGCGGGCCTGCCCGAGCACGCCTTCCACGAGCGCTATCCGAGCACCGAGGCGGGCGTGTTGCTGGGCGCGGACCTGGCCGGCCTCGCGGAGTTCCTGGACGGGGAGGACACTCTGGCCCGAGCCAGGGTCAAGCTCAGGAGCTACCTGTTCGGGCCGGAGTATCCGGATGCGCTGACCCGCTTCAACGCGGCGGTCGAGCGGGTCTTCGCGGGGTCATGACTTCGGTGGCCGCGCCAGCTTCTTCGGGCTCGTGAGGAACCCCCAGCCCCATGAGCAGTGCATGGTGGCGTAGACGATCGGCAGCCGCAGCCGCGCCGCCATGGGCAGCCCACCGCCGGTCAGCACCGAGCCGGCGACGATGGCGAGCGCGTAGCCGCCGGGGATCACCAGCGCGAGCGGGAAGAACGGGGCGAGGACCAGCCCGAGCAGCATGGCCAGCACCGCGGCGGGCGGCGCCAGATAGCGCAGGTTGATCGTGCCCTCGTGGGTGCGCGCGACCACCCGACGCCAGCGACCGTAGTGGAAATACTGCTTGGCCAGCGCCTTGACGTTGGGCCTCGGCCGGTAGGAGACCCGCATGCGCGGCTGGAACCAGACCAGGCCGCCGCTCTGGCGGATGCGGTGGTTCATCTCCCAGTCCTGGGCCCGCTGGAAGTGCTCGTCGTAGCCGCCCACCCGGTCGAGCGCCGAGCGGCGGAAGACGCCGAGGTAGACGGTGTCGGCCGGGCCCGCCGTGCCGCCCACGTGGAAGGCGGCCGCGCCGACGCCGATCTTGGACGTCATGGCGCAGGCCACGGCCTGCTCGAAGGGCGTGATGCCCTCGGCCGCCATGATGCCGCCCACGTTGTCGGCGCCGGTCTCCGCCAGCGTCTCGACTGCCACGCGCAGGTAGTCGGGGGGCAGCATGGCATGCCCGTCGACCCTGGCGATGATGCCGCTTCTGGAAGCGGCGATCGCGGCGTTGAGCGCGTTGGGGGTGCGGCCCGTCGGGTTGGGCACCACGGTCACTCGGGGGTCGGCCGCCGCGATGGCCTCGGCGACCTCCTGTGTTCGGTCTCTGGAGGGACCCACGGCGAGAACGACTTCGATCTCACCTGGGTAGTTCTGGGCGAGGACCTGATCAACGGCCTCGCGAAGGTGCCGCTCCTCGTTGAGGACCGGCATGACGACGGAGATGGGGGGCCAGCCGCGCGTCTCCGCGGGCGCGTGCGGCGAGTCGGGGAACTGCTTCATGGCGGGGCTCACGCTACTGTACGGGCAGGGGAGGAGGGCAATCGAAAGCCCGATCCTCCGGGGTGACAAAGGGGGAGGCATGCGCGACACGGGCGAGGAGGACGCCGGTGTGCTCGTGGGCGGCGACGCCTACGGCGGCGTCAAGCTCCCACCCGGCCGCGCCCGCAGGCCGCTCAAGAGGAGCGCCAAGGCCCGCCGCCGCAACGTGATCGCCGCCGGCTTCATGTCCACCTGCGTGCTGGTCACCACCGGCGTGGTGTGGGCGACCCCGCGCCAGATCGGCACCGTGGACGCGGGTGTGACCGCGCCCTCGTCCCGTGGCGCGGAGAACATCCTGCTGGTCGGCGTCGACAAGCGCGACGACCTCACCCGCCAGCAGCAAAACCAGCTCAAACTGGGCCGCGAGGCGGGCCAGCGCACCGACACCATGATGGTGATCCACCTGTCGGAGGACCATCGCCGGGTCACCGTGGTGAGCCTGCCGCGCGACACCTGGACGACGATCCCCGGCAAGGGCGACCACAAGATCAACTCGGCTTACCAGTTCGGCGGGCCCAAGCTCACCAAGCAGACCGTGGAGGCCGCCACCGGGCTGCAGATCAACCGCTACATCGAGGTCAACATCCTCGGCTTCATCGACGTCGTGGACTCGCTCGGCGGCGTCACGGTCTGCACGCCCGTGCCGATCAACGACCCCAAGACCGGGCTCAACCTCCCCGCGGGCACTCACCAGTTGCAGGGCGCGCAGGCGCTCGGCTACGCCCGCACCCGGGCCACCGCCCGCTCCGACCTCGACCGCATCGACCGGCAGCAGCAGGTCATCTCGGCGCTGCTCAACCGGGCCCTGAGCGCCGACACGCTGGCCAACCCGGCCAAGCTGGCGGCGTTCGTCAACTCCACACTGAGCACGGTCAAGGTCGACCCCGACGACGGGCTGCTCGGCCTGGCCACGCAGCTACGGGACGTCTCGCTGGAGGATGTGAAGTTCGCCGAGGTGCCGCTGGCCAACGTCGACTTCAAGGCGTCCACCGGCGAGTCGGCGGTGTTGTGGGACAAGCAGGCGGCCCGCGACATGTTCGCCAGGATCAACGCCGACCAGGACCCGGCCAAGCCCACGCCGACCGCCAGCGCCAGCGCCACGCCGTCGGGCAAGCCGGCTCCGATCCCGCCCGGGCAGATCTCGCTCGAGATCAAGAACGGCACGCTCATCACCGGTCTCGGCGCCCGCACCAAAGCGGCGCTGGTCGCGTACGGTTTCAAGGTCCCCGACCAGCCCGGCAACACCGCCAAGAAGGACTACAAGAAGACCGTCGTCCGCTACGGAGCGGGCCAGGAGAACGCGGTGCGCACGGTGGCCGCCGCCATTCCCGGCGTCGAGCTGCGCAAGGCGGATATCGACGGCATCGAGGTCATCCTCGGCAGCGATCAGCCGAAAATACAGAATCAAAAGCCCACCTCCACCCCAACCGCCAAGCCGAGCGTTACACCAACGACGAAAACGGCAATGCAGAACATATGTAAGAAATAGTCATAACTTTCGGCGGCTCGGGCAGGTGAGGCCCATGGTGGTCAGGTGTTGGCGAGAAGACCCCTGTACGGTCCTTCACGTCGTGGGCGACCTCGACGTAGCGGGCGCTCCCCGGTTGCGGGCCGAGCTGGAGCAGGCCATCTCCGCCGCCGACCCCCTCAAGCTGGTCGTCGACCTGACCGAGGTCCCGTTCTGCGACTCCGTCGGCCTCGGCGTGCTGGTGGCCACGCTCAACCAGATACAGCGCCTGCATGGACGCATGATTCTCGTGCTCGCCCCCGGCATGATCCGGCACCTGCTGATGATCACCAACCTGGACCGGCATTTCGAGATGAGCGAGTCCCTCGGCGAGGCGCGAACCGCCCTCGTCGGCGCTGCGTAGGAATGAAATCCGCGCATCGGACTGCCGCATCGATCGCTCGATCAGCCACGACAGCAGAGCAGCATGAGCGGATTTGTCATTCGAAAAAGATCCGGGGTGTGCGAGAACATGGTCATGTCATCTCGGGCACACCTCTCCACGGTCTCATGACCTGCTGGGAGAGCCCCATCACGGTGTGGAGGCTTTCACGTTGTTCGACCAGTTCCCCGAGCCCGCTCGCTCCCAGCTCGCCGCCGCGTTCGACGAGGGCAGGACGCGGCCTGAGTGGTGCTTCGCGGAAGAGCGGGCCCGCCTGGCTTACTGGGCCCCCTTCGCCGGCGCGGAGCCGGCGATCATCTGGCAGTTCGACCCTGGCCCCGACCCCGTCGCCGCCGCCGAGTTGCTGCGCCGCAGCCTGGGCGCGATGGGCGTCACCAAGATAATCCACGACATCGCCCTCAAACCCGGACTCACCCCTGTCGTCGATCGCGCCGTCGAGCACGAGGCGCTGACCCTGGCCGGGTTCGCCATGGAGGTCGAGCGGCTGATGCTCGAATGGGTGGCGGGCACCGACCTCCCCCCGGATCCGGGGAGGCTCACCTACCGCCCGGCGCGCCTCATGGACCCCGCCGAGGTCCTCGACATCCTCGTACGCATCTCCGAGGGCTCTCTCGACTACGACACACAGGTCGAGGTGGCCACGGAGGGGGCCGAGCACGAGGCCCGATGGATGTACGACGACCTGATGCAGCGCAAGGCCAAGCCCGACTGGTTCGTCATCGGCCATCTCGGGGACTCCCCCGTGGGCTTGGTGGCTCCCGACGACCACTCCATCGCCTACATCGGCGTCGTCCCCGAGCACCGCGGCCACGGCTACGTCAACGACCTCCTGTCCCGGGGCACCCGGACGCTGGCCGAGGCCGGCGTGCAGCGCATCGTCGCGGCCACGGATGTCGCCAACGTCCCGACCGCCGACGCGTTCCTGCGTGCTGGATACTCGGAGATCGGCCGGCTGTTCCGCTATTACTGGAGGACATCGTGAGACTTGGCGTCATGTTCGACCGAGACCTGCCACCCGAGCAGCTCATCCCGTTCGCGAGGGCGCTGGACGAGACGTCCGTGGACGACCTGTGGGTGGTGGAGGACCTGGGCTGGACCGGCGGCATCTCGTCGGCCGCCACCGCCCTCGCCGCCACCTCCCGCCTGCGGGTCGGCATCGGCATCGCCCCCGCTCCGCTCCGCAACCCGGTGCTGCTGGCGATGGAGCTGGCCAACCTGGCCCGCGTGCACCCCGGGCGGCTCGCCGCCGGGATCGGGCACGGCGTACAGGACTGGATGCGCCAGGTGGGGGCCGCTCCGGCGTCGCCGCTGGCGCTGCTGGAGGAGACGATCACGGCGGTGCGCGCGTTGCTGCGCGGCCAGACCGTCACCCTGCACGGCAGGGAGGTCCACTTGGACGAGGTGTCGCTGGTGCATCCGCCGGCGGAGCCGCCGCCCGTACTCGCCGGAGTGAAGGGGCCGCGCTCGCTGGCGCTGTCGGGCCGCGTGGCGCAGGGCACGATCCTGCCCGAGGGAGTGGGGCCCGCGCAGTTGCCCGCGATCCTGGACCAGATCGGGGGTGATGAGGATCACGAGCTGGTGGTCTTCACGTTCCTGCACACCGGGGCGGACGCCGCCGAGGTCGCCCGTCCGATGGTGGAGGGGCAGGCATCGTTCCTGGGGGTCGCTCCTGAGGATGTGGTGATGGCGACGGGCTCCCCGGAGCAGGCGGCGGCGCAGGTCAAGAGCTTGTGGGCGGCGGGGGCGGACACGGTGGCGGTGCGGCCGCTCGGCGCGGACCCGCTCCAGCACGTCACCGCCCTGCTGTCGGCCCTGTAGCAGCGCTTTCCCGCCGAACCGGCAACGGCGGGAAAGCACCTTCTCCACGGCCGACGCCCCCGCCTCCGTTGACCACGGAGGCCGCGCACATCCCTGGGCCCTGGAGGCCGCACGGACAGCATGGGCGGATGGCCGAATGGCCGAGGGCAGGGCGGTGACGTTCGGTCGAATGGCCGATGGTCGGCGGGCGATGCTCGGCCACGATCAAGTGCATGAGGCGAATGGCGGCATTAGCGGCATGTGCGGTGGCACTGGCGGCGAGCGGCTGCGGCGTGGACCTGGACGCCGAAGAGGTGCGCTCCGCCCAGTCGTTCCCTTTCACCGGGACCGACCTGAAGATCAGATCCTCCGTGGGCGGAGTACGCGTCCTCCCCGGCGCCGGCTCCACCGTCGAGGTCGAACGGTGGGTACGCGGCAAGGCCGCCGACGACGGCAACGCCACCTGGTCCCTGAGGGACGGCACTCTCCGGCTCGGCGCGAACTGCACCATGGTCGTCGGCGACTGCGGCGCCCGCTACCACGTCAAGGTCCCGCCCGGCGTACGGCTGTCGATCGACGCCCAGGACGGCGTCATCCTGAAGGGCCTCACCCAGGACGTGGACGTGTCCAGCCGGGACCGCATCCAGGTGTCGGGCACCACGGGAAAGCTGCGGTTGCTGAGCGAGGGTCCGATCACGGGCGACGGCCTGCGGTCGGCGAACGTCCGCTGCCGGACCTCGGACGGCGCGATCGACCTGTCGTTCGCGAGCCCGCCCATCGGCCTCGACCTGCAGTCCCGCGACGGCAAGGTGACGGCGACCGTACCGAAGGGCTCTTATGCGGTGACGGCGCGGAGCACGGACGGCAGCCAACGCTCCGAGATCAAGAACGATCCCAAGGCCACCAGCACGATCGTCGCCCGCAGCACGTCAGGAGACGTCCGGATCCTGGCCGGATGAAGCGCAGGGCGGCACGTTTACCGTAATCGGCCGGTAACCCTTGGCCTCCAGCTGGCGAACCTTCTGCGCACTCTGCGCGGCAGTGAGACCGTGGTAGGCCAAAGTCGGCGCCGCCTGAGTCCCGGCCGCCGGAGCCGTTCTTGGGCGATGCAACCTCACAGAAGAGGTAAGTCAGCTTACACAGCTAGCTGTAAATCGGTTTACACTTTCTTCCGTAACCGGATTTGCGGCCATGATGGAGGTAGATCATGGAGAAGCCACCTCACATCATCGGAAGAGAGCGACAGTGGCGCGCCATGGAGCACTTCCTCCTGGGCGGAGACCGCGACGCCCCGCTCCGGCTCGGCCTCGTGTCAGGACGTCGCCGAACAGGCAAAACACAGCTCCTCACCGCCGTGTGCGAGGCCCTGGGCGGCCTGTACATCGCGTGCGTCCAAGACGAAGGCGACCGCGCCGCCAGGCGAAGGTTCGCCTCGGCGCTGGCCCACCATGCCGGCCTGGGTGAGACCGTACGCGGAGAGCCCGAATCCTGGGAGCGCCTGCTACGCGCGGCCCTGGACACTGCGGCCCGCGTAGCCCCGCCAGGCCGCCCCGCCCTCGTCGTCATCGACGAGTTCCCATACGTGATGAGCAACGCGCCACAATTGCCGTCGCTCATCCAGCACCTGTACGACGACTCACAGCGAGGCCAGGCCCCGGGAGGGCGCCTGATTCTCTGCGGTTCGGCCTTGAGCGTGATGCACACGCTGCTGTCGGGAACGAAGCCGCTCAGGGGCCGGGCCATGATGGACATGCGCCTCAACGAGCTCGACTACCGCGAGGCCGCTGAGCTGTGGCGCATCCCGGACCCGGAGCTGGCCCTGCGCGTACACGCATGCGTCGGCGGCATCCCCGGCTACCGCCCACTCATGACCAGCACCCCGACGTCCGCCGACGACTTCGACGGCTGGGTGGCCGGCAACCTTCTCGCCGTCGACGTCAGCGTCTTCACCCGTACCGAAGTCGACTATCTCCTCCGCGAAGACCCGAGGATCACCGCCCGGTCCCTCTACTACGACATCCTGAGCGCGGTCGCGCAGGGCGCGCACACCCCGTCCAAGATCGGAGCGGCGACCGGCCGCGACAGCAACGCCATTCGCTACCCGATCAGCGTCCTCGAGTCCGCCGGCTACCTTGCCAGGACGCAGGATCTCATCCGCAGCAGAAAGCCGACGTTCAGGGTCTGCGACCCCATCATCCGTTTCGACCGTCTCATCACCGCCCCTCACCTCGGCCAACTCGAGTTGGGACGAGCCGAGCAAGTATGGCGCGCCGCCGCCCCGACGTTCCGATCCGACATCCTCGGTCCGCATCTGGAAGAACTCGCCCGCGAATGGGTGCACCGCTTCGCCCCCGACGAGCTGGGCCGGCCCATCGGCTTTGGTGCGGTGGGCTTCGGCAGTGTTCAGGACAACGCGGGACGCGCCAAGCACGACATCGACGTCATCGCCATTGAGAACAGCCGCGTACACCTCATCGGCGAGGCGAAGGCAACGCTCGCCCGTCGAGGACTGCCCGATCTGGAGCGCCTTGACGGCATCCGCGTTCTCCTCGCACGCGAGGGTCACGACACGACCGACCTGATCACCGTCCTCTTCTCGGTGACGGGCTTCACCCCTGACCTCGCCCGAACGGCCGCCTCCCGCGCCGACGTCGTCCTCGTGGACCTCAAGCGCCTGTATGGCCTCTGACCCACGGCAATCGGCCTGGTGCTTCTGTCGTCCGGGCGCCGCGCGCCGACGTGGTGACCTTCCTCAGCTCACCCTGTCAAAGGGGGTCGGCACCTGGCCCGTCCAGCGGTAGAGCTGCGCGCTGCCGGTCTGCTTGGTGACACCGTCCTCCGCGAGGGTCCCGGCCTTGGAGACGTAATACCGGCCCGCGCCCAGCGAGATCAGGCCGTACTCACCGGTGAACTCCCAGCCCCGCACACCGGAGGCGGCGTGCTGGAGACCGCCCGGGGCCAGGGTGAGCAAATTGCCCTGCTCAGGCTGAGGCTGACCCACGAGGTCCCCCTTCCTGGGCGACTCCGCGCCATTCACCATGAAGAACGAGTAGTTGGGGAACTGCGGCTTCTTGCCCTTGTACACGGCCATCATCCAGTTGCCGGTGTGCTCGTCGTATTCGAGGTTCTGCACGCCGTACGTGGTGTTGCCCGTGTAGGCGAAGTACTTGCCGTCGGCCTGCTCGGGCCCGCTGGAATGCGGGTCGCTCTCGGTGAGCGGCTTCTCGTACTTCTTCCACTGCTGGATGTCGTACTGGAGCAGGACCTGGTAGTCGTTGTCCTGTCGCTCCACGTTGGAGTAGATGCCGTACGCGACCGTGAGCTTTTGCCTGCCGCCCTTCTTCCCGAACTCCGGTCCGAAGGACACGCCGTCGATGCCGCTGCAGCCGTAGCGATGGTCGGGGGTGTTGGCGACGTTGCCGTCGAACTTGCCGTCCCCGTTCATGTCCGCGACGTAGTCGGCCACGACCTCCTTGAGGTAGACCGTCTTGACGACGTCGCTGGTCTGAGCGTCCATGTTCATGCTGGTGATGCGGTCGACGTCGAAGATCGCGATGTAGAAGGACTTCTGCGCCTTGTACTCCAGGGAGCCGTACACGCGGCCGTCCTTGGCGTTGAAGTCCAGATCGCCGAGGTGCCCGGTGAAGCCGGTCACCGAGCCGACGGGGTTGCCCTTGAGGTCCGTCTTGACCAGGAGGTTGGTGAAGGAGAAGTACATGTACCCCTTGCGCTGGTCGATGGCGATGCCCTGGACGTGGCCGGCGGCCCAGGCGCCGCCGGAGATCTCACTGGGCAGTTCCTGGGGGCGGTCGGCGACGGCCGGGGCGGACAGCAGGGCGAGAGAGGCGGTGGCGGCCATGGTGAGCGTAAGGATCTTGCGCATGGTGCGGTACCCGTCTTCGGTTCTCGGTTAACGATCAGACCGAGAGCTGACGGTATACCGATCTCATGGCGATGTCTGACAAATGTATTAACTGCCAGTGAATTGCGACGGAACTACACATTCGGTGCCATAGCGGCAACCAACTCGACCTCGAACCCGTCCTTGTCCTCCAGGTACGCGGCATAGTGCCGCTCCCCGCCGGCATGGGGATGGCGGTCGGGGAACATCAACGTCCAGCCGTACGCGGGCGCCTGCTCGACCAGCGCATCGACCTGGGCACGGCTTCCCACGTGAAAGGCCAGGTGGTTCAAGCCGGGACGGCAACGATCGTGCCGATCGGCGGAAAGCGCCGGCGACTGCTCCAGGACCAGGTACGTGACTCCCAGCCGCCAACTGCGGCCATCGCTCCAGTCCTGGAAAACGGTGTATCCCAGCGCGTCGAGCAGCCATTGCCAGCCGCCGATCGCCCGCTGCAGATCGGGCACCCAGATCTCGACGTGGTGCAGCATCCCGGTGGCGGGCTCGACGCTCATGCCGTGGCTCCTATCAGTTCACGGTCGTGTCGAGGGTGACCGTGGGAAAGTCAGCGATGAGGTCGCGTGCGCGCATGGCAAGCCTCCGCTGCGCCGGCATGTGGTCCGCGTCGACCGGCCCGCTCATGTACCGCGGCGCGGCGCGTGCACTAGCGTCCCCTTTGTGGCTTCTTTCGCCAGACTAGCCGGTCGGGCGGTGGCGGGCGCCGGAGTGCTGGCGCTGTCACCGGTCCTGGGCCTTGCCACGCTGGCCGGGATGGCGATGGTGGGCGCGGAGCCGACGACGTTCGCGGTGACGGGCCTGGCGGTCTTCGCCTCGATGTTCTTTCTGGGACTGCTGCTGTGCGTGCCCAGGCCTAGGGTCGCGTGGGGGCGATGGCTACGGGCGGCAGTGGTCCTCGGGGCGGAGGCGACGGTGGTCTGGCACGTCAGCGTGGCCACCTTGCGCCCGGCTCCGTCCCACACTCCCCTGGCGCCGGTGGCCGGGCAGCGCGAGTGGCAGCTTCCGACGGGCTCGGAACTTGCGTACGTACGGCTCGCGCCGAAGCGGGTCACCCGGCCCGACCCCGTGGTGTTCCTGCACGGCGGGCCCGGCGTGGCGGACCTGGCGGCATCCTCGGCGTTCTTCGGGAAGCTGACGGCAAACGGCTACCAGGTGTACGTCTACGACCAGCTCGGAGCCGGGCGCTCGGCGCGGCTGCGGGACCCTCGGGGGTACGGGCTGACCCGCGACGTAGCGGACCTGGAGGCCATCCGCCAGGCCATAGGCGCCAAGCGGCTGAACCTGATCGCCCAGGACTACGGCGCCCAGCTCGCCGCCGCCTACCTGGCCGCGCACCCGGACCGCGTCGCGAGGGCGGTGCTCTCCTCCCCCGCCGGACTCTCCCCGGCCGGCCCGTTGTCGTCTCCCGATTCTCCGGCCGGACCATCCCAGGGGTCCCCCGCTGAGACCTCCCCCTCCACCGAGCCGTCCCAGGGAGCACCCGATTCGGCGCCCCAAGGGCGAGAGCCGGACGGGAAGGTCGAGGCGGCGGCGGTGTTCGGACGCGGCGGGACGCCGGATCCGCGCCTGCTCGCCGTCTCCACGCTGCTGCGGGTGGACCCGCAGGCGGCGCACGCGTTTGCGGGTGACCGGGAGCTGGACGCCTATCTCGACCTCGTCCGCCAGACAGCTCCGCATCCCTGCCCCGCCGCCGAAACCGGCTCCGGGGGTTACGTCGGCCTGACCGGGCGGGCCGCGCCGGGTTCCCTCCGGCTGAGCCTGACCGAGGTGACGGCGCCCGTGCTGATCGTCAAGGGCCAGTGCGACGAGCAGAGCTGGGCGTCGGCCATGGACTTCCGGCGGGCGCTGCCCTCGGCCACGCTCGCCTACCTCGGCGGCGGCACGTACCGGAGTGAGGCGTATCTCGGGCTCCTGCGGGCGTTTCTGTCCGGCCGTCCGGTGCCCGCTTACAAGGGCCAGGGCCCGCCCCCCGGCTAGCGGGTTCGGGAGACCCATGAAGCTGAGCTGCGCCGTTGGCGGCATCTCCGCGTCTGACAACACGGATGGGTGCACGACCATGGCGATGCCCGGTCGACAGCACGTGACCATTCTAGGCCTTAGGGATCACCGGCGGGCTGTCAGCGTTAGTTGCCGTGAAGCCCAGCAGCAGTTCGCCGGTCGTCTCGGGCGCTTCGAACATGGGTATGTGCCCGACGCCGGGCAGCAGTTCGACCCGCGCGTTCGGCACCGCGTCGTACTGGTGCGCCGACGACGGCTCCCAGCGGCGGTCGGCAGTGCCGAAGATCGCCAGCATTGGGACGTCGAGGGCGGCGAGACGTTCGGGCACGCTCCGCTGGGCGATGTACGCGGTGTTGCGGCGCAGCACCGTCCTGAACGTGCGGTACGTGGTGCCCCGTACATCGGCGACCAAGTCGTCTGGGATATCCACGGGGCGAGCGCACGTCGCGCTTATCCCCTTGCGGATCATCGCGTCCGAACGCCTCGACCACAGGAGCGGGCCGAGAGGCGGGGCCATGAGGACCCGAAGAAGCAATGGCTGTGGAAGGAGCGCATCGGGACTCGGGCCGGTGCTGATCAGCGCAAGCGACCTCACCAGGTCGGGGCGCTGTTCGGCAAGCGCGGTGGCGATGTAGCCGCCGCTGGAGTGCCCGACCGTGGTGACGTGACGAAGGCCGAGGTCGTCGAGCACCGCCGCCACCCGCCCCGCCTGCACGGGCACGTCGTATGACGGCGCGGGCGGGGACTGGCCGCAGCCCGGGAGGTCGACCCGGATGACGTGATGGTGGCCGGCGAGTGCCGGGACCACCGGGCTCCAGGAAGCGCCCGAGAACCCCGATCCGTGTACGAGCAACAGCGGCGGCGCCTCCCGCGGGCCGTCGTGGACCACGTGCATCCCATGCGACTGCTCAAGGTTGTACTCACTCATGCAGAAGACGATGCATGGGCTGCCGACTATCAGTCTTGGACAAATGTCGTCGGGCTCACCTGTTGTGTGATCGTCACCGCCGCGCTGGTCCAAGACCGTGACGGCGCAGTTCCTCCAGGCAATGCCAGCTCGGCCGTCGTGGGACCCGGGTCCGGGTCGCGGGCCCAGGCAGCCGCGAGGACCTGTCGCTCCCGATGGATGTCGGCGGGGCGCCGGCCGTTCCCGCGCCGGTGCGGCTCCGTGCACATCGGCCATGGCTCCTCCACCGGCCACAGAAGGGGCCCGCCCACGGAACTGAACGACACGTCCGGGCTGCCCGGACGAGGGTGCAGCCGGGTAGTCGTGCCGCGGTAAGCGGCCAGCTCCGGGAACAACACCTCGACATCGAGCGGGCGTGGCGGCGTGGTCCTCGTCACGGATGCGATCTTAGACAACACCTCAGCTACCGGGAGCCCGCTCCCATTCTCAGGTCAGCGGCCCGAACATGACCGAAGCCGACCGTCTCCTGGCTCGAACTCCGACACCAAATCCCTTTGTCAGCAGGCTCTTACGGAACAGGAACGGAACAGTGATCACCAAGCCCGGAATCGACGCACCAGCGAACCCCGCCCCGCCTTGCCGGTGAGCGGGGTTTCCGCTGCTCAGGGCCTACTTCAGGAGTTGGCGGGCCATGACCACGCGCTGGATCTGGTTGGTGCCCTCGTAGATCTGGGTGATCTTGGCGTCGCGCATCATGCGTTCCACCGGGAAGTCCTTCGTGTAGCCGTAGCCGCCCAGCAGTTGCACCGCGTCCGTGGTGATCTCCATTGCCGCGTCCGAGGCTGCGCACTTCGCGGCGCTCGACAGGAACGTGAGGTCCTTCTGGGGCTCGCCGTTCATGGCGCGTTCCGACTTCGCGGCCGCGTGGTACGTGAGCTGCCGCGCCGCCTCCAGCTTCATCGCCATGTCGGCGATCATGAACTGCAGGCCCTGGAAATCGGCCACCGGGCGGCCGAACTGCTTGCGTTCCTTCACGTAGCCGATCGCGAAGTCCAATGCGCCCTGCGCGATGCCAAGGGCCTGGGCGGCGATGGTGATCCTGGTGTGGTCCAGCGTTGCCAGGGCTGTTTTGAAGCCCGTGCCCGGGGCGCCGATCATGCGGCTGGCCGGAATTCTCACGTTGTCCAGGATCACCTGGCGGGTCGGCGAGCCCTTGATGCCGAGCTTCTTTTCCTTGGGGCCGAAGGAGACGCCCTCGTCCGATTTCTCAATGACGAAGGCCGAGATGCCACGCGGGCCGGCCGCCGGGTCCGTTACCGCCATCAGCGTGTAGTACTCCGACACCCCGGCGTTGGTGATCCACATCTTGGTGCCGTTGAGTACGTACTCGTCCCCGTCCGCAACCGCCTTCGTCTTCATCGCGGCCGCGTCCGAGCCCGCTTCCGGCTCCGACAGCGCGTACGAGAACATGGCCTCCCCCCTCGCCACCGGCGCCAGGTAGCGGGACTTGAGCTCCTCCGACGCGGACAGGAGGAGCGGGACCGTGCCGAGCTTGTTGACGGCGGGGATCAGGGAGGACGACGCGCAGGCGCGGGCCACCTCCTCGATGACGATCACCGTCGCCAGCGCGTCCGCCCCGGCGCCCCCGTACTGCTCAGGGATGTGTACGGCGTGCAGGTCCGCCGCCACGAGCGCCTTGTAGACGTCCCAGGAGAACTCCTCGGTCTCGTCGGCCTCCGCCGCGTGTGGGGCGATCTTCTCGTCGGCCAGGGCCCGGACCGTCTCCCTGAGCATGTCGTGTTCTTCGGGGGGCGCGTAAAGAGGGAAGCTCATGCGTCAAATACTAGGACGTCCGACCATCTTGTTACTAGCCGGTACGGTTTGCGAAGACAGGCAGGTGGCACGTTAGGAAGTAGCGAGGGCCGGTAGCATGCCTGCGCGATCGAAAGGAGCTCTCTCGTGCCATATCGCCTCACGGTGATCGGGACCGGATACCTGGGGATCACGCATGCTGCCTGCATGGCGGATCTCGGACTCGACGTCCTGGGCCTCGACATCGACGCCGACAAGGTCCGCCGGCTCAACAACGGTGAGCTCCCGATCCACGAGCCGGGACTCGAATCCGTGCTGCGCCGCGGACTCCAATCCGGCCGCCTTCGCTTCACCACCTCGTACGAGGAGATCGCCGAGTTCGGCGACGTGCATTTCGTGTGCGTGGGCACGCCGCAGAAACGCGGCGAGTACGCCGCGGACGTCTCCTACATGGACGCCGCCATCGAATCCCTCGCGCCGCTCCTCGACCGGGAGTGCCTGGTCGTCGGCAAGTCCACCGTGCCCGTCGGCACCGCCGAGCGGCTCGCCGACAAGCTGACCCGGATGGCTCCGGCGGGGATCGAGGCCGAGCTGGCGTGGAACCCCGAGTTCCTGCGGGAAGGATTCGCCGTTCAGGACACCCTGCACCCGGATCGGATCGTGCTCGGCGTGCGCACCGAGCGCGCGGAGAAGGTGCTGCGTGAGGTGTACGAGCCGCTGGGCGACGTTCCGTTCGTGGTGACGGATTTCGCCACGTCCGAGCTGGTCAAGACGGCGGCCAATGCCTTCCTGGCCACCAAGATCTCTTTTATCAACGCCATGGCCGAGGTCTGCGAGGCCGCCCATGCCGACGTCAAGCAGCTCTCCGAAGCGCTCTCGTACGACGACCGCATCGGCGGCCGGTTCCTGAACGCCGGGCTCGGGTTCGGCGGCGGCTGCCTGCCCAAGGACATCCGAGCTTTCATGGCGCGGGCCGGCGAGCTGGGGGCGGACCAGGCGCTGACGTTCCTGCGCGAGGTGGACGCCATCAACATGCGGCGGCGCGCCCGCATGGTGGACCTGGCCAGAGAGCTGGCCGGCGGCTCCTTCCACGGGTGCACGGTCGGCGTGCTGGGGGCGGCGTTCAAGCCGAACTCGGACGACATTCGCGACTCCCCCGCCCTCGACGTCGCCGTGACGATCGGCCACCAGGGCGGACAGGTCACCGTGTACGACCCGATCGCGCTCGACAACGCTCGCAAGGCTCACCCGGAGCTGAACTATGGCGAGTCGGCCGTCGATGCGGTTCGCGGCGCGCACGTGGTGCTGCTGCTGACCGAGTGGCGGGAGTTCGTGGATCTCGATCCGGAGCAGCTGGGTGCGGTGGTCGCGACCCGGCGCATCGTGGACGGGCGCAATGCCTTGAACGCCGAGACGTGGCGGTCGGCCGGCTGGCACTACCGCGCCCTGGGCCGGCCCTAGAGCGCCGCAGGTCCCTCAGGTTCCGATCTCGGCGGCCTCGGCGCGCAGGCGCTCGCCCTTGGCGTACGCCTGCTCCTTCAACCGCCCCTGGAACTCCTCCATGCGCTCACGAAGCCCGGCGTCGGAGGCCGCGAGGATGCGTACGGCCAGCAGCCCCGCGTTGCGGGCACCGCCGACGGCGACCGTGGCCACCGGCACCCCGGCGGGCATCTGGACGATCGACAGCAGGGAGTCCATCCCGTCCAGGTATTTCAGCGGCACCGGCACCCCGATCACCGGCAACGGGGTGACGGAGGCCAGCATGCCGGGCAGGTGTGCGGCCCCGCCGGCGCCGGCGATGATCACCTGGATGCCGCGGGAGGCGGCCTGGCGGCCGTATTCGATCATTTCGACGGGCATGCGGTGCGCGGACACGACATCGGCCTCGAACGGCACCCCGAACTCGGCGACCGCCTCCGCCGCGGCCTTCATCACCGGCCAGTCGGAGTCACTGCCCATGACAATGCCGATTTTCACGCTGCCTCCTTCGTCGGCAACGTGAAAATCACGATGCTGTGTCCATTTGTTCGTTCGCTTCGCTCTCTCACGTGTATTCCCCCGTGGTCAGGTAGACAGCGGCGTGGCGGGCGCGGGCGCGTACGTCGTCCAGGTTGGAGCCGAGGGCCGTCACGTGGCCGATCTTGCGGCCCGGGCGCACCTGCTTGCCGTAGAAGTGCAGTTTGATGCCCGGATCGTGGGCCATCACGTGCTCGTAGCGCTTGAACAGCTCGGGGTCGTCGCCGCCCAGCAGGTTGGCCATGACCACGACCTGGGCGGTCATCTTGGGCGAGCCGAGCGGCAGGTCGAGCACCGCCCGCAGGTGCTGCTCGAACTGCGACGTCGTCGAGCCCTCGATCGTCCAGTGGCCGCTGTTGTGCGGCCGCATGGCCAGCTCGTTGACCACGAGGCCGCGGGCGGTCTGGAACATCTCCACCGCCAGCAGTCCGGTCACCCCCAGCTCCTGGGCGATCTTCAGGCCGATGCGCTGGGCCTGTGCGGCGTCCTCCGCGTCGAGCCTTGGGGCGGGCGCGAGCACCTCGACGCAGATGCCGTCCTGCTGCACGGTCTCCACGACCGGGTAGCTGACGCCCTGCCCGTGCGGCGAGCGGGCCACCAGCACCGCCAGCTCCCGCTCGAACGGCACGAACGCCTCGGCCATCAACTCGACCCCGGTGGCGAACGCCTCCTCCGCCTCGGCGGCGGTCTCGCACACCCACACGCCGCGGCCGTCGTATCCGCCGCGCACCGCCTTCAGCACCACCGGCCAGCCGTTCTCGTCCGCGAAGCGCGAGACGTCCGCGACCGACGCCACCCGCGCCCAGGCCGGGCACGGCACGCCGATCGCGGTCAGCCGCTCCCGCATCACGGCCTTGTCCTGCGCGTGTACGAGCGCGTCGGCCCCGGGGTGCACGGCGTGACCGCCGACGGCCAGCGCCCTGATGTGCTCGGTCGGCACGTGCTCGTGGTCGAACGTGATCGCGTCGCACCCCTTGGCGAAATCGCGCAGATCGTCCAGATCGCGGTAGTCTCCGATGCGCGTGTCGACGATCACTCGCGCGGCGCTCTCATCTGGGGCGCCCGCCAGCACCCGCAGCTCGACGCCGAGCGCGATGGCGGCCTGCTGCGTCATCCGGGCCAGCTGACCTGCGCCGACGATGCCGACGACCGGTCCAATGGGGTGGAAAGAACTCACGCCAGGTGAGCTTACCGGGACGCAATGACTTTCCCAGCCCAAGTGGTCCTCATGAGGGAGAGCTGGACGGTCGTTCCGCGAAGGCTGTTCTTTGCGCGAGATGTCCACTCATCTGACACCGTCCCTACAACATGACCGGTACGCTGAGGTCACGCTCGACCAAAGCGCTCGGCTAGGGAAGGGACCGACCAGAGACGTGGACTTCGTTAGACGCCTCTACCAGCGGTTCGCGTCCCTGGTCCATGAGCTGGCCAAGTTCGGCAGCATCGGGGCCGTCGCCTTCCTGATCGACCTCGGATTGCTCAACTTCTGCAGCGTCGTGCTGGACTGGGGGCCGCTGACGTCCAAGGTCGTGGCGACGGCGATCTCCACGACGTTCGCGTACGTCGGCAACCGATTCTGGACCTTCCGGCACCGCGAGCAGAGCGGGCTCGGACGCGAATATTTTCTGTTCTTCCTGCTCAACGGCATCGCGCTGCTGTTCGGCATGCTGACGATCGGCTTCACCACCTACACGCTCAACCTGCACGACACGCTCAGCCTCAACATCGCCAACATCGTGGGCGTCGGGTTCGGCACCCTGTTCCGCTACTGGTCGTACAAGAGGTGGGTGTTCCTGGAGGCCACCGAGCCGATCCCGGTCGAGCTTCCCGAGGCCGGGATCAGGCAGGACCGCTGACCACCCGGTTCCTGCCGTCGTCCTCCGCCGGACGCAGGAAGACGGCGAACGTCGCCGGGCGGCGGCGTACGAGCTCCAGTCGTCCGCCGTCGGCGGCGGCCAGCGCGCGAGCCAGCGTCAGCCCGAGGCCGGTGCCCCCGCCCCCGCTGACGTTGCGGTCGAAGATCCTGGGGGCGATCTCGTCGGCGATGCCGGGGCCCTCGTCCGCGACCTCGACCACCACGTAGTTGTCCCCGCTGGTGCTGGTGACGGTGACGGCACCACCGCCGTGGCGCAGGGAGTTCTCCAGGAGAGAGGCGATCACCTGGCCGAACCCGCCGGTCGTGGCCATCGCCTTCAGCCCGCGCGAGCCCTCCAGCTGCAGGGTACGTCCCGCGTCCCGGAACACCGGCTCCCACTCGGTGATCTGCTGGATGAGCACCTCGTCGATGGCGACCGGCTCGGCCTGGGCGTGGCGCTGGCGGCGGGCCGCGGCCAGCAGTTCGTCGATCACGGCGGTGAGCCGCTCGGCCTGGACGATCGCCGCCTCGCCCTCCTCGCGCACCACCTCCGGATGGTTGGAGGAGGCGACGATCTCCTCCAGGCGCATGGTGAGGCCGGTCAGCGGAGTGCGGAGCTGGTGGGAGGCGTCGGTGGCGAACTCGCGTTCCCTGGTGAGCAGGTCGGAGATGCGGGTGGCGCTGCGGTCGAGCACCTGGGCCACCCGATCGAGCTCGGGGATGCCGTAGCGGTGCTTGCTCGGCCGCGCGTCCCCTGAGCCCAGCCGTTCGGCGATCTTCGCCAAGTCCTGCAGGGGCAGCGTCAGCCGGCGGGACTGTACGACGGCCAGGCTCACGGCCACCGCCAGGGCGGCCACGGCCAGGGCCACGATGAGCATCAGGCGCGCCCGTACATCCTGCTCAACCTGATCGCGATCGCGACTTATCCGGACATAGACGCCGGTGTTGGTCTGGGCATCCTCCGTCATCAGGTGACCGGACGGCGGGGCGGTGCCCACGACGGTCACCCGGAGGGGGGTTCCTCGTTCCCAGATCTGTATGTATCTGCCCGGATACTTCTGCTCCAGTTGCTGGGGGTCGAGCGGCGTCTCCTGGACGCGGGCATACTCGACTTCCCCCACGAGTCGCTTGGCTTCCGCCCCGAGCTCCTGAGCCGCCTCATCGACGATCAGGCGGCTGACGACGACGCCCAGGGGGACCCCCAGCAACAGGACCGCGATGACCGCGACGACCAGGGTGGAGGAGAGCAGTCGGCGGCGCATCTCCTACTCGCGCTCGAACCTGAAGCCGACTCCCCGGACGGTGGTGATGTAACGGGGCTTGGCGGCATCGTCGCCGAGCTTGCGGCGTAGCCAGGAGATGTGCATGTCGAGTGTCTTCGTGGAGCCCCACCAGTTGGTGTCCCACACCTCGCGCATGATCTGCTCGCGGGTGACCACCTTTCCGGCATCGCGTACGAGGACGCGCAGCAGGTCGAACTCCTTGGTCGTCAGATGCAGCTCCTTGTCTCCCATCCAGGCGCGGCGAGAGTCTGCGTCGATGCGCACACCCTGCACGACCGGCGTCTCGGAGGTGCCGCGGCGCAGCAGCGCGCGGACCCGGGCGAGCAGCTCGGCCAGCCTGAACGGTTTCGTCACGTAGTCGTCGGCGCCCGCGTCGAGCCCGACGACGGTGTCCACCTCGTCAACGCGGGCGGTGAGTATAAGCACCGGAGTGCCGTGGCCCTCAGCCCGAATCCGGCGGGCCACCTCGAGCCCATCCATTTCGGGTAGGCCTAGATCGAGAACGATGAGGTCGATGCCGCCCGACAGTGCCCTCTCCAGGGCCTGTGGACCGTCGGGACTCACCTCGACCTGGTAGCCCTCACGGCGTAGTGCACGCGCGAGCGGCTCGGAGATCGAGGTGTCATCCTCTGCTAGAAGTACGCAGGTCATGTAGCGATCGTAGGACCTTAAGCGATCGTTTCCCGGTCACAGCGCGCGGTTTGACTCGTCGTTGACCTATCCATTGACCTGGGCAAACACGCCTAAATATCAGTTAGTCGGGATTAAATTAGCGCGTCTTTCTGGATGAGATCATCACCTCGTCATGCCCTGAGAGGACACTCTCAATCCTCACCGAGGAAGGCCGGCCGTCCCCCGGCGATCCGGTCGAGGTGCGCCGCGGTACAGACCGTCAAGAGCGATCATGCGCGCGTCGGGTAGTCCGGCGCCAAGTCGGCCTGATCGAAGGACAGTTCCAGATCTGTGCCGAACGACCTGTTCGCCACAGCCGCCGATGGCGATCCTCGTCTGGGACCAACGAAAGAAGGCGGAAGACCATGACCACAGAAGACTTCGCCGACCGCCTGTTCAAGGCGGCCCTCGGCACCATCGACCTACTGTCCGTGCACATCGGCGACCGGCTGGGCTGGTACCGCGCGCTGGCCGCGGGCCCGGCCGATGCCGCCGAGCTGACTGTGCGGGCGGGCGGCCACGAGCGGTACGCCAGGGAATGGCTGGAGCAGCAGGCCGCGACCGGGATCTTGGAGGTCGCCCCGGACGGCCGCTTCGTCCTGCCGAAGGGCGCGGCCGAGGTGCTCACCGACGAGTCCAGCCTGGCCTATCTCGCGCCGCTGGCACGGATGCTGACGGGCACGGCGGTGCACATGCCCGCGCTCCTGGACGCCTACCGGAGCGGCGGCGGGGTCGGCTGGGCGACGTTCGGGGCGGACGTGCGGGAATCCCAGGCCGACATGAACCGGCCCTGGTTCGAGCACGCGCTGCCCGACGCCCTCGCCGGCGTGCCCGCGCTCGACGCCGTGCTGCGGCGCCCCGGCGCCCGCATCGCCGACCTCGGTTGCGGCGCTGGGTGGTCGTCCATCGCGCTGGGCAGGGCGTACCCGGAGGCCATGGTGGAGGGCGTCGACATCGACGCGCCGTCCATCGTGCTGGCCGAGCGCAACGCGGCCGCCGCCGGCCTGGCCGGCCGCGTCTCCTTCCACCGCGGCGACGCCGCCCTCCTCCTCGGCGACGGCCGGTACGACGCCGTCTTCGCCTTCGAGTGCGTGCACGACATGCCGCGCCCGGTGGACACGCTGGCGGTGGCGCGGCGCGCGATCGTCCCGGGCGGGGCGGTCGTCATCATGGACGAGGCCGTGGGCGAGTCCTTCACGGCGCCCGCCGACGACGTCGAGCGGCTGATGTACGGCTTCAGCCTGCTCATCTGCCTGCCCGACGGGATGAGCGACCGGCCGTCGGCGGCGACCGGCACCGTGATGCGACCGGACACGCTGCGCCGGTACGCCCGCGAGGCCGGCTTCGCCGACATCGAGATCCTGCCGATCCAGGATTTCGGATTCTGGCGCTTCTACCAGCTCATCCCGTGAACCAATCGTTCCTCCTCGGGGGAAGGGCCGATGCGAGGCCGGCCGCCGCGCCTGTCATACGGCTGCCGGACCGAGCAAGCCCTCGCGCCACTTCCGGGAAGTTCCATTGGACCACTTGGCCGCTTGTTACCGTTGTGCCCCATGGCAGCACCTGATGATCTGACCCTCTGGTACGACGAGCCGGCGATCGACTGGGAGACCCAGGCACTGCCGATCGGCAACGGAGCTCTCGGGGCGATGGTGTTCGGCGGGACGGGCACCGAGCAGCTCCAGTTCAACGAGAAGACCCTGTGGACCGGCGGGCCGGGATCGCGGCAGGGGTACGACTCCGGCAACTGGACCGCGCCGCGACCGGACGTGCTCTCCGAGGTCCGCGAGCAGCTCGACCGCGAGGGCACGATGGCGCCGGAGGCGGTCGCGGCCAGGCTGGGGCAGCCGAAGTCGGGCTTCGGGGCGTACCAGACCTTCGGTGACGTGTGGCTGGACCTGCCGCAGGGCTCCCCCACTGATTACCGCAGGGAGCTGAGCCTGCGGGAGGCCGTGGCCAGGGTGGCCTACACGGCGGGCGGGGTGCGGCACGAGCGGGATTATTTCGCCAGTCATCCGGGCAACGTGATCGTCGGACGGGTTTCGGCCGACCGGCCGGGCCAGGTGTCGTTCACGCTGCGCGTGTCGTCGCCGCACGACGACAAGCGGATCAGCGTCGCGGACGGGCGGCTGACGATGCGCGGGGCGTTGCCGGACAACGGGATGCGGTTCGAGGCCCAGGTGCAGGTGGTGGTGGAGGGCGGCACCCGGACGGACGAGGCCGACCGGATCACGGTCACCGGGGCGGACAGCGCGGTGTTCGTGCTGTCGGCCGGGACGGACTACGCCGACGTCTATCCGGCCTACCGCGGCGAGGATCCGCACGACGCCGTCACCGCGGCCGTGGACAAGGCGGTGGAGCAGGGGTACGAGGCGCTGAAGCGGGCCCACCAGGAGGACCACCAGGCGTTGTTCGACCGGGTGCGGCTGGATCTCGGGCAGCGGGCGCCGGAGGTGCCGACGGATCGGTTGCGGGCGGCGTACGGCGGGGGTGATTCCGCTGATGACCGGGCGCTGGAGGCGCTCTACTTCGCTTACGGCCGCTACCTGCTGATCGCCTCGTCGCGGGCCGGGTCGCTGCCCGCGAACCTGCAGGGCGTGTGGAACGACTCCACCGCTCCGGCCTGGTCCGGCGACTACCACGTCAACATCAACCTGCAGATGAACTACTGGCCGGTCGGCCCGGCGAACCTGGCCGAGACGGCGCAGCCGTATGACGACTACGTCAAGAACATGGTGGCGCCGGGCGAGCGGACGGCGCGGGAGATGTTCGGGGCGCGCGGGTGGGTGGTGCACAACGAGACGAACCCGTTCGGGTTCACCGGCGTGCACGACTGGGCCACGGCGTTCTGGTTCCCTGAGGCGGCGGCCTGGGTGACGCAGCACCTGTACGAGCACTACCGGTTCAACGGGGACGTCCATTACCTGCGCGAGACCGCGTATCCGGTGATGAAGGGGGCGGCCGAGTTCTGGCTGGACACGCTCTGCGCCGACCCGCGCGACGGGACGCTGGTGGTGTCCCCGAGTTACTCGCCCGAGCACGGGGACTTCACGGCGGGGGCGTCGATGTCGCAGCAGATCGTCTGGGACCTGTTCACGAACGTGGCCGAGGCCGCCGACGTCCTCGAGGTGGACACCGAGTTCCGGGAGCGGGTACGGGACGCGCTGGGCAAGCTGGATCCGGGGCTGCGGATCGGGTCCTGGGGTCAGCTGCAGGAGTGGAAGGCGGATCTGGACGATCCGGGCAGCACGCATCGGCACGTCTCGCACCTGTTCGGGCTGCATCCCGGGCGGCAGATCGTCGCGGACAGCCCCGAGGCCGCGGCCGCCAGGGTCTCACTGGCGGCCCGGGGCGACGGCGGCACCGGGTGGAGCAAAGCCTGGAAGATCAACTTTTGGGCCCGGCTGCTGGACGGCGACCACGCGCACAAGATGCTGAGCGAGCAGCTCACGCACTCGACGCTGGACAACCTGTGGGACACGCATCCGCCGTTCCAGATCGACGGCAATTTCGGAGCCGTCGCCGGGATCGCCGAGATGCTGGTGCAGAGCCACCACGGGGTGATCCACGTGCTGCCCGCGCTGCCGTCGGCCTGGCCTACGGGGTCCGTGAGCGGGCTGCGAGCCAGGGGCGACGTGACAATCGGCGTCTCGTGGCGGGACGGGGCCGCCGAGCAGATCACGCTGCACGCCGGCCGTACCGGGGAGATCACGGTACGGGCGGCGGGCGCCGAGGGGGTGCGCGACGAGCGGGGGGATGAGGTCGTGGCGCACCGGTCGGGTGACACGCTCACCTGGAGCGCCAGGGTCGGCGGTTCCTACACGATCGGCACGCCGGCCTGACCTCCGGCAGCACCAGCCATGAGCGCACAAAACACCCGCGCCACCATGAATCGGTGACGCGGGTGCGCGAGCCGGGAGGTCAGTCGTCGGCGGACGGCGGCTCGGCGTAGCGGGCCAGGTAGAGCTGCACGCCCAGGCTGCTGATGAGACCGAGCTCGGTTTCCAGGTAGTCGATGTGTTGTTCCTCGTCCGCGAGGATGTCCTCGAAGATCCGGGCCGAGGTGACATCGCCCTTCTCGCGCATGAGCTTGATCCCGGGGCGCAGGCGCTGCACCACCGACAGTTCTACTTCCAGGTCCGCCCTGAGCTGTTCCTCGACGGTCTGTCCAATGTGCAGCGTGCCGAGGCGCTGGTAGTTGGGCAGGCCCTCAAGGAAGAGGATGCGATCGGTCAGACGCTCGGCATGGCGCATCTCGTCGATCGACTCTTCGCGGGTGTGCTGGGCCAGCTTCGTGTATCCCCAGTTCTCCTGCATCTTGGCGTGCAGGAAATACTGGTTGATCGCGGTGAGCTCGGCGGTCAACTGCTCGTTGAGCAACTCGATGATCTGCTTGTCGCCCTGCATGTGACGGGCCCCTTGCTGCTATCCGGCTATGCGGTCGTCAATTCTTCAGACCTTTTCAGCATGGCACAGATTTTCTGCACACATCGGGCACAGTCACCACCGGCACCGGTGGTGTCGCGGATCTGCTTCGCGCTCTTGGCCCCAGAGGCGATGCAGTCGTGCACTTCGTTTTCCGTCACGGCACGACAGATGCATACGTACATCCAGGGATAAGCCTCTCACGAAGGGTGGGCGTCTTTAGGTAAGGCACACCTAAGATAGCTCACTTTGGTAAGGCTTGCCTACGTTGCCTACGCCACACTCATCTATCCCTCGGCGAACGGCAGGTTACGGTCCGTCCCGATCAGTGCCCCCGCGCTATCCACTCCTCCAGGTGCGGGGCCTCGGCGCCGATCGAGGTCGAGTCGCCGTGCCCGGTGTGCACGACGGTCTCCGCGGGCAGGGTCAGCAACCGCTTCCTGATGGAGTCGATGATGGTGTCGAACGACGAGTATGACCGCCCGGTCGCTCCCGGGCCGCCCTTGAACAGGGTGTCGCCGCTGAAGAGCACGCACAGCTCCCGCCCGTACAGGCAGACCGCCCCGGGCGCGTGGCCGGGCGTGTGCAGGACGTCCAGCGCGATCCCGCCGACCTCGATCTTCTCGCCGTCGGTCAGCGGTTCGTACGGCACCGCGTCGCCGTACTGCTGCTCCCACAGCACCTGGTCGGCGGGATGGAGCCGGATCGGCGCGCCGGTCAGCTCGGCGAGCGGCCCGGCGGCGTTGATGTGGTCGTTGTGCGCATGGGTGCAGACGATGGCCTTGACCGTGCGCCCGCCCACCCGTTCGGCGATCGCGGCGGCGTCGTGGGCGGCGTCGATGACGACGACCTCGCGGGCGTCGCCGACCAGCCAGACGTTGTTGTCGACCTCCCAGGTGCCGCCGTCCAGCGAGAACGTCCCCGAGGTGATGATGCGATCGATCATTTAGAACGTCACCACCGAGCGCAGCACGTCGCCGCGGTGCATCTTGTCGAACGCGTCCTCGACCTGGTCGAGCGAGATGGTCTCGGTGACGAACTTGTCGAGCGGCAACCGGTTCTGCAAAAACAGGTCGATCAGCATGGGGAAGTCGCGCGACGGCAGGCAGTCGCCGTACCAGCTCGACTTCAGCGCCCCGCCGCGGCCGAACACGTCCAGCAGCGGGAGCTCGAGCTGCATCTCGGGGGTGGGGACGCCGACCAGGACGACCGTGCCGGCCAGGTCGCGCGCGTAGAAGGCCTGCTTGTACGTCTCCGGCCGGCCCACCGCATCGATGACCACGTCCGCGCCGAACCCGCCGGTCAGGTCGCGAATCGCCTCGACCGGGTCGTTCTCCCGCGCGTTGACGGTGTGGGTGGCGCCGAAGTCGCGTGCCCACTCCAGCTTGCGGTCCTCCAGGTCGACCGCGATGATCGTGGCCGCACCCGCCATCGAGGCCCCCAGGATCGCCGCGTCACCGACGCCGCCGCAGCCGAGCACGGCCACGCTGTCGCCGCGCGTCACGCCACCGGTGTTGATCGCCGCGCCGAGGCCCGCCATCACGCCGCAGCCCAGCAGGCCGGCGACCTGGGCGGGAGCCTCGGGAGAGACCTTGGTGCACTGGCCGGCCGCGACCAGGGTCTTCTCCAGGAACGCGCCGATGCCCAGCGCGGGCGACAGCTCGGTGCCGTCCTTGAGCGTCATCTTCTGCTTCGCGTTGTGGGTGGCGAAGCAGTACCACGGGCGGCCGCGCAGGCAGGCGCGGCACTGACCGCACACGGCCCGCCAGTTGAGGATGACGAAGTCACCCGGCTCCAGGCCGGTGACGCCGGCGCCGACCGCCTCGACGACGCCCGCCGCCTCGTGCCCCAGCAGGAACGGGAAGTCGTCGTTGATCCCGCCCTCCCGATAGTGCATGTCGGTGTGGCAGACCCCGCAGGCCTGCACGGTCACGACCGCCTCACCCGGCCCCGGGTCTGGCACGATGACCGTCTCCAGCGAAACTTCCTGACCCTTGGCTCGGGCGATGACGCCCTGCACTTCGTACGGCATGGCAGCCATCTTGTGTCAGGAGGATGATCTCCCGCAAGGGACCGGGACCGGACCGCGCCGAACCCTCTGCCGAGAGCTTTCAGCGACCGTCCATATCGCCGTCAGAAGCGTCCTCCACGAGCCTGAACAGATCGGTGCGGACATCCTGAATCTTCGGAATGTCCTTCAGCACGATCTCCCCTCTGTCACCCGCCGACTCGACGGTCAGCGTGCCGCAGCCGAGCAGGCGCTCGACGAACGTCTGGTCGGAGCTGACCGTGTTGACCTTCGTGATCGGGATCTCGTCGGTCGACTTGTTGAGCACGCCCGTGCTGATCGTGAAGCGGTGCGTGGTGAGCACGTACGCGGTGTTCTTCCACTGCAGGTAGGGCACGAACGACCAGATCGTCAGCAGGATGAGCGCGATGACGACGACGGCGATCCTGGCGTAGGAGGCGTAGGCCCATTCGGGCATGAAGTAGATCGCCGCCCCGGAGGCCGCCGCGATGAGGACCAGCGCGATGACGGGTGCGATGAGCCGCTTCCAGTGTGGATGGAAGGACCGGACGCGCCGCTCACCCTGCGTCAGATGGTGGTCGGGAAGGGTCATGGCCCAAATCGTGCCACCATCGCCGCCCGGCGGCTACGCTGACACCGCAACACGCTCACCCCGCGATCCGGACGTGCACCACGTCGCCCGCGCTCAGCGTGTAACGCTCGTTCTCGCCCGCCACCTGCAGGTGCCCGAAGCCGTCCACGCCCGTGGCCTGACCGATCAGCACCTGCCCGTTGGGCAGCTCCACCCTGACCAGGCGGCCGATGGTGGCGCTCGCCGCCAGGTAGGCCGCGCGCAGCCCGGACGCGTCGGCGTCGCCGCCGGCCGCCGTCCACTCCCTGTAGTGCGTCTCGACCTCCCGGAGCACCGCTCTGAGCAGCGGATCCCGGTCCGCGCAGGCCGTCTTCTCGATGACCAGCGACGTGGCCGTCTCGACGGGCAGTTCTTCGGGCCGGAGCGACACGTTGAGCCCCATGCCGATGACGACGACGTCGTCGGCCCGCTCGGCGAGTATGCCGGCCAGCTTGCGCTCGCCGATCAGCAGGTCGTTGGGCCACTTGAGGCGCACGTCCACCTCGGCCAGGCGGCGTACGGCCGAGGCTGCGGCGACGCCGTACAGGAGCGGCAGCCAGCCCTGGGCGGCGAGCGGGACGTCCGGTCTGAGCAGGATCGAGAACGTCAGTCCCGAGCGGGGCGGCGCCGACCAGGCGCGGCCGAGCCGGCCACGGCCGGCGAGCTGTTCCTCCGCCACCAGGACCGTCCCCTCAGTGGCTCCCTCACGGGCGGCCTTGGCCAGGTCCGCGTTCGTGGAGCCGGTGCTCTCCACCACCGTGACGCCTGTCCACAGGCTTCCGGGGCGGACCAGGGCACGATTGAGCGCCGCCGCGGAGAGCGGTGGGCGGTCGAGGTCGGAGTAGCGAGAGCCGGACATCTCTCTATCTTGGCAGGGAGAGAAGATGGAGGTATGAGCAAGCGTCTGGACCCCAGGAACTGGGCCTCGTGGCGGCCGTTCGGCATCGGGCTGCGCAAGCCGAACAACTACCTGGAGCTGTTGAAGGCGTTCAGGTCGGTCCGAGGCAACAGGCGCTACGCCTGGCGGATCCTCAACCAGGGGACGTGCGACGGATGCGCGCTCGGCACGTTCGGCATGCACGACTGGACGATGGACGAAATCCACCTGTGCAACATCAGGCTCCGGCTGTTGCCGCTGAACACCATGCCCGCACTGGACGTCTCGAAATTGCACGACATTTCGGGACTTGTTGACAAGAAGAGTGCGGAGCTTCGCGAGCTGGGGCGGTTGCCGTACCCGATGCTGCGGCGCGCGGGCGAGCCCGGCTTCGCCCGCGTCTCCTGGGACGAGGCGCTGCGCGTGGCGGCGGGCGGGCTGCGCGGCGCGCGCTTCGGGGCGTACCTGACCAGCCGCGGCATGCCCAACGAAAACTACTACGCGGCGCAGAAGGCGGTGCGGGCGCTCGGCACCAACAACGTCGACAACGCCGCCCGCATCTGCCACTCGCCGTCCACCGTGGCGCTCAAGCAGACGATCGGCGCGGCGGCCACGACCTGCTCGTACGCCGACTGGATCGGCTCGGACCTGATCGTGTTCATCGGCTCCAACCCGTCGAACAACCAGCCGGTGGCGATGAAATACCTCTACCACGCCAAGAAGGCGGGGACCCGGATCGCGATGGTCAACGCCTACCGCGAGCCCGGCATGGACCGCTACTGGGTGCCGTCGAACGCCGAGTCCGCGCTGTTCGGCACGAAGATCACGGACGCGTTCTTCGGCGTGAACGTGGGCGGCGACATCGGCTTCCTCAACGGCGTGCTCAAGCACCTGATCGAGAACGACTGGGTGGACAAGGCGTTCGCGGACCGGCACACGACCGGCTTCGAGGACGTGCGGCGGGCCGTCACCGCCCAGTCGTGGGCGGAACTGGAGGCGCTGTCCGGGGCATCCCGCGACGACATGCTCCGGCTGGCCAGGATGCTGGGCGAGGCCGGATCCGCGGTGCTGGTGTGGTCGATGGGGATCACTCAGCACGCCTACGGCGAGGACAACGTCCGGGCCATCGTGAACCTGGCGCTGGCGCGCGGCTTCCTCGGGCGCGACAAGTGCGGGCTGATGCCGATCAGAGGGCACAGCGGCGTGCAGGGCGGGGCCGAGATGGGCGCGTACGCGACAGGCCTGCCGGGCGGGCTGCCGGTCACGCCAGAAAATGCCGCAAAATTTACTGACATATGGGGATTCCAGGTCCCCGACACCCCCGGACTGACCGCCACCGACATGATCGACGCGGCCCACCGCGGCGACCTCGACGCGCTCGTCTCGTCCGGCGGCAACTTCCTGGAGGTCCTGCCCGACCCGGCCTACTGCCGCGAGGCCCTGTCGCGGCTCAAGCTCCGGGTCCACATCGACATCGTGCTGTCGTCGCAGATGCTGGTGCCGGGCGCGGGCGACGTACTGCTGCTGCCCGCGCAGACGCGATACGAGATGGTCGGCGGTGTGACCGAGACCTCCACGGAGCGCCGGATCATCTTCTCGCCGGAGGTGGAAGGGCCGCGGATCGGCGAGGCGTGGCCGGAGTGGAAGATCTTCACGGAGCTGGCCGCACGCACCCGTCCTGAAATTTCGGCAAAAGTCCGCTTTACCGGCACGCCGCAGATCCGTGCCGAGATCGAAAAGGCGGTCCCCTTCTACCAGGGCATCGCCGGCCTGACGAAGTTCGGCGACAACGTCCAGTACGGCGGACGCCACCTGTTCGCCGACGGCCGCTTCCAGACCTCCGACGGGCTCGCCAGGTTCTCCGTCGTCGAGCCGCCCGCGCTGGAACGACCCGACGGCACGTTCATGGTGGCGACCAGGCGCGGCAAACAGTTCAACAGCATGGTCCACGAGCGGCTGGACGGCTTCAACGGCGCGACGCGCGAGGCCGTGCTGATGAGCTCGTACGACGCCGACCGCCTCGGCCTCCCCGACGGCGCCAGGGTGGAACTGCGTTCCGAGCGGCGAACGTACCAAGGCAAGGTGCTGCGGGCCCCGCTGATGCCCGGTAACCTGCAAATCCACTGGCCGGAGGGCAACGTGTTGCTAGACGAGAACCGCCGCTCACCACAGGCGCGCATCCCCGACTTCAACGCGCTCGTCACCGTGCGGCCGCTGTGAAGTCGCGACCCGGCCCCACCACCCGCGCCAGGATCCGGGAGCTCTCCGGATCCGTCGCCCGGGACCGCCGCGACGACCTCGCCACGGAAGAGCCGCTGGAGATCCGCCTCACCGCACCGGACGGCGCGCGCAAGACCGTCGCCATCACCATGCGCACGCCAGGCCATGACTTCGAGCTGGCCGCCGGGTTCCTGCACGGCGAGGGACTGGTCGGCCCCGGCGACATCGGGGCGATCGCGTACTGCACGGACGAGGACCTCCCGCCCGAGGCCCGCTACAACACGGTCACCGTGCGCCTGCGCGGCCCCATCCCCGACCTGCCCGCGCTCGACCGGCACTTCCTCACCTCCAGCGCATGCGGCGTCTGCGGCTCGGCCAGCCTGGACGCGCTGCGCGACCGCTGCCGGGCCGTCCCCCGGGGGCGGCTGGAGCTCACCCCGGAGATCCTGTACGGGCTGCCGGACGCGCTGCGCGGGGCCCAGGGCGTGTTCGGCAAGACCGGCGGGCTGCACGCCGCCGGGCTGTTCTCGGCCACGGGCCGGCTGGTGGGGGTGCGTGAGGACGTGGGGCGGCACAATGCCGTCGACAAGCTGGTCGGCTGGGCCGCGCTGGCCGGGCGGCTGCCGCTGGCCGAGCACGTGCTCATGGTCAGCGGCCGGGCCAGCTACGAGATCATGCAGAAGGCGCTGGCCGCTGGGATCCCGGCGGTGTGCGCGGTGTCGGCGCCGTCGTCCCTGGCCGTCGAGCTGGCCAGGGAGTTCGGGATGACGCTGGTGGGCTTCCTGCGAGGCGAGCGGTGCAACGTCTACGCAGGCCGCGATCGGATCCGCTCTACTGAATAACATTCAATTCTGCTATTACGGAACAGAATTCCCACAGCAAGCAGCCGCATCAGGAGTCCTGCTTCGGGTCGAGCGCGTCCAGCGCTTCGCGGACGACCACCCGGTCCTTCTCCTTCTCCACTTCCGACAGGTCGCCATACTTCAGGCTCTGCTCGGGAGGGGCCCAGTCCTTGTTCCGCTGCAGCCACGCGTCGTGCACTTGCTCACTGGCGTCTTCCATGAAGTCCGCGCTGCGTAGATCCGCCCCGTTCTTCCGGGCGCCATGCACCGCCTTGACCGCCACGGTCGCGGAATCCCGGTTCTCCTTCTGCCAGTCGACGGGCAGATCGTCGTATCGGGTGTTGGCGATGTCCACCTGATCCGTACCGTGCCTTCTGGCCCAGGCCTTGTCGGTGGTCGTCTTGATCCGAGGGTCGTAGGTTCCGTCGCTCAGCAGGCGCGAAGCACGCCACTTGTCGTGCAGGCGGCTGGCCACCTTGTCGATCCTTCTGCTTCGCTGGGATCTGAGCAGCTGCTTGAGCAGGCGGCCGATGCCGCTCATGACGCCGCGGATGTCGCTGACCAGTTGCCTGGCCATGGCGATCAGGCGGGGCAGGAGTTGCGGGGCCACGGCCACGGCGATTCCCGCGGCGACGGCGGCGGCGGCGAGCACGCCGCCCGCCCATACGATGACGCTTCTCGTGATCTTCAGGCCGCCTGCCGCAGCGGTGAGGCGGTAGGCGAGGTCTTCGGTCTGAGGCAGCGGGCCGTCCCGGCCGGCCATGTAGACGTGCATCGTGTCAGCGGCGAGGCCTTGATTGCGAGCGGCGAGCTGGTAAGCGCCTGCGCCCTCGAAGACAAGTCGCCGGTGGTAGGCGGCAGCCGCGTCGAGCGCGGCGATGTGCCGGTCGAGTATTCCGACCTCGGGCAGCGGCGGGATCCCCAGAACGCCGAGACCCGCGACGACCACCGGGTCGCTCATGAGGCTCATTTCTCGGCCTGCTCGCGGTGCAGTCGCAGGGCGTTCATCGTATTGGCATGCTCGGCGTCCATGTTCCTGCCTGACATGACGATCTGGCCGTGGCCGACGCCGAGCAGCGTCGCGCCCAGTTCCTCGCAGTCGTCCAGAAGTCCGTTTCTCAGCTCACTGTAGGGTTGGGCGAACTCCTCGTATGGCAACGGAGACTCGGTCTCCCATCTCTGGCGGAATTCAGCGGCGAACCGCCCATACTCCTCTGCGAGCCTCCAGAAATGGCGTCCTGACGAAGACCTGCCATGTGCATCGATGGTTACCCACTGGGGTGGCACCTGGTTCACCTGTCCTCCAACTGGCGCAGCGTCTCTTCAATCGTCGAGGTAAGCCAGTCGAAGTCGCGAGCGGTCTGAACCTCCATCTCGTCGATCCGGCAGATCAAGCCCTCCAGATCGAGGCCTTCTGATGGGCCCGGCGGGCACTCCCCGATCCGGCCGAGCCGGTCCTGCTGCGCCGCCCGTACGGCGGAGACAATGTGCCGGGCCAGCGCCTCCGCGCTCAACCGCAGCACCCGCGGATTTAGGCGTAACCCTTCCAGGAGCCCATCGGTACCGACTTCGGCGCCCACCAGCCCACCGGAAGCCTCGCCGATCCCACGAACATCGTCACTTCCGGCAGAGGAAGACACACCGCACCTCCGGACTGGCCTTGATCGTTTGCAGGAGACCATACCGCTTCAGATCCGGCCGATGCATGGGAGTTGAGCGGCGAACCCGCCCGACGCTACGCGACGACGGCCCGTTCACCCGCGCCCATGACGGAACCCGCCTGCTGCAGGCCCAACGTCAGCCGGTGTTCTGCAGGCCCGCCGCCACCCCGTTGACCGACAGGAGCAGCAACGTGGACAGCCGGTCGCGCTCCTGGTCCGACGGGTTGCCGGTACGCAGTGCGTGCAGGGCCCGCAGTTGCAGGTGCGACAGGGCGTCCACGTACGGGTCGCGGAGCTGGACGGCGCGCGAGAGGACCTTGCGGTTCTCCAGCAGCCGCGAGTGCCCGGTCACCCCCAGCACCAGGTCACGGGTCCGGTCGTACTCCTCCAGCACCTGCTGGGCGAAGTCCTCGCGGCCGCCCAGGGCCAGGTAGCGCTTGGCGATCGAGCGGTCGGTCTTGGCCAGCGACATCTCCGCGTTGTCCAGCATCGCGTTGAACAGCGGCCACTCGGCGTACGCGGCGCGCAGCTCGTCGAGCGAGCCCACCGAGGCCAGGCCGGTGCCGAGGCCGTACCAGCCGGGCAGGTTGACCCGGGTCTGCGCCCACGCGAACACCCACGGGATGGCCCGCAGGTCGTCCAGCGAACGCGGCGCGCCCAGGCCGCGGCGGGCCGGGCGGGAGCCCAGGCGCAGCGAGCCGATCTCCTCCAGCGGGCTGACCAGGGCGAACCACTCCGGGAAGCCCGGCGCCTCGGTCAGCGCCCGGTACGCCTGCTCCGACGCGACGGCCACCTGCTCGGCCAGGCCGCGGAAGCGCTCGGCCGCGGCGGCGGTGCGGGCGCCGACCGTGGGCGAGGAGGCCAGCAGGACGGCGTTGGTGACCTGCTCCAGATGGCGGTGGGCGATCGCGATGTGGCCGTAGCGGGCGAAGATGACCTCACCCTGCTCGGTGACCTTGAAGCGGCCCGCGACCGAGCCGGGCGCCTGGGCCAGCACCGCGCGGTTGGCCGGGCCGCCGCCGCGACCGAGCGCGCCGCCGCGGCCGTGGAACATGCGCAACTGGACGTCGTGCTCGGCGGCCCACGCGGTCAGCGCCTCCTGCGCCTCGTACAGCCGGAGCGTGGCGGCCGCCGGGCCGAGCTCCTTGGCCGAGTCGGAGTAGCCGAGCATGATCTCCATGCACCTGCCGGTGTCCGCCAGGCGCTCCTGCACCTGCGTGATCTCCAGCATGCCGGTCAGCACGCGCGGCGAGTTGGCCAGGTCCTGGCCGGACTCGAACAGCGGCACCACGTCCAGCACGGGCGCGCGGGCGCCGAGCGCGTGCTGCGCCAGCTCGTAGACGGCCGCGACGTCGTCAGCCGAGCGGGTGAAGGAGACCACGTAGCGGGAGCAGGCTCGGACGCCGTAGCGCTCCTGGATCCAGCCGATCACCCGGATCGTGGCCAGGACCTCCTCGGTGCGCTCCGACAGCTCGCCGCCGGCCCGCAGCTCCTCCAGCGCCGCCGCGTGCACCTGGGAGTGCTGGCGCACCTCCAGCTCGGCCAGGTGGAAGCCGAACGTCTCCACCTGCCAGATGAGGTGCTGCAGCTCCCCGTACGCCTGCCGCGGCGCGGAGGCGGCCAGCGACTCCTGCGCCAGCCGCAGGTCGGCCAGCAGCTCGTCGGGCGCGCGGTAGGCCAGGTCGAGATCGCGGCGGCGGGTGGCGGCGAGGCGCGCGGCCACGTACAGCAGCCACTGCCGGTGCGGCTCGCGCGGCGAGCGCGTGGCCAGCTCGGAGACGGTCTCGGGGTGCGCGTCCTCGGCCGCGGCCAGAGCCGCCTTCAGCTCCGGCGAGCAGGGAGCGAACTGGGCGGAGGCGGTGAGCGTGCGGGCGATGCGCGTGCAGGCCGCCTCCAGCGCGCTCAGCACGTGCTCGGACTGGATCTGGATGGTCTCGCGGGTGACCCGGGCCGTGACGTTGGGGTTGCCGTCACGGTCGCCGCCGATCCAGCTGCCGTACCGGATGAAGGGCCGGGCCTGCGGGCGGCGGGTGCCGGTGCCCGGGTCGAGCGCCGCGTCCAGCGCGCGGTAGACCTGCGGCACCATGCGGAACAGCGTCTCGTCGAAGGCGGCCATCGCGGTGCGCACCTCGTCGAGCGGGTCGAGCTTCGTCGAGCGCAGCTGGGCCGTGCGCCACAGCACGTCGATCTCCTCCAGCATGCGGCGCTTGCTCTCGGCGCGCTCGGAGGCGCCGCGGCCGGGGGCGTTGTACTCGGTGAGCCGGCCGCTGATCCGCTGGATGGCGGTGACGACCGCGCGCCTGCGCGCCTCGGTGGGGTGCGCCGTCAGCACCGGGTGCAGCTCCAGGCCCTCCAGCAGCTCGGTGACGCGCTCGTGGCCCAGCTCCCCCACGGCCTGCGCCAGCGACTCCCGCTGCACCCTGCCCTCGGCGTCGCGCTCGCGCAACGTGCGGATGCGATAGTGCTCCTCGGCCAGGTTGGCCAGATGGAAGTAGCATGTGAACGCCCGCGCCACCGCCACGGCCCGTTCGATCTCCCATGCCGCGACCATCTCGGTGATCTCGTCAGCCGAGATGTCGCCTCTGCGCGCCGCGATGACGGCCTTGCGCAGCCGTTCGACGTCGGCCAGCAAGTCCTCGCCGCCCTGCTCGGCTATTACCTGGCCGAGCAACCGGCCGAGCAGCCGCACATCGTGGCGCAACTCGTCCGGCATCTCGGTCACGGCCGCGCTGCGACGTTCGAGCCCCTGGTCAATCATGTTTCGAAGGGTATCTACTCGCTTTGAGTGCCCGTAGACCGGTCTCACCCATTGGACTAGACCACTGCGCGTGAATCACGTGGGTTTCGAGACGGCGGCGAGGAGCTCCGGCATCCTGGCGAACCCGATCCTGGCGGCCAGCCGCCTGCCGAGCGCCTCGGCCAGCAGCCCGTAGAACGGCGCCACCACGCACACCCACGAGAGCCCGAACAGCAGCGGCACCGCGAACGGCAGCGACAGCAGCGAGATCCCCAGCATCGCGCCCATGGCCGAGGCGAACGCCTGCCCGCCCTGGCCGGGGGCGGCGCCGCTGAAGGCGTTCATCCGCTCGGGCACGGTGTACGGGATGACGACGCTGGTCACCGAGCCGACGCCGAGCCCGAGCCCGAGCGCGCCCCACCCGGCCAGCATGGCGGGCACGATCGTCGCCGGATCACCGGTGTACAGGCCCGCGCCGACGGCGATCACGGCCAGCAGCGGCACCGCGATCAGGGCGTTGGCCAGGTGGCGCCCGGCCAGGTCGACGGCCAGACCCCGCTCCGAGCCGAACGCCACGGCGTTCATCCACAGCGAGCGGCCGTCGATCCCGAACGCGTTGCCCGACTGCAGCGCGATCATCAGGGCGCCGAGCGTGGTGATGAAGATGGGGGCTCCCTGCCCCGGCCCGCCCTCGGAGGTGTTGGTCACCGAGAACGACAGCACGAGCGTGACCACGATCGCGCTGAACCAGCCCACGCGGAACCTCGGCTCGCGCCTGATGTACTTCAGCTCCTTGGTGACCACCGCGGCCAGCGGCCCGTCCGGCAGGATCCGGTCGATGAGGCCGATCCCCCTGCGTACGGAGGCCGCCTGCGTCGAGACGTCGGGCGTGACCAGGGCCCGGCTCAGCGCCTTGATCCACAGCCAGGCGAGCACGACGACGAGCAGCGCCACGAAGGCGAGCTCGGCCAGTCCGGCCAGGCCGCCGTCGGCGATGGCGTGCGCCGCCATGCCGGGCGGGGTCCACCTGAGCACGGCCGCCATCTGGTGCAGCATCGCCACCGGGTCGCCGAAGCCGCGATTGATCAACAGGTTGGGCAGCTGTGCGAGCACCACCACGCCCAGGGCGGCCACGGCCAGCACGTCGCGGCCGCGCCGGGTGCGCAGGGCGCTGGACAGTGACGTGGTGATCAGCCGCGACGTCACCACGCAGAGCGCGAACTGCAGCAGCACGGCCGGCACGCCGAGCAGGAAGCCGCCGAGGCTGGTTGGCAGCGCCACCAGGGCGCCGAACGTGACGATCAGCATCGCGACCGGCCAGACGCCGGTCACGGAGGCGGTGAACAGGCCTACCGCGAGCTTGCTCGTACGCAGCGGGAACAGCGACAGCTTGGCCGGGTCGAGCGTGTCGTCGAGTCCGAACGCCATGAGCGGCACGATCATCCAGCCGAACAGGAAGAACGCGAAGAGGATGATCACGAGCGTGGTCGCGATGTCGGCGGGCGCCAGCCGGAGCAGGCTCACCAGGAAGAAGCCGACCGCGGCCAGGCCGGTGGCGGCGATCAGGGTGAAGATGAAGCCCAGCTTGCGCTGGAGGTCACCGCGCAGGTTGCCGGCCAGCAGCCGGAGCTTGAGCTGCGCGAAGAGCGCCACGGTGCTCACGGACGGTCCCCGGTCTCAGGGGCGGTGGGCGCGGGCTCGGGCTCGGGGGCGGTGGGCGCCGGCTTGGCGGTGGCCGTCGCCGGTTTGGCGCCCAGCCAGGTCAGGCCCGCCTCGCCGCCGTGGGGCGAGCCGCCGACCAGCTCCAGGAACGCCTGGTTGAGGCTGCGGCCGCCGCGTACCTGCTCCAGCGGGCCCTGCGCGACGATGTGGCCCGCGCTCATCACCGACACCCAGTCGCACAACCGCTCGACCAGGTCCATCACGTGGCTGGAGAAGATGACGGTGGAGCCGGACGCGGTGAAGCGCCGCAGCACCTCGGTCAGCGTGTTGGCGCTGACCGGGTCGACGCCCTCGAACGGCTCGTCCAGGAACAGCACGGACGGGTTGTTCAGCAGCGCGGCCGCCAGGCCGATCTTCTTGCGCATGCCGGTGGAGTAGTCGACGACCAGCTTGTCCGCGGCGTCGGCCAGGTCCATGACGGCCAGCAGCTCCCCCGCCCGCTGCTCGACCTCGCTCTTGGGGATGCCGCGCAGCCGGCCGCTGTAGAGGAGCAACTCGCGGCCGGACAGCCGCTCGAACAGCCGCAGCCCCTCGGGCAGCACACCGATGCGGGCCTTGACCTCCACGGGGTCGCGCCAGACGTGGAAGCCGTCCACCTCGGCCGAGCCGCCGTCGGGGCGGAGCAGGCCGGTGATCATACTTAACGTGGTGGTCTTGCCCGCGCCGTTCGGGCCGACCAAGCCTGCGAAGCTGCCCGCCGGGACCACGAGGTCCACTCCCGCCACCGCGATCTGCGAGCCGTACCGCTTGAAGAGGCCGTGAGTGCGGACCGCATCCGTCATGGAAGCACCCTATGGTGAGGGGTTAGCCTTGCGCGCATGAGTGCAGCTGCGGAATCAATGCCGGAAAAGCCGGATATCCATACGACTGCAGGAAAAATCGCTGACCTGGAGCGGCGGCTCGACGAGGCCGTCCACGCGGGCTCCGCGGCGGCGGTGGACAAGCAGCACGCCAGAGGCAAGATGACCGCCAGGGAGCGGGTGCTCGCGCTCTTGGACGAGGGCTCGTTCGTGGAGTTCGACGAGTTCGCCAGGCACCGGTCGTCGATGTTCGGACTGGACAAGCGGCGGCCGTACGGGGACGGCGTCATCACCGGGCACGGCACCATCGACGGCCGGCAGGTGTGCGTGTTCTCGCAGGACGTGACCATTTTCGGCGGCTCACTCGGCGAGGTCTACGGCGAGAAGATCGTCAAGGTGATTGACCTGGCGCTCAAGACCGGCTGCCCGATCATCGGGATCAACGAGGGCGGCGGCGCGCGCATCCAGGAGGGCGTGGTCGCGCTCGGCCTCTACGCGGAGATCTTCAAGCGCAACGTGCACGCCTCCGGCGTGATCCCGCAGATCTCGCTCATCATGGGCGCCGCGGCCGGCGGACACGTCTACTCTCCCGCGCTGACCGACTTCATCGTCATGGTCGACCAGACGTCGCAGATGTTCATCACGGGTCCCGACGTGATCAAGACGGTGACGGGCGAGGAGGTCACCTTCGAGGAGCTCGGCGGGGCCCACACGCACAACACGAAGTCGGGCGTGGCCCACTACCAGGCCACCGACGAGGACGACGCGCTGGAGTACGTCAAGGCGCTGCTGTCGTACCTGCCGTCGAACAACCTGGACGAGGCCCCGCTCTTCGCGGCGGCCGCGGACCTGGAGCCGGACCCCGAGCTGGACGAACTGATCCCGGACTCGGCGAACCAGCCGTACGACATGCACCAGGTGATCGAGCATGTCCTGGACGACGGTGAGTTCCTGGAGGTTCACGCGCTGTTCGCGCCGAACATCGTGGTCGGGTACGGCCGTGTCGACGGCCAGCCGGTCGGCGTCGTCGCGAACCAGCCCATGCATTTCGCGGGATGTCTGGATATCGACGCCTCCGAGAAGGCGGCAAGATTTATACGAACATGTGATGCCTTTAATATTCCTATCCTGACTTTTGTTGATGTTCCGGGATTCCTCCCCGGGACCGATCAGGAATGGAACGGAATCATCCGCCGCGGCGCCAAGCTCCTCTACGCCTACGCCGAGGCCACAGTGCCGCTGATCACGGTCATCACGCGCAAGGCGTACGGCGGAGCGTACGACGTCATGGGCTCCAAGCACCTCGGCGCGGACGTGAACCTGGCCTGGCCCACCGCCCAGATCGCGGTCATGGGCGCCCAAGGCGCGGTCAACATCCTTTACCGTCGTGAGCTGGCCGCCGCCGACGACCCCGACGCCGAGCGGGCCAGGCTCGTCACCGAGTACGAGGACACGCTGGCCAACCCGTACATCGCGGCCGAACGCGGCTACGTGGACGCGGTGATCCGACCGTCCGAAACCCGGCCTCAAGTCGTCAGGGCGCTGCGGATGCTGCGTAACAAGCGGGCAACGCTGCCGCCGAAGAAGCATGGGAACATCCCGCTATGACGGAGCATCTGCGCATTGTCCGGGGCGACGCCACGCCCGAGGAGATCGCGGCATTGGTGGTCGCCCTGGCGGCGCGACACGCCGAGCCGGAAGCCCCTCCGGCACCGCCGCGACAAACGTGGCGAAACCCAGCTAGAGGTATGCGTAAGCCTGTCGTCCCAGGGAAGTCGGCATGGCGGATGAGTGCCCTACCCTAGATAGATCCTGGGAATCGGGTGTCAAGTTCCCCGGGAGTTGGGACTATCTAGAGAAAGTAGGCGTATATAGTCAGCCGATCAACTAACACCGCGGCCTGGAGGACGACATGGCCATCCCAGACCTCATGCCGCATCCTGTGGCAGCCAAGTACGCCGTCCTAGTGGATGTCGGTTATCTCTACGCGGCGGCTGGTGAAGTGCTGCTCGGCGCGAAGGAGCGCAAGGAATATCGGGTGGCCGCCGATGAGCTCATCCAGAGTCTACAGAAACATGCAGAGGAACGTATTTCTGGCGAACTTCTGCGGATCTATTGGTATGACGCAGCCCGTGACCGTGTGCCCACCGTAGATCAGCGGGTGATCGCTCAGCTCCCTTGGGTCAAGGTTCGACTTGGCAATCTGAACGCCCGTGGCCAGCAGAAAGGCGTGGACGCGCAGATCAGGAGCGATCTTGAGGCACTGGCCAGGCATCATGCGGTCACCGACACGATCCTGCTGGCAGGCGACGAGGATATGGTTCCGGCGGTCGAGGCGGCGCAGGCGTACGGCGTGCGCATCCACTTGTGGGGCGTCGAGCCGCCCTACGGCACCAACCAGGCAGAGCGCCTGGTGTGGGAGTCGGACACCGTAGAAGTTATCTCCGCTGATTTTCTGAGGCCCTTTTTCAGCCGTGCTCCCCAACCCGTTCCGGTCACTCCACCCGCCGCCGCACCCTCGCCCGCCCAGGTGTTCGCCGGGCGCGCGCCCGTCAAGCCGCACGCCAAGCCGGGCCAGGTGGCCAAGCTCGGACCGAGCCGGCCGCGCGTGGAGGACGTGGGCGAGCACGTGGCGCAGAAGTGGATTCTCACCCGCGGCCGCGACAACATCCGCGATCTGCTCCCCGGGCCGATCCTGCCGACCGTGATCGACACCGAGCTGCTCATCGAGGCGGAGAAGGAGCTCGGCCACTCGCTGCGGCCGTTCCCGGAAGCCCGGGTGTGGCTGCGTGACGGGTTCTGGGCGCGGGTTTACCGCGAGTTCGACCTGGGGGTGGGGGTCTCATCCAAGTAGGGCCTCGGCTATTGCCGTACGGGCGTACAGGACGTATCGCCCCGTACGGTGGGCCGAGCACAGCCCTGCCTTGCGTAGCGCGGTGAGGTGCTGGTTGACGCCCGGCTCGGAGAGCCCGGCGCGCTGGGCCAGGTCGCGCGTGGAGGCGGGCTGGTCGAGCTCGGCCAGCAGCCGGGCGCGCGTCCTGCCGAGCACGGCTGCCAGGGCCTCTGGCGGATCCAGCTCTCGGCGCTCCCAGAGCGTGGCGATGCCGCGCGGCGGGTAGCGGACTGTGGGCTGGTACGGCGGCGTGGTGACCGAGAAGACCCTGGGCGAGGCGAACACACACGGCACCAGCAGCAGCCCGAGCCCGCGCAGCGAGCGGGCGCCCGACACGTACCGATGCCGGAGGCGCAGCGTCCCGTCCTGCCAGCTCACGGCGTCGTCGAGGTCCGCCAGCATGCGCTGGGCGCCGCCCTCGGCCAGCAGCCTCGCCCGGTAGAGGATCTCTCCCTCCAGCAGGGATCTGATCCGCGACCAGTACGGGGCCATCGCGGCCGCCCAGTAGTTCGCGACCTCCTCCGCCAGCCGTTCCAGGCCCTGCTCCGGGTCGGCGTAGAGCGCCTGGACGCGTTTCGTTCGTGGACCGGGGATCTCGTCCAGGTCTGAGCGGACCCGGTCGGCCGCGCCCCGCATCGTGGCGAGTTCGAGGTCCAGGTCGGGCATGGAGGTGGCCGGCGGAGTGCAGGTGAAGCCGGCGATCGAGATGGTCGGCACCGGTACGAGGTCGGACAGCAGGCGCCAGTCCACATCCTGGAGGCGGCGGCGCACCTGGTCGGCCCAGGAGCGCAGGAGCGGGTGCGCCGACGGGTTCTTCACCACTCTGACGCTGGCCACGACCTCGCCGAGCGGGGAGATCGCGAAGCGGGTGTTGGCGATGTCGTGGGCCGTGAACGTCAAGTCGATCGTCATTGGATTCGCGGGTCACTTAATCAATAGCGGCTTTGGCCGACATCTCAGCACTCTGGCAGACATGTCGGCAACTCTGATGGAAGAACCGCTATTGCGGTTTCGTGGGTTTCGTAACCTCTTCATCGCTGGTGCGGTGAGCCAGCTCGGCAGCCAGATCAGCTACGTCGCGCTGCCCCTGCTCGCCGTGACGGCGTTGGGAGCCGGGCCTGCGGAGGTCGGGCTGCTGTCAGCGCTCGGCACGCTCACCGTGCTGGCGCTGGGGCTGCCTGCCGGCGCCTGGGTGGACAGGGTCAGGCGGCGGCCCGTCATGATCGCCGCCGACGTCGCGCGCGCCGGGGTGCTGCTCTCGGTGCCGGTGGCGTGGTGGGGCGGGTGGCTGTCCATGGGGCAGCTGTACGCGGTGGCGGTGCTGGTGGGGGCAGGGACGCTGCTGTTCGACGTGGCGTCGATGAGCCTCGTGCCCGGGCTCGTGGGGCGCGAGCGGCTGACGTCCGCGAACTCGCTGCTGGTCGGGATGGGCGCGGGGATGGACATCGCGGGGCGGAGCGCGGCCGGGGTGCTGGTACAGGTCGCGGGCGCGCCGATGACGGTGCTGGGAGACGCACTGAGCTATTTGTGGTCGGCCGCCTGGCTCCGCGGCGTCCCCGAGCCCGCCGCGCCGGCGCCGGCGGACCGGGAGCCGATTCGGCGGCGGATCGCGGCCGGCGTGCGCTTCCTCTTCGGGAACTCGGTCCTGGTGTCGGTCCTGATCCAGGGAACGATGGCCAACCTGGCGTTCCCGCTCTGCTCGGTGCTGCTGCCGGTCCTCCTCGTCGATCAGCTCGGCTATCCGGAGTGGGTGCTCGGCGCGTACCTCGCCGTCGGCGGGCTCGGCGCGTTGGCGGGCTCGGCGGCCGCCCACCTGATCGGCCGCCGCCTCGGCACCGGGCGGGCCACCTGGTACGTCAGCCTGGCCACCGCGCCCGCCTCGTTCGCTATCCCGTTCCTGGACCGAGGGCCGTGGCTGTGGGCGGCCGCGGCGGCGTGGTTCGTGCTGACGTTCCGCACCGGGGTCAACAACGTGCTGCTGACCAGCTTGCGGCAGCGGGTGACGCCCGACGACATGCTCGGCCGGATGACGGCCACGATGCGGCTGCTCCTGATGGGCGCGATCGGCCTGGGCGGCCTGCTGGCGGGCGCGCTCGGCGAAGTGTGGGGCGTGCGGTCGGCACTGTGGCTGGGCGCCCTGATCATGGCCTCCAGCTGGGCGCCGTTCCTCTTCTCACGGCTTCGCCACCAACCCTGAGAATTCAGGTCCGATTCCCGCCAGTCCACGGCCTCGACCTGCTGACCTGGCATTTGACGTTGACGTCCGATTTCCGCCAGTCAGCGTCCCTGGGGAACGCATACCGTCGGAGACATGGCACCACTACAGCTCGACTTCGACTCGTGCTACCGGGCCGTCTCCGCCAGGGACGCCAGGTTCGACGGGCGCTTCTACACGGCGGTGACCACGACACGAATCTACTGCCGTCCGATCTGCCCGGCCCGTACGCCGTCGTCCAGGAACGTGCGCTTCTACCGGCATGCGGCGTCGGCCGAGGCCGCCGGGTTCCGCCCGTGCAAGCGCTGCCGTCCCGAGCTCTCCCCCGGCGATCCCGGCTGGGACCTTCGTGGTGACCTCATCGGCCGGGCGCTGCGGCTGATCGACGACGGGGCGGCCGACGAACAGGGCGTCGCGGGGCTGGCCAGGCGGCTGCACATCACCGAGCGGCACCTGCACCGGCTCTTCGTGGCCGAGCTGGGGGTCGGACCGCTGGCGGTGGCCCGTACGAAGCGGCTGCTGCTGGCCAAGCAACTGCTGACGGAGACGGGGCTGCCGGTCACGGATGTGGCGTTCGCGGCGGGGTTCGGGAGCGTCCGGCAGTTCAACGCGACGATGCGGGAGACGTACGGATTCGCGCCGAGCGAGTTGCGGGCCACGGCGGGCGGTCCCCGGGTCGCCGAAGTGGCCGGGCCCGCCGCGCTCCGGCTGCGGCTGCACCGGCGCGAGCCGTACGACGTGGAGGGGGTCTTCGCGTTCCTGGCCTCCCGGGCGATTCCGGGGCTGGAGGTGGCGGATGGGACGTCGTACGCCAGGACCGTGCCAGGTGGGACGATCACCCTCACACCGCAGCGCGACCACATAGCCCTGGACGTGGCGGTGGACGACACGCGGCAACTCGCCCGCGTCGTGGCCCGCTGCCGGCGGCTGCTGGACCTGGACGCCGACCCGGACGCCATCGCCGAGATCCTCGGCCAGACCTCCCTCGGGCCTTTGGTCGCGGCCCGTCCCGGGCTGCGCGTGCCGGGCACGTTCGACGGGTTCGAGCTGGGCGTGCGCGCGGTCGTCGGCCAGCAGATCTCCGTGGCGGGCGCCCGTACGTTGCTCGGCCGCATCGTCGCCAGGGCCGCCGCCCCCGGCGGCCTCTTCCCCACCCCCGCCCTCCTCCTGGAGACCGACCTCACCGGCCTCGGCCTGACCAACCGCCGGATCGCCACGCTCAAGGACCTGGCGGCGCGCCTGGTCGACGGCCACATCGACCTGGACGGCGGCCAGGATCCCGCGGAGGCGGTGGCCGGGCTGCTGGAGGTGCCCGGCATCGGCCCGTGGACGGCCAGCTACATCGCGTTGCGAGCGCTGCGCGACCCCGACGCCTGGCCCACGGGCGACCTCGTGCTCACCAAGCGCATGGCCGCCCTGGGCATCCCCGACGACCACATCGAGCGGTGGCGGCCCTGGCGGGCCTACGCCGCGCTACACCTTTGGAGCTCATCATGATCGCTGCTCAGCTCGTACCGACTCCCATGGGGCCGCTGGCGCTGCTGGCCCGCGAGGGGGTGCTGGTCGCGGCCGGCTTCACGGCCGAGCCCAAGGAGATGTTCGCCCGGCTCACGCCCGCGCTGCAGGCGGAGGGCCTGGAGGTGGTGGACGACCTGGGGCCGGCCTCGGAGGCGGTCCGCGCGTATCTGGCGGGCGACCTGGACGCCCTGGACGCCATCCCTGTCTCCCAGCCGGGCACGCCTACGCGCAAGCGGCTTCATGCGGCGTTGCGCGAGGTCAAGGCCGGGACGACCGTCTCGTATGCGGAGCTGGCCGTGCGAGCCGGGTTGCCGAAGACGGCGGCGCGGGCGGCGGGATCGGCATGCGCGCAGAACCTGATCGCGCCGTTCGTGCCATGTCATCGGGTGCTGCCCAGTGGTGGGGGATATGGCGGTTACTACTACGGCGTACCGGTCAAAGAGTGGCTACTTGCCCACGAATCCGGAGGAATAACTAACGTACAGTAATGAAGATATCGCTTTCGGTAATGTGTTTGCCATGCCGACCCAGAAACACGAGTTCCTTATAGATCTCGTCCGGGGATGCCCAGAGCTGATCGCGACCTTGCTGACACAGACGGGTGTCCCCGTACCCCCTTTCGAAGAAGCCTGGCTGAGCGACTCCAACTTCCCCGATTGCGTCCCCACGGAATTCCGGGCCGACTCGGTCGTCGTGCTGATGAACGGCAACGCGCCGGTGTCAGCGGTCGTACTGGAGGTGCAGCGGAAATACGACGAAGACAAGCTGTGGGCCTGGCCTGTCTACCTGTCTACGCTACGGAAGCGCCAGAAGTGCCCGGTTCTGCTGCTGGTCTTCTGCGAGGATGCGAAGACAGCCCAGCGCTGCGCGGAACCCATCGACATGGGGCATCCCGGGTGGGTGCTGTGTCCGATCGTCATCGGCCCGGACGGGATTCCCATGATCACCGACCTTGCCCGCGCTATTGACGAGCCCGAACTCACTGCCGTTTCGGCCGTCGTGTATGGCCAGTCCGAGGCTGGCGTCGAGACCGTCCTGACACTCCTCGAGGCACTTAAGGACCTGCCGAGCAAGAAAAGTTATGCTGACCTCGTCTTCTCGTGCCTGCCCGATAACGTGTTCACCAAGGTTATGGAGGCCTGGATGCCCATGGGAACGTACCAGCCCAGAAGCAAGATAGTCCGTGAGTGGGTCGCCGAAGGCGAGGCCGAGGCCATCCTGCTGTTCCTGGAAGCACGCGGCATTCCCGTGTCCGACGAGGGACGGACACGCATCACCGAGTGCACCGACCTGGACGTCCTCAAGTCCTGGATCCGCAAGGCCGCCATCGCCAGGAGCGCCGATGAGATCTTCGACTAAAGAAGAGGTGATCCGCGGATGGTCGTGACCCAGGAGCGAGCCGCTCCGCGAGTGGTTCGGCTTGGGCCTGGCCAGGGCCCTCAAGATAACCCTGGCAGCGCGCGACGTTGAGGTGCCCGAACACATGGTGAAACGCCTCGCCCACTGCCAGGACCTAGAGCTCCACCAGCACCGGATCTACGAGGCCGCCACCGCCGACAGCGTTGAGGACCTGTTCCACTCCGCCGCCAAGGCCTTCGCCGCCGACGGCGCCGTCGAGCAGTGATACTGAGCTGACCAGGGCTGGCACGACATTCCGTGCCAGCCCTGTCTCATGGTCAGGCGGGCACGACGCGCTGCACACGCCGGCTGTCTGCCCATACAACTGTGTCGAGGAGGCTGTCACATGCCCCTGGCCGATGACGCCGTCGAGGCGCGCGCCCAAGGCTGGCGCACCCTCGCCGCGCTGCACGCCAAAATCGAGGACAGGCTGGAGAAGGCGCTCCAGCAGGAGCACGGGCTGAGTGTGAGCGAATACACCGTGCTGGATGCGCTGGCCCGCCAGGACGGCTGGCACATGCGCATGCAGCAGCTCGCCCGCGCGGTCGTGCTCAGCCAGAGCGCCACGACGCGGCTGGAGAACCGCGGGCTGCTGCGGCGCTACCTGTGCGAGGACGACAGGCGCGGCATCTACTCCGAGGTCACGGAGGCCGGGCGCGAGCTGCTGGCACAGGCGCAGCCCACGCATGACGCCGTGCTCAAGGAGGTGCTGGCCGAGGCGGCGGAGCTGCCCGAGCCGGCCCCGCTCGCCGCGGTCCTCAGCTAGGGCCTGACGTTGCTCTGGATCTCGCCGACCGGCAAGTCCCGGCTGGTGCCCACCTCGACGGGCGCGAACTGGACCGGCACCACGTCGCCCGCTACCTCGACAGGCCACACGGTGGTGACGGTGAGCGTGTACTTCTCGCGCGATTGGTCGATCGATGAGCGCAGGTAACGCACGCCACAGGAGAACGTGCCGCCCTTGACGTACGGCTTGCCGGCGGTGCCGCACCCGCTCTCGTTGACCTCCGCCCGGTCCGGCGTGGTGCCTGGATCGATCTTGATGTCCTGGAGAGTGGCGACCACGGTGGCGCTCATGACGCCGGGAATCGTCGCGGTCACCGACCTCCGCGGCTCCCCGATGCCCTCCAGCCAGACCCAGGTGGGCAGGTTGACGTAGCTCTTGGCGTCGGGGTTCAGCTTGACGGTGGGCTCAGGCACGGTCAGGGCGGCCCTGGCGATCTCTGCCAACTCCTGGATCGTGATCCCGGACGGCGGAGTGGTGCCGGGCGGCACGAAGACGAACGGGTCGAGGCTGGCGAAGCACGCCTCGCCCTTCGGGTCCGCGGCGTTGTACGCCGGCCCCCACCAGCGTCCCGGCTGCCCGATGCGGTCCTCGAACTGTTTGAGGAACTGCTGGAACTTCTCCTCGGTCGGGTTCTTCGTGAACCTGAACCAGTACGCCCGCAGCCCTTCCTGCGTCTTGAGCATCTCGCTCGCGTCCGGGCCCGGCTCGTACCAGCAGGGGCGTTTGAGCACATAGCCGTCACTGCTACCGCCTCTGGCGCCGTCCCCCGAGATGACGATCTTGGAGTGGGTGAGCTCGACACCCTTCGTCCGGCCTTCGTCGATGACATTGCCGGACGGCGGATTGTCGGCGACCATCAGCAGGCCCGCGACAACCATCGAGACCAGGCGGTTCATCCCGTGCACCCTTTCAAGTCGTAGCGGAGTTCTCTGATCCGCCACACGCCGTCGTCACCGCGGTGCGCCAGGGCGGCCTGGAGGTAAGGGGTCCGCACCCAATCGGGCTGGGGCACGACGGCCTTGCCGGTACGCGTGGAGACCACGCGCGCCTCCGTCTCGTCCACACAGGCATTGACCTGTACGCCCTTGCCCACCTTCGCGGCGACGCGCAGGTTGTAGAGCCGGGTGGCGCCTTTCACCGTCTTCTCCTCTTCGGTGTACGTGTGCACCCAGTCGTACGCTTGACGGACGGCCGTCAGTTCGAGATCCAGATCCTGTAGGTATCGATCGTTTCCTGAGACGAGCACCTTCCTGGTGGCGACCAGGTAGTCGGTGACGAGCTCCAGGAGGGGGTCGCGGTCGGCGGGCCACTCGATGTCCATCCGGAACTTGCCGCCGATCGTGATCGTCTCGGGCCCTGTGGACGGTGTCTTGTCCGCGGGCTTGGCCTGGGCCGTGCTCTTCGCGGGCGCGGGCGTCGAAACCCCCTGTGGCGTGTACGGTCGCTCCCCTGGCCCGCATCCCACCAGGAGCGTGAGCCCGAGCAGGGCTGCGATGCGTCTCATGCCGATGACTCCCTCACCACATGAATGCGCCACGTGGGCAGCAGTTCCTCGATCAATGCCTCGGTCTCCGGGGCCATCCCGCCGCCGTACGGGTGCGAGGTGGCCCTCAGGGTCAGGCCCTCGACGACGGCGCGCAGGCGGACGATGTCCTCGGTGGCGTGCGTGGCACGCAGCAGGTCCCGCCAGAGGCTCTCGTCGTCGGTGGCCAGCAGCAGCGCCGCGCGTACGGCGGACACGGCCGCGTCCGGCTGGCCGTGCGCGAGCCGGATCTCGCAGAGCTGGTGCGCCGCGTCGGCCACCTCGGCGGCCACGTCGTACTCCAGGTCCTCCGCCGCCAGCCACGCGTACCTGCCGGGCGGCCTGCCGGCCAGCAGCGGGCCTCTGACCAGGCCGAGCGCCTTTTCCAGTAGCACCGCCCTGGCCGTCGAATCGCCGTGCGAGCGGCGTACGAGCTCGCGGAACAGCGCCCAGTCCGTACGCACCTCGGGACCCAGCCGCAGCCGGCCCACCTCGTCGGTGAGCAGGTGCTCGGGGCCCAGCCAGTCGGCGACCCTGGCGATCGTGGCGTCCCTGACCATGTCCTGCACACCACGCGGCCACAGCACCCCGCCGAGCACCACAGGATGGACGCCGCCGGGGTGCGTGGCCAGGTAGACCAGCAGCTCGGTGGCCAGCGCCAGCCGGCCCTCTTCCAGCGGTCCGAGGCCGGCGATCTCGATGGGGCCGAGCATCCTGATCTCGACGGCGGGCGGGTGCAGCCCGGCCAGCGGCTCGGCCTCGGGGATGGCTTCCCCGTCGAGCCGCGCGGCCGTGCGGAACAGGTCGATCAGCGCCTTGTAGTGGCGGCGGGGCAGGAGCTGGGCGTCCACCTCGAAGCCCAGCTCGGCGATCTTGGCCTTGCCGGCCTCGGTGATCTCCAGGGTCCACGTGGCGTGCGGAACGTCGCCGGCCACCACGTACCCGGCGGTGTCCCTGCGGGCCAGCAGCGCCAGGCGGCGCGCCTCCTCGTGCGTGGGCGCCACCGAGGACAGCAGGTAGTGGGCGTCGCGGGGGCTGCCGGTGATGCGCCCGGTCAGCACCTCCCTGCGCGGCGCCGCGGTGGCCTCCAGCTCGGGCAGCACCTCGGCCAGTCCGCCCACGGCCCTGATCCGGTCGGGCGCGATCGCGGTCAGTTCCTCGCCGAAGCCGACGAGGGTGATGCGCATCCGGTCGGACCAGCGGTTGGTGGCCAGCTCGACGGCGAGCGCGGCCAGCGCGGCCGTGGTCTGCGGCCCGCGTACGTTGATCAGGCCCTGCGCGGCCTCCAGGTCGATCAGCACCCGCCCGCCGGCGTTCGTGCCGATCGAGACCAACCCCGGGTACGGCGCCCCGCCCGGCTGGACGTGCTCATGGTCGCGGCCGCGTCGGGGCCCGTTGGCTTCGCTCTCTCCCCCCGAGCTCCTCCGCTCCGGCAAAAGGCGGCCTTCGTGGGCGGGCAGCCGCCACACCTGGCCTCCGTCCTGGGCCGTCCACGGCGCGGGCGGGTCGGGGTCCGCCGGGTGGATCCACAGGTCGAGCGTGCGGGGCGACAGGTGGGCCGCGTACACGGTGGGCGGCGTGCGGTTCTGCGCCGCCAGCTCGGCTCCGAGCAGCCGCAGGCCGATGTCCAGGATTCGGGCGCCGGGCGCGTCGCCGCCCATTCTGAGTGCGACCTCGGCCTCGGCGGCGTCGCCGCGCGGGCGGGCGATCCGGCGGCCGAACACCCGCCGCCACAGCTGCTCGCGGCGCCGCCTGGCCAGCACGAGCAGCAGCCCGGCGGCGGCCAGCGAGGCCGTGGCGAGATAGTCGGCGAAGTCGCTGTCCTGGCTCTCCTGGATGGCGGCCGGTTGCTGGTCCTGTTGCGGCCGGCTGTCGTTCTGCTCCGGCAGGCGGTATTGGGCCTCGCCCTTCTTGGTGTTCTTCTGGACCTCGTCGACGGCCTTGCCCCTGGACACCTCCGCGCGGCCCGGGTGCTCGCGCAGCGTCTGCTCGCGTGGCTGGTCGGCGGGGACGATGTGGACGTTTCTGGCGTCGTCCGGCATGTCGAGCACCCAGCCGGGCCGGATCAGGTCGGCCATCCGCAGGCGCGAGCCATCCGGCTGCTCTTTCGCCTGGTTAAGTCGGTAAATTTCGGGATATCGGCGGCCGTCTCCGAGGCATTTCTCCGCGATCTCCCACAGGCTCTCGTGGTGCCGCCCGTGCGGGGGCTGCACCACGTACACCTTCTTGGTCTTGCTCGTCTCCAGCGTCTTCTCGACGATCGGCGCCGAGTACGCGACCGCCGTCACGGGCGTCGCCGCGGGCGGGGGCGCCAGCTTGGCGATCGGCACGACCATCGCCCCGGTCGTGAACAGCAGCAGCACGGCCCCGACGAGCTTGTTGGCCAGGGCCTGGGTGCCGCCGGACAGCGGTACGCGGGCGGGCATCCCGACCCGGCGCACCCCGGCGTACACCTCGACGAGCACGCACACGAACAGCTGGAACCAGGCGAGCCACACCAGCAGCACCAGCACGGCCACGATGGTGCTGGGCCCGACGCGGCTGGTGAGCAGGTCGAGGTCGAGCAGCTGGGGATCGATCGGCGGCCCGACGAACGTGAGCAGCGCGTACGGCACCCCGCCAACGAGCGCCACGAGCACGACCAGCGCCCCGAGCCCGGCGAGCACGTCGCCGGCGCTGCGCGCGGTCGCGTGGCGTCCCCGCGGACGGCCGGGCTCTCGCGTCGGCATCGCCTCTCCTTTCTCCGTCCAGCGTCATGACCCATGCGATCCGCGGCCATCGAGTGGCGGGATTCGGTCTATCTCGCTTCGGGCGCGGCGGCGGCCTCGCCGTTCATCTCCGTGCCGGGGAAGCCGATCGCGCCGAGGAAGAACGCCTCCCACCGCACCGACACGGTGACCGTCACCTGCTGCTGCTCCACCGAGCATTCGCCCCTGGTCACGTCGTCGCCGCCCTGCGCGGTGACGATCTCGTCGGCCCTGGCGCACACCTGGTCCTCGCCGAGCAGCCGCGTCTGCCCGGTCGCGCGGAGGTGGTCGACGTCGATCTGGTCGGCGCCGGCCCGTGCGGCCTGCTCGGCCACGTCCGCGGCGCGCAGCCGGGCGTTGATCGCCCCGCCGCCGTCCACCAGCAGCCCGGCCAGCAGGAACGCGACCACGGAGAACAGCACGGTGAACACCGACATGGACCCCCGCTCGCTCACTCCTCGACCCTCCTGAACTGCTCCAGAGGCACTACGGCCGTGCCGGTCAGCTGCTTGGACCCGCCGAACCCGAGGAAGCCCAGGTCCAGCTCGCAGGTGACCTCGGCCTCGACCCGGCCGCCCTGCTCCCATTCCGAGCCGTCCAAGGAGACCGACGGGGACCCGCAGGGGCCGGTGAGCGCGCTCCCGGCGATGGCCTCGGCGGCCGCCTCGGCCTCGTCGAACGTCCGCTGCACCGACGCGGCCCTGGCGGCGTCCCTGGCCGCCCCGTTGACCCGCCCCTGCGACTCCACCAGCACCCCGGCTCCGGCGAGGAACATGAGGAACAGCAGGAAGACCGGCGCCAGCATGACCGTCTCCACGGCCATGGAGCCGCGCTCGTGCTCTCTCGTCATTGGCAGTCCTCGCCGCCGTTGTCCGGGCGGAAGCATTCGACGGGGCCGCCCGCCGTCGCGGTGATCGTGAACGTGAGCGACGGCAGCAGCGGGATGACCTGTACGGCGCTGCCGGTCACGGTGACGAAGCGCTCGTCCGGCTCCTTCTCGGACGTCGTGGCCGTGGCGTTGCCGAGCAGCCGGGGCCCGATGGCGCGCACGATGTCGGTGGCCTTCGTCGTGGCCGCGCCCTCCCAGTCGCCCGAGTCGACGGGCGCCGCCCTGGCCACGCGGGCGCCCTCCCTGGCCGCCGCCTCCGCGACCTGCCGGCCGTGGAACCAGAGCGCCACCTGCACGATGAGCAGCGCCACCGCGAGGATGATCGGCATGAGCAGGGCCAGCTCGACCGCCGCCACGCCGCGCTCACCCTCTTTACGGCTCGGGGTTGCCACCGCCACCGCCACCACCGCCGAAGCTCTGCTCGATCTCGCCCTGCTGCTGCTCGACCAAGGTCCTGATCAAGGTGGCCAGGCCGAGCGCGACCCCGGCGATGATGGCGGTGATGATCACCCATTCGACCGCGGAGGCGCCACGGGTGGGCGCCGTGCGGGCGTGATGGATGCGCGAGCTCAGGTACGCGGTGAGGTAAACGATCCAGGGATGGTTCATCAGACCCCCAACATCTTCATAGCGGCGGGAAAACTGAGAAAGATCACGAAACCGGCGCAGAGGAGGAGCTGGGCCACGAGCATCGACTGCGAACGCTCGCCCGCCCGGCCCTCGATCTCGGCCAGCTCGCGGCGGCGCAACGTGGCGGCTCTGGCTGTCAGCGAGGCGCGTATTTTGGCGCCGTCGTCGGCCACCAGGCCGAGCGCGGCGGACAGGTCGCGCAGCTCGTCGACGTTGATCTCCTCGCCGAGCTGGCCGAGCGCCTGCCACGGGGTGATGCCGACGATCCTGGCGCCGCGCAGCGCGTCGCGGATGCGGCCCATCGCCCAGTTGGGCTGCTCGCCGCTGACCGAGACGGCCATCATCAGGGCCTCGGGCACGCCGCGGCCGCCGGCCAGGTTCATGGAGACCAGGTCGAGGAACGCGCCCACGACATGGCGGAAGTCCCGCCTCTTGGCCGCCGCGTCCCTCTTGACCTGCAGGTCGGGCAGGAAGAAGAAGACGACCGCCGCGAGCACGGCGGCCCAGAACGGGATGGCGAGCGAGGTGCCCCATCCCATGAGCAGCAGCCAGCCGAGCAGCAGCGGGAACGCCAGCAGGCCACTGGCCGCGAGCAACGCCTTGGTGGCGAGGAAGGCCTCGAACGACCGCCCGACCAGCGCCAGGTCCGCCTTGACCGACCGGACTTCCCAGCCGCGGGCGCCGTAGAGGCGGGCCAGGCGCACGCCAAGACCGCGGCGGAACGCGCTGACCTCCTCCTCGGGGAGCGCGAGCTGGATGCGAGGCGCGTCGGCGTCCTCGCGTACGGCGTCGAGCGCGAGCAGCCGCGCCACCAGCCCGGGACGGGCCGGGAAGAGCGCCCGCAGCAGCACGAACAGGCCGAGCCCGAGCACCGCGCCGGCCAGCGCGCCCTCAACCATTGCCGCCTCCTCCCATCAGCAGCCGCGTCGGCTTGTCGAACCTCGCCAGCCGCCTCATCCAGGCGAATCCCGCGCCGAACAGGCCGGCGACGACCACCAGGACGGCCTGGCCGAGGAAGCCTTCGTACTCGGCGACGTACGAGGGGTTGAAGACCACGAGGATTCCCGCGAAGACCAGGGCGGTGATCACCACGATCTGGACGCTGCGCCTGGTCGAGCGGCGTTCGGCCTCGACGCGGCGGCGCATGTCGAGCTCCTCGCGGGCCGAGACGGCCAGCGCGCCCAGCACGTCGCGCAGGCCGGGGCCGCGGAGCTTGGAGTTGAGGATGAGCGCGGCCACCACCAGGTCGGCCGAGGGGTCGTCCAGCTCGTCGGCGAACAGCGCGAGGGCCTCCGGTAGCGCCATCCGGGTGTGCAGCCGGTCGATCATGGCCCGGAGGTGGGGTCGCAGCGTGGGGGCGGCGGCCCTGATGGACGACGGGATGGCCTGTTCCAGCCCGGCCGCGCCGGCGATCGTGTCGCGCAGCGACTCGGTCCAGGCGGCCAGCCCTTCGAGGCGGCGCATCGCGGCGCGTTCCTCGGCCGCGCCGCCCGACAGTCCGCGCCAGGCGAACACCAGCAACACCGTGCCCACCGCCACGACCGGCCAGCCGGTGACCACCAGGACCATGGTGGCGGCCACGGCGGCTATGGCGGCGCGGGTGGTCAGCATCTTGATCAGGTGGCGCTTGGGCTGGGGCGGGCGGGGGCGCAGGCCGTACAGGGAGAGGAAGAACAGGAACAGGCCGCCGCCGGCCACGGCCCCGGCCAGCAGGGCCAGCGGGTCGAATGTGATCGCCATCCGTCACCAGCCCCCTGGGGTGTAGCCATGGGCGATGAGCTCCTCCAGGCAGGAGACCGGCGCGTGCGCCACGGCGGCGCCGTCGGGTCCCGGCACGAACACCTCGCTCGACAGGACGCGGCCGTCGCAGCCGTTGACCTCGCGGATGCTGGAGACGTAGCGGCGCAGGGTGCCGCCGCGGTGATAGTCGTTGCGCTTCTCGATGAAGACGACGAAGTCGATGGCACCCGCGATGAGCATGTGGGTGGCGTCGATGGGGAGACGCTCACCGGCCTGCAGGGCGTAGGTGGCGATGCGGTTGAAGACCTCCATGCTGGAGTTGGCGTGGATGGTCGACAGGGAGCCGTCGTTGCCCTGGGTCATCGCGTTGAGCATGGTGACGATCTCGTCGCCGAGCACCTCGCCGACGATGACGCGGCTGGGGTTCATCCTGAGCGAGCGTCTGACCAGCTCGGCCATGGAGATCTCGCCCTGGCCCTCGGAGTTGGGCAGGCGCTGCTCGAAGGCGACGACGTTGGGGTGCAGCTCGGGGAACTGGTCGAGGCCGAGCTCGAGGGCGCGTTCGACGGTGATGAGGCGCTCGTTGGGCGGGATCTCGTTGGCCAGGGCTCTGAGCAGGGTGGTCTTGCCGGCGTTGGTGGATCCGGCGATCATGATGTTCTTGCGGGCGGCGACGGCTGCGCTCAAGAACCTCCCCACGTCCGGACTTATCGTGCCGTTGCCAACTAGATCGGTCATGAAGACTTTGCCCAGGCGGGCGCGGCGGATCGAGACCGCCGGCCTGACCGTGACGTCCATGACCGCGCTCAGCCGGGAGCCGTCGGGGAGGCGCAGGTCGAGCTGCGGGTTCGCGGTGTCGAACGGCCTGCTCGACAGCCCCGAGTACGCCGCCAGGATCTGGATCAGCTCGATCAGCTCCTCGTCGGACTCGGCGACCGGCTCGTGCATGAGCTCCTGGCCGTCGGCGTAGCTGACGAAGACCTTGTCGCAGCCGTTGATGTCGATGTTCTCGACCTCGCTGTCGTCGAGCAGCGGCTGCAGCCGGCCGACGCCGAAGAGCGCGGCGTGGATGCCGGCCGCGAGCGCCTCTTCCTCCTCGATCGTGGGCGGGGTGCGGCCGAGGCCGATCTCACTGCGGGCGTGCTCTTCGAGCACCTGGGAGATCAGCGCCCTGGCGAACTGGCGCTCGTCCTCCCCGGTCATCGCGGGCAGGCCGTTGGCCTGGTCGATCCTGCGCTGATGCGCCAACCGGTCGCCGACCTCCTGGCGGAACCGCTTGACCAGCGAGTGATCGATCATCGGTGACTCACCAGCCTCGCCGCGAGGTCGCGGGCCGTACGGATGAGGAGCGAGCGATCCAGGCGGCCGCCCCACTGGCCGCGGAGGAGCTCGGCGCCCTTGGGGTCGTACGCGAGGCCGTACACGAATTGGACGCTCGGGCCGATGATCCTGCGTACGTCCTCGATGGAGGCGCGGTAGGCGCGCGGGTCGGCGATCACGACGACGCCGTGCGCCTTGGTGATCTGGAGGCGCTCGCGCAGGTGGGCGACGTGGTCGAGGGTCGCCCTGGTCAGCAGCACGATTTGGTCGGCCTCGGCGAGCAGGTCGCCGAGCTGCTGATGGGCGCCGAGGCGGCCGCAGTCGGCGATGACGTCGGCGTTCGGGATGGCGGCGAGCGCCCTGCCCAGCGGGCCCCACAGCCAGGTGAGCCCGGCGGCCTGCTCGCCGTGGGTGAGCCCGGCCAGCACGTCGAGGCCGCCGATGATCTTCTGCGTGTGCTGGTGGATCTGGGCGGGCTCCAGGCCGCGCCGCGCCGTCGCGCCCAGCGTGAGCAGGCCCCGGCCCGGGTTGAGCACGCCGCCGTCGGCGGCGGGCAGCCGGTAGGCGAGGTCGCCGCCCGCCGGGTCGCATTCGGCCAGCAGCATCGGCCGCGGCCACACCGCGGCCAGGGCCGTCGCGGCCGTCGTCACGCCGGGCGCGCCCTTGTCGGCGGCCAGCACGATCAGCCCCACGTCAGCGTGCCCCTGGGAGCTCGGCCACCGCGATCTCCCCGGTGGAGGCGAACGCCACGATTTGCGGCGCTACCGACGAATCCACGACCACGGTCAACTGACCGGAATTTCCCGACCTGGACTTGTCGCCCGCGGCGAAGACCAGCGCGCTGGGGGCGAGTACGCGGGTTTCTCCCTGACTTGAGCGGCTCGGCACGAATATCACCTGAACGCGGTCACCCACTTGCACGCCCGCGGGCATTTGCCCTGGCTTGAGCGACAATCCGACGGTGGCCTTTCCCTCGCCGAGCTCGGTGCTGGCCCTGGCGCCCATCTGGTTCGTGAGCAGGGTGCCCGGGAGGATCGTGACGGCCGCGAAGCTGTCGAGCACCTGCCCGCGCTGGGACCAGCTCACGAATTCGATGCCGGTATCGGCGATCTTGACTTCTTCGATCGCCTGCTCGGTGAACTTCTGACCTGCACCGATCTGCTGGGTGACCCTGATGGCGGAGATGCGGTCCCCGCTGCGCAGCACGAGCAGGGTCGTGGCCAGCGCTCCGCCGAGTATGAGCAGGACGGCCAGCGCGGCCAGGGCCGGTTTGCGTTCTCGGGGCGGCACGGGGAGCTTGCGCGAGGCCGGGCCGGACAACCCCGCCGCCGCGTTGCCGGCAGGTTTTTCACTGGTCCTCATGGGTGGGGGGCTCCCAATGTGAATGGTGGAAACCACGCCATTATGTGGGCGGCGTTACTGCGGCGGGGGCGGAATGCGAGGACCCATGCTCGTTTCGCAGGTGACGGGATGACAATGCGAAATGATCAATACTTATTGTCTCTATCGAGTTGACGAATGAGGATTTTTCCGGGTAGTCGCCACTTAAATCACATAGGCCCCTTTGTTCTCATGGTTTGGCCGGAAACTCATCCACAGCCACCCGGAGCGCCAACCCTCCTTGTCCACAGCCGCGGCTTGCCATGCCATTGCCGTCAACCGGCGGGCCTAGCGTCGCTTCGGGCGCTACCTTGGCGCCCGGAGTCGAGCGAGGAGACGGCATCATGCGGATCATGCTCACCGTGCTCGGCGGGCAGGGCGATCGTGACGTCGTGATCGACGGCGACGACGGCGCCACGGTGGCGAGGGTGAGCGAGGCACTCAGCGATCACGGGCCTCTGGCCAAGGTCGTCCGGCTGCCCGGAGCGCGGGCCCCCTACGGGATGTCCGCTGGAGCGTCCGGCGCGGCGACGGCCGATGACGTCGCCGGGTTCCACGTGCCGCGACCGCGTACGCCGGAAAGGGCCGGCCGGGAGAGGACCGCTTTGGCCGGCGAGGCGCCGGTCCTGTGGCGTGACGGCCGCCCGCTCGACCCGCGCGCCCAGGCCACCGCCGTGCTGCGGGACGGTGACAAGGTCACGCTCGACGCCCACCTGGCCCGCGCCACCGTCATCGAGGAGCCGGGCGGGGTGGCCGAGGTGCGGGTGGTGGGCGGCCCCGCGGCGGGGGCAGTGCACCGGCTGGGGCTGGGCACGCACGTGATCGGCGCCGACCCGACGTGCGCGATCGCCGCCGCCGACCCAGCGCTCGCTCCGGAGGCGGTGACCGTCCGGGTGACGCCGGACGGGATCACCGTGGAGCGGGCGCGGCAGCAGCCCGGGGAGACGCCCAAGCTCAAGCTCAAGGGGCGGTGGGCAGAGGAGGTCGCCGAGCTGACGGCGCGGGTCGCCGAGCGGGAGGCGGCCGAGTTCGCCGCGGACTACGGCGAGACACCCGAGCTGGACGGCCGGCCGCTCACCGAGCCCGCCCAATGGTCCGATCAGGCGGTGCTGACCTGCGGCACGTCGGTCTTCGTGCTCACCTCGGTCGAGCCCAGGGACGCGCACCTGGCCCCCAGGAGCGAGGGCGGCGTGGCCTACAACCGCCCGCCCAGGCTCCGGCAGCCCGAGCCGGAGCGCAAGTTCGTCAAGCCGAAAGAGCCGGGCAGGAACGAAGGCCTGCGCCTGCAGCTGCTGGCCGCCTTCCTGCCCGCGGTGCTGGGGTTGACGCTCGCGATCGCCCTGCGGCAGTGGTACTACCTGCTCGTCGCCCTGATGACGCCGATCATCATGATCGGCCAATGGTGGAGCGACCGCCGCCACGGCAAGAAGCAGCACAAGAAGGCGATCAAGGAGTTCAAGGAACGGCTCCAGGCATACGACGAAGCGGTCGAGCGGGCCAGGGTGGCCGACGAGTCGGCCCGCAGAGCCGACGCGCCGGACCCGGCCCAAGTGCTGCTCACGGCCACGGGGCCACGCAGGCGGCTGTGGGAGCGCAGGATCCACGATTCCGATTCGCTCCGGCTCCGGGTCGGGCTCGCCGATCTGCCCGCCAACCTGGAGCTGTCGGAGGAGCAGGGCGGGCCCATCGAGCCGCCGATCTGCCGTTCCGTGCCCGTGGCGCTGCCCATGCGCAGGCTGGGAGTGGCCGGCGTCACGGGGCCGCGCGCCGCCGCGACCAGCCTCGCGAGCTGGCTCATCGCCCAGGCCGCGACCCTGCACAGCCCCCGTGACCTGGCCATCGTGGTCGTGTCCGCGCACGCCGACGCCGAGCATCGCTGGGGCTGGTTGCGATGGCTGCCGCACTGCGCACCACGCGCGGGAGAGGAGTGCGTGGCGCTGGCCGGCACGGACCCCGAGTCGGCCGCGCGCCGCGTCTCCGAGCTCGCCGCCCTCATCGACGAGCGCCAGAACACCACCATCCCGGAGCTGGGCAAGATCCCCAGCGGCTGGGACGATCTCGGCGGGCCGGAGAAGCCCACCTTCTCCTCCTACGACGTCCGTCCCTACGACGTCCTGGTGATCCTCGACGGCGCCCAGGTCCTGCGCGGCCTGCCGAGCATGCCGCAGGTGCTGCGCCAGGGGCCGCGTGCCGGCGTGTTCACGCTGGCCATCGACGACGACCAGCGCCTGCTGCCCGAGGAGTGCCAGACCGTGGCCGCGTGCGGCGCCGACGGGCTGGTGCACCTGCGCGGCGGCGGCCTCGACGTCATCGGCCCGGTCCTCGGCGACCTCGTGTCCGCCGCCTGGTGCGATCGCCTGGCCAGAGCCTTGGCCCCGATCCGCGACGTGAGCAGGGACGACCCGGCGGGCAACCTGCCGGACGCGGTCCGCCTGCTGGATCTGATGGGCCTGCCCGCCCCATCGGGCCAGGAGCTGGCCGCCCGATGGCGCGAGCGCGGCTCCACCAGGGCCCTCATCGGCGTCGGCCCGGAGGGCCCGTTCTCGGTCGACCTCAGGCTCGACGGCCCGCACGGCCTGATCGCCGGCACGACCGGCGCGGGCAAGTCGGAGCTGCTGCAGACGCTGATCTGCGCGCTGGCGGTGGCCAACCGGCCGGACCAGCTCACGTTCGTGCTGATCGACTACAAGGGCGGGGCGGCGTTCAAGGAATGCGTACGCCTGCCGCACACGGTCGGCATGGTCAGCGACCTCGACGGCCACCTGACACAACGCGCGCTCGACTCGCTGGCGGCCGAGATCCGCCGCAGGGAGCGCCTGCTGCTGCGGGCCGGGGCCAAGGACATCGACGACTACACCGGTCCCGCCCTGCCGCGTCTGGTGCTGATCATCGACGAGTTCGCCGCCTTGGTGGCCGAGCTGCCCGACTTCGTCACCGGCCTGGTGGACATCGCCCGCAGGGGCCGTTCGCTGGGCATCCACCTGATCCTGGCCACCCAGCGCCCGGCGGGCGTGGTGACGGCCGACATCCAGGCCAACACGTCCCTGCGGATCGCGCTGCGGGTCACGGAGCCCGCCGAATCAGCGGACGTCATCGACACCCCGGACGCGGCCCACATCTCCAAATCCACGCCGGGCCGCTGCTACGTGCGTTCCGGCGTGGGGGCGGCGACCGCCGTGCAGACGGCCCGAGTCGGCGGCCGCGCTCCCGTGGCCCCGGCTTCAGGAGCGCTGGACGGAAGCGCGAACGGCAACCCCGCAGCGCGGGCAGCGCAGGGCCCCTTCGACGGGACGGGCGGGAGCCCGGAAGCCTGCGGCGGGGCGAGTGGCAACGTGCGGGTGCTCGAGGTGGACTGGCGTTCTCTGGGCCGGCCTCTCCCGCCTCCTCCAGAGCCGGAGGAGGACTCGACGGTCACGGACCTCACGCTCGTCGCCGACGCCCTGATCGAGGCCGCCCGCCTGGCCGGCGTCCCCACCCAGCCCAGCCCCTGGCTGGAGCCGCTCCCCACCCAATTCGTCCTGGACCTCCCTGACCTCAGCACATCCGGCGCTCTCTCGGCCACGCCGCCGGGCACATTCGGCGCCGCTTCGGGGTCTCCGCCTTCCAGCCCGACGGCGAACTCCGACTCCGCCGCATCCGGCGACACCGTCCCCGTGTCCCGCGGCACCTCCGACGCGTCCGGCATCGACGCGTCCGGCAACGCATCCGCAGCCGCGCTGCCCGCGCCAGGTTCGGCTGCTACCAACGGGTCAGGAGCCTCTCGCCTTGACGCGGCGGGACTTCCCTTCCGCGGCAACCCCGTCCGGGCCCGGGTGAAGGGCTCCGGCCGGCCCGCGGCGGGGAACGCCGTTCCGGCCGCCGGACCGGCAACTCCTCCTCCGCCGCCGCCCGGCGCGTTCGTCGAGGTGGCGCCGTTGCCCTTCGGCATCACGGATCGCCCGTGGGCGCAGGACCGGCAACCCCTGGCGCTCGACCTGGCGCACGGGGGTCACCTCCTCATCGCGGGGTCCGCGCGCAGCGGCAGGTCGACGGCACTGCGGACGATCGCCGGGTCCATTGCGGCCCACGTCTCCCCCGGAGACGTCCACGTCCACGCGGTCGACTGCGGTTCGGGCGCGCTGCTTCCGCTGGTGGCGATGCCGCACTGCGGTGCGGTGGTGACCCGTGACCAGCTCGACCGGGTGGAGCGCCTGCTCACCCGGCTCCGGGCCGAGGTGGGCCGCCGCCAGCAGCTGCTGGCCGAGGCCGGGCACGCTTCCCTGGCCGAATACCGGCAAGCGGGCCACCGGCTCCCCTGGCTGGTGTTCATGCTCGACCGCTGGGAGGGCTTCGTGGCCGCGTTCGAGGGCTACGACTACGGCCGCCTGATCGAGGCGCTCCTGCAGCTCCTGCGCGAAGGCCCGGCGGTGGGGTTCAGAGCGGTGATCACCAGCGACCGGTCCGGCCTGCTTGGCCAGGTCTCCACCGTCTTCGACGATCGGCTGCTCCTCCGCCTCTCCGACTCCTCCGACTATGGCCTGGCCGGGTTCCCGCTCAAGGGCCTGCCCGCGTCGATACCTCCCGGCCGCGCGCTCTCCATGGGCGACCACGGCATCGTCGAACACCACATCGCCCTGCTCTCCCCCGATCCGGCCGGCCCCGCCCAGGTGGCGGCCCTCCAAGGGCTGGCCCGCGCCGCCGCGCACGCCCTTCCACCAGGCCAGGCTCACGCGCAAGCGCCGGCCGCCGGGAGAAGCGGCCGGCGTTGGGAAGGGGAGGCGCCGCTGCGCGTCGATGCCCTTCCCATGCGCATCACCGCGGCCCAGACCCTCGACCTGGATCCAGCGTTCAGCCCTCCCTCGCCGCTGTGGGCGCTGGTCGGCGCGGGCGGCGACGCCCTCGCCCCGCTCGGGCTCGACCTGCTGGCCCACGGCCCCGGCGCCGTGATCGCGGGCCCGTCCCGCTCCGGCCGCTCGTCGGCCCTGCTGACGGCCGCCCACTCGCTGATCGCGCGAGGCACACCCGTCATCGCCATCGCGCCGAGACGCAGCCCGCTGAGAGAGCTGACCGGAGCGCTCGCCGTGCTAGACGGCAACGCGGCGAACCTGCCGGAGCTGGTCGCCGACCAGCACCACTACGTCGTACTGGTGGACGACGCCGAGCTGATCAATCCCGATTCTCCGCTGGGGACGGCTTTGGAGGAGGTGCTGCGTTCCGGCAGGGACGGCGACCACGGGCTGCTGATCGCCGGTACGACAGGGGATCTGGCCGTCGCCTATCGCGGGTTCGTGGCGGAGACGCGCAAGTCCCGCACCGGCCTGCTGCTGGCGGTGCAGGGTCAGGCCGACGGTGACATCTTCACGATCCGGCTGCCTCGCGGGACGGTCGGAGGTCCACCAGGACGCGGTTTCCTGGTGACGACCGGCAACATCACCCCCGTCCAAACGGCTCTCCCGGACGGATGACGTCCGCGCCGTACGACGTGATCCCCTGCGCGGCGAAGCACGCCTCCTCGGCCAAGGAGGTGCCGATGGCGCAGCCCAGGTGGCACCGGCGTCCCCAAACCGGGCCCACATGTGGCAGGGCGCGGGGCGGGAGCGTACGACTTGTGAACAGTGAGTGAATGACTGGACGTGCCGATGATCAAGCTGGCACCCTTCCCCCATGCGGATCAAGAACTTATTTGTCAGCATTTGCGGCGCCGCCTTGCTCCCCCTTGGCGGCGCGACCGTGGCAAGCGCCTCGGTGGTGACGGCCGGGCCCACGTTCCAGCTCCCGTTCCCCTGCGGGGAGACCTGGGTCGGCAATAGCAAGAGCCGGGCGCACACCGCCGGCAACGAGATCGACTTCAACGGCAGCGCGGGCGACGGCAACGGGGACCTCGGCAGGACCGTCGTGGCGGCGGCCGCGGGCACGGTGGTGATGTCGGAATACCGGACGACGGATGGTTTCGGCAACGTTGTCAAGATCCGGCATTCTGATGGGTCCGTCACGCTGTACGCCCATCTGAACGCCCGCTCGGTCGCCAAGGGCGCGACCGTGGCGCAAGGGCAGAAGATCGGCACGGTCGGCAAGACGTCCGAGAAGTACACGATGCTCGCCCACCTCCACTACGAGCAGCGCACCTCCTCCGGGTCCATCGTGCCCGCCACGTTCAACGGCGTCAGGTTCCGCTACCCGAACCAGACGCTGACCTCGAAGAACTGCGGCGGCGGCGAAAGGCCGACGCCGACGCCGACGCCGACACCGCCACCGAGCAACGGCGGCAACCCCTACTCGGGCACGGAAGTCTGCGGCGCGGGCTTCAAGCAGATCGACTCGGCCACCCTGGGCTCCGCGGGCCGGGTGGTCCTGCTCTACTCGGCCTCCAGCGGTCAGAACTGCGTCGTCACCCTGCGCAACGGCACCTCCGGCAAGGCCGCGATGCGGGCCTATCTGGAGGTCGAGGGCCAGGCGCGGAAGACGGCCCAGGGCAGCTTCCAGTACTACGCGGGGCCGGTCCGGGCCAAGGCCGCCCGCACCTGCATCAAGTGGGGCGGCGCCATCGGCTCGGCGAAGTACGACAGTCCGCGGGAGCACTGCGACTGATCGCGACGCGCACATCCCGCTCTCAGCGGGCCTCCGACTCGCCCGTCCCGCGGGGTCGCCGGCCGCCGGCGACCCCGTGTCGGAGATGGGAATGGTGCGTAAGACACCTTCTGGGAACAGAGGGGCGTTTATGCTGATGCGCGGGTTGTGACCGCGGGGAGGGGCTGTGCAGACCAATAAGGACCTCTATCAAGCGCACCGCTTGATGCAGCAGAGGCTCGGGATGGCGCTCCTGCAGGCCGAGCCGGACGTGCCCGAATCCCCGATGCGGCGGCAGAACGTGGCCACGTTCGGCGGGATCCTCGTCGGGGTCCTGGTGCTGGCGGCGTTCGGGATCTGGGGCCTGGTGAAGCCCGGGAACGCCACCAAGCTGACGGATCCGGGACAGTTGCTGGTCGAGGAGGAGAGCGGGGCCAAGTTCGTCTACAGCGAGCGGCAGCGGCGGCTGCTGCCGGTGGCGAACTACGTGTCCGCGCGGCTGGTGCTGGATGCCGCGGAGATCAAGACCCGGAGCGTGACCGCCGCGTCCCTGGCCAAGTTCAGCCGCGGGCCGCTCATCGGGATCTCCGGAGCACCCGACTCGCTGCCGGTGCGCGAGAAGCTGGTCAAGGCGCCGTGGTCGGTGTGCGTGGTGGAGGGGCCCGACAATGTGGGCGGGCGTCGGCCGTACACGACCCTGATCGGCGGGATGGACATCGGCGGGAGACCTGTCGGCGAGGGCGCGATGGTGGTCTCCGACGGGCAGCAGAACTGGTTGATCTGGGGGGATCGGCGCATGCGCGTCGGCGAGCTGGGCGTGCGGGTGCTCGGCGCGCAGCCCCGGAAGGTTCCCCCGGCGTGGCTGAACGCGCTGCCGGTCGGTCACGACTTCAAGAGCCCGCCCGTTTTGGATCGAGGGAAGAAGGTGCGGGCGGGCGGCAAGGTCACGGCGGTGGTCGGGCAGGTGTTCACGGTGCCGGCCCTGCCGGGCACCGCGGCGCGGTGGTACGTGCTGCTCAACGACGGGCTGGCGCCCATCACGGCGGTCCAGGCCAGGCTGTTGCTGGAGGATCCGGCCAGCAAGCAGGCGTACGGGAACCGCCCGGTGCAGGCCATACAGATCGACGCCGCGTCGGCCAATGCGTCACCGTCGCGCCAGAACCTCATGGACGCCACCCTGCCGACGGTCATGCCGAAGGTCGTCAACGTGTCCGGCTCGGTGCCGCTCTGCTCGGTGTATCCGAACACGGCGGCCGGCTCGGTCGTGGCGAAGGTGACGGTCGGCAGCAAGATCGCGATCCAGATGCCGTCGAGCACAGGCGTACAGGACCGTTTCGACCAGGTGCTGCTTCCGCCGGGGAGCGCCGTCGTGGCCGGGGTACTGCCCGGCGAGGGCCAGCTCAACGCGGTGGCGAGCACGCTGTCGTTGATCACCGACCAGGGGGTGCGCTATCCGGTGCCGTCGGCCGACGTGCTCACCAAGTTCGGCTATGACGCCGCCGACATCGCTCCCGTGCCGGCCAGCCTCATGCGCGCGATCCCGCAGGGGCCGGCGCTGGATCCCACGGCCGCCATGGCGCCCGTGACCGTGGCCGGCAGATAGGTCACCAGCCGACCTCGGGAAACATCGACGGCATCTTCGGCTCCTTCATTTTCTCCGGGGCGTCGACGATGTCGGCTTTGTCGGCCTTCCACATGGCGCCGGCTTCGATCAGGTTCGGGTTCTTCGCCTCCACGGCACTGAGGCCCGGCAGGTCCTTGGCAGCCTGGTTGGCGATGATGCCTGCGCCTGCCAGGATGACGCTGACGCGCATCACGAGCTTCCAGTGGTTCGAGAACACCTTCGAAACCAGATCATGGAGGTCCAGCACCCTGCTGACCGCCTGCTGCTGGACCATCACGGAGTACGCAAAGTTGATCTTCGCCATCGTGACCCAGAGCGCCAGCGCCGTCAGGACGCCCGCCACACCCACGCAGAACCCTATGAGCACGTGGAATCCCGTCGCCGAGCACTTGAGCGTGTTCCCGCAGTTGACCCTGTTGCTTTCGAGCTTGACCAGGTACCCGTCGAGTTCCTCGACTTTCTTCACGTACGACGAGTAGGCACGCCCCGCCCAATCCCCGGCTTCGCCGATCTCCCTGGTCAACCGCTTCAGCTCGCTCCGCAGGTAGGTCAGGTCGCTCACGCCCGCCGACTGGTCGGACCGTCCGGGCTCCGCCATGGGCGGGTGCCACTTCTGAGGACCGGTGACGAGCACGCCGACCGGCGCCGCTGGTCCCATATCGACCGGGGTTTCGTTGAGCCACTGCTCGGCCGCCCGATGTTGTTCTTTCGGGTCCGCCCCCTCGAAGAACCCGATGAGCCCGACGACCGGGTACGCGTACGGCATGACCGTCAACGACAACATCGCCGCCGCCAGGGCACCGTGGAAGAGACCGAAATCCTCTTCGTAGGCCACTTTGTCCTAAACCTCCTTGCCGAGCACTGGCGGCGCGTAGTCCTCGTCCCCGGCCCACACCGACTCGTCCTCGCCGACGTGCGGGCCGCGCTCGCGGTCCCTGTCCTCGTTGTTCATACCAACGCCTCCGCCCATCGGCGGAGGGTAGATCGGCATCCCGCTGTTCAGCGCGCGGGCGATGCTCCCTGAGCCCAGACCCGATCCCGGGCTGGAGGAACCCATGCTGGTACCGCTCTCCGGATAGCCGACCGCCGTGCGCGGCGCGGCGGCGCGCGGGTCGAACGCCGAGGTCTCCGGAATGCGGTTCAGCGGCGTGCTCGGGTTAGGCAGGTTCGGGTTAGGCACGTTCGGGTTAGGCAGGTTCGGGTTAGGCAGGTTCGGGTCCACCCCAGCCAGATCGGTCTTAGGAGGCTGATCGAGGCCGCTCAGGTCGGGGGCGTTCACCTTGGGCTGGTCGACCCCGCTCAGGTCGGGGTTCTTCAGATCCGGCTGCTGCACCCCACCGAGGTCCGGGTTGGTCAGATCCGGCCGCTCCAAGTCGCCCGTATCCGGCTTCTCGAACGAAGGCTGGTCTATATTCGGCTGGTCCGCCTTGGGCTTCTCAAAGGTCGGCTGGTCAAAGGCGGGCTTGTCGAACCCCGGGCCTTTGGGGTCGATGCCGCCCGGCTTCCCGATATCGCCGAGGCCGGGGGGCTTGCCTATATTGCCCATCGGTGGCACCTTGCCCAGCCCGCCCATGGGGGTCTTGCCGCCCGGGGGTCCTTCGGCTTCCTTCTTGGCCTTGCTCGCCTCCTCGGCGTCCTCTGTGTTGTCGGCCGCGGTGCCGAGCGCCTTCTTCCACGACTCGAGCACTTCCCTGGCCTCCTTCAGCGCGTCGGCCGCCGCGTCGCGCACCGAGCGATGCGCCACGTTGAGGCCGCCGCCGATCACGCCGAAGGTCAGCGTGTGCATGTCGATGGCCCGGGTCTTGGTGCTCATCTGCGTCAGGTCCTGGCCGTAGCTGCCCACGTTCTTGCCCAGCGCCCTGACGCGGGAGTGCGTCATATCGAACTTGGGGTCGACGCTCCGCGGGTCGATGGTGGAGCCGAACCCGCTGGAAGCAGCGGAGAACAGATCTTCGCTGGACGGGAATGAGTTGGACACGAGCCCCCCTTGTCACGTACGCCCCCATACGCTACGCCAGCCACACAGACGTCGTACAGGCAACGACCGACATTGCGGGCAGTCGCCACGACCCAGGATCAGCGACCCCAAACCGTCCATATACCTGCGATCCGTCCCGAAGATATGGAAAATTAACTCGATCACGTGCGACCCTAGGGATGCATGTTCACTAATGTGGCCAAACAGGCCGACACATGGTTGTCGGCCTGAGTCAGCCGACCAGCAAGGGAGGGAGACCCTGTGGGGGCAACAGAACCGCAGACTCAAGTAAGTGATGCCGACCTAAGGGACGCGATCACCGCCATCCAGGACGCGGCCCAGCGACTGCGCACGGTCCAGCAGAAGCTCGACACCGCCGGCGTGGAGCTCAAGCACAACTGGGTCGGCCAATCGGAGATGGCCTTCGACCGCGTGCACCAGACGTGGCACCTGCGGATGGACCGCGTCCTCGGAAGCCTGCAGCGCCTGGCGGAGAACATCGGCGTGAGCAACAAGAACTACAAGGAGTTCAACGAGGAGCGGGAGGCTGCGGCCAACCAGATCAACAACCTGATCAACCAGCAGTTCAACTCGCGTCTCAGCTAGCAGCAAGGGGAGGCCGCAATGCCCGCAGACGACATCTTCGATGTCACAAAGGTCAACTACAGCGGTCTGGAGAAGGGCGAGGAAGCCTTCCAGACGGCGTTCAACGACATGGTCGGCATTCTCGACGAACTGGAGCGAAAACTGCTGGCCAAGGGCGCGATCTGGCAGGGCCAGACCAAGACCGTCTTCGAAGAGGTCAGGACCCTCTGGAAGGTCGAGGCCAACGACATGTCGCAGTTCGTCAGCCTGTTGAAGAGCAACATCAACATCACGAACATGAACATGAAGCAGGTCGAGATGATCAACACCAGAATCTTCGACGGCAAGTAGGCCGGGCGGGGGCGATCCCGCCGGGGCCCTGACAGCGGAGGGGGAGCATGGGCAACGATCGTGGAGTAGATCTCAGCAGGAGAGCGATCAAGGCCGCCAGGACCGACCTGGAGGAGGCGCTCGCGCTCCTGCGTCCTGACAAGGAGAACGGCGGAGACGCCACGCCGGTCCTCGCACAGGCGGGGGCGGTTCACCAGCTGGGCAACGACTACGAGGCTCTTAGCGGGTTCTGGCCGGCGGCCATGGGCTTCCAGTCGAGCACCAGCAACGGCATCACCACGGTGGCCGGCTCGTACGACAACATCGCCACGCAGGTGGAGAGCGTCATCAAGCTGCTCAACCAGGCGTTGGGCAATTACGACGGCGCCGAGCTCGACGGCGGGGAACGTTCGCGATCGGTGCGGACCTGATGGTCGAATACCAGCGACCGATCAGGGCGCAGATCGACGGCAGCGAGTTCGACGGCGCGACCCTCGACATGCTCGGGGAAGCGCTGGCCAAGAACAAGCCCGAGCTGCTGCGCAACGCGGCCGGCGAGTTGCTCACGGCCAAGCAGCGGCTCGACAACCTCGTCGCAGTGATCGACAAGCACCTGAGGGCGCTGAACGAGCACTGGAAATCGGGCGAGGACGCCAAGGTGGTCAAGACCTCGCTCCGCAGGCTGCGGGATGCCGCCGCGGATGTGTCCACCACGATCGCCGACCAGCCCGTCAACGCCGAGCAGTGCCCGAAGAACCCGTCCGGCGTCGCCCCCGCGCTCCTCCTGCAAGCCCACACGCTGGCGGCGTTCAGCGGCAAGAACCTGCCCGAGTCCCCGGACCGGGACGTCTCGATCCTCGAGGGCGCCTTCCAGGGAGGCACGACAGGGGGCATGGCGGGCGCCGGGATCGGCGTCTTCTTCGGCGGCGTAGGAGCCGGGCCGGGAGCGGTGATCGGCGCCGTCGTCGGCACGGTGGCCGGCGGCGTCACCGCCGCCTTCACCGACGGCCCGTTCCAGAACCTCGTCGGCGACTCCAAGGAGGAGCAGGACAGGAAGAAGGCGAAGGAGCACATCAGGTTGCTCACCGAGGCCACCAGAGCCAACAACCAGGTGTTCCCGCCGGAGCTCAGGACCGACATCCCCGAGTTCGACGCCCCTCCTCCGAACTTTCGGAACATCCCACTCAACGGCGGCGACAGGCCCAACGGCGTCGTGCCGGTGGGACTCAACCAACCCTTCAACCCCGCGGGCTCCGACCTCGACGGCCTGGACCGGCCGAACCAGGACGGCCTGCAGGACCCCAGCCGGCACCAGATCCCCGGTCTCGATGGCACGAAGCCAGTGACCGGCCTCCCTGACGGCACAGGCCCAGGCACAGGCGGCACGGACACCGGCCCCGGTACGGACACCGGTCCCGGCGCCGGCGCCGGCGCCAACCCAGGCGACGCCGGAACGAACGGGACGGCCGACGCCCCGGGCGCCGTCAATGCTCCGGGCCAGAACAGCCCCACCGCCCCCGGCACGGACCGCCCGAACTCGTCGCTGGAAGGAATCCCCGACCCGTCCCCTGCCGGTCCCAACTCGGGCACCGGCCCGAGCGCGCCCGGCACCGGCCCTAGCGCTCCCGGCACCGGCCCGAGCGCTCCCGGCACCGGCCCGAGCGCACCGGGCGCCGCCGGCATCGGCAGCCCGTACGGCGGATCGGGCTCGGGAGGCGCCGGCTACCCCTCCGGGGCGGCCAACGCCGCGAACACGGCCGCCGCCCTGCGCGGCCCGGCCAACGGGTCCTCCTCCATGTTTCCGATGATCCCGCCCGCGGGCTCCCGAGGCGGCGAGGAGAAGCAGGAGAGCACGCGGCAGACGTGGCTCCTCGAGGAGGAGGACTACTTCAGGAGCGAGGAGCCGACAACGAATCCCTATATCCGCGGTAATGCGAAAGGCAAGGCATGAGTCGCGCGCCTGAGGGTGGCTCGCCCCCACCTGAGCTGGAGCTCGCCAAGGACTTCCCAGGGCTGGGTGAGGATGACGGCCGCGGGCCGTACGTCGACCACGCGGCCGTCAGGGACGTCATCTCGCGGCTGCGTAAGAACCTGGGCGGAGTGTACGTGCAAGGCACCCCGCAGGCGTCGATGAGCGCCACGTGGAGCGGCCCCGGCACGGTCGGCGAGGTGCAGGGGCTGGGCAACGTCGGGCCGGAGGCGACCGGCAAGTGGGAGGTGGCCAGCAACTTCGGCGCCAACTTCGAACAGGCGTACAAGGCGTTCGGCGAAAGCTACAGCCAGCTCGTCGACCACATCGAGAAGTGGGCGGACGCGGTCGAGCGGGCCATCGTCAACTACGAAAAAGGGCAAAAAGACAGCAGTGCGTGACACAGCGGCAGGGATGGCGTAGATGGCCGACGAATGGAAGCCGATCAGGCTTTTTGACTACCTCGGCGACACCAAGCCCGGCTTTACCGTCACCCGGGCCATGGTCGTCTCCTATCTGAAGAACACCGACCCGGACAGCATCGAGAACGCCGGAAACAGCTATGTCAAGGCGGCAGCGCTGGTCCACGGCAAGGACGGGCTCGAGGGGACGATCTTGAAGGCCGCCGAACAGCTCGCCGAGGTCTGGCGCGGCTCGGGGGCCGCCGAGGCGCTGAAGGCGCTGCGGCTGCTGCACGCGAGCGCCGCCGCGCTCGGCGACGCCATGGAGAAGACCGGCAAGCCGATGACCGAGTACGCCCAGCAGCTCAGGACGTACCGGACGACGATGCCCTCGGCCGACTTCGCCGGCGGCACGACCAATGTCGAGAACGAGAACGAGAAGACCGCCTTCGCGAGGAAGGACTCGCTCGGGTATTTCGTGGACCAGGCGGCCCGCGCGCACTTGGAGCGGCTGAACAACAAGATCGCCGAGCTGAACACGCAGCTGGCCGACGGCCTGGCGTTCCGGCTTCCAACGATCGCCCCTCTGGAAGTGGAAACCCAGAAGGCTCAGCGCCTCAACCCCGGCAGCGGCACCGAAACGCCGACCGGCACGACCACCTACTGGAACGGCGGCGGCAGCGACGGTTCCGGCGGCGCGGGCGGTTCGGGCGGCGCCGGTGGTTCCGGCGGCACGGGTGGTTCCGGCGGCACGGACGGCAGGGGCGGTACGGGCGGCGGCTCGGACAGCAGGCCGGACACCGACCCGCCGCAGTCGCAGAAGCCGGACCAGCCTTCCGGCCAGGACCAGGACGACCCGTCCACGGGGACACAGGATCCGGCTTCGCCCGAGCAGCCCGGCGACGCCACCCCGCCGCAGGAGCAGCCCTCCGCTCAAGAGCGGGACGGTACCCAGCAGGACGTGCCGCCGGTCATCGACGCCGACAACAAGACGCAGCTCGCCGACGCCAACCCGACGACCACGACCACCACGCCTGCCACCGCCAACCCGCAGCAGACCACGACGAACCCGGTCACCAGCGTTCCCACGACGCAGGTGCCCACCAGCACCTCCACCCCGTTCTCCACCGCGCCCGGGACGCCGGGCTCGGGGAACATGTGGTACGGCTCGGGCGGCACGGCGGCTGCCAGCCCCGCGGTGCTCAGGGGCGGGATTTCCACGACGGGCTCCAGCTTCATGCCCTTCCTCCCCGGGATGGGAATGGGTGCGGGCGGCGAAGAAGGCAGCGAGCAGACACGCGAAATCTACGACCCGGAAGGCGACGTCTGGTCCTCCCCGCACCCCACGAGCCCCGGGAAGATCGGCTGAGGCTGGCCCGCGATCCCGCGGGTCAGTCCTCCATGCGTTGCCGGATCCTGTCGAGGTCGCCCATGAGGTCCTCGAAGGTCCGGTCGTAGGCCGCCTTGGCTTGGTGTACCTGCTCCATTGCCCCATCCGGGTCGTGGCCGAAGCGCATCGGGTTGTCCTCGCCGAAGGCCTCCTCCATCTTCTCGGACAGCTGCCGCCGCAGGTCCGCCGTGGCCTCCTCGATGACGACCTTGATGCGCGCGGCGAGCTCGCCGGAGGTGAGGCGCATGGCCTTGGGGTGGAGGATGAGCTCGTTGAGCCCGGCGCTGCCGAACTCGGCCACCACGAAGCCGTCCTCGTCCTCGGCGCGGCCGACGAGCTCGGTAAGGTCGGTCTGGAGCTCAGCGACGCGCGCCATCTGCGCATCGGCGTTCTTGAGGATCTTGCCGAGGTCCATCGCCCCGTACTGGCGTTCCATCAACCCCACACCCCATATGCCACAAGAGACGCTTTACACCACAACCCTATCCTCAGGGGTCGACAAGGGAGGTGTCCCGCTTCGGCTCCATCCGGTCGAAGTCCTGGTGGCGCGGCGCGGACCGGCGGACTAGTCGTCGCCGGAATCCACGCGGCGGCGGATGGTCTCCAGGCCGTCGAGCCGCTCGTTCATGTGCCGCGAAAAGTCGTCCTGAAGTTCCTGGAACTGGCGGCTGACCTCGTCGAAGGACATGCCGGGAAAGGACTGCTGGGGCATCAGCTCCAGGGTCTTGCGCGCCTGGTCGTCCTGGGCGGCGCGGACCGCCTGGACGATCTCCTGGGTCAGCTCGTCCAGCTCCATCCTGGAGGCCCTCGCGCCCAGCCGCAGATCGTCGAGCCAGCCGTTGGCGTCCACCCGAGCACGGACCATGCCACTGCGGCTCTCGCCCTCGCCGGTGACCGTGCCCAGCTCGCCCATGGCGCCGGCCAGCGCGCGGATCGCGCTTTCGCTCTCCTGCAGGACACGGTCGAGGTCGTCGGGGTGGAAATTGCTGGAGTTCATTCCAACACGCCACCGCTCGCGGGTTAACGATCTGGGAGCGGCGGCTTTCCGATTGCTGAAGCGATCACTAAATCCTGTTACAGATGATGAAATAGGGGCAAAACACCGCAAGAATCAGACGTCGTGGCAACGAAACGTGAAATCCACATCACCTCGAGCTGTATCGCCAAGACGCGGGTCATGGTGGAGGTCGACCTCAAGGATGACATGATCGGCTTCGTCAAGGGTCTGGCCCCGGAGACGGCGCTGTCAGGTCAAGGGTTCGGCGTCTTGGGCGACATGATCATCGGAGCCACGTACGAGGGCATCAGGAAGCGGGCCGACGAGCTGCTCAGAGAAGCCGAGATCACGCTCGTCGGCGGCGGCCCTGGCGACCGCGACGGCTGGACCCAGGCTCTGACCGTCTGCCAGCGCAACTGGCGGGCCGCCGAAGAGCACAGCGTCGTGCGATACCGCGCATGAGCGACCCGTACCTCCAGGCGATCAACAAGGGAAGGGGACGCGGACGCGACCCGTACCTGGAAGCGATCAACAGAAACTCCCCGCTCCGGCCGACGCGCACGCCCTCGCTCGGCCCGTCCGTCGGCCGGGCGGCACCCATGGCCGCCGGCTCCGCGGAGTCCCTCAGCGCCAGGGTTCTCAGCACTCTGCGCGGGCTCGCCAGGTTGTCGCCCTACCTGATCCCGGTCGTCGCGGTGGCGGCCATGGCCGCGGCCGACGAACCGGCGATGGCGGAGGCGGCCGCCACCTGGAAATTCGGCATGGCGGCCCGGCTCGACGACGGCGTCAAGTACACCATTCCCCGGATCGAACGCGCATCGAAGAGCGGCTGGATCGCGCAGGACCAGGAGGCGCTCGCGCGTGCGCTGGGGCTCTTCCAGCGGGAGATCGGCGCGCTGCGTAACACGTTGAACGAGGTCGGGGGTGTGATCGACGAGGTCGCCGCCGGATTCCGTAACTTCTGGCTCGAGCTCGGGGCGACGGTGGCGACAGCGGGCTCGCTGCTCCTCTCCGCCATCGCAATGAAGTTCTCGCCGGTGCCCACGGTGTCGGCAACCGGCATGATCATGGAGCGGGTTGTCGGATCGCTGCTGCTCAGCGCCACGGCGATCATCGCCGGCATGCTGGGGAACATGCTCAAGGAGGGCATGCAGGTCCTCGGATCCCTGGTCAAGAAGCAACACCAGTTCGGCTTCGTGTTCCCGGGAGGGGCCGCGGCCATCGACTTCGCCCATGCCACCATCGACACCCGGGACCTGCCCTCCTTCCAGGAACCGCCCGCCCCGGGGCAGCTGCCGGTCGGCTACCAGGACTTCGACTGGATCGCACCGGATGTGAAGACCACCACGCCTTGATGGTGACTTCTGGTGCGGGATGCTACCTGTGACGCATTTCGGGGACTTCGGCTATATCGACCGGGAAAGCTCCTCCGCTCAGTGGACGACCAGTTCGCCAAGGGGAGGGGCTGTGCAAGGCCATGTCGCGCCTGGTCGGCCGGGCGGAGCCGGCCGACCGGGACGACCGGCTGCGGCGACTGGGCGAGCAGGATCCACGCCACGACTGTGCGCCTAACCGGACAGGCCGCGAATCCAGGTGTAGAGGTCGAGCACGCCGAGCGCCAGCGGGAAGAGCGCGATGAGCAGGATGACGTCCACCACCTCGCCCGCGCGGCCCCAGAACGGCGACAGCCGTCCGGACGGCAGCCACAGGCCGAGCCCGACGACCAGCATGGCCAGCCAGAGCAGTCCCATCACCACCGCCGCGGCGGCCACCGTGCCCGCGCCCGCGGCCATCGCGATGCCCACCGCCACCAGGCCGCCCAGTCCCGTGCCCAGCAGCCAGAGCCGCTGACCGAGGCCGTGGAAGACGCGGGCGCGCAGCAGCAGCACCAGGGAGAGCACGATGGCCATCGAGGCGGCCATCCAGCCCGGCGTGGTGATCAGGTAGAGGAGCGCGCCGATGGCGCTCAGCGCGATGCCGACGACCATGCCGGTGGCGTATCGGCGGGCCTGGGTGGTGCGGGCGAGCACGCCGTCGCTGTCCAGCCGCTGGTTGTCGGCGCGCAGCTCTTCGGCGTTGGTGGGCAGGGTGGGCAGCGGGACCCGGGCGATCTTGAACGCGAGCCCGGGGATCAGCGGGCTGAGCGACATCAGGATCGTGACCGTCATGGCGGCGGTGCCCGCGGCGGGCGCGCCGGTCACCATGACCACGGCGGCGGCGATCGCGCCCACCACCGTGGCGATGGCCGTTCCGAGGAAGCCCGGCACGCCGTCGGCGACCACCGCGCCGCCGATCGTGGCCACCAGCGCGGTGCAGGTGAGCGCCGCCAGCAGGTGCGGCGCGCCGAGCCCGGCCAGGGTGGAGCCGCTGACGAGGCCGTACAAGCCGGCCAGGAAGGCGTAGGGCAGGGCGGCGTACCCGATCAGCGCCCCGGCGGCGGAGTCGCCGACCGCCCTGGACAGGGCCGCGCTGACGCCGAGCAGCAGCACCGCGAGCATGCCCGCGACCACGGTCACGCCCAGCGGCTCGCTGCCGGACAGGACCAGCGCGGGCGCTCCGAGCGCGAGCAGGATGGCCGCCGCCCCCGTGCCCATGGCCTTGGTGTGGCGGACTTCCCACTTGCCCGAGCTCTCCTTCACGCCGGTGGCCACCACGTCGGCCACGTCGTCGAAGAGCGCGGGCGGCAGGGTCAACTCGCGCGGCCGCAGGTAAAGGATTTCGCCATCCAACACGCCCAAGGAAGCGAGCGTCTGACCGAGGTCGAACGGCGCGCCGCCGAGCCGCTGGAGCACCCAGCCAGGCGCGCCCGCCGCATCACCACCCGCCTCACCGACCGCGCGCAGCAGTCCGGGCAGCACGTGCGGCAGCGGGACGTCGGTGGGCAGCGCCAGGTCGACGCGGCGGCGCGGGGCGACGATCGTGACATGGCACAGCGGCGCCAGTGGCATGTGCAGCTGCGGCTGCGCACCCGGCGCACCCGGCGGTATCGGCTGCATCGGCTGCATGGGCTGATGGGCGAGCGAGGTCACGGCCACTCCAGATCGGCTAAGTAAATCCGACATGCCGAACATATAGGCATGGCACGTCTGGTAAGAAAGTGTTTCAGGTGACAGGAGGGTTGTCCCGTCAGTGAGCATTGTTGTCGTACGGCGGCCAGAACGCCGTCCCAGCCCCCAGCCACCGCGTGGGGAGATTCTGCTGGAGTCCCCACCGGAGATCCCAGAGGTCCAGCCGGCGGGTCTCATGGGCGTCCTCATGTACGTGCCGATGCTGGCCGGCGCGGCGGCCATGGGGTTGATGTTCACCGCCGGCGGCAACTCCAACCCCATCATGTACGTGGCCAGCGGCCTGTTCGCCGTCTCGATGCTGGGCATGACGATGGGCCAGTTCGGCCGCCAAGCGGGCGAGCGCAAGAACCGCCTCAACGGCCTGCGCCGGGACTACTTCCGTTACCTCTCCCAGATCCGCAAGAGGGTCCGCAAGGCCGCCATCCAGCAGCGCGAGGCCCTGGAGTGGAGCGGCCCCGCCCCCGACACGCTCTGGTGGGTGGCCATGGGACCGCGCCTGTGGGAGCGCCGGCCCCGCGACGACGACTTCGGCACCGTACGGCTGGGCACGGGCGTGCAGAAGCTCGCCGTGCAGCTCATCCCGCCCGACTCCAAGCCGATTGAGGACCTCGACGCGCTGACGGCGGGCGCCTTACGCCGGTTCGTCAGGGCCCACTCCACGGTGGCGGGCCTGCCGGTGGCGGTCGCGCTCAACTCCTTCGCGCGCATCCACCTCAGCGGGGATCCGCGTGCCGTACGGAGCCTCGTCCGAGCGGTCATCGCGCAGCTCACCAGCTTCCACTCCCCTGACGACATGCGCGTCCTCGTGTGCGCGAGCAAGGAGTGGATGCCGCACTGGGACTGGGTGAAGTGGCTGCCGCACGCCCTGCATCCCGAAGAGGTGGACGCGGCCGGACAGGTGCGCCTGATGGCCGAGTCCCTGGCTGAGCTCGACGATCTCGTGGGCGACGAGCTGAAGGAACGGGCCAGGTTCCGGCCGGGCACGGCGGCCGACGCGCTGCCGTACCACGTGGTGATCGTGGACGGCGGGCATGTGCCGCACGACTCCCAACTGGGCACGGACGCCATCCAGGGTGTCACGGTGATCGACCTGTCGGACGCGACCGGGCCCGTCGAGGAGGCCAGCACGCTGAGGCTGGAGATCCTGCCCGACGGGTTCCACATGGTGAAGATCGACCACGCGGGCAAGCGGTCCACGACCCGGCTGGGCGATCCCGACACGCTGGACTATGCCAGGGCGGAGGGGCTGGCCAGGCAGCTCGCGCCGCTGCGGGCCTCGGCGAACTCGGCCGGCGAGACCCAGGACCTGCTGAACACCAACACCACGCTGACCGAGCTGCTCGGCGTGGGCGACCCGGCCCGGCTCCAGCCCGCGGTCACCTGGCAGCCCAGGGCGGGCCGCAACAGGTTGCGCGTGCCGATCGGCCTGGGCAGCGACGGCCGGGTGGTCGAGCTGGACATCAAGGAGTCGGCCCAGGGCGGCATGGGCCCGCACGGGCTCGTCATCGGCGCGACCGGCTCGGGCAAGTCGGAGCTGCTGCGCACGCTCGTGCTCGGCCTGGCGATCACCCACTCGTCCGAGATCCTCAACTTCGTGCTCGTCGACTTCAAGGGCGGCGCGACGTTCCTCGGCCTGGACACGCTGTCGCACGTCTCCGCCGTGATCACGAACCTGGAGGACGAGCTTCCCCTGGTCGACCGCATGCACGACGCGTTGCACGGCGAGATGGTGCGCAGGCAGGAGCTGCTGCGCGCGGCGGGCAACTACGCCTCGCTGCGCGACTACGAGCGGGCCCGTGAGCAGGGCGCGGACCTGCGGCCGATGCCGACGCTGTTCCTCGTGCTCGACGAGTTCAGCGAGCTGCTGGCGGCCAAGCCGGAGTTCATCGACCTGTTCGTGATGATCGGCCGTCTGGGCCGCTCGCTCGGCGTGCACCTGCTCCTGGCCTCGCAGCGGCTGGAGGAGGGGCGGCTGCGCGGCCTGGACACGCACCTGTCCTACCGGATCGGCCTGCGCACGTTCTCCGCCATGGAGAGCCGGGTCGTGCTGGGCGTGCCGGACGCGTACGAGTTGCCGTCCTCGCCCGGCAACGGCTACCTGAAGTTCGACACGACCAACATGACCAGATTCAAGGCCGCCTACGTCTCGGGTGCCCACCATGGGGACCCCGCACTGGCCGTCGCCACCGACGGCCAGGCGCCGCTCCGCGAGGTCGTCGAGTACGGTCCCGCGTTCGTGCCGCTGCCCGAGATCACCGGTCCCGTCCAGGTGAAGGCGGAGCCGGACGACGAGCCCGCGGCCGGCAACCAGCGCAGCCTGCTCGACGTCGTCGTCGGCCGGCTGGCCGGGCACGGCCCCGCGGCCCACCGCATCTGGCTGCCGCCGCTGGCCGAGCCGCCTACCCTGGCGCATCTGCTGCCGCCGCTGTCGGTCACGCCCGAACACGGCCTGTCCACGACCGGCTGGCCGGGCAGGGGCACGTTGCACGCGGTCGTCGGCATCATCGACAAGCCCTTCGAGCAGCGGCGCGACCCATTCTGGCTGGACCTGTCCGGCGCCGCCGGCCACGTGGGCGTGGCGGGCGGCACACAGAGCGGCAAGAGCACCCTCGTGCGGACGATGGTGGCCGGCATGGCGCTCATGCACACGCCGCGCGAGGTTCAGTTCTACTGCCTCGACTTCGGCGGCGGCGCGCTCGCCTCGTTGGAGGGGCTGCCGCACGTGGGCAGCGTGGCCAGCAGGCTCGACGGCGACCGGGTACGCCGCACGGTGGCCGAGATCAGCGCGATCCTGGAGCAGCGCGAGCGGGACTTCGGCGAGCACGGCATCGAGTCGATCGCGAGCTACCGGCGGATGTGCGCCGAAGGCGCCATCGAGGGCGACGGCTGGGGCGACGTGTTCCTGGTCGTGGACGGCTGGCTGACCCTCCGGCAGGAGTTCGACTCGCTGGAGCCGACCATCACCGACATCGCGGCCCGCGGGCTCGGCTACGGCATCCACCTCATCGCCGCGACCAACAAGTGGTCGGAGTTCCGCCCGAGCATCCGCGACCTGATCGGCACCAAGATCGAACTCAAGCTCGGCGACGCCTACGAGTCGGAGGTCAGCAGGAAGAAGGCGCTGGCCGTCCCCGAGGGGGCGCCGGGCCGCGGGCTGACGAAGGACGGGTTCCACTTCCTGTCCGCGCTGCCCAGGATCGACAGCGTGCAGAACTCGACAGACCTGGCGGCCGGGGCGCGGGGGCTGATCCAGGCCGTACGCGACTCGTGGCAGGGCCCCGCGGCGCCGCCGGTCCGGCTGCTGCCCGCCGTCCTGCCCCTCTCCGCGTTGCCCGAGGACCAGGAGCGGATCCCGATCGGCATCGACGAGGCCGCCCTGTCGCCCGTGGCGCTCGACTTCGACGCCGACCCGCACTTCGTGGTGTTCGGCGAGAACGAGAGCGGCAAGTCGAACCTGCTGAAGCTCATCGCCGAAGGGCTGGTGAGCAGGAAGCAGCCGAGCCAGGCCATGCTGATCGTGATCGACTACCGTAGGTCGCTGCTCGACTCGGCGGCGACCGACCACCGCATCGGCTACGCCGCCTCCAGCACGGCCGCCGCCGAGCTGATCAACGACGCCAGGGGCGCCCTGCTGAACCGCCTGCCTCCGGCGAACCTGACGTCTGAGCAGCTCCGCGACCGCAGCTGGTGGCAGGGCTCCGATCTGTACATCTTCGTCGACGACTACGATCTGGTCGCGACCTCGTCCAATCCGCTGCTGGCGCTGGTCGATCTGCTGCCGCAGGCCCGCGACATCGGCCTGCATGTCGTGCTCTCGCGCCAGATGGGCGGCGCGGGCCGCGCCATGTTCGATCCGGTCATCCAGCGCATGAAGGACATGGCCACGCCGGCACTGCTCATGTCCGGCAGCAGGGACGAGGGGTCCCTGTTCGGCAACGTACGACCTCAGACGCTGCCGCCGGGGCGCGGCTTCCTCGTGGACAGGCGCTTCGGCGCGCGGCTGATGCAGACGGCGTTCCTGGACGCCGACAGGGGGACAACCGACAATGGCTGACCTTGATATCCACCTCTCGGTGCTGGACAAGTGCCGCACGGCCCTCCACAAGGCCACCAGCCAGTACGAGGACACTCTGGAGGAGCGCAACCCCGGGGAGCTCAGCTACGACGACGACGGCCAGGCGCTCAACAACCGCCCGCCCATCAGCCCCGACATCTTCGGCCACCTGAAAGACTCCGGCACCCTTGCCGTAGCCGCGCAGGCCGTGTGGAGCGCCCTCATCAGCGAGATGGACGAGGCCCGCAAGAAGCTCGCCGGGACCGAGCGGGGACTGAGCAACGTAGAGGAGAACATCCGCCGCAGCAACAGGGCGACGTCGTGAGCGTCGCGAGCCTGCCCGGAGGCGACGCGCTGGTCGCGTTACTGCGCCAGGTGACCGGCGACCCTGGCAAGATCGACACCCTCGCCACGACCTGGCGCACCCTGTCGGGCGACGTCAACGAGTTCGCCGGGGCGCTGGGAGCGGCGGTCCAGGGGGTGGCCGACGCCTGGCGCGGCCGCTCGGCCGACCAATTCGACACCTACATGCGCAAATACGGCACTGCGGCAGAGAGCCTGCAACTGGCGCTGGCCAACTCCGCCGCCTCGCTCGACAACGCCGCCGCGGCGCTGCGCGAGGCGCATATCGAGGTCAGCGCCATCTGCCGGGACCTCAACACCAACGCCGCCAACTACAAGACCAACTACTACGCCAACAACCCCAACGCCACGGAGGAGGACCTGACGCCGGGGCTGACCCGCCTGGTCAACGCGGCCAAGAGCGACGCCCAGCCGTGGGTCGATGGGGCGAACAAAGCCATCACCAAGGCAAAGAACGACATCAACAGCTTCCTGGAGGAGCGCGAGCTGACTTTTCGCGCCATTCCCGACGTGTCCACCCAGGAATTCACGCCGGCGCCCGGCAGGAAGATCGACTGGGAGGTCGAGCCCGACTACCAGAAGCAGGACCGCACCTCTGTGCAGAGTTACGGCGGCGGCTCCTCTTCGGGAGGCGGCCCCTCCTCGGCAGGGAGCGGCTTCGGCGGGTACGGCCCCAGCGGCCCGCCGCCGGCGGGCGGCGGCCCCGCGCCGACAGGCCAGGTCAAGGAGTGGATCGAGCAGGCCATCGCGATCCTCGAGCGGCAGGGCGTGCCGGCCTCGAAGATGAACGCCAGCGACATCTGGATGATCATCCAGCATGAGTCCGGCGGCAATCCCAACGCGATCAACAACTGGGACTCCAACGCCGCCAACGGCACGCCGTCCAAGGGGCTGATGCAGACCATCGACCCGACCTTCGATGCCTACAAGCGAGAGTTCGAGCTCAAAGGCCACGACTGGAAGAACATCTACGACCCGGTGGCCAACATCGTCGCGGGCGTGAACTACGCCATCGAGCGCTACGGCTCGGTGTCGAACGTGCCCGGCGTGGTCAACTCCAAGCGCGGCCTCGACTACGTCGGCTACTGAGGGGCCCGGGTCCGGGCCCCTCAGTCAGTGCTCAACCGCAGTTGGCCCAGCCGGTGCTGGTGCTCTGCGAGCCGACGCTGCCGGAGATCTTCACGCACTTGCCCCTCGCGGACACCTTGACCGGCCCCGCGTAGTACTCGAAGTTGCCCGAGTCGGAGTCCTGTCCGCCGCCCTGGGCCTCCAGCGTGACGCTGACCGGGCTGCTCTTGCCCACGTCCGCGGTCTTCATGGTGACCGCGCAGTTCTGGCCGGTGCTGTTGTTCCACAGCTGGTACGTCACACCGCCGGTGAACGCGCTGGAGCGCTGGACGACGAAGCCCGATCCGCACACCTGCGTAGGCGTGTACGGGTTCTTGGCCGGCGTGGGCTTGGCCGTCGTCTTCGTCGGCGTCGGCTTCGCGGTCGTCTTCGTCGGCGTGGGCTTGGCCGTGGTCTTCGTCGGCGTCGGCTTCGCGGTCGTCTTCGTCGGCGTGGGCTTGGCCGTGGTCTTCGTCGGCGTCGGCTTCGCGGTCGTCTTCGTCGGCGTGGGCTTGGCCGTGGTCTTCGTCGGCGTCGGCTTCGCGGTCGTCTTCGTCGGCGTGGGCTTGGCCGTGGTCTTCGTCGGCGTCGGCTTCGCGGTCGTCTTCGTCGGCGTGGGCTCCGGCTCCTCGGTCGGCGTCGGCTCCTTGGTCGGCTTCTGGGTGGGAGTCTTGGTGGGCTCCACCGTCTTGGTGACGGTCGCCGTGGGCGTTTGCTTCTTCTTCTTGGTCGGGGTCGGCTTCGCGGTGGTCGGCTGCGCCGCCTGCGACTGCGTGGGGAGCGGGACCGGCTGCGTCGGGATCGGGGCCGGGGTGGTGGGCGCGGTCGTCAGCTCAGGCACCGACGGTGAACTCGACGACCACTCGGTGGGCAGGATCAGCGGGCCGATGCCCGAATCGTCGGGTGCGGCCGTGGTGGCCCAGGGAACCGTGGGCTCGGGCTGCGCCTGCTGCGGGTCGGCCCCGACGGGACCGGACCCCTGCGGCACGGGAGCCGCGGTGCTGTTGGGCACCGGGATCTCGTTCGCGTTGACCTGCGCCACGGAGGCCGGATTGACCTCCTGCAGCTTCACGTACCTGTTCGCGCCCCACAGGCCCAGGCCGGACAGGAGCGCCACCACTCCCACCCCGGCGACCAGCGCCACGGGGAAGCCCCGGCGCGGCGTCGAGGAGGCGGGCCTGGCCGGCATGGCCTCCAGCCTGATCTGCTGCGGCGGCCGCGGGTCCGGCTCCTGCGGGCCCCACATGGGCGCCTCGGGCTGCTGCGGCATCGGCGGCGGCACGGCCATGCCCTGCATCGGCGGCGGGCCTTGCGCGGGCGGGCCCTGCATCGGCGGACCCTGCGTCGGCCCCTGGACGAGCGTGACATCCTGTACCGGCGGAGTCTGGCCCGGGATCTGGATCGGGGCTATCTGCAGGGGCACGCCCTCGATGACCGCCTCCTTGGCGGTCGGCGGCTTGGCGGCGCCCGCGTCGCCGAGCACCTGCATGAGGGCGCTGTACGTGGTCGGCCGCTGCCCGACCTCCTTGGCCAGCGCCGACAGCAGCACCCTGCGCATCGGCTCGGCCTCGATGTCCACCTCGGGCTCTGCGTTCAGCACCGCGTCCGGCCCGGCGAACGGCGCCTTGCCCGTGCCCGCGAACACGATCGTCGCGGCCCAGGCGAACACGTCCGCGTACGGACCGTACTGCAGGCCCGCGAGCTGCTCGGGCGCCTGGTAGACGGCCTCCCCCACGGGCTCGCCGACCGCGGCGTCCGTCACCCGGGGGCCGTCGGCTCCCATGATCACGTTGTGTGGGGTGAGCGACCTGTGCGACAGACCCGCGAGATGGACGGCGGACAGCGCGGTCAGCACGCCAACCGCGACCCGCTCCAGCGCGTCCCCGCTCAGCGGCGCGTCCTCCGCGACCACCTGGGCCAGGCTCTTGCCCTCGACGTATTCGCGGACGATGTACGGGCGATCCGCCAGGAATCCGGCGTCCAAAACCCGGGCCACGTACGAGCTCGAAACCCGCTTGACGTCCAGATACGGGGTCAGCGCGTCCGGGCCGGTCTCAGGCCCGGCCGGGAGGAGCTTGATGGCGACCATGGGCGCGTCATCGGACTCCCGCCCGAGGAACACTTCTCCCCTCGGCCCTTCTCCCAGCAGCCCGACAATGCTGAAAGTGCCGATTCGCTCTGGATCCCCAGGGCGCAAAGGGTGCATGCCCAAACCTTTCACCAGCAAAGCATGATCGAGCACATTCAACCAGATCTGTCACACAAGCATCAGGGGTTTCCGGCCATACCCGACAATTCACTGTCCCGTTTCCTTGCAGACCCAGTGAGGCCGGTCATTCAGAGTGGCCGGGCCGCCATCCCCTGCGCCGGCCCATGGGGATCATGATGCGGGCAACCGCCACCAGCAGGGTCAGCCCCAGCGCCGACCCGGCGATGAGCAACGCCAGGTCGATCGCGTCCTGATCCACGGGCGGGACCTTGGCCACGGCGTCGGCCGGGAGCGGGCTGGGGGGAGGCGGAGCGACCACGGGGGCGTTGGCTGGCTCGTAGGGCAGGACCGCGCTGACCGCCTGCATGGGGTTGATCATTCCGGCGCCCTTGCCGCCGCCCGTGGCGCCATCGGCCGTGGCGATGATGCGTTGCCGTACCTGGGCCTGGTCCAGCGAGGGAAAGCGGGCCCGGACGAGCGCCGCCACCCCGGCCACGTACGGGGCCGAGTAGCTGGTCCCGTCGAGGTCCTTGTAATAGGCGCTTCCGGGCCAGGTGGCGGTGATGCCCTGGCCGGGACCGAGCACGGCGACGGGGGTCTTGACGTTGGAGAACTCGGCCAGGGCTCCGTTCGGCCCGGCCGCTCCCACGGCGAGCACGCCCTCGTAGGCCGCCGGATAGGCGGGGATGGGGGTGCCGTCTTCCTTCCTGACGTTGCCCGCGGCGGCCACGATGACCGCGTCCTTGGCGAGCGCGTACTCCACGGCGGCTCTGAGCGCGGGCTGGTCGGGCGTCGCGATCGACACGTTGATGACCTTGGCGCCCTGGTCGGCGGCGGACTTGATGGCCTTGACCAGCAGGCCGGGGTCGCCGTCCCGCTCGGAGTTCGTCTGCTTGTAGGACAGCAGCCGCGCCCCCGGGGCCATGCCGTAGAACAGGACCCCCTGCATGTACTGGGCGCCGATGATGCCCGCCACCGCGGTCCCGTGCCCGACGCAGTCCTGGTAGCCGGTGCCGGTGAGGTCGGCCCGGCCGGCCAGGCGGATCTGCGGATGCCGCAGATCGACGCCGCTGTCGATGATCGCCACACGCACCCCCGCGCCGGTCGACAGGGACCAGACGCGCCTGGGGTCGAGCCGTTTCTGCGCCCAGGACTCGCTGCTCTGCATGGTGCCCCTCGGCGGGTCACAGGCCTCCCGGACGGCCGCGGGCACCAGCGGGACCTGCAGGGCGAGCACGCTCGCCACGAGGGCGCGACCAATCATGGCGAGAAAGCGTAGCTTGCCCGATTCAACGGAAAGAAGCCCCAGCACCACGCCAGGGCCCCGATCCGTCGGTCATTTCGTGGCGGACTCGATGTTCTGCCGGTAGGTGCCGATGACCCGCGAAGCCTCCTGGAGCTCCTCGGTCATGCGCTGGAAGGCCGTGCGGTAGTTCTGCCACGCCTGCTGGAAACGCTGGGCTCCAGGACCCGTCCATGCGGTGCCGACCTTGGCGGCCTCGCGGTCGAGCGCGGTCATCGTGGTGCGGACCGCCTCGGACTGCTGGGTGAACTGGCTGGCCATCTGCTGCATTTCCGCAGGGTCGCCGCCTAGCATGCTTTGGCTCATGCATACCTCCTGACCGTGTCAAAGCGCCCTCACCCTACGGGTGTGCCACCTGCCGCCGTCCCCGTTATGCCGAGCGGCTATGGTCTTCCAGAGGAACATTCGGATTCGTGGGAGCTGTCCGGCCATGCGCGAGGTAGTGGTAACCGGCGGCGGGACCGGGATCGGATACGCGATCGCGGCGGCGTTCGCCTCGCAGGGCGATCACGTCACGATCACCGGCCGCCGCGAGCAGGTGCTGAAGGAGTCCGCCGAACGCCTGGGAGCGGCGTACGCGGTCTTCAACGCCGCCAGCCCCGTCGCCGTCAAAGAGGCGCTCCCCGGTCTGCCGCAGCAGGTGGACGTGCTGGTCAACAACGCCGGCGGCAACACCAACCTGGACCGCAGGCAGCCGGACGACCTCATGGACGTGGCCGAGGCCTGGTGGGCCAATCTCAACACCAACCTGATGTCCGCCGTGCTCGTCACGACCGCGCTGGCGCCGCGCATGAACGACGGCGGCCGGATCATCTCGCTCGGCTCGATCGCCGCACGGGGCACCGGCTCCGGCTCGTACGGCGCCGCCAAGGCCGCCGTCGAGTCCTGGACCGCAGACCTGGCCGCCGAGGTCGGCCCCAGAGGCATCACCGCGAACGTCGTCTCCCCGGGCCTGGTGCTGGACACCGAGTTCTTCCGCGGCCGCCTCACGGAAGAGGGCATCAGGACCCGCGTGGAGAACACGCGCAACGGGCGACCTGGCACTCCCGCGGACGTGGCGGATACCGTGCTATTTCTGGCTTCCGCGGGAGCCGGACACGTCACCGGGCAGGTGCTCCACGTCAACGGCGGCGCGTACCTGGGCCGCTGAACTCTTCGAGGAAGGACGGACGTCGGTGCGGAAGGTTCTGATCGCCAATCGCGGCGAGATCGCCGTACGGGTGGCCCGCGCGTGCAACGACGCCGGGATCGGGAGCGTGGCCGTCTACGCCGACCAGGACCTCGACGCCCTGCACGTCAGAGTGGCCGGCGAGGCGTACGCGCTGGGCGGCGAGTCACCCGCGGAGACCTACCTCGACATCGCCAAGCTGCTCGACGTGGCGGCCCGGTCCGGCGCGGACGCCGTGCACCCCGGATACGGCTTCCTGGCCGAGAACGCCGCCTTCGCCCAGGCCGTCATCGACGCGGGCCTCATCTGGATCGGCCCGCCGCCGGCCGCCATCGCCGCACTCGGGGACAAGGTGCAGGCCAGGCACATCGCGCAGAAGGTCGGCGCGCCGCTGGTCGCGGGCACCAAGGACCCGGTCTCGGACGCCGCGGAAGTGGTCGCGTTCGCGGAGGAGCACGGGCTGCCGATCGCCATCAAGGCCGCGTACGGCGGCGGCGGACGCGGCATCAAGGTCGCGCGCCGCCTGGAGGAGGTCGCCGAGCTGTACGAGTCGGCGGTGCGCGAGGCGGTCGCCGCCTTCGGGCGCGGCGAGTGCTTCGTCGAGCGCTACCTCGACCGGCCGCGCCACGTCGAGACGCAGTGCCTGGCCGACCGCCAGGGCAACGTGAGCGTGGTCAGCACCCGCGACTGCTCGCTCCAGCGCCGCCACCAGAAGCTGGTCGAGGAGGCGCCTGCGCCGTTCCTGACGGACGCGCAGATGGCGGTCCTCTACTCCAGCTCGAAGGCCATCCTGAAGGAGGCGGGCTACGTCGGCGCCGGCACCTGCGAGTTCCTCGTCGGCCAGGACGGCACGATCTCCTTCCTGGAGGTCAACACGCGCCTGCAGGTCGAGCACCCGGTCACCGAGGAGGTCTCGGGCATCGACCTGGTGCGCGAGATGTTCCGGATCGCCGACGGCCAGCCCCTGGGCTACGACGACCCGGAACTGCGCGGGCACTCGATCGAGTTCCGGATCAACGCCGAGGACGCCGGGCGCAACTTCCTGCCCGCGCCCGGCACGCTCACGTCGATGCGCACGCCCTCGGGGCCCGGAGTGCGGCTCGACGCGGGATACGAGGCGGGGATGACGGTGCCGGGGGCGTTCGACTCGCTGGTGGCCAAGCTGATCGTGACCGGGCGCACCCGGCAGGAGGCGCTGGAGCGGTCGCGGCGGGCGCTGGCGGAGTTCGAGATCTCCGGAATGCCGACCGTGCTGCCGTTCCACCGGGCGATCGTCGCCGACCCGGCCTTCACGTCGGCGCCGTTCTCCGTACATACGCGGTGGATCGAGACCGAGTGGGACAACACGATCGCGCCGTACACCGAGGAGGTCTCGTCGGGCGAGGCTCCTCCCCGGGAGACGGTGACCGTCGAGGTCGGCGGCAAGCGCCTGGAGGTGGTTCTGCCCTCGGGTCTCGGCACGTCCGCCGCCGCGGCCGCCGCCGGCAAGCCGCCCAGGCGGGGCGGCAGCGGCGCCAAGAAGGCGTTGGCGGGCGGGGACGCGCTGGTCAGCCCGATGCAGGGAACGATCGTGAAGGTCGTGGCCGGCGACGGGGACACGGTGAGCGAGGGCGACACGGTCGTCGTGCTGGAGGCCATGAAGATGGAGCAGCCGCTGACCGCACACAAGGCGGGCACGATCACCGGGCTCACGGCGGCCGTCGGGCAGACGGTCACGTCGGGCGCCGTGATCTGCGAGATCAAAGACACCTGAGGGCCTGGGGTGACCTCTGACCCCAGGATCTTCGTTGACGGTGCACACCCGCGCGGCTTCCGGCGGGTAACGTGCGCAGTGAGGAACTTTTCCGACCGCCCATTCGTCCTCAAGGGCGAAGGAGGCTTGCTGCCAATGATCCATTCGCTGCGCCGAGCAGGGGCCGCGATCGCGGCTCTGATCGTCGGTCTAATCGTCGTTCTTGCGCTGTCCCCTGCCGCCAACGCGGCGGCTCCGCCTGATGCCGAGACAGTGGTGTCCAACTGGAAGAAGGACCCGCTCTATGTGGTGTCAGGCTCGTCCCTGACGTCGGACCAGCAGACTGAGATCCGTGACACGCTGGAGGGGGCCAACAGCAAGATCTACGCCGTGGCGCTCCCCGACGGCACGGTCACCAATTCCAATGTTGCGTCCTACATGAGCGCCCTCAGCTCCGCAATGGTCGCCGCGAGCGCCCCCTCGTCCACGATGGCCATCTTGGACGGCACGACGCTGTACGCGGCTTCGACCTCCATCAGCCGTGAAGGCCTGGCGGGCCGGCTGGCCCAGCTCGCGGTCACCGCCAACACCGGTGACGTCGTGGCCGGGATGAAGGACTTCACCAACCGCGTCGACATGGCCGTCAAGGGCGACCGCTCGGCGCTCGACAGCGGCAGCCAGGCCAACCCGGGCGCCGGCGGCACCGCCGCACTGATCGGCCTGGGCGCGCTCGCACTGGTCGGCGGTGGCGGCTACTTCCTCTACTCCAGCAACAAGAAGAAGAAGCGGGCCATCCAGGAGGCCAAGGACCTGGCCGCGGTCAAGCAGACCGTGGACGAGGACGTCACCAAGCTCGGCGAGGAGATCACCGCCGTCGACACCGACGTGACCCTCGCCGGCGAGGGCGGCAAGCACATCGACGAATGGCAGACCGCGCTCGACTCCTACGAGAAGGCCAAGACCCAGCTGGCCGCGGTGCAGCGCCCCGACGAGGTCCGCGAGGTCACCCAGACCCTCGAGGACGGCCGCTACGCGCTGGCCGTGGTCAAGGCCAAGGTCAACAACGAGCCGATTCCCGAGCGGCGCGCTCCCTGCTTCTTCAACCCGCAGCACGGCCCGTCGGTGCGCGACGTGCGCTGGGCCCCGACCGGCGGCGCGGTCCGCGACGTGCCCGCCTGCCGGATGGACGCCGAGGCCGTGGAGCGCGGCTTCGACCCGCAGATGCGCGAGGTCATGGTCGACGGCCAGCGCCGCCCCTACTACGACGCGGGCCCGGCCTACCAGCCGTACGCCTACGGCTACTACGGCGGCTTCGGCGACATCATGACCGGCATGTTCATCGGCACCATGATGGGCAGCATGCTGAGCGGCGGCTTCGGCTACGGCGGCTACGGCGAGGGCTACTCTGACGCCGGTGCCGGCGACATGGGCGGCGGTGGCGACGGCGGCTGGGGCGACTTCGGCGGCGGCGGAGACTTCGGAGGCGGAGACTTCGGCGGCGGCGACTGGTAATCCATCAGAAGCGCTCCCCCGGGGCCCCGAAGTTTGGGACTCCGCGGGGAGCGCTTCGCGCTTTCCAGCCCCGGACAACGCCTCCAGCGAGCTGTGCGGGCCATGCAGCGATGCATCGCCGAAGCGCACACAGTGGACGAGGAGTGATCGATATGGGCGAGCGCAAGGCATGGTCGGACAAGCGCGCCGAGATCATGAGCCGGCCCGGCGCCGGAGCTTCCTACGAGGCCGCGCGACTCCGCCGCGAAGAGCTCGGTCTTACCCAGGCCGAGCTGGCTGAACGCGCAGGCCTCCAGCAACCTGCGGTCGCTCGCTTCGAAGCAGGCGGCACCATGCCCACCATCCCCATGCTGGAACGCCTCGCCGAGGCACTTGAGGTCCGGCTCAGCGTTCAGTTTCAGCCTCTTCGTGAAGCGAGTTGACTTTCCCGCTGAAGCCGGGCAAACCAGCGTCAGCGAGTGAACACCACGACGTTCGCCTCCGGTCTGGTCAGGCGCTGCCAGCCGAGCCGTTCATAGAGTTTGATCGCGTCGACCGCCGCCGGGGCGGTGAGCAGCCAGCAGGCGTCGGCGCCGTCGCACAGCAGGTCGAGGATGCGTCCCGCGAGCCCCTGCCTGCGCGCGTGCGGGCTCACAGCCAGCTCGTCGACCTCCAGCGCCCCGACCAGCCGCGTCTCCACCTGGTCGCCGAGTTCCGCGCGTACCCGGTCGTAGGCGCGGCCCCCGGGAAAGGGACTCTGGGTCGGCCAGGCAGTGCCGAATCCGGCGGGTAAGCCGTCATCGCCGGCCGCCAGCACCGCCGCGAACCCAGGACGGTGTACGTCCGTGGTCAGGCGCGCGGCGAAGTCGGCGGTGCCGTACCCGTCCTCATACCAGGGCGGGCCGCTGAACGCGGTGCGGTAGATCTCGGTCAGTTGGGCGGTGCGGGCGAGCACCTCCGGGCCGGTGAGGCGTTCGAGATTCACGCGGGCACCTGTATCTTGCCGATGCCCAGGGTGCTCGTCATCGGCAGCATCCCCGACTCGAAGACCGCGCCCAGGAGCGGCCGGTTGAGATGGGCCAGGCGTTCGGCCGCCGCCTCGCCGAGGGCTCGCCACGGTTCGGCCGCCAGTTCGTCGGTGAGCCGCTCGACCTGGTCGCGCAGGGCCTGCCCGGCCTCGGTGGCTGCTCCTTCGGCGTCGATGAGGCCGCGGCTCGCCAGCCGTTCCCGCGCGGCCGCCCATTCCTCGGAGCTCCAGCCCCGTCCGGTGAAGTTGGCGACCGGGGCGGCCCCGACGGAGGCGAAGGAGACCAGTGCCTCGCAGGCGTCCAGGCCGGCGGCTTGCAAGGCGGTCAGGTGACCGTCACCGCGATGTTCGCGCAGCACCGTGTACGCCTGCCACAGCGCCAGGTGCGGCTCATCCGCCCAGGGCAGGTCGAGGTTGGCCGCGGCCAGCGGCCGGTGGGCGGTTTCAACACTTTCCGCTGCCCTGACGGCCAGCTCGGCCGCCTCCTTCAGAGCTCTCGCCGAGTCGCCGATCAGCGCGCGCAGCGTGCGGTCCATCGCTCGCAGGCGGGCATCGAGCACCTGCGCCGGCGTCGCGGTGGCCCAGATGCCGGGCACGTAGCCGGCGATCATCGCGGGGCTGAAGCTGTAACAAGCGGCCTCGACCAGCCTTGGACCGGCGGCGCCGAGCGGTGCGGTGCGCCAGGCGAAGTAGCTCCACCAGCGCGAGGCGACGTCGTAGCCGAGCCCCGCCGCTTCCTCGAAGGCCTCGGGGCTGAAGTAGAGCGTCGCGTGCACCGGCTCGATCTGGTGCCACATCTGCCGCGCGAGCGGTCCGGACATCGCCACACACCTCACTGTCTATATAGGCTATGCCAGTGACGATAGATCCATGGCGCATCACTGGTCAACCGGAAATAGACAGTTATGTTGGGAGATGGATCGAGCTGGCGGTCCTCCTGGTGAACCGCCTCGCCGTCACCACGGCGCACGGCCGGCCCGCCACGCCGCCGCAATCCGGCGACGAACGGCACGCCGCGATCATCGACCGGCTGGCCGCGGCCGGGCGCCCGCCCAGCACGCTCACCGCCGCCGACGCCGACCGGCTGGCGGAAGTCGCCGTGCAACTGAGCCCGGTCTTCGGCGCGGGCGACCGCATCCTCACTGCCGCGGCACAGCTCAACGAGCTCCTGGTACGCCACAAGGCCGTCCCCAATCTGCACGGCCATCCGGGCCGATCCCCCGTGCTCGCCTTCCACCAGGCCGATGCGAGCCTGGTGGACGCGTGGGCCGCGGACATGGGCACGGCGCTGGCCATGGTCATCGGCGTCGGCCAGTCCGTCCGCCTGGGCACCTGCCAGGCCGGCAAGTGTTCCCTGGTGTTCTTCGACACCACGCGCAATGCGTCCCGCCGCTTCTGCGACCTGTCCTGCCAGAACCGCGCCAAAGCCAGCGCCTATCGGGCCAGACGGCGAGCTTGACAAGGCCGGCTCGCGCGAGGGCCGGTCATCGGCGGCCACCCAGCACCCGGCTACCCAGGCGAAGCCTCGGGTGGGCGACCACGCCCATCTCCAGGCTTTCCGGCTTGTCAGCATATCTACCCGAGCAGCACCGTCCGAGGCATAAAAGCCAATTGTCCGAATTAATCGGCTCACGGGTGCGAGCAGGCGACCTGGCGGCAGGATTGAAGTTCACCGTCAATTCATCGCGCGCTGTCTGGGGGTTCTTATCGAGTTGGCTAGGCTCGGACGGAGCAATCCACCGTGAACCGAAGAAAGTGATGTCGCGTGGCTCTGAGAACCGATCCCGAACCGAATGGAGTGAGCGGGAGTATCGCACCCAGGGCCGTGACCGATTGGCCTGGACTCGGCGACATGGCCAGAGACGGAATTGACGTTGATCGCGGAATGTTGCGGAAAACAGCCGAACGTCTCGTGGTCGACCTCAACGATGTCGACATCCCCTACTGGTGGCGCAATCCGCCATTCAACGCCGGAGACTGGGGCAGGGCCGCGGATGTTTCGGTGATGTTTCGACGATTTTCGGATGAACTGTACTGTGTCGCCAGCGACGCAATGATCGAGTGCGTGGTGGCTGCTTGCGGCATCGCCACCTCCGGCCGGAACTACGACATCGCCGAGGACCACAGTTGGCTGACCGGGCAGTCATCCTGGGATCGAGGCCATAGCCCGACCGAGGCGGTAAGTACCCGTTCACAAACGCCGAGAAGCAGCTGGAGCAGCGTTGAAAAGGAATACGCCGTCAGCTCTCGATATCCATCGGGAAGCGTTTCCGTCGACCGGAATGAATTCGCGAAGCCGCATAGCTACGACAACCTCGACAAGGAACAGATCAGAACACTGTTGATGTCCGGCGATGAGCATTCGTTGAGAAATTTTTCGCGGGTGACGAAAACCATCGGCGATGACCTGGACACGCTGAAAGGCAAGCTGCGGTCTTATGCGGATGCCATCAGCTACAAGTGGGCCGGTGCTGCGGCAGAGAAAGCACAGGGAGCACTGAAGAAGATCTATGAGGCCATCGGCCCGTTGGTCGACGCCCACAACTCGATCAGTTCGCTCGCCCGTACGTGTGCTGACGACATAGTGGCGCCCGCCAAGACACGCTTCGATCACGCGGTGGCCGACGAGAACTGGTTCACCGATATGTTTCAGGACGATGACGACGACTCCGCTCGCAATTTCCTGAGGAAAATCGACAAACAGTTTTGCGACGAGGTGCTTGCGCGCTTCCCGCAGTACGTCCGGATCGACCTTCCAGGTCTCATTCGCCCAGAGGATCGACGTACGTATGTCTTGTAGACGGCCTGTGCGACGCGTGGTGTCGAAGGACGGCGATGGCCTTGCAGAAGTGGCGCGACAGCACGACACCACACCGTCAGCCGGCAGAACCCACCCATGGTGACGGTCAATCGGGCCGTGGGCTACCGCATCCCCGGTGAACGGTTCCTGATGGAGGCGCCCCTCGCGCGGGGCCGCGACCGGTCGAGTTGCCCGGCCGGCGGGCGAATGATCGGTGAACTCTCAGGGGCGTGACCGGAACCTGGCATTCGCATTGGGCTTATTTGCTTGAATGCTTCTCGGAGTGGGGTCCGCCCGCCACTCGATTGCCCGAGAGCGCCCTGGTGGGAAGGTGGAGCATGGGGTCAATCCTCATCGCACGGCAGGACGCCGAGGAGCACCGGCCGCGGCTATCCGACCCGGCGGAGCGGGCCCGGCTGCTGGCCTACCTGGACGAGGGCCGGCTCCTCGACGCCGGCGGCGGCGCCCGCACGGACGGTGCCTGGATCTGGACCGAGGCCGACCTCCGCCACCTGCGGGACCCCGGGCTGTGCCCGGACCCGGAGCTGTGCCGGCACGCCGCGGCCCGGCAGTACGCCTTCCCCTCGCTCGACGAGGTCGTGGTCGAACGCGCCTCGCGGGCCTGGCAGGCCGCCCTCCGGGTACGACCGGCGCGCCCCGTCGTCACCCGGACCGAGACCGGCACGCTGACCGTGGCCGGCGGCCTGACCTCGCAGGAGCAGGCCATCCTCGACGAAATGCTCGGCCGCGCGGAGCGCGGCGACTGACCAGCGAAGACGGATGAGCCACACATCATGAGCCACGAATTCCAGGCGATGATCGAGGGCCTGGCCGAGGAGTACAACCGTCAGGCCGCCCAGATCCGCGACATGTACGCCGCGCTCAGGGAGCTGGTGGTCACCGCCACCTCCGACGACGGCATGGTCACCGTCACGATGGGTTACCGCGGCCAGATCCAGTCCCTGCAGCTCAACCCACGCGTCTACAGGAAGCTGTCTCCCTCGGAGCTGAGCGCGACCATTCTGGCGCAGATCAACGCCGCGGCCGCCCAGGTGGCCGAGCACAGCAAGGATTTGATGGCCCCGTTCGTGCCCGATGGCATCCCGTACGAGGAGGTGTTCGGCGCCGACGCCGACCTGGCGTCGTTCCTTCCGCAGCCGGTCGAGCTGCCCGGCGAGGACGACAGGTGACCCTGGGATATCACGTTCGCCGGTCGGCGCTGCGTCGCTCCGCGGGCGGCTACGAGGACGGCGCCGACCAGCTCAGGCAGTGGCGCGCCGAGCTCAGAGCGGTTCTCGAGGAGGAGGGCAACCCCCTGGGCGACGACCAGTACGGCGCCGCGCTGGCCAAGCGCCTGCCCCAGGTCACCGACGAGCTGTTCGGAGCCTTCGACGCCTACATCGCCGAGCTGGACGGCGTGGGGTCCGGGCTGACCGACAGCGCCGCGAACTACGAAGCGGCCGAGCATGCCAGCTCGGTCTCGGACGGATGACCGCCGGTGGGGTTCGACGGCTTCCTGGTGCCGGAATGGTCCAAGCCATGGGTGGGCTGGGCGGTGGGGTCGGACTGGCCTGAGGGCGACGAGGACGGCTGTTTCAGGCTGGCGGACGCGTGCGCGGCGAAGGCACGGCAGGTCGCCCGGGACGGCGACGAAGGGCCCATGAGGGGGCGCCTGACGGCGGACGAGTGGGACGGCAAGGCGCTGGAGGCGTTCGCGGAGTACGTGCGCACCTATGTGGGCGGCAAACAGGCGCAGCTGGTGGACCGGCTGGTGGCGGCCGCGCTGGAGTTCAACCAGATGGGGGTGCAGGTCCAGTACACCAAGCGGATGATCGAGGTGTCCGTCTGGCTGCTGGTGTTACAGCTGACCTGGCTCTTCGCGGCCGCCGCCGGGCCGTGGGGCGGGTTGTCGTTGGCGCTGGTGGGCGGGCGCGTGCAGATCGCCAGGTTGACGATCCGGCAGATCGCCGTCCGGCTGCTGCTGAACGCGATGGTGTTCGGCGGGGTGATGGGCGGTCTGGACCTGGCCGTGCAGTTGTCCCAGTCCCGCCGCGACGAGATCGACGAGGGCCAGGTGCTGATGTCGGCGGTCGCGGGCGGGCTGACCGGCGGCTTGCTCGGGCTCATGGGCGGTGGACTGTCGCGGCTGGCCACGTCGGGGCTGCAGGCCGGCATCCGCAGGGCCGAGATGAGCCTGCTGGAGAAGGCGGTGGCCGCTTCCAGCAGGTCGATCTGGGGCATGATGGCGCAGTCCGGAGTGGCCAACGCAGGAGCCACCGCGATCACGCTGGCCGCGACCGGGGACTTCTCCCTGCGAACGGTGCTCCAGGCCGGAGTCTCCGGCGTGCTCGGCGGCGCCGACGCGCACGCGGCCGGCTGGACGAGGTCCTGGCGCGGCTCGGTGAGCCCCGACCCGGCCTCCGGCCACGTCCCCGGAGACGCACCGTCTGGCGGCGCCGACGGCCCTGCCCCGCACGGCGCGGACCTCGCGAACGCGACCACCCGATCCCCCGACGGCCCTGCGGCGGCTCGCAGGGAGGGCTCCGACGTTCTGGACCCGGAGTATCTGGACCAGGGCTCCAGACTGGCGGCCAGCATCGCGACCGGCGAGAGATCCAGCAGGTCCGTGGGATCGCACGAGATCGTCCGGTTCGGCGACGGCAGCCTGGCCGTCAAGAAAACGGGCATCGACGGGGACAAGCTCGAGGCCGCGGCGCTGGTACGGCAGGCGATCGGTCTCGACCAACCGGCCGTCCACCGCAAGGGCGACGTCGTGTACCAGCGCTACGGCGATGAACGCCTGCAGGCCGCCATGGCCTCGGGCATTCGCGAGAGCAGGATAGAGAACGTCTTCGCCGCCGATCGCGAAGTCGTGACGTTCAACGACGGCACGGAGGCCATCCGCGCATGGCAGGACCCGTCCTCGCTCGACGAGGCGGAGCAACGACGTCTGCCGCCGTACCGGGCGGCGGAGGGAGAGGGCTACGTCCGCAGCGGCCCGCTGGTCCACTACGAGACCCGGCTGACCGATTCGGGCACGGCCGCGACGACGGGGCACCCATCGGATTCGGCTGTGCGGCGGACGAGCCGCCAGTTCCTGGACCTGCTCACGCTCAACGAGTCATTCCAGCCCCACGAAGTACACACCGGCTGGCGGCGCGGCACGAGTCTCGAGTTCGAGGGCGCGGAGATGATGGCGCAGCGGAACGGGGGCTGGAACCCGCTCGTGGAGGGCAGGCCAGACGACAGCCCCGGCCTGCGGCTCAAGCGCAACCCGTACACCCCACAGGAGCTCGCGGCGCTACGGCCCCGGATGGAGAGTTTGCGCCCCGCCTTCGAACGACTCGGCCATCCGGAATGGCACGACGGCGTCATGGAACGGTTCCGCCTGGTAGAGAGGCACGCGGGCGGCGACACGCCGATGCTGGGCGACCTCGGCGCCGCGCCTGCCGCACGCCGGCCGGAGCAGGCTCCCCGGCTGGACGAGCCGGACCAGCGGCCCGGCGAAGCCCTGCGCGGGCTGTTCGACGGCGGCCGGCTGCACCAGGTCAACGATGCCATCGTCCACGACACACCGGACGCGGCGGTCGCCCGCGCCCACGTCGACCTCGCGGTCACCGGCCTGGAGGAACTGCCCTCCGGGCTGCAGGGCCACGTCGAAGCGCGCATCCCGTCCGACTGGCTGCCCGCCGACCTCGCGCCCGGCGGCAGGTTGACCTTTCCCGGCGTCCTGGAAGGCGTCAGCAACCCCCGTGTCCTGCCCGAACCCCCGGACACCGTTCATCTGGTCATCCGCGCCTCCGACTACGTCTCGACGGCCGGCTTTCTCGACCGGCCGCACCACGCGACCTTCCGACCGGACTCCAGCTTCAAGGTGCTGGCCGTACTGGAGAGCACAGCCGGGGAGAAAACGTACTTCCTCCTGCAGGATCCGGGCAGGACGACCGCGGAAACTCCGGCGCGCGGCGCGCCACCCGTCCCCGCCGCACGCCCTGAGCTCAGCGAGAGACTGCGGCGGCATCTCAATAATCATCGGGTCCCGACGGACGCCGGGGTGTGGTTCCGCGATCCGACCAGCGAGGCGGACATGGCCCGTGGCACCGGGGCCCAGGCCATGCCCCGGTGGGAAGGCGTGTTCGCCGTGGCCGCCCACGGCGGCCCCGAAGGCATGAGGATCGGCGGCGATCGGATCAGCGGAGAGGAGCTCCACCTGCTGCTCTGGGAGGACCTGAGCGGGCGGCACGGGGATGACGTGATCTACCTCGCCCCTTGTGAGATCGGCCAGATGGACGCGGGGCCCGCCCAGGTGCTCGCGGACCGGAGCAGGCGCATCGTGATCGCTGCGGACACCAACATGGTCGTTAGCGACCATGGCGACACGTGGGCCAACTCCAGGCCGCCGGATCCCCTGAGCAGCCGGGGCCGGCTACGCATCTTCCTGCCCGGCGAGCCGATGACGCCCGATGTGCCTCTCTCTCGCATCGAACAGCTGCTCAACCATGTCGAACCCGACGGCGGCGCATTCCTGCTGGGCGGCGAGGGACCGGTGCATGCCTCAGCAGAGCCCTCCGGCGGCCCACCGCTTTCCGGGCTTACCGCTGAGGGGCCGATGCCGGCGTTGGTGGACGGGCTCCGCATCCCCGGCTCGGATGTCTCCTACACCGGACCGGGCAGGCACGTCCCGCTCGACGCACCCTTCGGCGCCCGGCTGGTCAGCCCGTCGTTCGGCGACGCGGTCTGGGGTGACATCGCGCGCGAGCTGTCCGCGAAAGAGACCGACGCGATCCACCACTACAGTGCCCCAGCGTTCGGCGGCCGCGGGTACGTGGGGTACGCGGAAATAAACGGCTTCCTGCGCGGCCACCACCGGTCCGCGTGGCTCTCCGCGGAGAGGGCCGAGATCCGCGCTTATATCAAGCACCTCAACGCGGCCATGCACCATCGGCCGCTTCCGGAGACGATCGATGTGTTCCGGAAGCTGAATCCCAGCGAGGGCCTCTTCACCGTACGCATCGAGGACCTGCCGGGAACCGTGCAGAAAGAGCAGGGCTTCCTTTCCACGAACATCGGCATGAAGCCGTTCTGGCCGGGTGAGATCATGCTGCATCTGCGAGTGCCCGAAGGCACGCCCGCCATCTACGCAGAGGCGGTCAGCAAGACCGGCGAATTCGAGTTGCTGCTGCCCAACGGCCTGCCATGGTACGTCGAGGACGCCAAGCTGGTCGATGGCCGATGGCTCATCCACGGCTGGGTGCTCCCTGACGAGCGCGGCAGGTAAGGAGGCGGTCACCATCATCAAGGCCGACGACCCTCACACCTCTGCAGGCTTTGACTCGTCGTGGCCCCTAAGATCTCATGGATGACGTACCTCGCCCAGGGCGATCGGGTGGGACTCCGGCGCATCGCCCGCCGGGACAGGGCCGAGTTCCTGGCCCTGAACAGGGAAAGCGCCGAGCTGCTCGGCCCCTGGATGCCCGGGGCCCCCATCACCACCCCTGAAGCCTTCGACGCCTACATCGAGCGGTTCATCGGCCCGGCGCACGACGGGTTCGTCATCTGCCGCCTCGACACGGACGCGATCGCCGGCCGGGTCAACATCAACAACATCGTCCGCGGCACCCACCAGGCGGGCACCGTCGGTTACTGCGCCTACGCGCCCACGATCGGCCGCGGCTACCTGACCGAGGGCCTGCGGCTGCTGGTCCAGTACGCCTTCGGCGAGCTGCGGCTGCACCGGCTGGAGGCGAACATCCAGCCGGACAACGCCCCCTCGCTCAACCTGATCAAGCGCGTCGGCTTCCAGCGCGAGGGCTACTCGCCGAACTTCCAGTTCATCAACGGCGCCTGGAGAGACCACGAGCGCTGGGCCATCACCGCGGAAATGGCATGACGGGCAGGACATGCGGGCTCACGGGACCTGCCCCGGCTCATCGACGATCCCCCCGGCGAGTTCGGCGGTCGCATAGAAGGTGCCCTTCCTGGCCAGCACCTCGCCGTCGAGGACGTCGTCCTGCAGGTTGTCCACCCGTCTGCCGAGGAAGCGGTACGTAGCGCCGTCGAGCACGACGTAGGACCGCGAGACGAGCCTGCCTTCCTCATCGCGCTGCGTGGCAGAGTCGTAGGCGATGCCGATGCCGGCCCGGTTCGCCGCGTCGCGCACGCCCATGTCCACCCGGACGCCCGGGATCTTCGCGAGCGCCCGGAAGATCGCCGCCTCGATCTCAGGCGACATGGCGACGTCGGCCTCCAGGTAGACCGACAGCACGCGGAATGCCCGCGCGTCCGGATGCTCGACGCCACCGGGGTCGTCCTCCGGCTTGATCATCCAGTGTCGGTCGCCTCGGACGTGGTCGAGCAGCTTGCCGGGGTCGGTGGGCAGACGGGCCAGCTTGGCGGCGTACTCCTGCGGCGTCAGGTCGTCGTCGTCCGGATCCGGCTTCGTCGTGTGCGTCTCCATCGTGCCCTGGTCCTGGCGGGACGCCTGCCGGGTGCCGTCGTATCGCGTCCAGTACTCCTGGAGCACGCTCGTGTCCTCGTCGGGCTGCTTGACGGCGACCTTGCGGTAGATCCACTGGTCGGGGCGTGGCGTGCCGTCCGGCTCGCGCCGCTCGGCCGCAAGTGCCGCCTGCCCCAGCACGGTCTCCGCCTTCACGGGCGTGATCTGTGCAGGTCCGGTGTGCACGGTGACGCCGGGTTGCAGGGCATACGGCGCGGCGCCGTTCACGGCCACGATCACCGCGGCGGTGGCCGTCGCGGCGGCCAGCACCGACGGCACGAGCCAGAGCCGCCGCCTCGCGGGCTTGGGCCTCCTCCCGTCCTCGTAGCGGCGGCGCAGGGCCTGCAGGCGCGCGGCATCCGGCTCCGGTGCGTCCGCGCGCATCTCGCTCAGCAGCTTCAGGTCATCCACGGCCGAACCCCTCCTCATCGACGGCGGCAGCGGACGGATCGACGCCGCCCAGGGCCGCACGGGTCTTCTTCCTGGCGCGGTGCAGGCGCGAGCGGACCGTGCCGACGGGGATCCCGAGCGCCCTCGACACCTCCTCGTAACTGAGATCCGCCCACGCGATCATCAGCAGCACCTCGCGGTCCTCCGGCGACAGCACGGCGAGCGCACCGGCCAGGTCACGCTGCGCCGCCACCGCCGACACCCTGGCCTCCACCCGGTCGGCGTAGCTCTCCGCGACCTCGTCCACGCCGGTCCTGGCCAGCGCGCGGTACGTCCTGACCTCGGCCCGCCGGTGCTTGCCGATGAGGTTGGCGGCGATTCCGTATAACCACGGGCGGGCGTCGCGGTGGGCGGTGTCGTAGCGGCTCAGCCGCCGGAACGCGGCCAGGAACGTCTCGGCGACGACGTCATCGGCGAGCGCGTCGCCCAGGCGCCGTGTCACGTACCGGTGGAGCGCCGGCGCGTGCCGGTCGAACAGCGCCGAGAACGCGGCGGGGTCGCGGCGGGCACGTTCGATCACCTCCGCGTCGTCCAGCTCAGTGTCGGGCATCACGCTCTCGGGCTCCGTTTCTTCGTTCTCATCACCCTCTTTCACCCGATGCCGGGAATCAGGTTCTCGCCCCACCGGGCGGCGGCCTCGCCGAGCCGCCGCGTCGGCACCGCGCGCGGGTATCCGCGCATGACACGCTTTGCAGGTGACGTTCGCGCCTCCGCCGGAAACCGCCGCCTGGCGGCATCTCGACGCCCGCACCGGCTTCGAAGTGGTCTACTTCCGCCCGCAGCACGGCGGCCATCGCATAGAGGGCTGCACGACGGCGGTCGAGGAGGGCGTGACCTGGGCCGTCGACTACGTCATCGACGTCGACCCGTCCTGGACGACGCGACGCGCCGAGATCACGGGCCGGTCCGCGGCCGGATCCCGGCGCACCACCCTGGAGGCCGACGGGACCGGGCGCTGGCGGGTCGACGGCGCACCGGCCCCGCACCTGGACGGCTGCCTGGACGTCGACCTGGAGTCGTCGGCGATGACGAACGCGTTCCCCGTGCACCGGCTGCGCCTCGCCGTCGGCGCCGGATCGCCCGTCCCGGCCGCCTACGTCCGCGCCGCCGATCTCACCGTCGAGCGCCTCGACCAGCAGCACTACGCCCGGATCGCCGACGATGGCCCCCACCGGCGGTACGACTACGCCGCGCCGGTCTTCGGCTTCGCCTGCCGCCTGGTCTACGACGAGTCAGGCCTGGTCCTGGACTATCCCGGGCTGGCGGTGCGCGTCCTGTGAGCTCTCCAGAATCTCAGGTGCTGGCGCGGACGGCCAGGATGGGGGCGAGCAGGGTCGAGTCGGGAACCGTACGGCCCTCCAGCTTGTCCATGACCAACCGGACCGCCTCCCTGCCGACCTCCTCCGCCGGGATCAGCACGGAGGTGAGGGGCGGGCTGGCGCGCTCGGCCACGTCGTCGGGGCAGATGGCCACCACGGCCACGTCGTGCGGCACCCGCCGGCCGAGCTGGCGCAGTGCGGCCAGCACGTGACCGACCGCGGCCTCGTTGTGCACGACCAGGCCGGACAGCCCGGGATGGTCGAGGAAGAGGTCGCGTACGGTCTCGTACACCTCGTCGAACGTCTCCTCGCAGGGCAGCGCCACGCCCTTGAGCCCGTGCTCGCCCATCGCGGCCTCGAACCCCTCAAGGGTGCGCGTGGCGAAGCCGGTGCCCCGGTCGTACACCACGGACGGGGCCCCGAGCAGGGCGATCTCGTCGTGCCCGCGCTCGGCCAGATGTTCCACGCAGCGCGCACCGGCCGCGGCGAAGTCGAGGTCGACGCAGGTCACGCCGGCCGGCTCGGCGGGGAAGCCGATGAGGACGCTCGGCTCGGCCAGCTCGCGCAGCATCGGCACCCTGCGGTCGTCCAGCTCCACGTCCATGAGGACCAGCGCGTCCACGAGCGCGCTCGCGGCCACCCGGCGGATGCCGGCGGTGCCCTCGTCGGCGGTCAGCAGCAGCACGTCGTGGTCGAAGCGGCGGGCGGCGGTGACGACGGCGCTGGCGAAGCGCATCAGGACGGGCACGTGCATGCCCGCGCGCAGCGGCAGCACCAGCGCGATCACGTTGGAACGCTTGCTGGCCAGCGCCCGGGCGCCGGCGTTGGGGTGGTAGCCGAGCGCGCTGATGCTGTCGAGCACCCGCCGCCTGGTGTCGGCCGAGATCGTCCGCTTCCCGCTGAGCACGTAAGAGACGGTGCTGACGGCCACGCCCGCGTGCTTGGCGACCTCGGAGATCGTGACCGTGCGCCGATTCAAGCTCCGGCTCCGAAGTCGAGCTGGGCCAGCGTCACGCCGTCGTTCTCGAACACCGCATAAAGATCATGCACGCCGTCCACGGCCGCGAGGGACGCGGTGATGACGTGATAGGCGTAGCGGTCGGTCCTCGGCACCGGGAAGGCCGCCAGGGCCTGGCCGTAGAGCGGGTCGCCGCGGCGGATGGTGATCATGCCGCCTTCCGCGGCGCCCGCCGTGGCCACGCAGGTCGTGGCGCCCGTCAGGTCCACCTGCCTGAAGAGGATCCAGGCGCCCTCCGCGTCCGACCGTACCGCGTCGCCGTCCACCTTGGTCTCGTCCACGAATGTGATCGCGTCGTACTCGTCGTGATCGGCCGCGCGCAGCAGCCCTGACTGGGGCGGGATGGTCTCGCCCGCGACCTCGAAGCGGGTGCTCAGCCGCAGGTCGGTGGCGCTGCGGCCGACCATGAGCTGGTGCGGCGCGCTCTCCACGACGAATCTGCTCCTGGTCACGTCCCAGAACGCCAGCTCCGGCACGGGCACGGCCAGGGTGACGGTACGGCTCTCGCCGGGCGCGAGGCGTACCTTCTCGAAGCCGCGCAGGCGGCGCAGCGGCTGCTTGACGCGGGAGCGCTGCTGGTGGGTGTAGAACTGGACGACCTCGACACCGGGCCGATCGCCCGTGTTCGTGACCGTGACCTCGGCGTGCAGGACGTCGTCGGAGAGCCGGACGCGCAGGTCGGCGTACTCGAACGTGGTGTAGCTGAGGCCGTGGCCGAACGGGTGCAGCGGGGTGCCGCGGAAATACAGGTAGGTCGCGTCGGAGGCGATGATGTCGTAGTCGAGCAGGTCGGGCAGCTCCTGCTCGGAGCGGTACCACGTCTGGGTGAGGCGGCCCTCCGGGTCGGCGTCGCCGAACAGGACCTCGGCCAGGGCGTGGCCGTATTCCTGTCCGCCGTGCGCCGACCACAGCACGGCAGGCACCTCGTCGTCGGTCCAGGTGAGCGGGTAACCGCTGGTGATGACCATGACGGTGCGCGGGTTCGCCTTGCGCACGGCGGCGACCACCGCGTCCTGAGCCGAGGCGAGGGCCAGCGTCATGCGATCCTCGGTCTCGCGGCCGTTCACCAGCGGGTGGTCGCCGACCACGACGACCGCCACGTCGGCCGTGGCGGCCAGCCGGGCGGCCTGCTCGGTGCCGCTCCTGACCACGTCCATCGCCAGCCACACGGCCTGGTCGGCGTCGTCCACCAGGCGCAGCACGCCGTCCTCGCCGGCGCCCACGTAGCAGCCGGAGGAGATGTGGCGCAGGGCGAGCGTGCCGCGCGGCCGCTCCTCCGTGCGGAACGTCTGGCGCACCTCCCAGCCGTTCGGCCCCGGCTGGTCGTTCACCAGCGTGCCGCCGTCCACCGACACGAACCGGCCGGTCGCCACGGCCCGCAGCGCGTATGCGCCGCCGCCCCAGTCGAACAGGTCGAACTCGCCTGCCTCGGCCGCTCCCCCAATGGTCAGCGGCCCGCCGAAGGGATCGGCGGCCACGGGGCCCGCGTCCGCGGTCAGCGTCACCCGGTCCACGGCCTCGCAGAAGACGGTCTCGCACCGCTCGGCGAGCCCGGCGCGGGCGGTGACGGCGTAGGGCAGGGTGCCGCTGTACCAGTCCTCCATGAGCGTGTCGCCGAGCTGCCCGATCACCGCGACCTTCGGCGCATCGCGCAGCGGCAGCAGGCCGTCGTTCTTCAGCAGCACGAACGAGCGCCGCGCCGCCTCCCTGGCCAGCGCCTGGTGCTCGGGGCAGTTGACGACGTTGTCGGTGATGTCGTCGTAGGGAGTCGCCGGGTCGAACTCGCCCAGCCGGAACCTGATCGACAGCACGTGCCGGACCGCCGCGTCGACGTCCTCCTCGGCCAGCAGGCCCGTCGCCAGGGCCTCCCGCAGGTGCCCGAGCGTGGCCTCGGAGCGATCGTCGTCCTGGGTGAAGCTGTCGAGCCCGGCCTTGACAGCGTGCGCGTACGCCTCCGGCAGCGTGTCGTGGTACGCCTGGAGCCCGGTGAGGTTGCCCGGCGCGTACGCGTCGCTGACGACCAGCAGGTCGTCCGGCGCCCAGGCGCGCAGAACCTGCCCGATCAGCGGGCTGAGGTGCGCGGGACGGCCGTTGACCAGGTTGTAGGACGGCATGACGGCCACGGCCGCGCCCTGCTCGATCGCGGGCCTGAAGGCCGGCAGCTCATACTCGCGCAGCACCCGCGGCGGCATGTTGCTGGAGGTCGCGCAGCGGTCGCTCTCGTTGTTGTAGGCGAGGAAATGCTTGAGCGTGGGGGCCGTCTTGAGAATTTCGGGAGCGCTCCCACGGAGCCCGAGCGCGTACGCCGCCCCCATGACGCCGGTAAGCCACGGGTCCTCGGAGTAGCCCTCCTCATTGCGTCCCCAGCGAGGGTCGCGCAGCGGGTTGACCACGGGGGCCCACACGTTGAGCCCCGCCCCGGCCGGGTCCTTGTGGTGGAAGGCCAGCACCTCGTCGCTGGTCGCCGCGCCCACCCGGCGCACGAGGTCGAGGTCCCAGGTCGAGGCCAGCCCGATCGCCTGGGGGAACACGGTGGCCGGGCCGAGCCAGGCCAGGCCGTGCAGCGCCTCGGTGCCCGTGCGGAACGCGCCGACGCCGAGCCGCTCGACCGGGGCCTGGTACTGGTGCAGCAGGCCGACCTTCTCCCCGAGAGTGAGCCTGCGCACCAGGTCGTCGATCCGATCGGGGAGCGGTGCCGATGGGTCGCGGAAGGGGGGTTCTTGCATGGTCATCCCTCTGAGAGAGTGTCGAAGCGCTTCGACGACCGGCCTGGGGAAGTTACGCGGGCATTTCGGTGGGTTGTCTGAAGGGTGCACTTCCCCGTGACCAAGGTCAAGGGATTCGCGACAATCCTCCGGGCAATCTTCCCGAATCGATGGAGTCGAGCACCCTCGCCGCGCCCCCGAGCGCCGCCGCGTCGTGGCCCAGCGTCGAGGCCACGACCTGGCATCCCCCAGCCTCCGCGGCGATGACGCGGGCGCTCAGCTCGTCGTGGACCGCGGGCAGCAGCCAGGGCGCGAGCGGGACGTAGTAGCCGCCGAGGATCACCACTTCGGGATTGAGCAGGTTGGCGAGGATGGACACGCCCTGACCCAGGCTCCGGCCGGCCGACTCCAGCGTGGCGAGGGTGCCGGGGTCGCCGGCCCGCGCCAGGCGTACGGACTCCTCGATCTCGACCTGGATCTCCGCGGGCGAGGGGTCCTTGCGCAGCACGGCGCCGATCCCCGCCATCGCCTCCAGGCAGCCGCGCCGCCCGCAGTGACACTCGGGGCCGTCGGGATCGAGCTGGACGTGGCCGATCTCGCCGCTGAAGCCGAGGCGGCCACGGCGCAGCCGACCGTCGAGGATGATGCCTGCGCCCACGCCGATCTCGCCCGTGAGGTAGATCAGGTCGGAGGCGCCGGAGTGGGCGCCGAAGCGCTGCTCGGCCAGGGCCGCGAGGTTGGCGTCGTTGTCGACCTGGATGGGGAAGCCGGGGTCGCGCAGCGCCTTGGCCAGGTCACCGCCGAGGTCGGCGTCGCGCCAGCCGAGGTTGGGCGCCAGGCGCACGGTGCCCTGCACGTCGACCAGCCCCGGCACGGCCACCGCCAGGCCGAGCACCTGACGCTCCTCCTTGGCCATGCGGTTGACCACACGCCTGATGATCGCCCCGACGCCGGCCACGCCCTGGTTGACGGAGTCACCGCCCGTGAACGAGCGCCGCCACGTCAGCAGCCGCTCCCCCGCGAGGTCGACGGCCACGGCCGAGACGTAGTCGACATTGATCTCGACCCCGATGGCGGCGTACGGCGAGCCGTCCAGGACCAGCATCGTGGCCGGCCGGCCGACGCGGTTTTCGGTCAGCCCGGTCTCGCGCACGAGCCGCCGGTCGATGAGATCGGCGACGAGGCTCGACACGGTCGCCTTGTTGAGCCCGGTGGAGGCCGCGATGTCCGCCCGCGAGCAGGGTGCGTGCTCGCGTACGAACCGCAGCACGACCGCCAGGTTCGTGGCCCGTACGTCGGCGAAGTCGGCCGGCTGCGGGCCGGTCGTAGAAGTGATCAATATCAGCCCCGTTCCCGCCAAGAGACGACCCCAGCATGCCGCATCGTCGGCTCCCTACCAACAAGAAACCTGCGCATTAGACTGCCGCCCCACTGTCTCGTCCGGATGCCGCCGCGTGTCCGCTTCGCAGATTTCGCATTGGCACCAACCTGTGACCGTCGCGATCCCTTGTGGCCAGAGTCACAGTCTACTAATTTGTTTGGCCGTAATACCAACTAATTTTAGTAGGCCATCCCGACTCGGAGAAGGGAGCGAGCCATGGCAACCAACACGACTCGCCGCGGGTTCCTAGGTCTGGTCGGTGCGAGCGTTCTGGTAGCGGGCTGCGCCGAGAAGAAAGCCACCTCGAAGGGCACGGCCGTGGCGGCCGACAAGCTGAAGAGCCTGGTGCCGACGCGGATCCCGTTCGAGATCCCAGGGCTCAAGCCGGACCTGCCCGGCAGCGAGTTCGTCGCGCCCGGCTTCCTGACCCGCCCCGCCAACATGGTGCAGGCCGTCACCACCAAGCCGCTGACCAGCGGCAAGGAAGTGACCGCGATGACGCCGCTGTGGGGCACCGTGCCGCCGGGTCTCGGCGACAACTCCTACTACGACTACGTCAACGAGCGCCTGGGCGGCACCGTCCGCTTCAACATCTCCGACGGCAACACCTACGGGCAGAAGCTGTCCACCCTCCTGGCCAGCAACGACGTGCCCGAGATGCTCATGGTCCCGGGCTGGGAGATCGAGAAGCTCGCCCGCTTCACCGAGGCGGCCAACAAGCTCTTCGCCGACCTGTCCCCCTACCTGGCCGGGGACAAGGCCAAGGAGTTCCCGCTGCTGGCCAACTACGACACCGCGGCCTGGCAGTACGGCGTCTTCGGCGGCGTCCTGCAGGGCATCCCGTGGCAGAACGACCCGTACCCGTTCGCCACCTTCGTCCGCCAGGACATCCTTGAGGAGCTGGGCCTCCAGCAGCCCAAGAGCGGCGACGACCTGGTGGCACTCGGCAAGGCCATCACCGACGCGAAGAAGAAGCGCTGGGCCTTCGGCGGCGGCATGGAGCAGGAGATGCAGCGGGCCTTCGCCGCGCCGCGCGAGTGGCGCAAGAAGAGCGACGGCACGCTCGAGTACAAGTACGAGACCCCCGAATGGGCCGCGGCCATCGAGTTCATGACCAAGCTCTTCGAGGCCGGGTACGTCCACCCCGACATCGTGGCCAACCAGGACGCCGACAACAAAGGCATCTTCGGCAGCGGCCAGATGATCATCTACCGGGACGGGCCCGGCGCCTGGCACGAGGCCCTGGGCCGGTTCCGGGCCGACAATCCCAAGTTCGACATGCAGATCGTCGCGCCCTACCCGGCGAAGCCCGGCGGCAAGACCATCATGTGGCGCAACGAGCCCGCCGGCATGTTCGTCTTCATCAAGAAGGGCCTGGGCGACGCCCGCACCCGTGAGCTGCTCGCGCTGTCCAACTGGGCCTCGGCGCCGTTCGGCACCCAGGAGTACGAGCTGGTCTTCAACGGCGTCGAGGGCAAGCACTACAACGTCGAGGACGGCAAGATCAAGCAGACGGCACTCGGGCGCAAGGAGGTCGCGCCCACGTACATGTTCCTGTCGGGCCGGCCCGCCGCCAACGAGAAGAGCCAGTACAAGGGCCTCGTCCAGGCCCAGCACGACTGGCAGACCACGTCCTCGAAGATCCTGGACAACGACCCGTTCGTCGGCATCCGCGTGGAGAGGCCCTCCAAGATGGCCGGCCTGGCGAAGCCCACCGAGGACAAGATGCAGGAGATCTTCCGCGGCAAGCGGCCCGTCTCCGAGTGGGCGACGATCGTCAAGGAGTGGCAGGACCAGGGCGGAAACGAGGCGCGCGAGTTCTACATGAAGGTCGCCCGCGAGAACGGCAGGCTGTGACACCAGTGAGGAGCAATTCGTCGGGGAGCCGGCCATGGGAGCGATGACGGCGGGAGGCCTCCCATGGGCGTGATCACGGCCAAGCGCCCGGTCAAGCCGGCAGCGGCCACCGCCACGCAGGAGAAGATGACCTGGCGGGCCAAGCTGCGCAGGGACTGGCCGCTGCTGCTGATGAACCTGCCGATGCTGCTGGTGGTCGTCGCCTTCTGGTGGATCCCGGCGCTCGGCAACGTCATCGCGTTCCAGGACTACAACCCCTTCACCGGCGGCATCACCGGCAGTCCGATCATCGGCTTCACCAACTTCGCGCTGCTCTTCCAGGACCCCCAGTTCCTGCGCGCGATGGCGAACACGCTGTCGATCACGGCCTTCCAGCTCGTCTTCTACTTCCCCGTGCCGATCATGCTGGCGCTGCTGCTCAACAGCATCGTCTCGGCCAAGCTGCGGGCGTTCGTGCAGGGCGTGGTCTACATGCCGTTCTTCTTCTCCTGGGTGCTGGTCGTGGCCATCTTCCAGCAGATGTTCGGCGGGGCCGGCCTGCTGTCGCAGATCCTGCGCGAGAACGGCCACGAGGGCGTCGACTGGATGACGAACTCCGACACGTTCATCCTGCTGATCACCTCCCAGACCATCTGGAAGGACGCGGGCTGGGGGGCGATCATCTTCCTGGCCGCGCTCAGCACCATCGACCCGAACCTGTACGAGGCCGCCGCCGTGGACGGTGCGCGCAAGTGGCGCCGCATGTGGCACATCACGTTGCCCGGACTGCGTCCGGTGATCGTGCTGCTGCTGATCCTGCGGCTCGGGGACGCGCTGAACGTCGGGTTCGAACAGTTCATGCTGCAACGCAGCGCGGTCGGCAGCGGGGCGTCCGAAGTGTTCGACACGTTCGTCTACTGGTCCGGCCTGCGTACCGGCGACCTCGGGTACGGGGCGGCGGCCGGGCTGTTCAAGGGCGTGGTCGGGCTGCTGCTGATCGTGGCGGCCAACCGAGTCGCGCACGCGCTCGGCGAGCGAGGGGTGTATTCGCGATCATGACAGTCCTGACCTCCAGGCTTCGTCCCAGGAAGCCCTCCAGGCTCGCCCCGTGGGAGGAGCCGCCCTCGCCGATCGGCCGGCTCGGCAAGGGCACGCTGGTGACGCTGATCGTCATGGCGGTGCTCGGTCCCCTCTACACGATCGTGCTGACCAGCCTCAGCTCCACCGCCACCGTCAACCGCTCGGGCGGGCTCGTGCTGGTGCCCGACGGGATCACGTTCGAGGCGTACCGGCAGATCTTCTCCGACACCGTGGTCAGCAGGGCCGTGCTGGTCAGCACCGGGGTGACCGTCGTGGGGACGCTGATCAGCACCGGGGTGAGCGTGCTGGGGGCGTACTCGCTGTCTCGGCCCGGGTCGTTCCTGCACCGGCCGCTGCTGTTCAGCATCCTGCTGATGTTCGTGTTCTTCCCCGGCATCATCCCGGTGTACCTGATGGTGAGCGGCCTGGGTCTGAAGGACAGCTACTGGTCGCTGATCCTGCCGACGGCGGTGTCCGCGTTCAACGTGGTGGTGCTGCGGTCGTTCTTCATGAACATCCCCGGGGAGGTCCTGGACAGCGCGCGCATCGACGGGGCCGGCGAGTTCCGCATCCTGTGGCGGATCGTGCTGCCCATGTCGAAGGCGGTGACGGCCGTCGTGGCGATGTTCTACGCGGTGGGTTACTGGAACGCCTGGTTCAACGCGATGCTGTACATCGACGACACCCGCAAGTGGCCGCTGGCGCTGATCCTGCGGCAGTACGTCGTGGACTCGAACCCGCTGCCCGCGGCCACGGCCGGCGTGACGGGCGACGCACCGCCCACATTGGCGATCAAGATGGCCATCGTGGTCATCGCCGTGGTGCCCGCCCTGATCATCTACCCGTTCGTCCAGCGGCACTTCACCAAGGGCGTGATCGTGGGGGCCATCAAGGGCTGATCGCCCTCGGCTCACGGCCCGAGGTCGAGAAGGCAGGAGAACAGCGCGTCGACGGCGCCACGCCGGCCTGTGGCACGACGCGCTGTCCGCCGGTGGTTCAGCTTCCGCCGACGGCCGGCTGTTCGGGTGCGGACGTGGTGCCGGCCGGTCGATCGTAGATTCCGACGGCCCATCTGCCTGGCCGTTCGCCCACCTCGGCCGACAGCCGTTCGAGCACTTCGGGACGCATCAGGCCCCGGGACTGGGCCGCCTCGTCGCACCCTCTCGACTTCTGGATCGGCGGGCACCCCGTGACGGCTTTCACCACCTTCCGGACAGGAGCGTCCGCCGGGAAGACCCAGATTCGCATCGACTGCGGACGCTTCAGCCAGCCGGTGGGCGCCGAACGCTCGTCGTGGTGCCCGCCCGTCGAACGCCCGCACCGTACCACCGCACCGATCAGTTCGCCGCCCTTGCCCTTGCCTGATGTGACCACCCAGGCCCGGGGATCGTCGCAGACGACCCTGTACCCGGTGGAGAAGCTGGTCGGTGAGAAGGTCACCGTCCGGGCGACGCCCATCGTCTCGAACCGCTCGGAGTGGAGGAGGGGGAGGTCGAATTCCTCGGCCCCCAACCTCACCATGAACCTGTCGGGGAGTTGGGGGCCGGGCTCTACCCGGGCCGAGTCCACAGGAGGCTGGGCGACCGTCGCCTTGTCCACCCGAGGGAGCAGGCCGTTCACCAGTCCGGCGGCGATGACGGCGAAGGCGACCGCCGTCCCAGCGGTCACCGCTCGCCGATTACGGCGCATACGCCGGCCGCGCCGTACGATCGCGTCGAGATGAGCGGGCGATTCGCCGCCGTCGGCATGCTCGGTCAGGACCGTTCGCAGGTCGCTCTCGGTGCGCTTCATCGCTGGGCCTCCTCCAGGTTCATTGTCCGAATGTCCGGATCGACCCGAAGACGGGTAAGGGCCCGACTGAGCTGGGTCTTCACCGTTCCCAGTGAGCAACCGACGATGTCGGCGATCTGGGTGAGCGTCCGCTCCTCGAAGTAATGCAGCACGATCACCGCACGCTGGCGTGGGGAAAGGGTGCCGATCGCGCTCCACAGCGCGGCCCGGTTGTCCACCTCAGCGGCCCGATCCCGTGGATCGGCCGTCTCAGGGACGCTCTCGGCCGGGACCTCGCCGCGCCAGCGCCTACGCCACCACGAGGCGTGGGTGTTCACGATGATCCGATAGACGTACGGGTCGGGGTTGCCCTCGATCCGCCGCCACGCGACCCATGCCTTCGCCAGCGCTGTCTGCACCAGATCCTCGGCCGTACCCCAGTCCCGGGCGAGGAGATACGCCATCCGGCACAGCCGTAGATGCCGCTGCGCCACGTACTCGGCGAACCCGTCGTCCATCCATCATCTCCGTCTCGTTGTCTCCGGCGATGACTACCGCCTGGGAGGCGCATTCGGATGACAGCGCCAGGAGAGATTCGGCAAACCGCCGCCTGCGTCTTCACGGGTGTGAGGTGTTCGCTCGTTTTATACACTGCATATATACCCTCGGTATATAGTCGCGGACGTACGTGCTCCTCCCCTCTGATCGGCCCGCTCGACCGCGAGCCGAGCTGCGGATATACGGCCCCTCTGCGCTGCCCTGGCGCCGCTTCCCGCAAGGCCGGCTCCGTGCTCGGCCAGGCGGGGCCGTCCCGCCGAAAGGACGACTTCTCCATGCGTCATACGATCGAGTCCCCGGACACCGCCCCCAGCCGGTTCGACGGCGCGAGAACGCCAGGCCGTCCGACCCCGCGTGGCCGCCTGGCCGCCGTCTCCGGACTACTCGCCCTGGTGGCCTCCGCCTCCTTCGGTTACGCCCCGCCGGCGGCCGCGTCCTCCGCTTCTCCGGCCACGCCGTACCTGCCCAAGCCGACCGGTTCCCAGCCGGTCGGCACCACGTCGCTGTATCTGAAGGACACCTCCCGCCCCGACCCGTGGGTTCCCACAGTGAAGGCCCGCGAGCTCATGGTCTCGCTGTGGTATCCGGCGAAGTCACCAGGCCGCCACCGGGCGCAGTACATGACGCCGAAGGAGTCCGAGCTCCTCCTCAAGGACGGAGAGATCACCGGCGTGCCGCTGGACGTGCTGAGCAAGACCCGTACCAACGCCTTCACCGACGCCAAACCGGCAGGTCGTAAGCACGGTCTGCCCCTCCTCGTGCTCTCCCCCGGCCACAGCAAGCCCCGGTCCGAACTCACGGCACTGGCCGATGATCTGGCGAGCCGGGGCTATGTGGTGGCCGCGATCGACCACACGTACGAGAACGTGGCCACCACCTTCCCCGACGGCCGGGTCACCACGTGTGTCACGTGCGAGATCAAGAAGAGCCCGGACTGGTGGGTGAAGCTGGCGAACAGCCGGGCGGCCGACGTCTCGTTCGTTCTCGACCAGCTGACCGGGTCGCACCCCAAGTGGAAGGACGCCCGGCTGATCGACCCTTCCCGTATCGCGATGGCCGGCCACTCGGCCGGAGGCGCAAGCGCCATCGCGGCCATGCTCAAGGACTCCCGGATACGCGCCGGCATCGACATGGACGGCACCACCGAGGTCCCGATCCCGGGCAACGGGCTGGCGCGGCCGTTCCTGTTCCTGGGCAAGCCGTCCACGTACACCCCGGGGACGGGAGACACGGCCGCCACTTGGGAGCGGGACTGGAAGCAGCTGAAGGGATGGAAGCGCTGGCTCCTGGTGACCGGGGCGGAGCACACGTCCTTCACCGACCTCGGCGTGCTGGCCGACCAGCTCGGCATCGACGACGGCGCCGACATACCCGGGACCCGCGCCATGGAGATCACCCGCAGGTACGTCGCCGGCTTCTTCGACCTGCACCTGCGCAAGAAGCCCCAGCCCCTGCTGGACAAGGCGTCGGCCCGCTATCCCGAGGTCAAGTTCTGCACCCCGGAAACGAAGACCTGCTCCTGACCGCAGGATGGACAGAGGCCCTTTCCTTTCACGCACGCCTCAGCGATGAAAGGAAAGGGCCTCCGCTACCCATCCTTCCGGCAGGTCCTGCCTGCCTCCGAGCAGCGCGGAGCTCCACCCGCCCGCTCGGGGCGAATGGCGCTCCGCTCACCTCACGCCGGGGCGCAGGTGAAGGTGGTGGGTGGGGCGTTGGTGCCGGTCTGGGTGCCGGTGAAGCCAAACGACGTCGTCCCGTTCGATGACAGGTTGCCGTTGTAGCCGGCGTTGGCAACGCTCACGTTGGCGCCCGTCCGTGTCGGGGTGTCGTACCGGAGTCGCCGGACGGGTATGCCGTGGACGTGCAAACGGGCAAGAGCAGAGAGCTGTTCACTCTGCACAAGACCGGTCCGAACGTGGTGCCGGGTCTCTGCGCTGACCGGTCACGGTGGAATGACGCACGGGGAGTCAGCAGTCCCAGGCCGGCATCGGCGGCCCGGCGGGGTTCCAGGTGCGCAGGAACTCCGGCTGGACCGAGATGTCGACGAGCTCGATGCGCAGGCCGAGGGCGGGCATGCGGTGGTAGGTGAAGGGGCGGCCGTAGGGACGGGCGTCGAAGTCCAGCGGATAGCCGTCTTCGACGAGACGCCGTGAGCAGCCGTCGAGCGCGCCGGCCCAGAAGCCGATGTGGTCGCAGCGGACCGCCTCGCCAGGATCCCACGGGCTGCCGGGTGGGCCTTCGATCAGCTCGGTATAGAGCGGGCCCTGGCGCGAGAACACGATGCGGTAGTCCCAGTCCCCCAGGGCGCCGTCGCGGACGGCGTTCCACTCGGTGCCCGCCACACGGGTGAGGTCGCGCATGGCGCGTTCGATGTCCGGCACGACGAAACCGACATGGTACGGACCGGCACTCACTGCGACCGGGCAGGGTGCCGCGCCGGGGGACGTCTCGGGATCGCCACGACGCATGTCGTGGCCGCCTGTCTCGCTCATGGTATCGAGGCTAGGCGCCCCCGGATGAACGGGGGCGCCCTTCCCGGTTCCTATGCGGGCGTGCAGGTGAGGGTGGGTGGGGTGTTCGTGCCGGAGTACGTGCCGGTGAAGCCGAACGACGTTGAGGCGTTCGGCGCCAGATTGCCGTTGTAGCCGGCGTTCGTCACGCTCACGTTGGCACCCGTCTGGGTGTGGGTGCCGCTCCAGAGCTGGGTGATCTTCTGGTCGCCGGACCAGGTCCACGTGACCTTCCAGCCGCTGATCGACGAGGAGCCGGTGTTCTTGACCGACACCTCACCCTGGAAGCCACCCGGCCATTGGTTGCCCGGATTGTACGTGGCCGTGCAACCGGTGCCCGTGGTCGGCGTGACGGTCGGGGTCACGGTCGGGGTCACGGTCGGGGTCACGGTCGGGGTCACGGTCGGGGTCACGGTCGGGGTCACGGTCGGAGTGACCGTGACGGGCGGGCCGGTGCGGTCGCCGTAGATGATGCCGCGGCCGTTGGTGCCCAGGTAGACGCGGCCGTACACGCGCGGGTCGCCCGTGAGCGCCTCGCCCATGTTGCCCCACTGGTGCTTGTCGTCGTTGATGCGGACCCAGTTCGCCCCGGCGTCGTCCGAGCGGTACAGGCCGGTGACGCCGTCGATGGTGGCGACCGCGAAGATCGCCATGTACGTCCCGCCGGGCGCGGCCTTGCCGAAGCCGACGTTCACGGACTTGGTGATGCCGGAGACCTTGGCGAACGAGGCGCCGCTGTCCGTCGAGTGCCACAGGCCGCCGTCGCCGGCCAGCCACAGGTCGCCCTCACGCCCGGGCACCGCCTTGTACTTGCCGCTGGTCGGCAGGCCGGTCGCGGCCGTGGCGGTGAAGGTGGCGCCGCCGTTGGTGCTGACGTAGAACCTGCCGCCGCTGAGGCCGTAGAACTTCGACGCGTTCACCCGGTCGGACTCCACGACCGCGTCCGTGGGCAGGCCGGACGCCTGCTGCCAGGAGTTGCCGTACCCGACCGAGTAGACCGGGGTGACGCCCTTGGGCGCCCACACGAAGCGGGAGCCGTCGGCGGCCGCGGCCACCGTGCCGCCCTCGTTGACGCCGCCGGGCTCGGTGCCCTGGAACCAGTTCGCGCCGCCGTCCGTGGAGAAGGCCACGTGGCTGTCGTTCGGGCGGTCGGCGTCGGTGAAGTTGCCGGCCCTGACCATGATCGACGGGGCCTTCTCGGCGTAGTCGAGGCTGGTGGTGGAGGTGAAGCCGGGCGAGGTGAACATCATCGGCGGCACCGCGTCCAGGTTCGTGTGCCGGAAGCCGCCGATGTCACCGAGGGCGCTGACAAGGGGCGCGCCGCTCGGCGGGCTGATCAGGTCCAGGACGGCCGTCTCCTCCAGGCCCTTCGCCATGGGCTTGATGGTGAACTGGCCGCCCGAGTCCCATTGCGTGAGGTTCTCGGTGCCGTACACGGTGGCGCCGGTGCCGTACATCATCCTGTTGGAGTCGAACGGGTCGATCTCCAGGGACTCGGTCATCCAGCCGAGCTTCGGCGTGACCTCGGGCGGCTGCGGGTTGGTGCCGAACGTCAGCCACGGGTTCTCCGTGACGTCCATCGTGTAGCGGAAGCTGCGGTTGGGGTAAGAGGTGAAGTCCCAGACGCGGGTCCACGTGGCGCCCGAGTCGGTGGAGCGGAAGAAGATCACGTCCGGCCACCACGAGATCTGGGTGGCCACCATGATCGTGCTCGGGTCCTGCCGGTCGATGGTCAGGCCGCTGTAGCCGAAGTAGTCGTCGGCGCTGGAGGACGGGACGGGGCTGATCTGGGTCCAGGTGCCGGTCGCGGTGGCGTAGCGCCACACGTCGCCCTTGGCGCCGTCGTACGGGCCGCCGGTGTCGCTCGTGGCGAGGTAGAGGTAGCCGTTGACCGTGTCCAGCACGCCCTTGTGCGCCAGGTAGCCGGTGGGCTGGCCGGCCAGCCGTGACCAGGTGGAGCCGCCGTCGGTGGTGCGGTAGACGGTGTTCTCCTTGTCGGCGACGCCCACGTAGATCGTCTTGGTGGCGGTGCCCTTGGTGGACGAGCGCGGGTCGTAGGTCACCCAGACCACGCCCGGCTTGTGGCTCAGGTAGCCGTTGGGGTCGCTGGGGTCCTGGGCGTAGTTGCCCGGGTTGGGGAAGCTCGCCACCTTGGCCCAGGTCGCGCCGTAGTCGGTGCTGCGCCACAGGCCGTTGCCGTTGGGGGCGCCGAAGTAGAGCACGCGATTGTCGTTCGGGTCGACGGACAGCGCCTCACCCATGCCGCGGCCGGGCATGTTGCCGCCGAGCTTGAACGGCAGCGCCGTGACCTGCCAGCTCTCGCCCTTGTTCGTGGAACGCAGGATGGCGCCGTTGTTGGGGTCCCAGCTGTTGGTGTACATGCCGACGGCGGCGTAGACGCGGTTGGTGTCCACGGGGTCGGTGGCGAGACTGATCACGCCGTTGTAGCCCCACTTGTCCCAGCCGACCCAGTCGAGCAGCGGGGTCCACGACTTGGTGGACTGGTTCCACCGGTAGGCCCCGCCGATGTCGGTGCGGGCGTAGATGAGGTTCCGCTCCGTCGGGTTGAAGATGATCCCGGGTACGAATCCGCCGCCGTCGATCCTGACGTTCTTGTACGCGTACGGGTCGGAGGCGACGGCCGAGACCGGCGACATCCGCACCACCGCCGCCACCAGTAGGAGGGCGGCGGTCGCCAGCAGGACGAATAATCTCTTTCGCATGCGCGGCTCTTCCTTTCCAGGCACGCCGACAGGCGCCCCAAAGGCGTCAGATGACCGCCATGCACGAGCAGATAGCAGGACCCTGACCGTCACCGCGCCTTCGCGCATGAGCTTTCACCAGAAGGCTCACATACGCGCGCGCGACAGGTCAATAGTTTGGACATACAACGAATTAAGGGGTGCAGCATGGAGTTTCCCGAGTTCCGGGTCGACGGAAAGGTCGCCCTGGTCACAGGGGCCGCACGGGGACTGGGGCGGGCCATCTCGCTGGCACTGGCCCATGCGGGGGCCGACGTCGCCCTAGGTCTGCGGGACGAGAACGAGGACGGAGGGCTGGCGGGCGAGATCACCGGGATGGGCCGCGTCGCACTGCCGCTCCAGATGGACATGACCGCCCCGGGGCAGATCTCCCAAGCGGTGCAGGACGTCCTGGAACGTTTCGGCAGGATCGACATCCTGGTCAACAATGCCGGCATCGCGCCCGGCAACCCGGCCGAGGACGTCACCGAAGAGGACTTCGACCGGACGCTGGCGGTCAATCTGAAGGGCACCTTCCTGGCCGGCCAGGCGGCAGGGCGGGCGATGATCAAACAGAAATACGGCCGGATCGTGAACATCGGCTCTCAGGCGGGCGAGGTCGCCCTGCCCGGCGAATCCATCTATTGCATGACCAAGGCGGCGATCGCCCATCTCACCCGGTGCCTGGCGGTCGAGTGGGGGCCGCACGGCGTCACGGTCAACAACGTGGCTCCGACGTTCATCCGCACCCCGGGGACCGCCGAGGCCCTGTCCGACCCGGCGTTCGAGGCCGACGTGGTGGAGCGGATCGCGGCGCTGCACCGCATCGGCGAGCCCATGGACGTGGCCGGGGCGGTGCTGTTCCTGGTCTCGCCGGCCGCCTCCCTGGTCACCGGGCACACGCTGGTCGTGGACGGCGGGTGGACGGTCCGTTGAGGAAGCCGGAGTTCGAGGACACCTTCGAGGGCGACCTGCGCGTGTCGTCGCTGCAGACGGGCGTCTTCTCGGCAGCCGGATCGGGCAGCACGGACGCGGCGCCGCGGTCCGGGAGGAGCAGCCCGAGGTGAGGCTCTACACCCCCCGGTACGGCCGGATCGAGATGCGCGCCAAGGCCGTCGACGACCCGAACTGCATGGTCGCCCTCTGGATGATCGGCGCCCCTTCGGGGATCCGGCGATCACCGACGACTTCGCGGTGGAGACGCTGCCCATCGACGCCCGCGAGTTCCACGTGTACGCCGCCGACTGGACGCCCGGCCAGGTCTCCTCCGTGGACGGGCAGCACGTCAGGACGGTGAACCAGGCGCCGGCGTACCCGATGCAGCTCATGCTCGGCATCTACGAGTTCCAACCGGGCGGCGCCTACCCCAAGGAGTTCACCGTGGACTACGTGCGAGGCTACGGACCGGAATAGCGGCCCACAGTGCGATCCCGATGTAGAGGACCTGCTCGGGGACCCGCTGCCACAGCGGCGACGCCGCCTCTCCGGCGAACGGCACGTCCGCCACGGCCGCGTACACGTTCGCCGGCAGCAGGACCACGAACAGCAGCGCCAGGCAGATCCCGGCGGCCCTGCGGGTCTCCGGGAGTACGAGCCCGACGGCCCCGGCCAGCTCCAGCACGCCGGTCAGATACACCATCAGGGTGGGGAACGGCACGAACGGCGGCACCATGGCCACCAGGTCGGCGTGGTTGGGCATGACGGTCACGCCCGCCGGGACGAAGTGCGCGCTGGCCGTCATGACCAGCATGACGGCCAGCCCATGGGCGGCACTGACCCGCCAGGTGGCGAACCGGTCCACGCCCAGCACGCCCAGCAACCGGAACACCAACGCGGCGACCAGTAGAACGATCACAGTCATACGACCACCTCATTAGACAGCGGCACTATCCGTTAATGGATAACGCTACTATCCAACAAGGGCGGGTGGAAGCATATTTCGCCTGTGGAGGGAATCAACCTGCTGTCTGGCTCTTCGGCGGGGCGGAGATGCGGACCCGCGAGCCCCATCCGGTGTAACGGGTCTCGGTGCTGAACTTGCCGTCCCCCACCGCGACTCCCTCGGCCACGTGGCTCGCCGCCAGGTGGGCGGTCACGAGCTGCTTCGGCAGGTTGTCGGCGCCCAGCGTGAGCCGGTACTCGATCACCGTCTTCTCCTTCTCGCTGAACGGTGAGGTGGCCCGGAACCACGGCGACACCTTCGCGAGCGCGCTGTAGGTGATCTTCCCGGAGTAGGTGCGGCCCTGCTTCTTGCCCTTCAACAAGACCTTCAGCGTCGTCGGCTCGGCCGGGTTGACCAGCTGCGCGACGGTGCCGATCCCCCCACCGGTCGTCCCCAGTGGGTCGTTGACCCACTTCTTCCCTTCGGGGACTTCGCCGAGCATCGGGCTGGTGGTGTAGCTCTTGCCGCCGAGCCAGATGGTGCGCCCCGACTTCGCGTTGGTCATGTAGTCGAAGATGCCGCCCTGGTACCTCTTGTAGTCGGCGGTGATGTCCGACGCGGCGATGCCCGACTTGCTGAACTGTAACTTTCCGGTGCGCCTGAGGAACGTAATCGTCTCCGAGCCCTGCACCAGGGACGTGACGTCGGTGAACGTCACCCCCTTGCCGGCGCCCAGCTTGGCCTTCAGCGCTGCGACAGGATCTGCCGCCTCGGCGGGAGTGGCGGCCATGAGCACGGTCATGGCCGCCACGACGGCACCTGCGATCATCCGCTTCATGAGAATCCCTTCGATGTCCGCGGAGTGGATCGCAGATTCTGCCGGAACCCGATCACGACAAGATCAACGAGCGAGGGCGAAGTCCTTGATGCGCAGGTCGCCCTTGAACACGAGGTACAGGCTCCCCGTGCCCGGCTTCACCGTCGCGTTCGCCGTTCCGTACTGGTAGATCCCGCCGGTGGCGGGCACCTGGACGGTGCCGAGCAGCGTGCCGGTCGGCGAGCCGAGGCGCACCTCGAAGGAGCCGCCGCTCACCGAGGACACCGCGGCCGTGAGGCGGGAGCCGAAGGAGGCGCCGGTGAAGGAGATCCAGTCGCCCGCCGAGCCCTCGACGACCTCGCCGGCGGCCTTGGTCTCGTCGGCGAAGACCACGCCCGAGTAGTCGTCGAAGTCCATCGCCCTGGTGGTCTTGGCCAGGTCGCGGACCGGGATGGTCTCGCCGGACACGCGCAGGCTGGTGACCTGGCGGACCCGGTCGGAGGACGAGCCGACGAGAACGTCGTGGGTAGCGGTCTCGACGGCCCACTTGTTCCGGGTGTAGTCCCAGACGGCCAGGTCGGACTTCTTCAGGGTGAAGGTCACGGTACGGGACTCGCCCGGGTTCAGCGTGATCCGCTGGAAGCCGCGCAGCTGCTTGACCGGCTGCTTGAAGCGGGACTCGCGCTGGTGGGTGTAGAGCTGGACGACCTCGTCGCCCTTGACCTTGCCGGTGTTGGTGACCTTCACGCTCACCTTGTCGCCCTGAACCTGCAGGCCCTGGTAGCTGAACGTGGTGTAGCTCAGCCCGTGGCCGAAGGAGTAGAGCGGCTTGCCCTTCCCGTACAGGTACGTCATCCCGGTCTTGGCCAGGTCGTAGTCCAGGATGCTCGGCAGGTTGTCGGTGCCGGGCCAGGTCTGGGTGAGCCGGCCGGCCGGGTTGACGTCTCCGAAGATCACGTCGGCGACGGCGTGGCCGGTCTCCGCGCCGGCGTGGGTGGTCCACAGCAGCGTCGGCGCGTCCACGATGACCGGGTAGCTGGTCTCCAGGACGACGACGGTCTTCGGGTTGGCCTTGCGCACGGCCTCGATGAGCCGCCGCTGCCCGTCGCCGAGCTGCAGGTTGTCGCGGTCGTGGAACTCGCGCCCGGCCACGAACGGGTGGCTGCCCACCACCACGACCGCGACCTCGGCCTTGGCCGCCTGGGCGGCGGCCGCGGCGACGCCGTCGGAGACGACCTCCTTGCCGAACTTGGCCGCCTGCGCCTTCGGGGCGAGGGCGAGCGAGCCGTCGGCGGACACGGTCACGTACGGGTCGGGCAGGCCGTACCAGCTCTCGACGTTCTCGTAGCCGGCGTACCTGATCAGGTAGCTGCCGTCGGACTGGCGCTCCAGGGCGAACTGCTGCTGCACGAACCAGCCGTCGGGCTCGGCGTCGTCGGTGTCGAGCGAGCGCCAGTCGCCGCCGAGCAGCTTGCCGTTGCCCGCGTTGCGCAGCGTGGACACGCCGTTGACCCAGTCGGTCAGGTCCCACTGCGAGGCCGTGGTGGGTGTGGTGTCGGCGAGCGCGGCGTTGTCGTCGGGGCCGGTGCCGGTGGCGGTGATGTACTTGCCGGAGTCGAGGTGCTTGAGCGCGATCCGCTCCAGGCCCTCGCTCGTGGCGACGTCACCCACGCGCTCCTTGATCCCGTCGGCCGGCGTCACCTGGTAGGGCAGCTGACCGGAGTACCAGTCCCGGTAGAGCTTGCTCGCCAGCGGGCCGACCACGGCCGCCGACTTGGGCTTGGCCAGCGGCAGCGTGCCGGAGTTCTTGAGCAGCACCGTGGCCTTGCCCGCGGTCTCCCGGTTGAGCTGCTTGTTCGCGGGGCTGTTGATCACATCCTGGGTGATCTTCTTGTACGGCCCGCCGTCCGGGTCGAAGTGCCCCAGCCGGGTCCGGATGGACAGGACGCTGCGTACCGACTTGTCGACGTCGGCCTCGGTGATGAGGCCCTGGTCCAGCGCGGCCTTGAGGTTCTGCACCATCGGCCCGTTGTCGCTGCCGTCGATCGTGAAGCTGTCCTGCCCGCTCTTCAGCACGGCGGCGAACGCCTCAGGCTTGTTGTCGTAGTACTTCTGCAGGTCGGTGAGCGCGTGCGGGCCCCAGGCGTCGCTGACGTTGTAGAGCGTCTTGTCCGTCCACGACCTGACCACGTCGTTCAGGTCGGGGTTGACGTGGTTGGGCCGCCCGTTGACCACGTTGTACGACGCCATGACCCCGGTCGCGGCGTCGGCCGAGATCGCTGCCTTGAACGTGGCCTCGTAGTACTCGTGCTTGAGCTTGGGCGTCAGGTTGGAGGAGGTGATGCTGCGGTTCGTCTCGTTGTTGTAGGCCAGGTAGTGCTTCAGCACGGGCGCGGTCTTCAGATAGAAGGGGTCGTCGCCCTGCAGGCCCTTGCCGTACGCCGTCGAGATGGCCCCGGTCAGATAGGGATCCTCCGAATAGCCCTCCTCGTTCCGGCCCGCCCGCGGGTCGCGCAGCGGGTCCACCACGGGCGCCCACACCTGCAGGCCCCACAGCACCGGATCGACGGCGTTGTAGCCGCGCGTCTCGTCGCCGACGGCCGAGCCGACCTTCTTGATCAGGTCCGGGTCCCAGGTGCTGGCCAGCCCGACCGCCTGCGGGAACACCGTGCCGGCGGCGAACTTCTGGTTCCAGTTGTCGTTGAGGTGGTTGGACCAGGCGACGCCGTGCAGCGCCTCGGTGCCGTTCTTGTGGTATCCGATGCCCAGGCGCGGGATCGGCTGCTGCGACTGGTGCAGCAGGGTGAGCTTCTCGTCAAGCGTGAGCCGGCCGAGCAGGTCGCTGACGCGCTGCTCCAGCGGCAGGCCCGGATTCTGGAAGGGGTAGTCCACGGCTGCCTGGGCCGGCACGGTGACCAGTGAGGCAGCCAGCGCAAGGGCGGCTAGCAAAGGGGTTTTTCGCATTGGGGGGTGTCTCCATCACTTGATAGCGCCGACCGTGACTCCTCGGGTCAGCGTCCGTTGGAAGATCAGGAAGAAGGCGATCGCCGGCACGACGCCGAGCAGGGCGGAGGCGCTGGACATGGTGGCGTCCATGTACTTCTCGCCCTGCAGGACACCGAGCGCGACGGGAACCGTCTGGGTGTCGTTCGAGATCAGGAAGATCAACGGCAGGAAGAACTCGTTCCAGGTCCAGATGAAGAAGAAGATCACCAGGACGTTCAGGGTGGGCCTGCTGATCGGCACCACGATCCGCCACAGCGACCGCAGCCGCCCGGCGCCGTCGATCGCGGCGGCCTCCAGGATCTCCTTCGGGAACTGGCCCAGGACCGCGCTCAGCAGGTACGTGCCGAACGCCGCCTGGATCACGGTCATGACGATGATCACGACCAGTTGCGTGTCGTAGAGCCCGGCCGCCTTGGCCAGGTAGTAGAGCGGGTAGGCCAGCGCCTCCTGGGGCAGCGTGTTGGCCACCAGGAACAGCACGAGGATCGACAGCCGGCCCTTGACCCTGCCGATGCCCAGCGCGTACGCGTTGAGCACCGACAGCACGACGGCCAGCACCGCCACCGAAGCGCTGATCATGAAGCTGTTCCAGAGCTTCGTGCCGAAGTCGACCCGGTTCCAGAAGTCGATGATCCCCTGGAGGTAGAGCCCGTCGGGCAGGCTCAGCGGGCCCTGCGAGCTGTATTCGGCCGGCGACTTGACCGCGTTGATCGCCACGATCGCGAACGGGAACACCATCACGACCGCCAGCACGACCAGCGCGAACAGCACCGCCCAGCGTCCGGGTCCTCTCATTGGTCACGCTCCTGGACGCGCAGGAACAGGAACGTCACCACGATGATGATCAGCGCCAGCACGGTGGCGATCGCGGAGCCGTACCCGACGTTGCTCTTCTGGAAGAAATTCAGATAAGAGAAGTACGAGGGGACCATCGTGGCGTTTCCCGGTCCGCCGCGCGTCAGCACGAAGATCGGGCCGAACACCTTCAGCGCGGCGATCGTGCACGTCAGGAGCACCACGAAGATCTCCGGCCGGATCTGGGGGATCGTGATGTGCCAGAACCTGCGCCACCACGAGGCCCCGTCGATCTCGGCCGCCTCGTAGTAGGCCGGGTCCACCCGCTGCAGCCCGGCCATGAAGATCACAACCGGGTAGCCGAGCTGGAACCACACCATGACCGCCATGACCGTGGCCAGCGCCAGGTCGGGATCGCCCAGCCAGTCGAGGTCCAGCCCGAAGATCTGGTTGACCGCGCCGTACGAGGGGTGCAGCATCCAGCCCCACACCACGCCGGCCACCGCCACCGGCAGGACCTGCGGCAGGTAGTACATCGCCCGCAGCGCCGAGGCCGTACGCGGCCCGAACCGCTTGCCGATGTAGTCGAACAGCGCGGCCGCCAGCACGAGGCCGATCGCGGTCGGCACGATGGCCATGGCCACGATCAGCCCCACGTTGTGCTGGAACGACTCCCAGAACCGTTCGTCCTTCAGCAGCCTGGTGTAGTTGTCGAACCCGATCCACCTGGGCGTGCCCACCCCGGACCAGCGGGTGAAGCTCGCGCCCACGTTCATCAGGAACGGCACGACGATGACGACCAGGAAGAGCAGCAGGCTGGGGATCAGGTAGAGCCAGTACCCCCTCGTACGCACTCTCATCTAGTTGCCAATGTCGGCGAGGTTGTCCTCGTACGGCTTGGCGATCTCGTCCAGCACCGCGGAGGGGGTCTTGCTGCCGTTGATGAGGTTCTGGATCCCGGCCACGAGCACGTCGTAGTAGCCGGGCGCGGGCCAGTCGGGGTAGAAGGCCAGGCCGTCGGCGGCGGTCAGCTTGTTGAAGCTCTCGATGAGCTCCTTGCTCTTGGCGTCGGTGATCGCGGCCGGGTCGGCGGCCACGGGAACTCCGCCGGAGTTGCCGAGCAGGTTCTGGATGTCCTTGCTCATCGTGATGTCGATGAAGTCGTAGGCCAGGTCCTTGTTCTTGGAGTTCTCGGGGACGACCCAGAGGTTGCCGCTCGAACCGGGCGACATGGTGGCGCCGGGGAAGAGGAAGTGGCCCCACTCGAAGTCCTTGATCGTGGAGGCCACGCGGCCGTACCACCAGCTACCGCTGATCATGATGGGGAACTTGCCGTTCATGAACGCCACGCCCATGTCCTCGGCCTTGAGCCCGGCCGAGTTCTTGGCCATGTAGCCCTTCTTCACCCAGTCGGCGAAGGCGTCCGCGCCGTAGGTGAACTCGGGGCCGTGGAAGTCGACCTTGCCCTTGTAGGACTGGAACGCCTCCAGCCACGGCTTCTGCGCCTTGGTCAGCGCGAGCTGGTAGAAGATCTGCTGGGCCGGGTATTCGGCGCCGGCGCTCGCGATCGGCGTCACCCCGGCCTTGACGAACGTGTCCAGCCCGGCCGTGAGCTCCTCGAACGTGGTGGGGACCTTGACCTTGTGCTTGTCGAACAGGTCCTTGTTGTAATAGACCATCACGAACTCGCCATAGTTGGGCACGCCGTACCAGTTGCCGGCACCCATGACGCCCCGGTCGTCATATTTGGCGGTGGTCTGCAGGCCGCCGGGCAGCAGCTTGTCCCAGCCCCGCTTGGTGACCTCCTCGCTCAGGTTCGTGAGCAGGCCCTGCTTGGACAGCAGCCCGGCGGTGGCGTTGCCCTTGTTGTACTCCATGATGTCGGGCGCTTCGTCGGAGTTGAGCACCATGCTGGCCGTCTTCTGGATCTGTTCGAAGCCCTTCTCCTCGAACTTGACGGTCACGTTCGGATGCGACGCCTCGAACTTCTTGATCGCCTCGGCCCACGCCTTGGCCATGGCGCTGTCTTTCGACTCGTAATGCCAGAGCTTCAGCGTGCGCGGCTGGTTGCTCTGTGCGGGCGACGGGCTCTCGGAGCCGGAGCCGCAGGCTGCTAGGGCGAGCGCGGCGGCGGCGAGCACCGCGGCGCCTCTCAACTTGACCATGATCCCTCCAGGGGGGTGTTACGAGATGACGGCCCGCGCGGGAGCCCCGGGCACCGGGGCGATCTCGACTGCGGTGACCCGCTTCGGGCCGGTGACGGCGACGCGCAGCTCGTCGCCGTCCCTGGTGGCGACGGCGACCGTCACGCCGTCTTCGTCGTGGATTTCGGCAGTGCCGTCGCCGCCCCCGAAGGCGACGAGCGTGATCTCGGCCGGCACGTCCACCGTGTCACCGGGGTCGGTGACCGCGATGATCGCGCCGTGCCGGACGAAGAGGGGAATCTGGTCGAGCGGCTTGCTCACCGTGACATAGCGGGATCCCTCCAGGACCTCGCCCGTCCAGTAGTCGACCCACTGGCCACGCGGCAGGTAGAGCTGCCGCGTGCCGTCCGGCGTGGTCATGGGGGCGACGAGCAGGTCGCGGCCGAGGAGATACTGCAGGTCGGCCTGCCAGGCCACCGGGTCGTCCGGGTAGTCCACGCACAGTGCCCGCATCATCGGCGCGCCGGTGCGCGCGGCCTCGACGGCCGCCGAGTAGATGTACGGCATCAGCCGGTAGCGCAGCTGGAGCGCGGCCACGGCCTGCTCCTCGACGGCCGGGAACTCCCACGGCTCGCGGGTGGTCGTGCCGTGCAGGCGCAGCAGCGGAGACAGCCCGCCGAACTGGGTCCAGCGCACGTACAGGTCGTCGGTGGGCCGGCCGGTGAAGCCGCCGGCGTCGTGGCTCCAGAACGGCACGCCGGACAGGCCGTGCGCGAGCCCGCCCCTGATCGTGCTGCCCATGGCGGCGTAGCTGGTGTAGGTGTCGCCGCCCCACTGGGCGCTGTGGCGCTGCCCGCCGAGGAACGACGAGCGCGCCCAGACCAGGTTGTGGCCGTTGACCTCGCGGGTGACGTCGGCGACCGCGTCGTTGAACAGCAGCGTGTAGACGTTGTGCAGGTCGGTGCCGCTCATCCCGTTGTACGCGACGGCGTCCGCCGGGACGCCCTCGGCGAAGTCGGTCTTGAACGCGGCCACGCCCTGCCGCAGCAGGTCCCGCAGCAGTCCCTTGAACCAGGTGACCGCCGCCGGGTTGGTGAAGTCGACGATGCCGCAGGCCGGGAAGGACCCGTGCCAGCAGTCGGCGACGTAGGCCTCTCCATCCTGATTCTTCAGGAAATATCCGGCCTGTGCGGCTTCCTGGAACGCAGGACTCAGGTGGGAGATGTACGGATTCATCCAGAGACAGACCTTGAACCCCATCTGGTCCAGCTCCGCCAGCATCCCGTCCGGGTCGGGGAAGTTCACCGGATCCCAGCGCAGCTCCGACCAGTGGCCGTCGGCCTGCCAGTACGTGTCCAGGTGCAGCACGTCGCACGGGATGCCGCGCTCCCTGATCGTCCGCGCCCTGGCCAGCACCCGCTCCTGACTGTCGACGCAGAACCCGGACGAGATCCAGGTCCCGAACGCCCACTTCGGCGGCAGCGAGGGACGGCAGGTCAGCCGGTCGTAACGGTCCAGGACGTCGGACGGTGCGGGCCCGGCGAGCACGTAGTAGTCCATCACGTCGTCGGGCACCAGGATCTGCACGACGCTGTGGGTGGACTGACACATGTCGAACTCGGTCGGCGCGCCGCTGTCGACGAGGATTCCGTACCCCTTGCTGGACAGGTACAGAGGGACGTTCTTGTACGCCCGCTGCGACTCGGCGCCGAAGGCGTCGAAGTTCCACATGATCGGGCGCTGGCCGCGCTTGTCCAGCGGCGTGAACGACTCCCCGAACCCGGCGAACGCCTCGTCGGGAGCGGCGGCGAAGCTCTCGTGGTAGGCGACGGAGGCGCCGCCCGCGGTCGAGCGGCCGAAGGGGAGCGTACGCAGCCGTCCGCTGATGTCGGTGTGACCGCGATCCTGCTCGACCAGCGTGGCCCCGGAGGCGTCGGTGAAGCGCAGGTGCCACGGCGCCAGGCTGATCTCGGCGCGCAGCGAACCCGCGTCGATCACGATCGGCTCCCCTGGCGCCACCCCGGCACGTGCCCCTTGATACGTGCCGGGGGTCACCAGCGAGATGGCGTCCTCCGACCGCGGCCGGGCCGACGCGTCCTCCGACAGCCGCACCCTGATGACTCCCTCACCGGCCACGCCCACCTGGACGACCAGCGTCTCCTCCGCCGTGGTGACCGCCTTCAGCATCACCTCGGCGCCGTCGGCCGCAACCAGCTCGGCCGCGGTCAGCGCGGACAGGCCACCCTCGCCTCGCGCGCGAACCGGCAGCTCGGGCGGGTCGGCCACGAAGTACTCGTGCGCGACCAGTGGGGGGCGATAGGGCATGGAAGCTCCTTATGAACGGCTGCGCCAACTCGTGAGTTAGTTTGCTGTCCATACCAACAAACGTCAACGGTCAGCGCCCGCCGATTAGTTTGAAGTCCATCCCAAGTACGCCCACCTGGGCTCGCGCGCAGAACAGGAGGTGTCGCCCCTTTTGGGCACGGCGACCCGAGAGGTGGCCTGCACGTTGGCACGCGCGCGATGCGTCAGCGCCGCCAAAGACGTAGATGCCGACGCAACTGTTCGGCCGGGACGCACACCAGCATGATCGCGGCCGGCAGAGACCCCTAGAGGCCGATGGCCGCCTCGGGCTGCATCAAGCGGCGGGCCGCCTCGGTGATGGAGCCCGACAGCGACGGGTAGACGGCGAACGTGTGCGCGAGCTGGTCGACCGTCAGCCGCTGCTGCACGGCCACCGACACGGCCAGGATCAGCTCCGAAGCGCGCGGCGCCACGACCACGCCACCTAGCACGATCCCGGTGTGCGGGCGGCAGAACAGCTTGACGAAGCCGTCGTTGAAGCCCTGCATCTTCGCCCGGGCATTCGTGGCCAGCGGCAGCTTGACCACGTTCGCCTCGATCTCGCCCGCCTCGATGGACCGCTGGGCGACGCCCACCGCCGCGATCTCCGGGTCGGTGAAGATGTTGGAGGCCACCGTGGCCAGCCGCAGCGGCTGGACGGCCTCCCCGAGCGCGTGCCAGACGGCGATCCGCCCCTGCATGGCCGCGACCGAGGCCAGCATGAGCACGCCCGTGCAGTCGCCGGCCGCGTAGACGCCCGGCGCGGACGTGCGCGAGACCTTGTCGACCTTGATGAAGCCGCCCCGGTCGAGCTGGACCCCGGCCTCCTCCAGGCCGATGCCCGCGGTGTTGGGGACCATGCCGACCGTCATCAGCGCGTGCGACCCCTCGGCCGTCCGCCCGTCCTCCAGGGTCACGACCACCCCGTCGGCGGTGCGCTTGACGGAGGCGGCGCGCGAGCGGCCCATGACGTTCATGCCGCGCCGCCGGTAAACTTCTTCGAGCGCCTCGGCGCCGTCGGCGTCCTCGTTGGGCATCATCCGGTCGCGGCTGGAGACGAGCGTGACCTCGGCGCCGAGCGAGCGGTAGGCGCCGGCGAACTCCGCGCCGGTCACGCCGGAGCCGACCACGATCAGGTGCTCGGGCAGCTCCTCCAGGTCGTAGAGCTGGCGCCAGTTGAGGATGCGCTCGCCGTCCGGCTCGGCGCCCGGCAGCACGCGCGGGGTGGCGCCGGTGGCCACGAGCACGACGTCGGCCCTGATCGTACGGTCCCCCGCGCGTACGACCTGCGGATCGACAAGCCGGCCGCGCGCCTTGATGATCTCGACGCCCTCGGCCGCGACCCGGGTGGCGATGTCCGCGGACTGGGCCTGGGCCAGCTCCTTCACCCGCTTGTTGACCAGCGGCAGATCGACCCCGACCGTCCCCGGCTCCCCGTCGGGCCCGCCGTCGAAGGAGATGCCCAGCGACGGCGCGTCGAGCAGGGCCTGTTTGCGGACCGAGGTCGCGATCAGAGTCTTGGAGGGCACGCAGTCGGTCAGCACGCAGGCGCCGCCCGGCCCGTCCTGTTCGATCATCGTGACCTGCGCGCCTAGCTGCGCGGCCACCAACGCCGCCTCGTAGCCGCCAGGTCCACCACCGATGATCACGATCCTCGTCACGTGTCCCATTCTCCCGTACGAGTTCGGCCAAGCTGCAACCGGGCTCTTACCTTCCGGTATCTATCTAGGCAGGGATGAGGGCCGATGACCTCGTCGAGGTCACGGAGGCTGCGGTCATAGCCGCGCCATCAGCCCCGGCCGGCGCCTGCCATCCGGCCGGTCTCGTCCTCATCCCGCCGGCCGGCGAGGGTGGATCCATTATTCTGCCGCGCCCGCACATCCCTGATGGACCGACTCGACGCTTCGGCATGGCAGGATGGCGCGGTAGCTGGACGACGAGCAGCACCCAGCGAGAGGGGTGGATCGTGGCGTGGCTTTCAGATTCGGGGAAGCCGAATGAGCTCAGACTTTATGCCGCGTATGGCTCGAACATGGACCCAGAGCAGATGGCCATGCGCGCCCCACACTCTCCGATTTGGGGTGCCGGTTGGCTGCCCGGCTGGCGGTTGACCTTCGGCGGATACGACCCGGCCTGGGACGGGGCGCTGGCCACGATCGTCGAGGACCCGGACGAGCACGTGTTCGTCGTGCTCTATGACGTGCCCGACTGGGAGGAGACCTCGCTCGACCAGTGGGAGGGCGCCGTCCGCGGGGCGTATCACAAGGTGCGGCTGCGGGTGCAGACCCTCGAGGGCGAGGTCGTGGCGTGGTTCTACGTGCTCGACGGCTACGAGGGCGGTCTGCCGTCGGCCCGCTATCTGGGCAGCCTGGCCGAGGCCGCCGAGCGGGCGGGCGCCCCCGATGACTACGTCAAGGAGCTGCGCGGACGCCCCTGCACCTCGCTCGGCTAGTCACGGCGGCCACGGCCTGCCGCGCGATTCCGAAGTCATCGCGCTCCTGAGAAGACCTAGGACCAGCGCCCGATCCGCCGCAACCACCGGCTGGGCACACTGTTCCGCGTGCTCGTCTTCTCGCCCCGCGTTCCAGCTCTGCGCCCCTTCCTCGTGGGCATGTTCGTCGACGCCCTCGGCAACGGTCTCTACCTGCCGCTGACACTGCTGTTCATCCAGCAGGTGACCGGGCTGCCCATCACCACGGTGGGTGTGGGCGTGACGCTGGCGGCCACGCTCGGCCTGGCGGCGAACCCGCTCGCCGGGGTGCTCATCGACCGGTTCGACGCCCGTACCGTGCTGGTGGGCACGTACGTGATCCGCGCGCTCGGCTTCGCCCTCTACCCGCTCGTGGACGGCTTCGGCCCGCTCGTCGCGGTCGCCGCCGTCATCGCGGCCGGGGATCGCGCGTACTACCCGGCCGCGGGAAGTTACGTGGCGGCGATCACGGAAGGCGGGGGCCGGGATCGCCTGTACGCGTTGCAGGCCACAGCCCGCAACGTCGCCTTCGGGCTGGGCGGCCTGCTGTCGGCCGCCGCCGTGTCGCTGACCGGCCAGACGGGATTCGTGCTGATCGCGGTGCTCAACGCGGTCAGCTTCGTGGTGGCCTCCGTCTGCCTGCTCCTGCCGGGCGGCGTCAAGGGCTCGCATCGCACGGGGGACAAGCCGGGCGGCTACCGGCGCGTGCTGGCCGACCGGCCGTTCATGGGCCTGGTGGCGGCCGAGCAGGCGTTCACGCTGGCCCACCTGATCCTCTCCGTGGGCCTGCCGCTCTACGCCGTGTCAGTGCTCGACGCCCCACCCGCCCTGCTCGGCGTCCTCTACACGATCAATACGCTGCTCCTCGCGGCGGGGCAGCTCCCGGTACGGCGCACGCAGCGGCGCGCCCGGCGTACGCATGCGATGGCGCTGGCCGGAGGGGTGTTCATCCTGTCCTGCGCCCTGTACGCCGCGACGGCGCTCCTGCCTCCCGGCCTGCCCAGGGTTGCCGGCCTGGTGGCCGCCACCCTCGTCTTCACCCTCGCCGAACTCCTCCACACCGCCCCGGCCGCCGCCCTGGCGGCAGGCACGGCGCCTCCGGCGCTCCGCGGCCGCTACTTGGCCGTCCACCAGATGACCTGGGCAGTGGGGCAGGTCGTGGCGCCTGCCGGGTTCTCGGCCATGCTGGGCGTTGCGCCGCCGCTGATGTGGGCGGTCCTGGCCGCGTTGCTGGCCATCGCCTGCGCCGGCCTCCTGCGCCTGTCTTCCCGCCTCCCCGCGGCGGCCGTCGCCGCGCCCGGCGAAAAATAGTCCGTGAAGGATGTAGAGGACGGCTCACCGGCTCCGACTCCTTCACAAGAAACGCCATCCGCGTAAGGAGCGAAACGGTGAAGTACTTGCTGATCATGCAGATCAACCCGGAGGTCATGGACACCCTGACCGAGGAGCAGCGCAACGAGATCATGAACGGCCACGGGGCGTTCATGAAGACGATCCAGGAGTCGGGCGAGATGATCAGCACCCACGCCCTCGCCGACCCGGCGCAGACCGCCGTCGTCCGCGGCCGCAATGGCTTGCCCGCCGTGACGGACGGGCCGTTCCTGGAGGCCAAGGAGTTCATGGGCGGCTACTACCTGGTGGACTGCGAGAGCCGGGAACGCGCGATCGAGCTGGCCAAGATGATCCCCGACACCAAGGTCGAGGGCTTGGCCATCGAGGTCCGGCCGGTCATGTTCTCGGCCGGCTCGGACATGTGAGCTGCCGGTTGGTCTCAAAGATGAGACCAACCTACGGGTTGGTCTCATCGGCCGGTTCTCACGGTGGTGCGTCCACCGGACTTATCGCCAGGCGTCTAGCAGGTCCTCCGGCGTGATATGTGTCACTCCTTCCACGTCGCACCCGCTTCGGGAGACCGCGTACAAGGGGGTGGCAACGTCCGCTCCCGGCATCTTGGAGCGGTGGACTTGGAGCTCGCCGAGATCGTGATGGTCGAAGGGCCTGTTTTCGAGCCACTTCACGGAGCCGAGCATGGTGATCGTCTTGGCGATCGGCTCCCGATCCGCGCCGACAAGGTCGATCTCGGGATCGTTGGTCCTCGTCCAGAAACCGCCGATCGCCCCGGTCCCTTCGGGCAGTCCGTCCATGCGGCGAAGTGATTCACGGATCAACGGCTCGACGGCGGCGCCTCGCCATGCCGTCCATGAACGCTCGATCCGCCGCAGTGCGAGATCACCTCGGCCACGATAGATCTCCGGCATGCCCGGTTCGAGGAAGGACAGCCAGAACCGCAAGTGCGTGTCATCGACGTGGTAGCGGCGCTCCTTCGAAGGCCGGGTGGACAGGGGTACATCCGAGGTCACCAGGCGCTTTTCCATAAGGATCTGCAGGGCGCGCTTGATCGATGTAGCGGCCATTCCACCGGAGACCCTTGAGATGGACGAGAAGGTTCGTTGCCCCGAGCCGATGGCCTTGATGAGCGTCCTGGATTGCGCTTCGGGCGGGAACTCCGCCGCCATCGCGCGTTCGCCACCGACGAGCAAGGCCGAGGTCTGTTCAGGCACGGCGGTGTTCAGGAAGTCCCACACCGTGGCACCGGCCGGCCATTCATCCAGGATCAGCGGGAAGCCTCCCGTGACGAGATAAGCGTCTATGGTGTCGGCGGGTGGCAATCCCAGCTTCTTCTCCACATCAGCGGGGGTGAGCGGATGGACCACCATCTCCGATGCCCGCATGTAGAACGGGCGGTCGTACTGGTTGATCGCTTCCATGACGGACAGGTCGGAACCGATCAGTATGAGCAGCATCGGGCGGCGGGAGAATTCGCGGTCGAAGAGCCGCTGCAGCTTCCCTTCCAGGTGAGGATCCTGGGCAATCATGTAGGGGAGCTCGTCCAGCACGACGATGCTCGGCGAGTCTTGAGGCACGGCCTGGGCCAGCAGTCGTAGTGCACTGTCCCACGAGGTGGGCGCTACACCTTCGAAAAGGGAAGCATCGGGCAGGTTAGACGCTGCGGCGTCTGCGATGAATCGTTGGAGCTGGTCGGCGAGCAGCTCGTGGGCGGCGGTGAAAAAGAGGCTGGGCACGTTGGCCCGGTGGATGAACTCCTCGGCGAGACGCGACTTGCCTACTCGGCGACGACCTCGCATGAGGATCGCGCGCCCGGGCCTGTCTCCGGCCCTTACCCGTGCGAAGTAGCGGCCGAGCATGGCCAGCTCGCGATCGCGCCCAATGAATCCGTCCATCGACTTCCCGGTCTCAGATTCGAGGGTCCAAATTTGGGCCCACCAACTTTGGACCCACCAACTTTGGACCTATTCCTTCTATCGCGGCAAGCCGACGCCCCACTTCCAGCGGCCGGGACCTAGAGCGCCAGGTACTGGCGCAGGTCGCGGTTGAGGGCGTCAAGGTCCTGGGCGGCCTGCGCCCGGGCCTCCGCCACCTCACCGGTCACCGGAACCACGACCTCCAGGTAGCACTTCAGCTTGGGCTCCGTGCCGGAGGGACGTACCACCACGCGGGCGTCCCCCGACAGCCGGAAACGCAGCCCATCGGTCGGCGGCAGGCCACCGTCGCCCAGCGTCAGGTCGTCCGTACGCTCCACCGCACGCCCTCCGAGCACCTCCGGAGGGGTGCCGCGCAGGCGGGCCATGGCGTCGGCGATCAAGGACAGGTCGGCCACCCGGAAGGACAGCTGGGACGTGGCGTGCAGGCCGTACCGTCGCGCCTGGTCGTCCAGGAGGTCCAGCAGCGTGCGGCCGTCGCGCTTGGCCGCCGCCGCGATGGCCGCGACCGTCAGTGCCGCCCCGATCCCGTCCTTGTCGTGGACCGGCAGGCCAGCGTCGGAGCCGACGCTGTAGCCGATGGCCTCCTCATAGCCGAAGACCAGCCCGGGACCGGCCTTGATGATCCATTTGAAGCCGGTCAGCGTCTCGCCGTAGCGGACGCCGTGCGCGTGGGCGATCTTGCTGAGCAGGGTGGAGGAGACGATGGTGGTGGCCACCATGCGGTCGCCGGTGGTGTGCGTGATCACGTGTTCGGCCAGCAGGCCGCCGACTTCGTCGCCGGTCAGCATGCGGCAGGTCCCGTGGGGCAGCGGCACCCCCACCGCGCACCTGTCGGCGTCCGGGTCGTTGGCCAGGACCAGGTCGGCGCCCTTCTTGGCGGCCAGCGCGATGGTCAGGTCCATCGCGCCCGGCTCCTCCGGGTTGGGGAACGACACCGTGGGGAACTCGGGGTCGGGCTCGCGCTGCTCCTCGACCGCCATCGGGCTCTCGAACCCGGCGGCCAGGAACGCGCCGGTCAAGGTGGCCCCGCCCACCCCGTGCAGCGGCGTGTACGCCACCCGCAGGTCGCGGGCGTCCCCCAGCGGCAGCGACGTCACGGCGTCGAGGTAGTCGTCGACGATGCCCTCGCCCAGCTCCGTCAGCGTGCCGGGGGCGTGCAGCGGGAGCTCGTCGACGCGGCCGACGGCGTCGATGGCGGCCGAGATCTCGCGGTCGATCGGCGGCACGATCTGGGAGCCATCGCCCCAGTAGACCTTGTAGCCGTTGTCCCGCGGCGGGTTGTGGCTGGCGGTGACGGTCACGCCGGCGTCCGCGCCGAGGTGGCGCACGGCGAAGGCCAGGACCGGGGTGGGCAGGGGACCCGGCAGGAGCGAGGCGTGCAGCCCGGCGCCCGTCAGCACGGCGGCGGTGTCCCGGGCGAACACGTCGGACTTGTGGCGGGCGTCGTAGCCGATGACCACGTGCTTGCCCGGCCCGAGGACCGCGGCCAGGCCGGCGGCGGCGCGCATGACGGTGACGCGGTTCATCCGGTTGGGGCCCGCGCCCAGCTCGCCCCGCAGGCCCGCGGTGCCGAACTCCAGCTTGGCGCCGAACCGGTCCCGCAGGGCCGCCCTGCCGGCCGTACTGTCCTCCCTGTCGAGCAGGGCGGACAGCTCGGCCCTGGTGTCCGGGTCGGGGTCCTGGGCCAGCCACTGGCGGGCCGCCTCCACGAAGGTCACAGCCGGTCGACCACCTTGGCGAGCAGGACGCCCATGCGGGCCGCCGTCGCGCGGCCGACCTCCAGGACCTCCTCGTGGTTGAGCGGGTCGCCGGACAGGCCCGCGCCGGGGTTGGTGACCAGGGAGACGCCGAGCACCTCCAGGTCGGCCTCGCGGGCGGCGATCGCCTCCAGGACAGTGGACATGCCGACCATGTCCCCGCCAAGCGCGCGCAGCATGCGGATTTCGGCCGGCGTCTCGTAGGTCGGCCCGCGGAAGGCCACGTAGACCCCCTCCGCGAGGGTGGGATCGATCTCCCTGACCAGCGTGCGCAGGCGGCGCGAGTAGACCTCGGTGAGGTCGATGAACGTGGTCCCGGTGATCGGGTTGGCCCCGGTCAGGTTGATGTGGTCGCTGATCAGGACCGGGTCGCCGACGGCCTGCGTCTCGGGGCGCAGGCCCCCGGCCGCGTTGGTCAGCACGAGGGTGCGCACCCCGGCGGCGGCGGCCGTACGCACCCCGTGCACGACCGCGTCCACCCCGAGCCCCTCGTACAGATGGGTACGCCCGAGGAACACCAGCGCGTGCCGCCCGGTCGAGGTGCGCACAACGCGGATCTTGCCGCCGTGCCCGGCCACGGCGGGCGCCTGGAAGCCGGGCAGGTCGGTGAAGGGGATCTCGCTCACGCTCTCGCCGATCGCGTCGGCGGCGGGCACCCACCCCGACCCCATGACGAGCGCCACGTCGAAGGTGTCGAGGCCCGCGGCGCGCTTGAGTGCCGCCGCGGCCTCGCCGGCCAGGGTGTATGCGTCGTTGGTCACAGCTCAGTAGTTTAGGAGCAGCCTGTCCAGCACCCGCACGCCGAACTGGAGGGCGTCGACCGGCACCCGCTCGTCCACGCCGTGGAACATCGACGCGAAGTCCATGTCCCCGGGCAGCCGCAGCGGCACGAACCCGAACCCGCGCACCCCCAGGTCGGCGAAGAACGTCTTGTTGTCGGTGCCGCCCGACATGCAGTACGGCACCGCCCGCGCCGTCGGGTCCTCGGCCTTCAGCGCCGCGATCATCGACTCGACCAGCGCCCCGTCGAACGTCGTCTCCAGCGCGATGTCGTGGTGCACGAACTCGCGCCGCACCCGCGGCCCGATCAGCGAGTCGACGGTCTTGAAGAACTCCTCCTCGAACCCCGGCAGGAACCGCCCGTCGATCACCGCCGTGGCCTGGCCGGGGATCACGTTGGACTTGTAGCCGGCGCCGAGCTGGGTCGGGTTCGTGGTGTTGCGGAGCGTCGCGCCGACGAAGCGTACGAGCGGTCCGATCTTCTCCAGGATCGGCGCGGGGTCCGATTCGTCGAAGGGGATCCCGAAGGCGTCGGCGACCTCGGTGAGGAACCGGCGCACGGTCGGCGTGTACGTGAGCGGCCACTCGTGGTCGCCGATCCTGGCCACCGCCCTGGCGATCTCGGTGACGGCGTTGTCGGAGTTGAGCATCGAGCCGTGCCCGGCCGTGCCGTCGGCGATCAGCTTCATCCAGGCCAGGCCCTTCTGCGCCGTCTCGATCAGGTAGAGCCGCAGCGACGGGTCCACCTCCAGCGAGTAGCCGCCGACCTCGCTGATCGACTCGGTGACGCCCTCGAACAGCTCGGGGTGGTGCGCGGTGAGGTATTTGGCACCGTAGAGGCCGCCGGCCTCCTCGTCGGCCACCCACGCGAACACGAGGTCCCGGCGCGGCCGCCGCCCCTCGCGCTTGAGCTGGCGCAGCACCGCCAGCATCATCGCGTCCATGTCCTTCATGTCCACGGCGCCGCGGCCCCAGATGTAGCCGTCTCGCACCTCGCCGCCGAACGGGTCCACCGACCAGTCGGCGGCGTTGGCCGGCACCACGTCGAGGTGGCCGTGGACGAGCAGCGCGGGCAGCGACGGGTCCGTGCCCTCGACCCGCGTGATCACGTTGCCCCTGCCGGGCTCGCTCTCGACGTACGTGGCCTCGATCCCGACCTCGGCCAGCCGAGCCATGACGACCTCGGCCGCGGCCCGCTCGCCGGGACCGCTGCCGTCCCCGTAGTTGCTGCTGTCGACGCGGATCAGCTCCACGCAGAGGTCGGCGACTTCCTTCTCGGCAGGTGTCATGGCGTTTTCTCCAGTGTGAGCAGTCCGGACTTGTGCAGGTGCCCGCGCTTGTAGGCGCGGGTGATGAGGGTGAGGTCGCTGTCGGTGATCTCGTCGAGCGAGCCGACTGCGCCGGTCATGAAGCGGTAGAGATCGGCCTCGTGCGCTGTGACAACTTGGACGATCAGGGAATGCGTGCCCGAGGTGGCGGCGCAGTAGCGCACGTTCGGGTGTGCGGCCAGCTGCTGCCCCACCTGGTCCAGCCCGTACGGGCGCACCTTCAGCCACAGCATGGCCTCCACCTCCAGGTTGAGCAGCGCGGGCTCGACCTCCGCCCGCGGCAACAACAGCCGCCGCTCGATCAGCGAGGTCACCCGCCGCCGCGCGGTCGGCACGGAGATGTCCAGTTGCTCAGCCACCGCGGTGAAGGCGATCCTGCCGTCCACGGCGAGCAACTCGGCGATCTCCTGCTCCAAGGGTGACAGGCCCTCCTCGTCGGGCAGGCACTCGGGGAGAGACGGCGGTCGCAGCTCGGCGACCTCCTGCTCGGTGAGGTAAGGAGCGTGCCACTCGGCGACGGTCCTGAACGTGTGGAGCACGACTCGAGTCTGCGTCTGCAGGACCCCCTCGATCGCGCTGACTTCCGCGGTCAGGATGCGGTGCAGGTCCTCGCGGGATGGGGAGACCAGCTCGCAGCCGATGTCCGCGGCGCCGGTCAGCGTGTAGACCGAGCGGGTGTCGGGCCGGTCGGCCAGCGCCTTGGCCACGTGGGCGGCCGAGCCCGGGCGCACCTGGACGTCCAGGTGGACGGGACGCCCGTGCCCCGTGCGCAGGTCGTCGTAGATGGCCGTGACGCGCACCACGCCCTCGGCCATCAGCCGCTGCAGCCGGCGCGCGACCGTCCGCTCGTGCTCGCCCACAGCCCGGCCGATCTCGCCCCACGAGGCGCGCGGGCTGACTTGGAGCGCCGAGACGAGGCGCCGGTCGAGAACATCCACAGGCAACCGCTTCTGTGTCGGATTTGTAAATATGTGCTCGGACATTTGACTGTTTCGGTCGTCCAAATGCACAGTAGGCCATACCCCGCATGTCAGCAAAGGAGCCCCCGTGGCGACCTCCCCCGTGACGCAATCCCCGCTAGGCATCCCCAAGAGCCGCGCCCGCCAGCTCATGGCGGCCAGCATTGGCAACGTCGTCGAGTGGTACGACTGGTACGCCTACACGTTCCTGGCGACGTACTTCTCCGCTCAGGTCTTCCCCAAGAGTGCCGACCACAGCCTGGTGCCGCTGCTGAGCACGTTCGCGGTCTTCGCGGTCGGGTTCTTCATGCGCCCGCTGGGCGGCCTGCTGGTGGGCGCGTTCGCCGACCGGTACGGCCGCAAGGCCGCGATGACGTTCACGATCGTGCTCATGGGCGCCGGCTCCCTGCTCGTGGGCCTGACGCCGACCTATGAGGCCGTGGGCGTCCTGGCGCCGATCATCCTGACCCTCGCCAGGCTCATCCAGGGGCTGTCGGTGGGCGGCGAGTTCGCCGCCGCGACCACGTTCCTGGTGGAGTCGGCCCCGCCTGGGCGCCGCGGCCTTTTCTCGAGCTTCCAGTACGTCAGCACCACCATCGGCCAGCTCCTGGCCTCCGGACTGGCGGCGCTGCTGGCCACGATACTGGCCACGGCCGACATGAACTCCTACGGCTGGCGCATCCCGTTCATCGTGGGCGCCGTGCTCAGCCTCGTGGGCCTGTGGATCCGCAAGAGCGCCGACGAGACCTCGGCCGTGGCGGAGGAGATCCAGCGGGGCGAGGCCAAGCGGCCGGGGATGTTCGACTTCCTCAAGCATCACCCGAGGTCCGCGCTGACGATCGTGGGCATCACGATCGCGGGCACCGTCGCGTACTACACCTGGACCAGCTTCCTGCCCACGTATGCGCAGATCACCGTGAAGTTCGACAAGGCGGACTCGCTTCAGATCGGCACCATTTCGCTGGTGTTCTTCATGATCCTGCAGCCGCTGCTGGGCATGCTGTCGGACCGGATCGGGCGCAGGCCGATGCTGATCACTTTCGGTCTCGGGTTCGTGATCCTGCCCGTGCCGATGCTCGGTCTGCTCACCGACGCCTACGGCAGCCTGCTGGTCGTGCAGCTCGTCGGCATGGTCTTCCTCGGCTGCTTCACCTCGATCTCGGCCACGGTGAACGCCGAGCTCTTCCCCACGCGCGTGCGGGCGGCCGGGATCGGGTTCCCGTACTCGCTGACCGTGGCGCTCTTCGGCGGCACCGCCCCGCTGATCGGCACCGCGCTGCAGGAGGCCAAGAACCCCGGGCTCTTCCCGTGGTACATGTCGGCCCTGGCGCTGGTCTCCACGCTGGTCTACGTCTTCGTGCTGCGTGAGACCAAGGATCAGCCGCTGCGCTAGCGGGGTCGGCCCCCGTTCTTCGCGCCCACCTGCGAAGAACGGGGCTTCCCATCAGTCGGCACGGACCGTCAGGCCAGGCGGAACTGCAGATCCGTGTCCCAGTTGTTCAGGTCGGGCTCCTCGGCCGGATTCGTGTTGTAGAGCTCCAGCCGGCACCCCCAGTGCTCCGTCCCGCCCTCCTCGGACGTCATGTCCCAGGTCAGCCCCTGGTCGGCGGCCCACTTCAGCATCGCGTCCGTGACGCCCATGAGCTGGTCCGGGTGGCCGTGGTGGGAGACGGTGACGTAGCGGCCGGCGGGAAGGGTGCCGGCGAAGATCTCGCCCTCGCCCTCCACCGGCGTGGCGACCGGTACGCCGGCCTGCACCACCAGCCGATCACCCGCCATGTCGATGCTGTCGTACCGGAAGAACGGGGCGCCCGCGGGATACGCTCCGCGCTGGACCAGCCAGCCGATGATCTCGCCCAGCCGGTCCCCGACCAGGTTGAAGCTGGTCATGGTGATGGTTTTGCGGATCCCGACATACGGGCGCTCCGGGAATTCCACGATCTCTGGCATGTTGTTTTCCTCCTCTGTCTGTCAGACCCACCACGTGCGCAAGACTCATCGGAAGGTCGCACAAGCTTCGCGGGCGTCGGGGGTGTCCACTACGTCGGAGTCACCTCGATCTGAAGCTCTGTCACCCATTCGTCCACGTTGTCAGGGCAGTGCAGGGAGATCTCCCTGGCCAGGCCCAGCGAGCGGAAGCCGTTCTCCTCGATCCAGTGGGCCAGCGTCTGGAACGTCGGCCCCACCGCCTCCATCGCCCCGTGGTGGATGATCGTGGCCGCCGTCTCGATGACCGGCAGGTCGACCACCTCGAAGTCGTAGGAGTCGCTGGGTGGCACGGCGACCGGCAGGCAGGCGTGCACCATGATCGAGCCGTCCGGCTCCTCCACGTAGTAGGCCAGGCCGGGGCCCACGATCGGCACGTCGGCCGACCCCGTCCGGCAGCAGATCTCGTCGAACAGCGGCTTGATGACCGGTCCGATGTCCTCGCCCTCATAGCTGGCCGCGCGGGCGCGGAGCTGGGCGACCCGCAAGGGGGTCACCCTCTTCAACACGACCTCGGCTGTCCGCATGTGTCCCTCGGTCTCGATCGTACGGAGCCGCGCCTCCACACTCCGCAACCTGGCCAGGTCCGCGCTGATCTGGGCCTCGAGCTGGGCGCGGCGCATTCGCACCATGCCGTGCAGCTCTTCCATGCTCACCTTCTCGTCGAGGATCGTCCTGACCTGCTCCAGCGTGAAGCCGAGGTCCTTGATCGCGACGATGCGGTTGAGCCTGGACAGCTGCGCGGCCTGGTAGGACCGGTAACCGGTGACCGGGTCCACGTGGGCGGGGCGTAGCAGGCCGATGGCGTCGTAGTGGCGCAGCATGCGTACCGACACGAGCCCCAGCCTGGCGAAGTCTCCGATGCTGAACATGTCCCCTCCAGGTTTAGGGGCTGACACGGTGTCAGGGTCAACCTACGGCGGACCCCGGCTTCCCGCCGACGTCGAGATCGTCGAACCGCGCTAGGGGACGACGATCGCCACGATCACCAGCACGACCGCGGCCAGCACCACCGCGATCGCGTCATAGGACAGGCTCACCTGGGCCGGCGCCGCGGACTCGGCGCGGCGCCTGGCCGACTCGGCGCGCTCGCGGATCTGCTCGCCCACCCAGTCGGCATGCGTCTTGCCCGCGAACGCCTCCGCCGCCGCCTGCTCGGCCTTGGTCATCGCCGGCTCGGTGCGCAGGCGGCCACGCTGCGGCCGGGGCATCCCGCGCCGCTGCGCCGTGGCCCGCTCCCGCGCGCTGCTCATCGGCGTCCACAGCCGCAGCACCTGGTCGTCGCCGTAGTGGACGCTGATGGCGTGCGACACGGTCACGTCCTCGACGGCCGCCCACGGCACGACCGCCGTGCGCAGCGGATTGCGGCCCACCAGCGCCGCCTCCCTGAACACGGTCGCGGGCCGCAGCGCGACGAGGTAGACCACCGCGGTGAGCGCTCCGAGCACGGCCAGCGCCACCAGCGACGGCTTGCCGTTGTATTTGGTGATCAGGTCCCAGACGTTGAAGGCGACGAAGGCCAGCCAGACCCACCCCAGCACGAACGCGGCCCTGGAACGGTAGGTCTGCTTCACGGCTGCCACTTGAGCCGCGCGAACCCTGGCTTGATCACGCCGTTGATCAGCGCCAGCCGCTCGTCGAACGGGATGAACGCCGACTTCATCGCGTTGACCGTGAACCACTGCAGGTCGTCCCAGCCGTACCCGAACGCCTCGGCCAGCTTGGCGAACTCCTGCGACAGGCTCGTCCGGCTCATCAGCCGGTTGTCGGTGTTGACCGTGACCCGGAAGTACAGCCGCCGCAGCAGCCCGATGGGGTGCTCGGCGATCGACGCGGCGGCCCCGGTCTGCAGGTTGGACGTGGGACACATCTCCAGCGGGATGCGCTTGTCCCGGACGTACGCGGCCAGCCGCCCCAGCTTGGCCGACCCGTCGTCGGCCACGGTGATGTCGTCGATGATCCGCACGCCGTGCCCGAGCCGGTCGGCGCCGCACCACTGGATGGCCTGCCAGATCGACGGCAGCCCGAACGCCTCGCCCGCGTGGATGGTGAAGTGCGCGTTTTCCCGCTGCAGGTATTCGAACGCGTCGAGATGCCTGGTGGGCGGGTATCCGGCCTCGGCCCCCGCGATGTCGAACCCCACGACGCCGACGTCGCGGTAGCGCACGGCGAGCTCGGCGATCTCCATGGAGCGCGCCTGGTGCCGCATGGCCGTCAGCAGCGTGCCGACTCGGATCTTGTCCTGGCCGCCCTGCCTGAAGCCGTCGAGCACCGCCTCCACCACCTGGTCGAGGCTCAGCCCCGTGGTGGTGTGCTGCTCGGGCGCGAAGCGCACCTCGGCGTAGACCACCCCGTCCGCGGCCAGGTCCGCGGCGCACTCGGCGGCCACGCGGACGAGCGATTCGCGCGTCTGCATGACTCCGACGGTGTGGTCGAACGTCTCCAGGTAGCGTTCGAGCGATCCCGAATCCGACGCCTCCTCGAACCACTGGCGCAGGTTGTCGGGGTCGGTGGTGGGCAGCCGGTCATAACCGGTCTCCCGTGCCAGCTCCACGATCGTCTCGGCGCGGAGCCCGCCGTCGAGGTGATCGTGCAGCAGCACCTTGGGAGCCCGCCGGATCTCGTCAAGCGTGACACTCATCTGGCCATGATATGTAGTGCGGCCTCAGTCACGGCCCGCACTCTCCGGCGAGAACGCGGGCAGGCACACGGCGACGTATTCGGCCCCCTCGGGACCCACGCGGTAGCGGACCTTCTCCCCCGGCGACGTCACCACCGACTGCCCGGCGGCGACCTCGGTCGTCCCCTCGTCATGCTCCACGATCACCATGCCGCGCAGGACCACGGTGTATTCGGTGAACGACGGCGTCTGGGCGGGCTCCTCCCACCCCGGCGGAGCGGTCATGTGGGCGATGGAGATGGCCTCGTCGCCGCTGTTGACGCGGCCGACGTGCTCGTCGATGAGCTTGCCGCCAGGGACGGGGATGCGGGCCGGGCCCTCGATCTTTCTCACCACGAGGTCAGGTTAACTTCTCCCGCTGTCTCGGCGGTATGCGGGTGTGTCGCCGCAGGTCAGTGTGCCACGTCGATGATCAGCCGGCTCGGCTCGGCCTGCTCGCTGAGCTGGAACGCGGCCTGCCGGGCCAGCACCAGCCCGATCCCGACGTGCCCCTCGTAGTCCCCTGTCCTGACGACGTCGGTGAGGTTGCGCAGGTTGGCGGGGTAGACCGGGCCGCCTGTCCAGGTGGGCTCGCCGTTCTCGTCGTGGGCGTTCGCGGGGAAGAGCGTGACCTGCAGGTACGCACCGCCGCGTACCTCCATGGGCTTGCCCGAGCCATCCTGGAGGAACTCATCTACCCATCTGACGTTATATCCAGGAATATCGCCTTCGAGATCGATAACCAGGCGATCGTACGTTTCGTGGCCGGCATACCGCACGGCCGTCACGATCGCGGGCTCGATGCCGTCCCGCTCGACGTCCACCTCGGCGGTGCTCGTCGGGGTGCCGGGGTCGGGCGTGGCGGCCGATCCGGTCGCGGAGGGGGTCTCGGGCCGGACGGTTTGCGTGGGCGCACCGCAGCCGGTGAGTACGGCGAAGCAGGCGAGCGTAGCGGCGACGCGTAGGCGCGACGACCGGCCGGCGGGCGGGGATGACGGTCGCATGCCCGGTAGATGCCCAGCGCACGGGCCCGCAAGCGGTGTCGCGCCGGTTGGACCCTGCCTTTCCCTGCACGCCGGGTCGTGCCTCGCCGAGCGGGAGCGCGGCTCGTGGACCGGCGGCCGGCTCGCGGAAAGTACTCGAAGAAGCCCCGCCACCACGGCAGGGCTTCTCACGAGCGTGCTCACACGGTCTCGTAGACCTTGGGATCGTCCTGCTGCACGGCGGCGGTCTTGCGGCCGCGCAGCCCGGTCGCGGAGATCGCCAGCCCGACCAGGGCCAGCACCAGCGACACCACGATCGCCGCGCGCAGCGAGCCGATCGAGAGCGTCTCACCACCGCCGCCCGAGGTCAGCACGGCGGTGACCGCGGCCAGCACGATGGCGCCGCCCACCTGCCCGGAGGTGTTGAGCAACCCGGAGGCCAGCCCCTGCTCGTCGTCGTCCACGCCGCTGACGGCCTGGATGTTGAGCGCGGGGAACGACAGCGCGAACGCGACGCCCAGCAGCAGCATGCCGGGGATCACCATGCCGGCCAGGCTGGGCGTGGTGTCGATGCCCAGGAAGATCGCGTAGCCGCCGGCCAGGGCCGCTGCGCCGATGACGATCAGCTTGCCGGTGCCGAACCTGTCGGCGAAGTCGCCCATCTTGGTCGAGGTGACCGCGACGAGCACGCCGGCGGGCACGAACGCCAGCGCCGTGCCCAGCGCCGACCAGCCGAGCAGGTTCTGGAAGTACTGCATGGCGACGAACTGGAAGGCCACGTACGAGCCCATCAGGATGACCAGCCCGAGGTTGGCCCGCACGATGTGGCCGGAGCGCAGGATGCCGAGCCGGACGAGCGGGTGCTTCATCCGCAGCTCGGTGAAGACGAACAGCCCGAGCAGCGCCGCCACGGCCACCAGCGAGCCGATGGTCCGGAACGAGGCCCAGCCCGCCTCCGGCGCCTGCACGACGGTGAAGACCAGCAGCAGCATCGAAGCCGTGATCAGTACGGCGCCGAGCAGGTCGTGGCCGCCCTCGGCCCGCTCCTCCGCGCCGCGCGGCAGCACCTTCAGCGCGGCGACCAGCGCGATGACCGCGACGGGCACCGGCATCAGCAGCGTCAACCGCCAGTCGACCTGGGTCAGCAGGCCGGAGATCACCAGGCCGAGCGAGTAGCCGCTGGCGCCGCAGGCGGTGAAGATGCTCAACGCCTTGTTGCGCTCCGGCCCCTCGGGAAAGGTCGTGGTGATGATCGACAAAGCCGCGGGGGCGGTGAACGCGGCGGCCACGCCCTTGACGAACCGGGCGGCGATCAGCAGCGCCCCGTCGTCCACGACACCACCGAGCAACGACGCAACGGCGAACACGCCCAAAGCGACCAGGAACACCCTGCGCCGCCCGAGCAGGTCGGCGGTCCTGCCCCCGAGCAACAGAAGACCGCCGTAGCCGAGCACGTAGCCGCTGACCACCCATTGCAAAGAAGACGTGCTCAGACCCAGGTCGTGCTGGATGGCGGGCAGGGCGACCCCGACCATCGAGACGTCCAGGGCGTCAAGAAATATCACTGCGCACAGGACGGCCAGTGCGCCCCAGCGGGATGAGGAGGAGGAAGACATGGATCAGAACAATACATGCAAGCACATCTTATGCAAGCGCATTTAATTCCGTTGCATAAACATTAGCGGGATGGTAACCTCCGCGACATGGACGCTGAGTTCGTGGTCGAGACCTGGCATTATGTGCTGGCCAAGCACGCCAAGGCCATGTGCTTGCTGGAGCGGGAGCTGGGCGAGCGGCACGGGCTGGGGCCCAGCGAGTTCGAGGTGCTGGATCGGATCGTCCAGCACGACAGGAAGCTGCGCCTGCAGGAGCTCTGTGACGAGGTGCACCTGAGCCAGAGCGCGCTGTCCAGGGTGGTGGCCCGGCTGGAGAAGGCGGCGCTGGTTTCGCGCGGCGCCTGCGATTCGGACCGGCGCGGCGTGTTCGTGTGCATCACCGATGAGGGGCGCGCCCGGTACGCGGAGGCCCTTCCGACGCAACGCGCCGTCCTGGCCGGCGTCTTCGCGAACTCCCCGGCCCCGTCCGCGGTCACGCCCGCGTCAACCCCCTGACCGCGCCGCCGGCCAGCCGCGGGACCCAGGCCGGGCAGAAGACGATAGTCGCTACGCCGCTGTGATCCGGTCGATGACCAGCGGCAGCAGCTCCTCGCTCGCCGGCCCGACCGCGTAGCCGCCCTCCAGCGCCTCCAGCGCCCGCTCGAACCGCGCCGTCTCGTCCGCGTGCAACGTCATCAGCGGCTGCCCCGCCCGCACCAGATCCCCCGGCTTGGCGTGCAGCGTGATCCCCGCCCCGAACCACACCGGATCCTCCTTGCGCGCCCGCCCGGCCCCGAGCCGCCAGGCGGCCAGCCCCACCGCGTACGCGTCCAGCCGGGTCAGCACCCCAGACGACGGCATCTCGACGGTCATCGTCTCGGCCGCCCTGGGCGGCGCGGCGTCCGGATCCCCGCCCTGAGCGGAGATCATGCGCCGCCAGACGTCCATGGCCGACCCGTCCTGCAGCGCCTTGGCCGGATCCTTGCCGGACGAGACCCCGGCGGCCTCCAGCATCTCGTGCGCCAGCCGTACCGTCAGCTCCACCACGTCGGCAGGACCGCCGCCGGCCAGCACTTCGACGGACTCCTCGACCTCCAGCGCGTTGCCCACGGCCCGCCCCAGGGGCCGGTCCATCGCGGTGAGCAGGGCCACCGTGCGCACGCCGGCGTCCGTGCCCAGCGCGACCATGGTCTCGGCGAGCTCGCGCGCGGCCGGGACGGTCTTCATGAACGCCCCGGAGCCCACCTTCACGTCGAGGACCAGCGAACCGGTGCCCTCGGCGATCTTCTTGGACATGATCGACGAGGCGATCAGCGGGATCGACTCGACGGTGCCGGTGACGTCGCGCAGGGCGTACAGCTTCTTGTCGGCGGGGGCGAGCCCTGAGCCCGCGGCGCAGACCACGGCGCCGGCCGAGCGCAGGACGTGCAGCATCTGGTCGTTGGAGAGCGAGGCCTGCCAGCCGGGGATGGACTCCAGCTTGTCGAGGGTGCCGCCGGTGTGGCCGAGGCCGCGCCCCGACAGCTGCGGCACGTACGCGCCGCACGCCGCCACCAGTGGCGCCAGCGGGAGCGTGATCTTGTCGCCGACGCCGCCGGTGGAGTGCTTGTCGGCGGTGGGCCGGTCGAGCATCGACCAGTCCATGCGCTCGCCCGAGCGGATCATGGCCTGCGTCCAGTCGGCGATCTCACGCCGGTTCATGCCGTTCAGCAGGATGGCCATGGCCAGCGCGGACATCTGCTCGTCGGCCACGTCGCCGCGGGTGTAGGCGGCGATCACCCAGTCGATCTGGGCCGTGGTCAGCTCGCCACCGTCGCGCTTGGCACGGATGACCTCGATGGCGTCCATCAGGCGCTCCGGCTCAGGTCATCGGGGCCGAACGCGTACGGCAGGATCACCGACATGGGCTTCGGCCCGTCAACGGTCTCGACCAGCAGATCGTCGCCGCCGAACTCGTACAGGAGCTGCCGGCAGCGCCCGCACGGCATCAGCAGCTCGCCGTGGCCGTCCACGCAGGTGAAGGCCACCAGCCGGCCGCCGCCCGACAGCTGCAGCGCCGACACCAGCCCGCACTCGGCGCAGAGGCCCAGGCCGTAGGAGGCGTTCTCGACGTTGCAGCCGGTGACGATCCGCCCGTCGTCCACCAGCGCCGCCGCTCCCACGGGGAACTTGGAGTACGGTGCGTACGCGTTCCGCATGGCGTTCGCGGCCTCGGCCCGCAGGCCGTCCCAGTCGATGTTCAATGCTGTTCCCCCCGGCGATAGCGCACGCCGTCGGCCTTGGGCATCCGCAGGCGCTGCGAAGCCACCAGGAGCACGAGCAGCGTGAGCACGTGTGGCGTGATGTAGACGAATTCGTCCGGCAGCTTGTCGACGGTCAACCAGAGCCAGAACAGCACGACCATGCCCGCGGCGGCGGCGGCCATCAGGGTGTAGTCCCTGGGGCTACGCGCCGCCAGCTCAACCGGCTGGTCGGGCGACAGCATCCGGCGGGCCCTGATCACCAGGTAGGCGAGCAGCAGCACCGCGCCGAACAGGAAGACCGACGTGACCGCCTCGGAGTTGCGCAGCTGCAGGCCGTCGGCGTAGCCGAACAGCGAGGCGCCGGCCGCAAGCCCGCCGGGCCGCCAGTTGCCGAAGATCATGGCGGCAAGGCCGATGAAGCCTCGCCCTTGCGTCTGGCCCTCGACGTATTTGGTGGAGACGAAGACCAGGAACACGCCGCCGAGCCCGGCGAACGCGCCGGAGATGACGACGGCGACGTACTTGATCAGGTAGACGTTCACGCCCAGCGACTCGGCCGCCCACGGATTCTCGCCCGCCGAGCGCAGCCGCAGGCCGAAAGCCGTGCGCCAGAGCACGAAGAACGTGAGCGGCAGCAGCAGGACCGCCAGGATGACCAGGACGTTCACGTTGTGGGTGAGACCGCGCAGGATGCCCGCGACGTCGGCGATCAGGAACCAGTGAGTGCGTTCCAGCGTGCCGAGGACGTCCGGGCCGTCGGAGAGCAACGGCAGGCTGATCTCCGGCGCGGGCGAGGTGATCGCGGGTGAGGTGGTGATGCCGGCGCCGGCCGCGGCCGCGGGCGTGCCCTCCTTGAAGAGCACCTCGGACAGGAAGCGGGTGACGCCGGGGCCCAGCAGGTTGATGGCGACGCCGCTGATGATGTGGTCCACGCCGAACGTCACGGTGGCGATGGCGTGGATGAGCCCGCCGAGCGCCCCGCCGAGCAGCCCGGCGATCAGGGCGGCCACGGCGCCCCACTGGTATCCCGCCCAGCCGGCGAACCAGGTGCCGAGCACCATCATGCCTTCCAGGCCGATGTTGACCACGCCGGCCCGCTCGGCCCACAACCCGCCGAGACCGGCCAGGCCGATCGGCACCGCCAGCAGCAGGGCGGCGGCGAAGGTGCCGGAGGAGGTGATGTCGTTCTGCCCGGACACGACGCGCACCAGCGACATCAGCAGGAGCAGCGCGGCGACGCCGATCAGCACCATGTGGTATTTGGTGAACCTCGTCATGCTGCCACCTCAACCGGTTCGTTCCTGCCGAGTTGCTGGGCGGCCCGCCGTTCCTCGAGCCTGAGCGCCAGCCGGTTCGTCACCTCGTTGGCCACGACGACCAGCAGGACGATCATGCCCTGCATGATCACGATGACGGACGGCGGCACGTTCGCGATCTGCAGCGCACCCTGCGCCCGGTCGAGGAAGGCGAACAGCAGCGCGGCGATCGCGATGCCGACCGGCTTGTTCCTGCCGAGCAGCGCCACCGCGATGCCGAGGAAGCCCAGCCCGGCGGTGAAGTTGGAGTTGAAGGCACCTCTGTCGCCGAGGATCTCCGGCAGGCCGATGAGCCCGGCGATCCCGCCGGACAGCACCATCGCCGCGATGACCATCTTCTTCGGGTCGACGCCGGAGGCGAGCGCGGCCGGACCGTTGAGGCCACTGGCCTTGACGTTGAAGCCGAAGCGGGTGCGTTCGAGCACCACCCAGATCACGATACCGAGCACGATCGCCACGAGCAGGAAGCCCTGCACACCGCCGCCGCGCGTGGGCGGGAGCAGCCCGAACCAGTCGAAGAGGAAGTTGAGGTTCGGGAACATGGCCGACTCCGGGAGCTCCGGCGTCGTCGTGGTGAGCTGCCCGGCCGCGCGTTCGCCCGCGAAGGGGCCGCGGACGAGGTAAGACGTCAGGTTGAGCGCGATGTAGTTGAGCATGATCGTGGCGATGACCTCGTTCACGCCCCTGGTCACCTTCATGATCGCCGGGATCAGCGCGTAGAGCCCGCCGACGGCCGCCGCCACGATGATGATCACCGCGATCTGGATCGGCGCGGGCGCCGTGAACGTCGAGCCCACGTACGCCGCGCAGATGGCGGCGAGCCGATACTGCCCCTCGACGCCGATGTTGAAGAGGTTCATGCGGAAGCCGACGGCCACCGCCAGGCCGGCGATGAACAGCGGCACCGCCCGGTTGAGGAAGGCCGCGATCGCGTTGGCCCGCGCGCGTTCGGTGGCGCCGAAGTCGAAGAAGGCGGCGAAGGCGTCCAGCGGGCTGGCGCCCGCGACGCTGATCGCCACGCTGGAGATCGCGATGGCCAGCACGATCGCGACGACGGCGCCGGCCACGGTGAGCAGCGCCCGGTTGAGCCCCGCGGGCATCACGTCTCCTCAGTGCCGGCGATGGCGCCGGTCATGTAGCCGCCCAGCCGCTCGGGCGTGACGTCGGAAGGGTTGAGCTCGGCCACGAGACGTCCCCGGTAGATCACCTGGAGCGTGTCGGAGAGGCCGATCAGCTCGTCGAGGTCGGCGGAGATCAGCAGCACGGCGAGGCCGGCCGCCCTGGCGTTGCGCAGGTGGTCCCAGATGGCGGCCTGCGCGCCGACGTCCACGCCGCGCGTGGGGTGCGCGGCGATGAGGAACCTGGGGGCGCCGCTCATCTCGCGGCCCACGATCAGCTTCTGCTGGTTGCCGCCGGACAGGGCCAGGGCCAGGGTCTCGACGCTCGGCGTGCGGACGTCGTACTCCTTGACGATGCGCTCGGTGTCGGCCTTGGAGGCCCGCCGGTTGACCCAGATGCCGCTGCGCGCCGGTCGCCTGGTCTGGTGGCCGAGCACGCGGTTCTCCCACAGCGACGCCTCCAGGAGCAGCCCCTGGCGGTGCCGGTCCTCGGGGATGTAGCCGATGCCGGACTCGCGACGCTTGAGCGTGGACCAGCCGCTGATGTCCTGGCCGCCCAGCTCGACGACGCCGTGCGCGGGGCGGATGCCCATGATCGCTTCGATGAGCTCGGACTGGCCGTTGCCCTCGACGCCGGCGATGCCGAGGATCTCGCCCTCGTGGATCTCGAACGACACGTCGTCAAGGAGCAGCCGCTTGCCCTCGGCGCGCAGCGTGTCGACGTACGTGGCGACGGGGGTGCCCTTGGGCGCCGGGTGGAAGCCCTCGGACTCCATGGTGAGGTGTGCGACCTTGAGCGCCACGCGGTCGGTCACCGTGGACTCGCGCGTCTCCGGCGTGGGCAGCTCGCTGCCGACCATCAGCTCGGCGAGCTGGCGGGAGGTCACCTCGGCGGGGTCGACGCTGGCGACCGTGGTGCCGCGCCGGATCACGGTGATCGCGTCGGCGATGTCGAGGACCTCGTCGAGCTTGTGCGAGATGAAGATGACGGTCAGGCCCTCGGACTTGAGCTCGCGCAGGTTCTGGAAGAGCTCCTCGACCTCCTGCGGGACCAGCACGGCCGTCGGCTCGTCGAGGATGAGGATGCGGGCGCCGCGGTAGAGGACCTTGAGGATCTCCACGCGCTGGCGGTCGCCGACGCCGAGGTCTTCCACGAGTTTGTCGGGATCGACCCGCAGGCCGTGGCTGTCGGCCAGCTCCGTGATGCGCTTGCGGGCCGCGGCGGTGTCGAGTCTGCCGCCCTTCGTCGGCTCCGCGCCGAGGACGATGTTCTCCAGTACGGTGAGGTTGTCGGCCAGCATGAAGTGCTGGTGCACCATGCCGATGCCGACCGCGATGGCGTCGCTCGGCGTGCGGAAGGAGACCTCCGCGCCGTTGACCTTGATGGTGCCCTCGTCGGGCTTCTGCATGCCGTAGAGGATCTTCATCAACGTGGACTTGCCCGCGCCGTTCTCCCCCACGATGGCGTGCACCGTGCCGGGTTCGACGGTGATGCGGATGTCGTGGTTCGCGACGACGCCGGGGAAACGCTTGGTGATGCCCTCCAGCTCTACGGCGGGTTTCGCCGTGGCCAGGGTGTCAGCACTCATTTCGCCTCTCCTAAGGGGGCGGCATAGCCAGAAGGCCCGAAGTGTCGGACTCCGGGCCCTCAGTCGCTCGTCGTACCTAGGTTACGGCTTGGCCGGAACCGTGATTTTGCCGTCGACGATGTCCTTCTTGGCAGCGTCGAGCTTGTCCTTGATGTCGTCGATCTCGCCGCCCGTGGTGGCCAGGCCCACGCCGTCGACCTTGAGGTCGTAGATGACGTTGCTGCCGCCCTTGGCGCCGCCCTGGAAGGCCTTGATGAACTCGAACACGCCGACGTCGACGCGCTTGAGCATCGAGGTCATGATGACCGACTGCAGGTCGGCCTCCTTGACCGTCTGACGCTGGTCGGAGTCGACGCCGATGGCCTTCTTCTTGGCCGCCGCCGCCGCCTGGAACACGCCGAGACCGGAGTCACCGGCGGCGTGGTAGACGATGTCCGCGCCGTCCTGGTACATCTTCTCGGCCGCGACCTTGCCCTTGTCAGGGGCCTTGAAGCCGCTGAAGTCGCCGTCCGGGGTGAGGTACTTGACGTCGATCTTGGCATCCGCCTTGACCGACTTCACGCCGGCCTCGAAGCCCGCCTGGAATTTCTTGATCAGGTCGTTCTCGACGCCGCCGACGAAGCCGACGTGGCCGCTCGTCGACTTGGTCGCGGCCGCGACGCCCGCCAGGTAGGAGCCCTGCTCCTCGGCGAACAGCAGGCCGGTCACGTTCGGCGCGTTGGAGGCGGAGTCGACGACCGCGAACTGGATCTCGGGGTACTCCTCCGCCGCCTTCTTGATGTCCTCGCCGTAGGCGAAGCCCACACCGATGATCGGGTTGTAGCCCGCGTCGGCGAGCTGGCGCAGCAGGTCGCCGCGGTTGGAGCCGTCGGCGGCCGGGCTCAGCTCCTTGATCTCCGCGTTGAGCTCCGTCTTAGCCTTCTCCAGGCCGGCGTAGGCCGCGTCGTTGAAGGACTTGTCACCGCGTCCGCCGATGTCGAACGCCAGCCCGACCTTGAGCGCGCTCTTGGGCGCCTCGCTGCTCGCGCTGCCGGTCGGCGCCTCGCTGGCCGTCGTGGTGCCCCCACCACTGCCGCCACAGGCGGCCGCTGCCATGAGCATGACGCCAGCTGCCGTGCCGAACGCCATCCTGTTGAATCGCTTGCCGAGCAAGGCGACTCCCTTCCATTTCCCCGCCGCCGAACTTCATCGCAGGCGCGAAGAAACGTACGGCACCTGCACGGAAGATAGTTGCTTGACCAGGGCAGACCAAATCGGCACACAGGGTCGCAACCGCTCCGTTATCGACATCAAGCGCGTCCGTGACCTGACTCTCGTGTCGGGCACACGCCACGCCCCAGGAAAGATTTCCCAATTTTGGAGCCCGATCACCTCTTGCCCGCGAGCCGATCATGACAGACATTCCGACCGACCGCAGAAATTTCTCATCGGAGTCCCGTATGCAGCCCTGGAAGGCATTGGCCCTGCCGCTGGCCGCGTTACTCGTCGCAACCATGAACGCTCCCGCCACCGCCGACACCCCCGCCATCAAGATCGAGAACAATGCCACCCAGCCCGTCTTCTCCCGGGCGGACGCCGTCAAGCAGACGGTTTTCGTCGAGGCCGAGGGGACCGACAGCGACAACGACGGCAAGCCGGACCGGGTCGCCGTGGACATCCTGCGGCCCAAGGAGACCGACCAGGGGCTGAAGGTCCCGGTGATCATGGAGGCCAGCCCGTACTACGCCGGCGGCAACGATGTCGCCAACCACCCCGTGGACGTGGACGAGAACGGCAACCCGCTGCCCGCCATGGGCGCGATGGCGAGCAAGCTCGTCGCCGAGCCGTTCGACGGCTACTACGACAACTACTTCGTGCCCCGAGGGTACGCGATCGCGCTGGTGGAGAACCTCGGCAGCGGCCGCGCCACCGGCTGCCCGACCTCCGGCGACCGCAACGAGACGGCCGGGCCGAAGGCCGCGATCGACTGGCTGAACGGCCGCGCCAAGGGCTTCGACGCCGCCGGCAACCCGGTCGAGGCCACCTGGTCGACGGGCAAGGTCGGCATGATCGGCGTCTCGTACAACGGCACGCTGCCGAACGCCGTCGCCGCCACGGGCGTCGAGGGCCTGGAGACGATCGTGCCGATCGCGGCGATCTCCAGCTGGTACGACTACTACCGCGCCAACGGCGGCGTGCTGGCGCCCGGCGGCTTCCAGGGCGAGGACCTGGACGTGCTCGCTAAATACGTGCTGACCAGGGAGAACGGCCAGGAGGCCTGCGGCGCGCTGATCGACGAGATCACCGCCGAGCAGGACCGGATCACCGGCGACTACAGCCCGGCCTGGGACGCCCGCAACTACCTGAACGACGTCGGCAAGGTCAAGGCCAGCGTGTTCCTGGTGCACGGGCTCAACGACTGGAACGTCAAGACCAAGCAGTTCGCCCAGTGGTGGTACGCCCTCGCCAAGCGGGACGTGCCGCGCAAGATCTGGCTGCACCAGGGCACCCACATGAACCCGTTCAGCCTCCGCACGGTCGAATGGCTGCGCCAACTGCACGGCTGGTTCGACCACTGGCTGTACGGCATCGACTCGGGCATCATGCGCGAGCCGCAGGCTGACGTGGAGATCGCGGCCGGCCAGTGGGCCCAGCACCGGTCGTGGCCGCTGCCCGGCGCCGCCACCGTCCCGCTCCACCTGGGCTCCGGCCAGCGGCTGAGCCTGGCCCCCAGCCCGCTGTCGGCGAAGGAGTCGTTCACCGACCAAAAGGTCAGGACCGCCGAGCAACTGGTCGAGGCCACGGGAGCGGATCCGAACCGGCTGGCGTACCTGACCGGCGAGCTGCCCGCCGACGTGCGGATCTCCGGCACGCCGACGGTGTCGGTGCGGGCCTCGCTGAAGGACGGCGCGTCGCCGTACCTGACGGCGTTGCTGGTGGACTACGGCACGGACGTCCGCCCGAGCGGCAGCCTCGTCTCGACCGGTCAGACCTACTGCTACGGCCAGGGCGTCCCTGGCGACACGGGGTGCACGACACTCAGGACGCTGGGCACGGCCACGACCCCGTACAAGATCGTCACCAGGGGCTGGCTGGACGTCCGCAACCGGCACCGCCCGGACCGGACGGAGCCGCTGCGCCCGGGCAAGGAGTATGCCTTCACCTGGGACTTCCAGCCGACGGACTACCTGTTCAAGAAGGGCCACCGGCTGGGCCTGGTGCTCATCTCGACCGACTACGACTACACGCTGCGTTACCCGCCGGGCACGAAGATCACGGTCTCGCCGAAGCATTCGTCGCTGCGGCTGCCAGTGGTCACGCCAGCGCGGTGGTGACCGGGTCGAGCGGGCCGACCTCCCACAGGGCGGTCAGCGCGGTGGCGGCCATGACCCGCACACCCATCGAGATCGCCTTCTCGTCCACGTCGAAGGTGCCCTGGTGGATGTCGTAGGTCACGCCGTCCGGTGAGCGCGTGCCCAGCCGGGCGAACGCGCCGGGGATCGACTCGAGATACCAGGCGAAGTCCTCGCCGCCGAGCGACTGCTGCGTCGGGACCACCGCGCCCGCGCCCAGCGCGCGCTCGGCGGCCTCGGCCAGCATCTCGACGCTGACCTCGTCGTTGACCACCGGCGGCACGCCGCGCGTGTAGTCCATCGTGGCCTCGATGCCGTAGGGGGCGGCCACCGACTCCAGCAGCGACTTGATCAGGTCGGGGGCGGCGTGCCAGGCGTCCTCGTCGAGACAGCGGACCGTGCCCTCGGCGATGCCGTCGTCGGGGATCGCGTTGGCCGCCGTGCCGGCCTCGACCCGGCCCCAGACGAGGCTGAGCGAGGAGCGCGGGTCGACGCGCCGCGAGAGCGCCGCGGGCAGCTCGGTGAGAATCTTGGCCAGCGCGAACACCAGGTCGGCGGTCAGGTGCGGGCGGGCGGTGTGGCCGCCGGGCCCCGAGACGCGGATGGTCAGCTTGTCGCAGGCCGAGGTGATCGGCCCGGCCCTGAGCCCGACCTGGCCGACGTCCACGCGCGGGTCGCAGTGGAGGCCGAAGATGCGGTCGACGCCGCTGATGCCGCCGTGCGCCATGACCTCGAGCGCGCCGCCGGGCAGCTCCTCGGCAGGCTGGAAGATCAGCCGGACCCGGCCGGGCAGCAGGCCCGCCGCGGCCTGCTGGGCGAGGAAGATCGAGGTGCCGAGCAGGATCGTGGTGTGCACGTCGTGGCCGCAGGCGTGGCAGGATCCCGCCACGGTCGAGCGGTAGGACACGTCCTTCTCGTCCTGCAGGGGCAGCGCGTCGATGTCGGCGCGCAACGCGATGGTCGGGCCGTCGCCGCTGCCCACGTCGCAGATCAGCCCGGTGCCACGGGGCAGCACCGAAGGGGTCAGCCCGGCGGCGATGAGCCGCTCGGCGATCCGCTGTGTCGTGCGATATTCGGCGAAGGCCAGCTCCGGGTGCATGTGGAGGTCGCGGCGGAACGCCACGAGATCCTGCTCGGTCTCCGCCAGGAACGCGTCGAGTTCCCCCCGCAGCTCACGTCCCCGCATATGTCACCATCCCGTCCCAATGCGCGCGCCCCATATGTCTGACCACCGCGGCTCATGCGCTGTGAAAGCTCGTCCATCCGCCGTGGCCGCCCGGTCGAGCGGCCGCTCGGCGGATCAAAAACACACCCGCTGGTGTGGGGTGCGTGAGATCGTCAGCACGGGCTTGCGTTCATCGGTCGCGAGTGCCGCTGCAGCCCGGGAGCACAGCGGTTGGCCGTGAGCCCGATGGCGATGCCTTTGACTCTATCGCCCCCGTACGGCTTCACGCCGACAGATACACCAAAAGTTAGCCGACGGCATGCCCGTAACCGCAGGTGGGTCACGTTGTGTGAACGTCCACCTGATCCGGAAATAGTTACAAGGGATCATTAGATGGTGACCCGATGTCGCCACCTCCAAACGTGGTCAGCGATTCCGAATCCTGTCACCTTCTGTCATGGTCATCACACTCCGACGGTGGCTGCATTTGAGAAGAATGCGTGTTTCACTCGCTATATGATCACTAATATCCCGTTCGGGGAGAAGCATGCTGGGTTGAGCATCTTCGAGCCGAGTGAGGGGACCCTGGTGGTCGTACCCTCGCTCTCCCTTCCGCAGGAGGAGCTGCGCCGCATCACGGCAGCCAGGTCGTACGAGGAGCGCCTGCTCTTCCTCCTCCTGACCCTCCGCGAACCCGGGGTAAAGGTGGTCTACCTCTCCTCCGCGCCCATCGATCCGGACATCATCGACTACTACTTCGCGTTCCTGCCCGATCCGGATGACGCGGCCAAGCGGCTCACGCTGATCACCCTCGACGATCCCTGGTCCCAGCCGTTGACCAGGACCCTGCTCGACCGCCCCGACGTGATCGAGCAGCTGCGGGCGGCGATCGACGGCGACGCCTGGCTGGTGCCGTTCGTGCTGAGTGATCTGGAAGAGGAGCTCGCGGCGTTACTCAACGTTCCCCTCTACGGTCCGGCCACCTCGCTGTCCTATTACGGCTCCAAGAGCGGCGCCCGCGAGGTCGGTCACGAGGCGGGCGTGCCGATGGCACGGGGCTTCTGCGACGTGCGCACGGTGCTGGAGATCGAGGAGGCCATGGAGACCCTGCCGGGCGAACGGGTGATCGTCAAGCTCAACGACGGCTACTCCGGCCTCGGCAACGCCATCGTCTCCAAGTCCGACAGGTCGCTGACCAGCTTCTCGATGGCGGGCGAGACCTGGGACAACTTCACCGCGAAGATCAGGGACCGGGGGGCGGTGGTCGAGGAGTTCATCGAGCACCGCCCGCTCTACTACCCCAGCGCGCTGGCCTGCATCACTCCGGGCGGCCAGGCGCAGGTGCTGGCCACGCACGACCAGGTGCTCGGCGGCGCCAACGGCCACGTCTACCAGGGCTGCACGTTCCCCGCGGCGCCCGAATACCGCGCCGAAGTGGGCGCCTCGGCCGAGCGGATCGCGCAGGTGCTTGCCGAGCGAGGCGTGGTGGGGCTGTTCGGGATGGACTTCTTCGCGCTGAAGGCCGACGCCGGGTACGCGGCGCTGCTGTGCGAGATCAACCTGCGAATCGGCGGGACCACGCATCCCTTCGGCGCGGCGATGCTGACGACCGGGGCCACCTACGATCCCGCCACCGGCCTGCTCATGGCCGGAGACCAGGCGAAGTACTACACCGCGACCGACAACTGCGCCTCCTCCTGCCTGCGCGGGCGCACGCCCGGTGAGGTCATGCGGACAGCCGGGCGGCTCGGGATCGGGTTCGACGCCGAGCGGCGTACCGGGAACGTGTTCCACCTGCTCGGGGCCATTCCCGAGCACGGCAAGCTGGGCTTCACGTCGATAGGCGACTCACGCGAGGAGGCCGACGAACTGCACGAGCTCACCCGGCGTCTCCTTTGCGGCCCCTGACGGGGTTGGCGCGCAGGCCGCGCCAGCCGATGACGGCCAACACGACGGCGAGCACGATGTTCACCGCGATCAAGATGCCGTGCACGACATAAAAGCTGGTCGGATGCCCATCGGCCAAGTTAAACCCGAGATTCACCCATTCGAAGATCATGAACGCGCCGACGATGATGAGGAATCCGGCGATCTTTCGCGACATTGCCCGCTCTCTTGTATGAAGGTGGATCTTCGGGGGATGTGTCGCCGCATGGGCATTCACACGAAGCTACTCTGAGACCGCCATGTGGACGAAAACCGTGCCGGTGACGGCACTCATCGCCGCGATCTCGCTCACCAGCGGGACCGCCCATGCCGAGCCGCAGACTCCGGTCGGCGGCGAGGCGCTGGGCAGCCGTGGTCTGGTGTCACCCCAAGGCGTCAAGAAGCCGCCCAAGACCAAGGCTACTTCGTACGTCATCGCGGATGTGAACACCGGTCAGGTGCTGGCGGCGAAGGACGCCCACGGGCGCTACCTGCCGGCCAGCACGCTCAAGGCGCTGACCGCCCTCACGCTCATTCCCAAGCTGGACAAGAATCGCAAGATCCGGCCCAGCCACAACGCCTGCAACCAGGAGGGCACCGCGGTCGGCCTGACGCCCAAGGGGACGTACAAGGTGGACGACCTGTTCAAGGGGCTGATGATGTCGTCCGGCAACGACGCGGCCATGGCCCTGGCCGAGACCAACGGCGGCCTCGCCAAGACCATGCGCGAGATGAACGCCGAGGCCAAGCGGCTGCAGGCGAACGACACCGTGGCCAAGACGCCCAGCGGCCTGGACAAGCCGGGACAGAGCAGTTCGGCCTACGACCTGGCGCTCTTCGCCCGCGCCGGCCTGGCCAACCCTGACTTCACGCGCTACATCAGCACGAAGACGGCGAACTTCCCGGCTCCCGGGGGCCATTACCAGATCAGCAACCACAACAAGCTGCTCTGGCGCTACCCGGGCATGGTCGGCGTGAAGAACGGCTGGACGTCGAAGGCGCAGGGCAGCTTCGTCGGCGCGGCCACCCGCGGCGGTCACACGATCGTGGTGAGCATCATGCGGCACGAGGGCTACTTCTGGGAGGAGGTGGCCAAGCTGCTCGACTGGGGCTTCTCCGTCAGGGGCAAGGTCACGCCGGTCGGACAGCTCGTGGACCCGCTCCCCGCCGGGCTGCCCGCCCCGCAGCAGCAGGTGTCGGCCCCGGCCACGCGGGTGACGCCGGCCCCGCAGCCGCCGCTCCTCGACACGGCCGCGTCGAAGCAGACCGACTACACCAGGACCGTCGGGTCAGTGGTGATCGGCGGCGGGCTGCTGTTCGGGCTGATCTGGCTCGGGTACGGGATCCGCCGCAGGCGCAGGTCACGCTTCTGACGTCGACGACGGCACGGGGGACGGCGATGGCGGCGGGCACAACCCGGCCGTGGCCGTCCACGCGGCGACGTAGAGCACGAGCCGGGCCGAGAAGTTGATCCAGATCAGCAGGCCGGCGATGACCGCGAACGCGCCGTACACCGGGTTGCCGAGCGTCTGCCCCAGCAGCAGCGTCGCCACCTGCTTGAGCACCCCGAACCCGATCGCGCCGAGCAGCGCCCCCTTGGCGATCACCCGGAACGGCTGGGTCGGCCTGGCCACCCAGCCGAGCAGGATCAGGAACAGCAGCCAGTCGGCCCCGACGCTCGCCGCCACGCCGGCCAGCCGCAGCCCGACGGTGGCCAGCGGGGACTCGCTGCCGAAGACGAAGTGCATGACCTTGTCCGTGGCGGTGGTGGCGAACCCGGCGACCAGCACGGAGGAGATCATCGTCACCCCGATCAGGACGATCGAGGCCAGGTCACGGAGCTTGCCGAGGAAGAAGTTGAGAGGCGGCGCGGCGATCATGGACATCTCGCGCAGCGCCCCACGCAGCGCGTCCATCGCGCCGAGCCCGGCGTAGAGGAGGCCGAACAGGCCGATGATCCCGGCCGTCTCCTTGGCTTTGGCGATGGCGTCGAGGTTGAGCTGGGTGGCGATCCCCGGCAGCCGCTCGACGATCGCCTGCTCCAGTGCATGGCGAGTGGTCTCGCTGGCTCCGACCACGAACCCGAGCACCGCGTACGACAGCGCCACCAGCGGGAAGAACGACAGGAAGGCGAAGTACGTGACCGCGCCCGCCAGCCGGTCACCGTACTGGAGCTGATAGCGCCGCACCGTCCTGATGAGGTGGTCGAGCGACAGCCTGCGGACCCGCCAGTAGTCCACCCTGTCGCGGCCCCAGGCCCTGACCTCCTGGATCCGCTCCGCCAGCCCCGGCCTGTTCATGGCCTCACTCCGTGAGGCGGGCTCGGTCGCCCTACGCCGCCGCCTTCCCCCGCTCTGGTCGCTACGCTCCCGCCGCTCCTCCAGACGACGGCACTCCCACTGTGTTCATGGCCTCCACTCCGTGGAGGCGGGCTCGGTCGCCCTACGCCGCCGCCTTCCCCCGCTCTGGTCGCTACGCTCCCGCCGCTCCTCCAGACGACGGCACTCCCACTGTGTTCATGGCCTCCACTCCGTGGAGGCGGGCTCGGTCGCCCTACGCCGCCGCCTTCCCCCGCTCTGGTCGCTACGCTCCCGCCGCTCCTCCAGACGACGGCACTCCCTCGCCGGCTCATTGCCTCACTCCGTTCGGCGGCACTTCTTCGCGGGCATCACCTCGCAACCGTGCCGGCGGACTCCCGCAAGGATGTGAGGACCGCCGTCAGGTCGTGGTGGAGCAACTGCCCACCACGCTTGACGACACGCCCCCCGACCAGGACCGTGTCCACGGAGCCGGTGTCGGCGTTGAGCACGACGGCGCCGATCGGGTCGTGGGCGGCGGCCATGGCGAGCGTGTCCGTACGCAGCAGCACCAGGTCGGCCTGCTTGCCCGGCCGCAGCGAGCCGATGACGTCGGCCAGGCCGAGCACCTCGGCGCCCTCGATGGTGGCCATGCGCAGCGCGTCGCGGGTGGTGAAGCCGAGCCCGGCGCCGTCAGGGCGGCCACGTTCGAGCAGGTGCGTCGCCCGCATCAGGCCGAACATGTCGCCGGGCGCGCACACCACGGTGTCGGCACCGAGCCCGGCCGGCAGCCCCGCCGCCCTGGCCCGCCCGGTGGCCGGGTAGCCCAGCCCCAGGTTCATCTCGTCCACAGGGGCGAGCGAGACGCCGCCGCCGCTGCCGGCTATGCGTTTGAACTCCTCGTCGGTGTAGTGGAGCGCGTGCACGAAGGTCGTGGGGGTCTCGAGCAGGCCGTTCGACTCCAGGAACGCCAGCCCCCGCGCGGCGCTCTCCCGGCTGTGCCCGCCCAGGTGCGCGGTGACCGGCAGGTCGAGCTCTTTGGCCAGCCGCCACTCGGCCAGCGCGTGCTCCTCGCCCATGATTTCTGGTCCCCAGGCGGCGAGGGCCATGGTGACCAGGCCGGGCGTGTCGAACAGTTGCTCGCGCACCCGCCGGCTCTCGCTCGCGAATCCGTCGGGCTCGCCGCCGTGGCAGTAGCCGAACACGGCCCTGATGCCGGACTCGCGCAGCGCCTGGACGGCGGAGTCGGTGTGGGCGGGGCTGAACTGGGCGTGCGACCAGTCGAGCAGTGTGGTGACGCCGCCGTCCAGGCACTCCAGCGCCCCGGCGAGGTTGCCGATGCAGACGTCCTGCGGGCGGTAGCCGGGTGCGATCTCGCCGATGATCCGCCGCAGGTAGGAGTCGAAGGTGATGTCGGGCCCGATCGCCCTGAGGCCCGCCTGCCAGGTGTGCCGGTGGGTGTCGACGAAGCCGGGGAGCACGATCCGCTCGGTCGCGTCGATCACCTCCGCCCTCGGGGTCTCCGGTAGGTCCGGGCCCACCTCGGCGATCACGCCGCCCTCGATCCGCACGTCCATCCGGCCCAGCACGACGGGCTCCGGCTCGGTGTCGATAACGACGCCGTTCTTGATCAACATAGTGGATGTCATACCCAAAAGCTTAAGAGGAAGCTTTTTCGAAAGCAATATGGCGATGGATATCCTCTATGGTGTGAAGCCCGATGAGATCGACGCGCTGGTTCCCCGGTGGCAGAAGGCCGGCATGTCGTCGTCGCTCATCGCCACGCTCGAGCTCAGCAAGCGGACAGCCCGGCTCAACCTGCTGTTCGAGCAGGCGGTCAAGGCCGGGCTGGCGGAGCTGGGGTTGACCTACGCCGAATTCGACGTGCTGGTGGCGCTGAGCCGGGCGGAGGCGTACCGGATGAAGCCCAGCGAGCTGTCGAAGTCGCTGCTGCTCACCTCTGGGGGCACCAGCAACGTGCTGCTGCGGCTGACGGCGGCGGGATACGTGGAGCGAGCGGCCAACACCGGCGACGCGCGCAGCCGCTGGGTCCAGCTCACGGCCGAGGGGCAGCGCATGGCGGCGGCGGCGCTGGACGCCTCGGGCGAGGCGCACGAGGAGCTGACCGCCGGGATCCCCGAGGAAGCGGTGCGGCAGGCGGCGGACGCGCTCCGCGAGGTCCTGTCCCCGATCAGCCGCCGCCGCTTCCGCTAGCACAGGCCGCGCCGCTCCGCCCAGGCCGCGATCGCCGCCGCGATGTCCTCCGGCCGGTCCTCCGCCGCGTGGTGACCGGCCGCGCCGCAGTGCTCGATCTCCAGGGCGGCGACGTTCTCCGCGCACCAGGCGGCCATCTTCTCCGTGATCAGCAGCGTCGGGGACGAGTCGAACGTGAGCAAAAGCTTGGGAACGTCACCGCTGCTCGCGAGCCACTTCCCGGAGCTGTCGACACGCCCGGCCACGTCGGCGGGCTCGCCGTCGAGGGGCAACGAGCGCGCCCACTCCAGCAGCGGCCGCCGACTCTCCCGGGTCGGGTACGGCGCCAGATAGGGCTCCATCTCCGGCTCACTCAGCGCCGTCAGCACCCCTCCGGTGAACGCTGTCTTCACGAGGAAGTTCTGGTCGAGCACCAGCGACTTCCCCTCGGGGCCACGGATGGCCTCGGCGCGGGCGCGCGGCCCCTCCCCCAGTTCGTCCCAGCTCAAGGTGCGGACAATGGTCTCGAAGAAGGCCACACCGCGCACCCGCTCCGGATGACGGGCCGCCCAGTCGAAGGCGAGCGCGCCGCCCCAGTCGTGGCCGACGAGCACCACGCCGTCCAGTCCGAGCGCGTCGAACCAGGCGTCGAGGTAGCGGGCGTGGTCGGCGATCCGGTACGGCACGTCGGGCCGGCCCGAGCGGCCCATGCCGATGAGGTCGGGGGCGAGCAGGCGGCGCCCGGGACCGGCCACCCCGGGCAGGACCTTCCGCCACGTGTGGGAGGAGGCGGGATTGCCGTGCAGGAAGACGAAGGGGACGCCGGCGCCGGAGTCCTCGTAGTACATGGCCGAGTCGAGCACATCGATCATCTTGGACATGATTCCTCTTTCGTTTATGCGACTAACGTTCGTCCCACTAACGAATGTACATCGTTAGTTGGACTAACGCAACGGCGATAGGATCGCCGGCATGACGGACGCCATGGACGAGCAGGAGACCCCCGCCCGGCTCCGGGGGCTGCCCAGCCGGATGCTCTCGCTGGTGGCGATGCACGCCGACCGGCTGGTGAGCGAGGGCCTGGCCGGCGCCGACGCCCGCAAGTGGCACTACGCGGCGCTCGTGGCGCTGCGCGACTCGGGCCCCGCGAGCCAGGCGGAGCTGAGCAGGCGCACCGGCATCTACCGCAGCGACCTGGTCGCCGTCATCAACGAGCTGGCCGAGCGGGGCCTGGTCGAGCGCGCGCCCGATCCCGCCGACCGCCGCCGCAACGTCGTCACCCTGACCGAGCCCGGCCGGCGGCACCTGCGCCGCCTGGACAAGCTGATCTCCGAACTCCAGGACGACCTGCTCGCGCCGCTGGCACAACCGGAACGCGAGCAGCTGGTCGAGCTCCTGGCCCGCCTCCTGGTGCACCACTCGCGGCGTGGTAGCCCCTGAGCTGGGCGGAAACCATGACGGGACCGGTTCTGGAGCCCTAACGTGTCGGATGTTGGGACCGGAGCCAGGAGGCATCGAGCCATGACCGAAATCAGCACCGGGCAGATGATCAGACTCCAGCGCGAGCGACGCGGCATGAGCACCACCGCGCTGGCGACCCAGTCCGGATGCACCGCCCGGCACATCGAGCTGATAGAGCACGGCAAGCGAACGCCCTCGTTGCCCCTCCTGCGGGAGATCGCCAAGGTCCTGGGTGTCCGCACGGCCGTGCTTTTAGGCGAGACCCCGCGCGACTCTCATGAGCCCAGCCGGCCGCAGATCAGCGACATCGAACGCGCCCTGTTCACCTGCCGCTCCCTGGCGCCCGACATCGAGCCGCCGGACGCCGATCAGCTGTCGGAGCGCGTGGCGGCGGCGCGCAACGCCTGGTTCACCTCGGCGCGTCGCTACTCGATCCTGATGGCGGCGCTGCCCTCACTGGTGAGCGACGCGGAGAGCCTCGCACTGGAGCGGACGCCGCGGGCCTGCAGCGTCGCGACGGACGCGTACATGCTGGCCAGGGGCGTGCTCAAGCACCTGCGGCGGGTCGACCTCGCGCATCTCGCGGCGGACCGGGCCATGCGCTTCGCCGAGGAGTCGGAGGACCCGCTGATGATCGCGTGGGCGTACTGGTGCCTGGGGCAGTCGATGCTGTCGGACGACATGCACCAGATCGCGTACGACGTCGCGCGGCGCGGCATCGAGCACCTCGAACCGCACGTCGCCGACGGCGACGAGCGCCACATCAAGGCGCTCGGCGCGCTGCACCTGCTCGCCGCGATCGGCGAGGCCCGTTCAGGGGACGACGACCGGGCCAGGGAACGGGTACGCGGCCCGGCGGCGCAGCTCGCCGAGCGCGTGCAGGACGCGTCGGCCGTCTACGACCTGGCGTTCTTCGGGCCCACGAACGTCGCCATCCACATGGCCAGCATCGAGAACGACACCGGGCACCCGGAGGCGGTGCTGCACATCGCCGACGACATCGACCTCCGGCACACCCCGTCGATCGAGCGGCGCACCACCCACCTCGGCCACGTCGCCCGCGCCTGCGAGGACCTGGGCGACGACGCCGCGAGCCTGCTCCACCTGCTGAGAATCGAGCGCGAGTCTCCCGAGGAGCTGGATCACAAGCTGCTGCTGAGGGAGATGGTCCGGTCCCTGGCGCGGCGGGCGCGGCCGTCGTGGGCGCCGGAGGTCCGCTATCTCGCCGAACGCCACGGCATCCAGAGCTGAACGAACTGAGAGTTCGGGCGATGCGAACGAGGAGTTCTGTCGCCCGAGTTCGTCACGCAGCGGCGTTCCGGTGACACTCTGCGTTCATGACCACAGCGCCGACTGTCGATTTCGTCATGGAACGACTATTGCAAGAAGCCAGGCGAGAGTTCCCGGGGTGGGCGTTCGAGCGAGATCACTCCGGCTGGACGGCCAGCCACGGCGAGACCCGGGTCACCAGGCAGACCCTGGCGGCCCTGCGCGCGCTCCTGCGCGTGCACAGGGCGGCGCGGAGCGGGTGATCGGTCCCCAGAGATGCCATGCGGTGCGGTGCGGTGCGCGTCGCATGAGTGGTGCGTTGCTCGACGCAGGCCGGCTTCCGCCGAGCAACGCGCACCCGTCGTAGGACCTCAGAGCTTGGGAAGGAAGCCGACGCGGTCGCGGACCTCGGCCATGGTCTGCCGGGCCACCGCCGACGCGCGCTCCGCCCCGATGGCCAGCAGCCGGTCGAGCTCCGCCTCGTTCGACAGCAGCTTCTCCGTACGCTCCCTGATCGGCGTGAACGCCTCCACGACCGCCTCCGCCACGTCCTTCTTGAACGTGCCGTATCCCTGCCCCTCGTAGCGGGCCACCAGCTCCGGAATGGGCGTGCCGGTCAACGCGGACTGGATGCGGAGGAGGTTGGAGATGCCGGGCTTGTTGTCCTCGTCGAACAGGACCTCCGAGCCCGTGTCGGTGACCGCCCGCATGATCTTCTTTTTGAGCGGTCCGGGCTGCTCCAGGACGTCGAGGATCCCGGCCGGGCTCGACGACGACTTCGACATCTTCGCCGTCGGGTCCTGGAGGTCGGTGATCTTCTCGACCTCCTTCAGGATGTACGGCTCCGGCAGCGTGAACGTGTCACCGAAACGGTGGTTGAAGCGCTGGCCGAGGTCGCGCGTCAGCTCCAGGTGCTGCTTCTGGTCGGCTCCGACCGGGACCCGGTTGGCCTGGTAGAGCAGGATGTCGGCGGCCTGCAGGATCGGGTAGGTGAACAGGCCGACGCTGGCGGCGCTCTCCCCGAACTTGGCCGACTTGTCCTTGAACTGCGTCATCCTGCCCGCTTCGCCCATGCCGGTGAGGCAGATCAGGATCCAGGCGAGCTCGGTGTGCTCGCGTACGTGCGACTGCACGAAGACGGTGGACCGCTCCGGGTCGAGACCGGCGGCGAAGAGCTGCGCGGCGGCCACGCGGCTGCGGCGGCGCAGGGCGACGGGCTCGGTCGGCACGGTGATCGCGTGGAGATCGACCACGCAGTAGAACGCGTCGTGGGTCTCCTGCATAGTGACCCACTGGCGGACCGCACCCAGGTAATTGCCCAGGTGGAAGGAGTCCGCGGTGGGCTGGATGCCGGAGAGTACACGAGGTCTGGCCATAGCACGCAATTGTGTCAGGAATCCTGCTCCGGCGGCGACTCGACCACCGGTCGGCGCTTTACCCGCACCCTGGCGATGCGGCGGCCGTCGAGCTCGGTGACGGTCAGCTCGAATCCCGAAATCTCCACGCGTTCCCCGGCGACCGGCAGGTGGCCCAGCATGGCCATCACGAACCCGCCCAGCGTCTCGTAAGGGCCGTCGGGCAGCTTGATGCCGGTCTCGGTGGCGAAGTCGTTGAGGTTCGTCAGTCCGTCGATCTCGATCTCGCCTGCGGGCAGGATCACGACGTCCTCCTCCACGTCGTATTCATCCCTGATGTCCCCGATCAGCTCTTCGACCAAATCCTCCATGGTGACGATGCCGGCCGTGCCGCCGTATTCGTCCACCACGATCACCAGGTGCTGGCCCTCGTCGCGCATCTCGTTCAGGGTGGTGAGCAGGCGTTTGGAGGCGGGCACGAACTTGGCGGGGCGGATCGGCACGACCGCGCTGATCGGCTCGTCGTGGCCGGACAGCTCGGGGTCGAGCAGGTCGCGTACGTGAACGAAGCCGATGACCTCGTCGTACGACTCGCGGTAGACGGGGAAGCGCGAGTGCGGGAGCCGGGCGGCCAGGCGTGCGGCCTCGTTCAGAGGCGTGTCGGCCTCCATGAACTCGACCTCCGTACGCGGCAGCATCACCTCTCTGAGCTGCCGCTTCCCCGCGGCGAACACTTCGGCGATCAGCTTGCGCTCGTCGGCGTTGAGGTCGGTGTGCCCGACCACCATGTCGCGCAGTTCCTCGGTGGTGACCTCCTCCCTGTCGGCGTCCGGGTTGCCACCGAGCAGCCGGACCACACCGTCGGTGGATTTGGACAGCGTCCAGATGATCGGGCGGGAGAGGGTGGCGATCCAGTCCAGGAAGGGCGCCACGAACAGCGACAGCCCCTCGGCCCGCTGCCGCGCCAGCCGCTTGGGGGCGAGCTCGCCGAGCACGAGCGACACGTACGAGATCGCCAGTGTCACCAGCACCAGCGACAGCACGGGGGCCACGGCGCCGGGCACCCCCCAGCGTCCGAGCACGGGCTCGAATTGCGCGGCGAGCCGGTCGGCGCCGAACGCGGCCGACAGCATGGTGGCCACGGTCACGCCGATCTGCACGGCGGACAGGAACCGGTTGGGGTCGCGGGCGAGCTTGGCCACGCGCTCGCCGCGGCGGCCACGCACGGCGAGCTTGTGCACCTGGCCGTCCCTGAGGGAGACCAGCGCCATCTCGGCCGCGGCGAAGAAGCCCCCGGTCAGGATGAACAGCAGGACCAGGGCGATGTTGGCCGCGACGGTGTCGAACATGGTGGTTGGCAGCGTACTCGTGGACTTTCCCGCGTATGCTGAAGGGCAAGCCCTACAAAATCAAACATATTTGCACAGGAGTACACATGAGGTTGCTGGTCACCGGCGGCGCCGGTTACGTCGGCAGCGTCGTCGCGGCGCAGCTCATCGAGGCGGGACACGACGTGACCGTGCTCGACGACCTGTCGACCGGACACGAGGACGCAGTGCCGGACGGCGCCAGATTTGTCCGAACGGACATCGCCCATGCCGGTGACGCGCTCGACGGCGTGGACGCGGTGCTGCACTTCGCGGCCAAGTCGCTGGTGGGCGAGTCGGTGGAGAAGCCGGGGCTCTATTGGTCCAACAACCTCGGCGGCACGCTCGCCCTGCTGGAGGCCATGCGGGACAAGGGCGTGGCGAAGATCGTGTTCTCCTCGACCGCGGCCACGTACGGCGAGCCCGAGCGCTCCCCGATCCAGGAGAGCGACCCGACGCGCCCGACCAACCCCTACGGCGCGTCGAAACTGGCCGTGGACACGGCATTGAGCGCCTACGCGGGAATCCGGGGGCTGGGCGCGGTGAGCCTGCGGTACTTCAACGTGGCCGGCGCCTACGGCCGCTACCGTGAGCGGCACACCGTCGAGACGCACCTCATCCCGAACGTCCTGAAGGTCGCGACCGGCGAGCGCGCGTCGGTGAGCGTGTTCGGCACCGACTACGCGACGCCCGACGGGACCTGCGTGCGCGACTACATCCACGTGGCGGACCTGGCGCGGGCGCACCTGCTGGCGCTGGAGGCGATCACGCCGGGCGAGCACAAGATCTACAACCTGGGCAGCGGCACCGGCTTCAGCGTGCAGGAGGTGATCTCGGTGTGCCGCGAGGTCACCGGCCACGAGATCCCCGCCGTCGTCGGCGAGCGCCGTCCCGGCGACCCGGCCGTGCTGGTCGCCTCGTCCGCGAAGATCCAGCGCGAGCTGGGCTGGAAGGCCGAGCGGCCGGCGCTGCGCGACATCGTCTCCGACGCCTGGGACGCGCTTTCCCGGAAATGAGTCATGCTCACGAGCAATGTGTGATCTCATTGCCTGAATGTGAGGAGTTTTTCACCGAGGGTCACGAAACTGATCTTTGGCGTCCTCGTGCTGATGGGCAGTCTCATGGCCGCCGCAGCCGTGATCTTCGTGACCCCGCGGCCCGCTCCGGCCACCGAGCCGGCGCCCGCCCCGCGCAGTGAAGGCGCCCCCCGCACTGAGCGGGGGGCGGGCGGTCAGATGAGGCCCAGCTCCTTGACGGCGGTGCGCTCCTCCTCGAGCTCGCGGACGCTGGCGTCGATCCGCTCGCGGGAGAAGGCGTCGATCTCGAGGCCCTGGATGATCTCGAACGAGCCGTTCACCGCGCGTACGGGGAACGACGAGATGAGGCCCTCGGGCACGCCGTACGAGCCGTCGGAGACGACGGCGGCCGAGGTCCAGTCGGTGCCGTTGACCCAGTCGTAGACGTGGTCGATCGCGGCGTTGGCGGCCGAGGCGGCCGAGGAGGCGCCGCGGGCCTCGATGATGGCGGCGCCGCGCTTGGCCACCGTCGGGATGAACGTCTCCTTCAGCCACTCCTGGTCGACCTGCTCGGCCGCGATCTTGCCGCCCACCTCGGCGTGGAACAGGTCGGGGTATTGCGTGGCGGAGTGGTTGCCCCAGATCGTCATCTTCTTGATCTCGGCGACCGGGACCTGCAGCTTGGCCGCGAGCTGCGACAGCGCGCGGTTGTGGTCGAGCCTGGTCATCGCGGTGAAGCGGTCGGCGGGCACGTCGGGCGCGTGCTGCTGGGCGATGAGCGCGTTGGTGTTGGCCGGGTTGCCCACGACCAGGACCTTGATGTCGTCGGCGGCGTGGTCGTTGATCGCCTTGCCCTGGGGGCCGAAGATGCCGCCGTTGGCGCCGAGCAGGTCGCCGCGCTCCATGCCGGCCTTGCGCGGCATCGCGCCGACGAGCAGCGCGACGTTGGTCCCGGCGAAGGCGACGTTGGGGTCATCCGTGATCTCGATGCCGGACAGCAGCGGGAACGCGCAGTCGTCCAGCTCCATCGCGGTGCCCTCGGCGGACTTCAGCGCCGGCGTGATCTCCAGCAGGCTGAGCTTGACCGGCACGTCGGCGCCGAGCAGCTGCCCCGAAGCGATGCGGAACAGCAGTGCGTAGCCGATCTGGCCGGCGGCTCCGGTGACGGTCACCTTGACGGGCGCAGTGGCTGACGACGCCATGGCCTTCCCCTAACGTGCGGCAGGAATCATTGACGTTGGGGATGTTACCCGCTCGTCATCCGCAGGTTTCCATCGCGGGTTGTTTCAGCTCCCAGATGAAGTCGACCTTGCCGAAATGACTGTCCAGGAGGGACTTCATGGTGCCGTCACGGTAGAAGCCGGCGATGATGCCGTTGACCGCCTTGCAGGTCTTCGCGTCGCCGTTCCTGATGCCGACGGCGTAGCGCTCGTTGTTCAGCTTGGCCCCGATGACCTTGTAGCGCATGTTCTCCCGGTTGGCGAACCCCGCCAGGATCAGGTCCTCGCCGGGAATCGCGTCCACCTTGTCGCTCTTGAGCTTGTCCATGCAGTCGGCGAAGTTGCCGGCCGCCACGGGCTCGACCTTGACCTTGTCCTGCACGTCGCCGACGGACGGGCTGTTGAGCGAGCAGATCTGCTTGCCGTCCAGGTCGTCGAGCGAATCGATGCCGCTGCCCGCGCGTACGAGGACGTCGCGGTGCGCCACGTAGTAGGGCCCGGCGAAGGTGGTCTCGCTCTTGTCGATGGAGTAGGTGGCGATGACGAGGTCCACCCTGCCTTCGGCGAGCGCGATCGCCCGGGTGTCCCGGCCGACCCTGACGAAGGTCGTCTCTTTGGCTCCTAACCCGGCGGCGATGCGCTTGGCGATCTCGACCTCGAACCCCTGGAATCCGTCGCCGTTCTGGAGCCCCACGCCGGGCAGGTCGCCCCGCACGCCGATGACGATCTTCCCGGTCCTGGCCACCTTGTCCACCACCGAGGCGAGCGAGGGCGGGGGCTGCTTCTCGGTGGGCTGGGGCTGCTTGCCCATGAACGTCAGCCGCGGCCAGCCGTTCAGCGCTAACGCCACCACCGCGGCGGCGACCAGCACGAGCGCGGTCCCCGCCGCCACCCACAACTTCGCCCGGCCGCTCCGCCCCGGCGCCGGTGGCTCGGCCGCCTCGGGCGGCACGTCCACGCCTCCGGTCCCGCCGGGAGGTGCCACCGCACTCCCATGCCCGTCCTGAACCGCGGAGCCCTCCTGGGTCGGCGCCGCGGCACCATGCCCCCGAGTCGGCGCCACCGAAGCGTGCTCGCGCAGCACCCCCTGATCGGTGATCGAACCGGCCGACACCCTCATGAACGGCGTCGTGTCGTCGCCGGCCACCTGCACGCCCCGGGTGAGCACGGCCGTGGACGCTCCCGCCGCGGTCGACTGGCCGAGCAGCCGCAGCAGGATCTGGTCGGCGGAGGGCCGCTCGGCGGCCGACTTGGCCAGCGCCGCGCGCACCACGCCCTGCAGCGGCTCCGGCATCATGCTGACGTCGACCTCGTGGTTGAGGATCCGGTTGAGCACGGTGGCGATGGACTTGCCCTCGAAGACCGCTTTCCCGGTCGCCGCGTAGGCGATGGTCGCCCCCCAGGAGAACACGTCCGTATAGGGCCCGATGTCGTCGCCGGCGATCTGCTCCGGCGCCATGTACGCGGGCGTGCCGATGGCCCGGCTGGTGATCGTGCCCGTGGAGTCGATGATCCGCGCGATCCCGAAGTCCACCACGCGCGGCCCGTCGGCGGCGATGAGCACGTTGTCCGGCTTGAAGTCCCGGTGCACGATGTGGGCGTGGTGGATGGCGGTGAGCGCGGTGGCGGTGCCGATCGCGAGCCGGTCGAGCGCGGTGCCGGTGAGCGGCCCGTCGGTCTCGACGATGTCCCGTAGCGGCCGGCCGTCGATGTATTCGCTGGCGATGTACGGCGTGTCGCCGTCCAGGTCGGCCTCGATCACCCGGGCCGTGCAGAACGACGCCACCCGCTGCGCCGCCTTCAGCTCCCTTGCGAAGCGCGACCTGGCGATGGTGTCACCGCTGAACTTCACGTGCAGGAGCTTGATCGCGGCTTGCTCGCCCTGGTCGTTGACGCCCAGGTAGACGATGCCCTGGCCGCCCTCCCCGATCCGGCCGGACAGCCGGAATGACCCCAGCTGAGTGGGATCGCCGGCCACCAACGGCGAGATCTGCGGCATTCGTCATCCCCACGTTCACTGAACCCCAACGACGAAAACTTTACGATGCTCAGCAACTTCTCAGGGATCCGTTAATGGTTCGTGACGTCACGGTTCGTATTGACGGGCAAATCAGCGAGCGATGTTGCGCCCGCCGGCCATCGCGAGGAAGCTCAGGATCATGGACCGCGCCTACGACATCGTGCTCTTCGGCGCCAGCGGGTTCACCGGCGCGCTGACGGCCGCCTACCTCGCCGCCGCGGCGCCGCCCGGCACGCGGTGGGCGCTGGCCGGGCGCGACCGCGCCAAGCTGGAGCGACTGGGGCTCGACGTGCCGATCCTCATCGCCGACGCCGCCGACCCGGCCTCACTGGGCGAGCTCGCCCGCCAGGCGCGCGTCCTGGCCACCACGGTCGGCCCGTACGCCGTGCACGGCGAGCCGCTCGTGGCCGCGTGCGCCGAGGCCGGCACCCATTACCTGGACCTGACGGGCGAGCCCGAGTTCGTGGACCGGGTCTACATGCGCTACCACGACCGGGCGGCCAGGACCGGCGCCAAGATCGTGCACGCCTGCGGCTTCGACTCGATCCCGTACGACCTGGGCGTCCTCTACACCGTCACCCAGCTCCCCGAGGGCGTCCCGGTCAAGATCAGGAGCTTTCTGCGGGTGAGCATGCGCCCCTCGGGCGGCACGCTGGCCACCGCCATGACCATCGTCGGGCGCGCCCGCCAGATGATCGAGGCCGGTACGCAGCGCCGCTCGGCCGAGCCGCGGCCGAAGGGGCGCAAGGTGAGCTCGCTGCCGGGCGGCGTGCGGTATGTGGGCGGGTGGGCGCTGCCGATGCCCACCCTGGACCCGTACATCGTGGGCTACTCGGCCCGCCTGCTCGACCGCTACGGTCCGGACTTCACGTACCGGCAGCATTACGCCGTCAGGACCCTCCCGGCGGCGCTGGCCACGGTGGCGGGAGCGGGCGCGTTCGCGGCGCTGGCCTTGATCCCGCCGGCCCGCGACCGGCTCCAGAGCCGGATGCGGCCGGGCGAGGGCCCATCGCCCGAGCAGCGCGCGAAGAGCTGGTTCAAGATCACGTTCGTGGGCGAGGGCGGGGGCGAGCGCGTGGTCACCGAGGTCGCCGGCGGCGACCCCGGCTACGGCGAGACCGCCAAGATGCTCGGCGAGTCGGCCCTGTGCCTGGCCTTCGACCCGGTCCCGGACCGGTCGGGCCAGCTCACGACGGCATCGGCGATGGGCCGGCCGCTCATCGACCGGCTGGTGCGCGCGGGCATCACGTTCACCAGGAAGTCCTGACGCCGGCGTCATTCGCAGCCGCTCGAAAACCAGGCCATGTCGGAGTCCGCCGGCATCACCTCGGCCGTCGAGCGCCCCCACCAGCGCTCCACCTCGAGGACGACGGGGAGCGCCGCTTCCTTGACGACCTCGCAGTCCCCAGCGGACAGGATGAGCGTGATCCCCGTCGACTCGCCGGGCGGAATGGTGCGAGGGAAGCCACCGCCTGCCTCGAGCTTCGCGCTCCTGAGCGAGAAATCGCCAGCGGCCCGCATGCCGACGCCGGTGATGGTGACGGGCAGCCAACCGTCGTTGACAAGAGTCTGGCCGATAGCGACCTCGATGCCCTGCGGCCGGCCGATCTCATCCTTGAGCACAGAGATTTTCCCAGTGTCGCCTTCGGCGGACAGGCGGGGGCTGATCGCGCCGCTCAGCCAGACCACCGCGACGAGGACCGCGGCGATTCCGGCCAGGAACCAGCGCCCGTAACGGATGTCGGCCACCATTCCGGCCCCGGGATCCAGCCGCACCCAGATTTCATCCGAAATCACTCCAGCCCCTCTGTTCGGCGATTCGGATTCTGCTACTTTTCCGGACGTGGCGAAAGACGATTCCTGTTGTTAATCGGGCTGCTGGTTCTCGCGTCCGTCGCGATACCGATCGCCGGCGCCGCGGCGAACTCGCCGATGCACCGCGTGGACGTGGAGCGATTCGCCCGCCGGCAAATGGTGCACGTCACGGCGTCCAACGGTAATCGCATTCTGCGATATCTCCAGGTCACCCAGCGGTGGCGCTGGATGGGAATGGCCGCGGGACTGGCCATCATGCCGATCGCCTGGAGCTCGGGCACGTTTAGCGTCAGCCCTTACTTTCCGCTCACCGGATGGCTGCTCGGGGTCGCGGCCGGGGAAATGGCATTCCGAGGGACGGGAGACCGGAGCCTCCATCCGCTGGGTATGCGGCTGGTCCCGCTGCCGCTCACCGTCGTTTGGGCGATCTGCGCCGCCATCTCGTGCGGATTGGCCTTCGGCGTGGTGGCGCGTTCTTATTCGGGCGAGACCGGGATCGCGGAACGCCTCGGCGCCGCGGCCACCCTCGCGGCGGTGGTGACCGTACAGGCCATGGTGAGCGGGCTGCACCGGCGGGCGCTGCCCGCGGGACCGGCGGACCTGGTCGGCGCGGAGTTGGCCACGCGATCCCGGTCCGCGCGCTCCCTGACCGCCGCGGGCGCCGTCGTGGCGCTGTGGACCTCGACGACCGGCCTGCCGGAGTCGATCTCCGGCGACGTGAACGTGCCCGGCGTGCTGATCTTCTTCGGCCTGCCGATCGTGGCCTGGGTCAAGAGCGCCGACCCCTGGCAAGTGTGCACATCCAGAAAAAGGCGGATCTGGGGTCGTTCCGCTGTGGGCGTGGCGCTGTTCGGCGGGGCGCTGCAGGTGGGCATGACCGTCGAGCCGCCGCCCCGCGACCCACCTGCCATCCCGGCCGTGGTCGCCGGCTCCTCCGACCAGCCCTTCTCCTACGCGCGGGTGGACCCGAAGGCCCGCGCATGGGTGCTGATGGGCAAGGGCAGGCACATCCCGGTGGATCGGGCCGCCACGCGATTTCCCGGCGGCCATCGGCGGGCGCCCTTCGCGATCAGCGGTGACGGCCGGCGCATCGTCTATCTGGATGAGCGGACCAGCCGCCTGGTGCTGCGCGACCTGGCGGACTCCGGCGGCCCGCTCGATCTCACCGGGCCGCTGTCCGGCGCGGCGGTCCCCGAGGTGACACTGTCGCGGGACGGCCGGTACGTGAGCGTCGGCGCGGAAGTGATCGACACCGGCACCGGATCCCGCACCAGACTCCCCGGCGTCGGGCGGGTGCTCGGCCTCGGGCACGATGGCGTGGTGGCCACCACCGGCCGTCGCGCGCTGCCCGGCGCCCCCGACACCGAGTTGCTCACGCTCGACCTGCACGGCGCGGTGCGAACGCGGGTGCCGTTCGATCCCACGCTGGAGGCGCTGCCGACCCCCGACGGCCGCGGCCTGGCCGTGGTCACCGGCGACGAGGTGCTGACCATGGACCCCGGCACCGGAAGGGTACGCGGGCGGGTGAAACTCCGCCTCCCGGGACACTACGGCCGGCCCGAGGCGCTCAGCTGGGCGGAGGACGGGCGGCTCCTGGTCAGGATCGACCCGATGGACGCGGAGGAGGAGACCTGTCACCTGGTCGATCCACGAACGGGGAAGACGCGTCCCGTGGACGACATGCCGGAGGGGGTCGACGGCGCGGTGTTCGGAAGGTTCCAATGAGGCGGCTCCCATGGCGGTCCGCTCTTGCAGCGGTCGCGGCGGCGCTGGCCGCCGCATGGGTGATCGGTCCCGTCAGTCTCCCTGGCGAGCAGCCAATCCGGTTCGTCCGCCCCGAGCCCGCGACGCCGGCGGGCGCCGCGGCGGCCAAGCCTCCGAAGCTTTCCAGGTACGCCTCCCCCATCCGGTACGCGTACGTGCCCGCCTGTGAGGACGGGTCCGGCCCGTGCGCGAACTGGATCCTGGTCACCACGCGCGGCGAGCGCGGCTGGCTGCCCGGCGCCGACGCCGCGGGATCCCTCGCGCTCAGCCAGGACGGCACCCGCGCGGCCTACCTGCGCGGCGATGAAACCTACGCCGTGGCAGACCTCATGACCGGCACGCTGAAGCCGCTCCCCGTGCGGCAGAAGGGCGGCTCGGTCGGCGAGATCTTCGGGGCTCAGGCCCCGCTCTTCTCCCTGGACGGTCGCCACCTGCTCATCCAGCGCGACCACCTGGACAAGAACGACGAGATCGTGCTGGAACGCCCGGTGATCGTCGACATCGACTCCGGCACCGCCCACCGCCTTCCGGCCACCGACCGGGTGGTCGGCTGGAGCGACGCCGGCCTCCTCACGGTGACGAGCGAACGCACCGACAGCCTGCCCGGGCACATCACGTCGGCGAAGTTCACCGTGTACTCGCCCCGGGGCAAAGCGGTCAGGACGTTCACGCTGCCGGGCAATCTCACGTACGGCACCGTCCCGTCGCCTTCCGGGCGCACGCTGGCCTCGCTGGTCCGCGAGCTCACCCCGGACAGCATCGCCGACCTCGGCGTCACCCTGACCGACACGTCATCGGGAAGGCCCGTACGCACGGTCGTACCGCGCCTACCCGCAGGCTGGCGGATCGGGGAGATCCTGCGATGGGACGGCGATGACGCCCTCGTCGTCAAGAGCCGCGGCCCGCTCGACGAGACCACCTACCACGTCCTGGACCTCGCCACCGGCGGCCTGCGACGGCTCGGCATCGACATGGCCGAGGTGGCGGACCTGCCCCTGCAGCCCGCCGATCTCGGGGTGGTCGTGGCGAGCGTGCGTCAGTAGGGCAGGCTCCATGCGGCGAAGAACTTGCGCAGGTACGGCGCCTGGAACTTCGGATACGCCACCGTCCTGACGTCCCCGTCGGAGGTGTAGCGCATGTCCGGATTGCTCTTCAGCCAGTCGAGCCAGGCGTACGAGCAGAACTGGGCGCAATCGCCCTTCTTCTCCATGACCTTGATACGCGGGATCCCGGCCGGCTCGAACGTCTTGCTGAACGGCGAGGGCGCAGGCGTGTAGCCCGCCAGGAACGCGCCCTGGTGGTTGTAGTGCTTGCCGCGCAAGGCCCACACCTTCTTGCTGGGCTGGTTGCCGTACGGCAGGGCGATCGTGGTGGGCTTGATGGCGGACAAGGCGGTGATCTGCTGGGCGATCGTGCCGATCTGCTCCTCGACCTCCTTCTGCGGGCGGCCGCGCAGGTTGAGGTGGTCGCGGGTGTGGTTGCCGATCTCGAATCCGTTCTCCTTGAGCCACGTCAGCGCCTGGGCCTGCTCCTCGCGTACGGCCTTGCCGAACATGTCGCGGGTCACATAGAACGTCGCCACCGGGCGGAAGCCCGGATGCCTGGCGGCCATTTCCTTGAGGATCCCGACCGCGGTGTTCTTCTCCGGGACTCCCATCTGGTTCAGCGTGAGCTGCGAAGGTGAGGAGTCGTCGAAGGTCAGGACCACGGGGTGCTTGCCGGCCGGGATGTCGATCTTGCCGGTCACCATCTCAGCGGCGGTGATCGGCACGTAGCCATCCTTGACCAGCCGCTCCAGGTCGGCGCGGAACTGCTGAGGCGATCTGTCGTCGGTCGTGGCGGGCTTGTCGACGATCCGGTGGAACATCAGCACCGGGATCTGCCCCAGTTCGTTGGCCTTCACTTGGGCGGCCGCCTTTTCCTTGGCGGCCCTGATCGCCTTGATCTTGGCGGCGGCATCGGCCTTGGTGTCCGCCACCTTGGCGGTGTCGGGCTGCGAGTTGCACCCGGTCAGGATCGCCGTGGCGGCGACCACCCCCAGCCCACTCCAAACACGCAGTCGCATCCGAACCCCCCCGAGACGCGTACGACTGTTACGAAGTGGCTCTTACCCAGGTGATCAACTACGCCACGCCGCCGTACCGTCAAGAGATGGTCTTGTTAAATCGAAAGGGCCGGGACGCTGGGCAGCACCTTTTCCCCGAAGATCCTCAGCGCCTGCCTCAGTTGAGGCCGGCTGCCGGTCGCGGCGCGCGTCAGGGCGAGTGCGTGCTCCAATGTTCCCGCCGCGTTGCCGCGAAGTGTTTCGACCTTTCCCGTGCTGGAGGAGTCGTTGACGACTTTCACGACGTGGGCGTCGGCGAAAAGGCGCATCGACTGCGTGGTGCTGCGGCCCATGGTCGCGCCGATCGCCACGACCAGGTCAGCGCGACGCAGCACGCGTTCGGCCGCGGGATGCGCCAGGCCTCCGGCGATGCCGAGATCGAGGCGGTGCCCGTCGAACAGTCCCTTGGCGGGAAGCGTCGTCGCAAGACCGGCGCCGAAGTGATCGGCGAGCGTCCGCATCAGATTCGGTGAGACGCCGTCCATCGCACCTCGTCCCGCGATCAGCACGGGACGTGCTGAAGTGGCGAGGAGATCGCTCAGCCGTTCGGCCGCGGCGCCATCATCGCGGCCCGTGGGCATCGCGCGCGGCTGACCCGCCGGCCTTGCTGCAGTCGGCCCATCGACGGGAGAAGCCAGGAGGTCGGCGGCGACGCCGAGCACGACGGGCTTCGACTCGTCCTGCGCGAGGGTGATCGCGTCGCCGAGCACCTCGGCCGGGCTCTCGCCCGGCGTCATTCTCCGGTAGACCGCCTCGCACGAGGCGACGAAGGACGCCTGGTCGAAGGTCTGGGCTCCCTGGTAGCCGGCCGGTGTCTCGGCAGCGATGACGACGAGCGGCGACCGGTTGCGAGCGGCCACGAGCAACGAGGTCGCCACGTGGCTGAGCCCTGGGCCGTGGGTCACCGAGCAGATCCCGGTGCGTCCCGAGGACCATCCGTATCCCTCGGCCATGGCCACCGCGGCGCTTTCGTGCCGAACCTCGACCACGCGAACACCTCGGCACCGGAGCGCGATGAACAGTTGCATGTTGCCGTCGCCCATGAGGCCGAAGACATGGGTGCGGCCGGTTTCCGCGATGGCCTCAGCGAACGCCTGCGCGTGGGTGGGAACGGCCGCGGGGTCCACGCATGCACATCTGAGCGAACTGGCCCGCCGCCGACCACATTCGCCGCCGCCCCAGGGCACCGTCGGCCCAGCCACCTGGCCACGACCGTCGCCGGTTCACCGATGACAAGACGTAAACACGAGTACCTGTTCCCAAGCTGTGCTCGATCGGTGCTGGCCTCGGAACGAACCCGGGTTGAGGAACGATCAGACGATCCCCTTTGCCCGGGTCATGTCTCGCGGGCGGCGCGCCGCCCGCTGCGCCGCTTGGCAACGTACGGCAGCACGAACAAGTACAGACCGGTAAGCAGCTGAAAGGCGAGCGGGAGCAACGGCAAGTAGAACACCCAGACGGCAGGCTCCTTCTGGAGCGAGGCGACGATACTGACCAGGACGGTCACCGTAAAGGCAATGGACAGCCAGCGGTGAGTCTGCCGAACCCACTTGTTCCCATTCAATGGGACCTCCTCTGCAAGACGAGCAACCCGGCCCAGGGCGACTGCCGTGTAGGGACGTTCAGCCGCTTGTGGACGTTGGTGACGGCGATCACCGTCAACAACGCGCCCCTTTCCAGTCGAAGGACAGCGGCACCAGATACGGCGCGCCGGTCCGCCAGGCTCAGGCCACCCCGGACGTCTTCGTCGTGGGGCAAGCCGATGCTCGGTGTAGTCGCGACGGCGCTGAGCTCGACGGCAGGGCCCGGCACTCATCGGTCGTCAAGCAGTCCGAGCACATTGCCATCGGGATCACGACGGTGGCCTCCGGATGGCTGCCACCGACGTCGTGCGCTCCATTCACGCTAGGTGCGGCTCGGGGGCCGGCGCTTCTCGATTCCTGATCGGTTTGTCACCTGTTGCGGCCCGCACCACGGGCATCCCCGCGGCCCACCTCGGCGATCCCCGGCGGGGCACCGTACGCAACTGCACCCTCAAGGGCTGGATCGCCGATCCCACCCAGGGGCTGTGGCACGGCGAAGCCGTCCAGCTCGACCTGCCCGCGAGCGGCAACACCTGGGGCGGCGCCAGCGATCTGACCCCCTGCACGGACATCCCGCTGAGCGGGAACGTCTGCGACACCTCCGGCTCGCAGCCCGGCTGGGGCCAGTTCACCGGCTCGCACACTTCCGACCCGGCCCACCCGCACACTGGCGTGCGCATCCAGGGCAACACCGTGCGCAACACCCGGTGGGACGGCATAGGCACTGTGACGTTGGCCGGAGTCCGGCGCACGTCTACCGGCGCTATCTGTGCGTTGATCGAGATGCCCTGAGGTGTCGATGTGCCGGATAACGTGCGGGAGTCGCGCGACCGCCGTCGGGGTTGATCCGCAGGTCGGCGCGGCTGGACGGGGGCGATGCACGGGATAACGGCCACTTATCCCGTGCATCGCGCGGGACCTGCAGTGCGCCATTCACCGAGTACTGCGCGCCGTTTAGACTCCGCGGGTCACATCGTGGCCCAGTCCACCCTTCTGGATTCGACGTCCCCACCCCTCCGAACGTGTTCGACATCGCTTGCGCGGCTGGTGGCTCTCGCTCAGCGCCCACTACGGCGTTCGCTACCGGACGTGGACCCGCGGGCTGCCGATTCTGCGGATCGGCACAGCGTGAAAGGCTCGACGCCGGGCAGGTGGCGGGACCATTCAGCGGCGGTGAGTGCACGGCCCGCGCGTGCGCACACGGTCGCGGCCACGAGCCGCTCATCCACGTCATGCACGCGCACGGTGCCGTCGAGGGCGGCGGTGTGGAGTTTCGTGCCGTCCGCCGAGAACGCCACCCACCCGTCGCCGGCCTCATCCAGGCTCTGCTTACCGTCGAAGACGATGCCCAGCGGTTGCCGGCTCGGCACGTCCCACAGTCGCACGCGCAGGCCCTTCTCGTACGAGGCGATCGTGCGCCCGTCAGGTGACCAGGCGAGCCCGGCGGCCTCGCTGCCCGGCACCGTGGAGAACTGGGCGATCCGGGTCCTGACGTCGCCGTCCCACAAGGTGAGCCGGTCCGGGCCGGCGAAGACCACCTGACGGCCGTCCGGGCTGAAGGCGAAGGGGCCGTCGAGCTGGCCGGTCCCTGACGCGGGAGGGCGGGTGGCGCCCTTCGCGGGATCGATGAGCTGGAACGGGTTCCCGGTCACCAGCAGCCGTCCATCGGGGCGGAAGGCCACGTAGCCCGCGCCGCGCCCGGTCGTCGCCCGTACAGACCCCCTTTCGAGGTCCCACAGCTCGACGCGGCCGGGCTCTCCATCGCGTGACACGGCCAGCGTGCGGCCGTCCGGGCTGAACGCCAGGGCCTGCGCGCCCTGCCCGCCGTTACCCGTCAGCTTGAGCTTGGCCGATACCTCGCGCCTGGCCAGATCCACGATGGTGATCTTGTCGCCGCCGGCCAGGGCGAGGCGGCGGCCGTCGGCGCTGAAGGCCGTCGTGGCCCCCGTGCCCGACCAGCCGACCGGCGCGATCAGCGGCCGTCCCGTCGCTGTGTCCATGACTTCGATCCTGTCCATGTTGACCTCGGTCAGCACGCGGGCGGACGGATCCATCTCCACGCTCGTACCGTCGCCGGAGGTGATCGGCCGGTCGAACGCCATCGCGACGTCCTCGGTGTAGACGACGCCGCTGTCGTTCAGATAGCGGACGGTCCGGCCGGCGAGGTCGAAGCGGAGCTGGGCGACCAAGTCGGGCATGGCCCGCTGGTACGCCGTGGTGAATCCGGAGCGCCGCTGTAACCTCAGCACGCCCGGTCCGTCCCAGGTCGCGATGGACTCATCGCCGAAGGCGAAGGCCACATCCGTGGCATAGTCGCCCTCCTCGCCCATCACCTGCTGCCCGGACGGCAGCTCGATCACGCGCAGCCTGCTCTGCTCGGTCGAAACCAGAACCTCGACGGTCACCAGCATCCTGCCGTCGTCGCTGAAGGCGGCATCGTAGATGACGCCTCTGTCCTCCGGGCGAAGTGACGGTATGCGCGTCCTCTTGCCGCTGCGAAGGTCCCACAGCTCCTCCGTCGTGCCCTTGACCGCGTAACCGTAGCGGCCGTCCCTGCTGATCGCGTTGATCGCGGCTCCTGAAGGGGTGGTGAGCCGCTTACGCGTGGCGACGTCCCACCATTCCTGCAGGGCTATTCCGGGGAAGGCCAGGTAGTGCCCGGACTTGTCGAACTCCAGGTCGCCGCCCCACTGCTCACCGGTCCTGCCCGGGATGGGATCGCCGAGCGGCCGGCCGGTCCGCGTGTCCCACAGCCGTGCGGTCTTGCCGTCCATGAGGGCCAGGGTGTGCCCGTCGGGGGCGAGCGCGGCGTCGAGCACGCCCGTGCCCACTCCCGAGAGGGTGCCGATCCGCCGCTTGCCGGGAACGTCCCAGATCCTGGCCGTGCCGCCGCTCACCGACACGAGCGTGCGCCCGTCCTGGCCGAGCGCCTGCACCGTGTCGGCAGTGTAGTCGGGGTCTGCGAAGGCGGAGGTCGTGCTCTGGGAGAGCGAGTCGTAGAGCGCGCCTCGCGCCTCGGGCAGTCCCGGGCTCAGCCGCCAGCCGGCCACGCTCAGCAGCATCGCGGCCTGGGGGTCGCTCTGCCGCAGGTCGGCGGCGCGCAGCGCGAGCGCTTGGGCCAGCGCGTTGTCACGCTGCCTGTTCGACTCCCTGCGCAGGTATTCGGCGCTGCCCAGCCCGCCGAGTGTGGCCACGAGCAGCACGGCCAGGGCGGCCGCGACCAGGTTGCGCCGCCTGGACTGTCTGCGGGCCTGCCGGGAGGCGGCGTCGAGGTATTCGCGTTCACGCCTGGCCAGCGTGAGGTCCTTGCGCTCGGCCGCGGCCCAGTGGAGCGTCCGATCCAGGGCCGAGCCGTGCATCAGGTCGGCGGGTCTCCTGCCGTGCGACTCCCACTCGGCGGCGGCGTCGGCGAGGCGGCGGTGCACGGGCAGCCCGGCGCTGTTGCCCGCCACCCACTCGCCCAGCCGGGGCCAGGCGCGCAGCAGGCCCGGCCTGGCCAGCGCGTACGCCGTCCCGGTCCGCGTGACGATGCCCGCCGCGGCGAACACGTCGAGCAGCGCGTCGACGGCCGTAGTCTCGGGCAGCTCGTCCCGGCCGACCGGCCGGAGCGCGTCGCCGTCGATCATCCGCAGGAAAACCTCGGGGACGCTCGCCCGCTCCGTCTCGGTCAGCTCGCCGTACAGCTCCTCGGCGATCGCGCCCAGGTCCGGTTCCGCCCGGCCCTTCAGCGTGCCGGCCAGCGTGCCGCCGCGCACCAGCGGGTCCTCCTCGGCGGTGTCGGCCGCGACGGTGTCGTCGAGCAGGCGCAGCAGCACCTCCTTGGCGGTCGGCCGGTCGGCGGCGTTCCCGGAAAGGGCGGCCGCCACGAGGGAGCCGAGCGGTTCCGGCAGCCCGGCCACGTCCGGCTTGAAGCCGAGCAGCCGCCCGATGACCGCCATCGGGTCACCGTGCTCGATCGCGTCCCTCCCCCGGGCCGCGAACAGCACGACCAGGCCCCACGCCCACAGGTCGGCCGCCTCCCTGACGGCGCGCCCGTCGAACACCTCCGGCGACATGTAGTTCGGTGTGCCCATGATCGGACTGCTCGTGGTGGGCCCGACCTCTCTGGCGACGCCGAAGTCGATCACCCGGGGGCCGTCGGGGCCGAGGATGATGTTGTCCGGCTTGAGGTCGCGGTGGACGATGCCGGCCTGGTGGATGGCGGTCAGCGCGGTCACCACGCCGACGGCCAGGCGGCGCAGCCGGTCGCCCTCGTAGGGGCCCGACTCGGCCACGACCTGCCGCAGGCTGAGGCCGGGGACGTACTCGCTGACGATGTACAGCGGGGCCGCCTCGACCTGCGCCTCGATCACCTTGGCGGTGCAGAACGAGGCCACCCGCTGGGCCGCCGACGCCTCCTTGGCCAGCCTGGCCCGCGCCTCCGCGCCCTCGGACCTGGGCACCTTGATCGCGACCCGCTCGCCCGGCTCGCCGTACGCCTCGTAGACGACGCCCTGGCCGCCCACGCCGAGGCGGCCGACCAGCCAGTACCGTCCCAGGCGGTGCGGGTCGGAAGAAGTGAGAGGAACCATCAAGTCCGCCATTCTGCTCGATCGGGGTCTTCCCGGACCATAGGCGGCGGATGTTGAGGCGATGTTGAGGATCCGCCCAGTCCGCCGGCAAGCGCTCGCGTGCCGCTCAAGGACCGGGTCGCAAGCACCTTTTGCCACACGGGGAGGTCGCCGGCGAACGACCGCACGGATGCGTCGAATGACTGGTGACGTTCACCGCGGAGAGCTGCCGGGGCTGGAGAAGGCGTCGCGGACGCTGGCCCCGTGCCGCGCGGGTGCTGATCGAGCGGAATGGTCTCAAAGGACATTTCTCATAAGGCGGAGCGGTCGCGCGGACTCCGGCCGTGGTACGGAATATCACCACACGACTTTGGGTGGAGGAAGGATCTTGATGACCCCTCTGGCTCCCTCCGATCCTCACCGCCTGGGGCGTTACTGGCTGGCCGGCCGCCTGGGCCAGGGCGGTCAGGGCGTGGTCTACGAGGCGTACGGTGACGACGGCGAGCGGGTCGCGGTCAAGGTGCCCAGGTTTGACAGCGCGCAGGCGCGGGCCAGGCTGGCCAAGGAGGGCGCGGCGGCCGAGAGGGTGGCCTCGTTCTGCACCGCGCGGGTGATCGAGGCCCGGGTGGACGTGCCCGTCCCGTACATTGTCAGCGAGTTCGTGCCGGGGCCCAACCTGCGGCAGGTCGTGGACGAGTCCGGGCCGTACCGAGGGGACCGGCTGCGCCGCCTGGCCATCGGCGTGGCGACAGCGCTGACCGCCATCCATCGGGCAGGGATCGTGCACCGCGATCTCAAGCCTGACAACATCATCCTCGGCCCCGACGGCCCGCGGGTGATCGACTTCGGGGTGGCCCGGGAGGTCGGGCCGACGACGAGCGGGCCGCTCATGGGCACGCCCGCCTACATGCCGCCTGAGGTGCTCGCCGGAAGTGGCGCCACCGAGGCGGCCGACCTGTGGGCCTGGGCGATGGTGGTGCTCTTCGCGGCCCGGGGAAGCGACGCGATCGCGCCGGGCGAGCCGATGGCGGTCGTCGGCCGCGTGCTCGCCTTCGAGCCTGACACCACCGGGCTGCCCGACCCGCTCGGCCCTCTCGTGGCCGCCTCGCTCGCCGCGGACCCCGCTGCCCGGCTCGCCGCCAAGGACGTCCTGCTGCGTCTCGTCGGTGAGGACGAGAGCGAGCGCCACGACCTGCTCACTTGGGGCAGCACGCAGGCGGGAACACTGCGCGGCCCGGCCGAGCCCGACCTCGGCGCGATCGCCGAGGAGCTCTACGGCCTGCTGACCGAGGCGGAGCGCGCGAGCACGCCCGAGGTCTTCCTGCGGATGGTCGACGGCGACACGCTCAGGCCGGTCGCCAGGGACGAGTTGCCGGAGACGGAGGCCGTCGACGCGATGCTGGCCGTGTTCGCCGCCGCCGGCCTGGTCGGGAGCACCGGCACGGCCTACGAACTGGCCCGGCCCGGTCTCCTCCACGCCTGGCCGAGGCTCCGGGACTGGGTGGCGGGAAACCGCGAGGGACTGCCCGTGCACCGCCGCCTCGCCGACGCCGCCGCCGAGTGGGAGTCGCACGGCAGGAGACCCGCCGACCTGATGCACGGCTCGGCCCTGGATCGGACGCTCCACTGGGCCGCGGCCGAGCGCAAGGACCTCACGCTGGCCAGGCGTGAACGCGAATACCTCGACGCCGCCTCCCGGCAGGCCCGCAGACAGTCCAGGCGGCGCAACCTGGTCGCGGCCGCCCTGGCCGTGCTACTCATGGCCACACTCGGCGGGCTGGGCACGGCCGAATACCTGCGCAGGGAGTCCAACCGGCAGCGTGACGACCTCCGTTCCAGGGAACTGGTCCTGCGCGCGGCCGACCTGAGGGAGATCCAGCCCGAGCTGGCGCGGCTGCTCAGCGTCGCGGCCTGGCGGCTGACCCCGGAACTGCCCGAGACGCGCGGCGCGCTCTATGACTCGGTGTCGCAGTTCACGGCGCACATCTCGGGCGACGCCTCGATCACCGACGCGGAGGTGCGGTCGCTCAGCCAGGACGGCCGTACGCTCGTGGCGGTCGGGGGTGGCAAGGCCCAGATCTGGGACGTCTCCAGTTGGCGGCGCCTGCGTGAGTTATCCGGGCTCGACGAGAGCCTGTACAAGGTCGCGCTGAGCCCGGACAGCCGCGTCATGGCCGTGCAGGGCCCCAAGGGCGTGCGGCTGTGGGACGTCGGCACGGGCCGCCCGCTCGGCGGCTGGTTCGCCGCCAAGGCCGAATTCTCCGAGGTGTTCGCCAGGCTGGAGTTCGACCGGACCGGGCGCCTGCTGAGCGTCCCTGTCGGTTCGGCCGGCGAGCAGTTGTGGGACGTCGCCACCCGCCGGCGGCGCACCGCGCCGTCAGGGGCGGCGCTGACCGCAATCAGCGCGGACGGCCGCCTCGGGTTCGCGTCCACGGGGTCGGGTGAGCGGGCGGAGCTGTGGGATCTGCGCCGTGGCGTCCGCTTGCGCGCCTCCTGGCTGCCGCGCTCCGGGAGCGTCTTCGGGGCCAAGTTCAGCCAGGACGGACAGGAGCTCGCCGTGGTCGAAGAGGTGCCGGGCTCGCAGCGGCCCAGGGTGCGCGCGTTCTACCTGGACGATGGGTTCCCTTGGCTGATCGAGGACAGCGAGGAGGGGCCGGTCATCGAGGAGGGGCAGGTCATCGACTTCAGCTTCGACAACCGTTTCGTCATCACCTGGGACTCGATGGGAGAAGTGGTGGTATGGCGGCAGGCCAACGGGCAGATCGTGTTGCGACTCGAGCTGCCGGCCTTCGTCAGCGAGGTCCGCCTCGACGCCGAGCACCGGGCGTTGCGCGTCCTGACCGACAGCGGCACCGTCCACACGATCGACGTCGCCCACCTTTTCGACCGCTCACTCACCGATCACGCACAGGAAAACCTGCTTCCGGGCCCCGGAGCGCGGGTCCTGGCCGTCGAGCGGTCCGGGGTCCTGAACCTGCTGGACACGGCGTCGGGCCGGCCGCTGTTCCCGGCGATCAGGACAGACGACATCAGAGCCGTGATGGCGTTCAGCCCCGACGGCAGGCGGTTGGCCACCGCCGAAGGCACGACGGTCCTCATCGTCGACACCAGCTCGGGCAAGGTCACGGCGCGGTTCCGGCTCGCCTCCAAGGGGGCGGCGACGTCCCACCAGATGGTCTTCAGCCGGGACGGCCGGACACTGGCTGTCATTCCGTCCGGATCCGACGGCCAAATGCCGTTGGAGTTGCTGGATCTGGAGCGCGGGTCGTCCAGGGTCACCGCGATCTCGGGCCTCGGGCCGATGGAGTTCCTGCCGAACGGCGGGCTGATCATGTCGTTTCCCGAGGTCAGGATCGTCGATCCGCTGAAGGACCGGCCCGCCGCCCTGGGGGCCGCGCCCGACACGGACACCTTCGCCGTGGCCGCGGACGGCAGCAGGATCGCGGTGGTCAGTCAACCTGACGGGATCTCTCTCTGGGACGGAGAGCTTAAGACCCGGCTCGGCTCCTTCCCTTACGCCCCCGACGGCGACCCGCACATACTCGCCTGGTCGCCTGACAAGAGCATGATCGCCGGCTTCGAGGCCGGCGGGCGCATCAGGCTGTGGGACGTGGCGAGCAGGCGTCCGCTGGGCGTGGTGCTCGACGGGCTGGGCGGCAACACGAACGGGCTCTGGCTGGAGTTCTCCGCCGACGGCAGGAAACTCGTCAGCCTGACGGACGACGGGACGCTCCGCACGCACGACATCGACGAGCATCGCGTGGCGGGGACGGTGTGCGAGCGGGCCGGGCGCGGGCTCACCGCCGAGGAGTGGCGGACGTACTTGCCCGAGATCGAGCCCTTCCGCCCTTGCCCTTAGCTTGTCTTTCACGTGCGCCGCGAGCGCAGAAGGCGAGGTCGTCATGTAGATGATCTTGCTGGAAGCGGTGCAGCCGGACAACGCAGGCTCGGCGCCGCGCCGAGGGAGCTGTAGCCGGCATGGCAAGCCCCACGGGATCACATGGTCTATACGCCTGGAGGAACACCGCGAGAACGGTCGCCGGGTGGCGCTGTACGGCGTGTGCGAAGCCGCCCGAGCCGGTGCGGGTCGGCGGGGGTGAGAGGAGTCATCAGGTGTGCCATTCTGATCGACATCTCCCCCGAGAAGGAAGGTCGCATGGAATTTCGCATCATGGGGCCGCTCGAGGTGCGCGACGGCGACGGGCTGGATCGCACGCCGACCGTGCCGAAGCACCGCGACCTGCTGGCGATGTTCCTGTTGAACGCCGGTCGCCCGCTGACGGTCGAGCGGCTGCGCCGACTGCTGTGGTCGCGCGAGGGCGGCGACCGCTCCGACTCCCTGATCCGCGGCTACGTGGGCCAGTTGCGCCGGCTGATCGGCCCGGACGTGATCACGACCGTGTCCGGCTCGTACGTGCTCAACCTCGGCGACGGCCTCCTGGACGTGGACCGGTTCCGGCTGCTGGTGGACCGGGGCGCGTACGAGGACGCGCTGGCCCTGTGGCGCGGCGAGGTCCTGGAGGACGTGGACCCCGAGGGCGAGCGGTGGGTGGAGACCCCGCGGCTGCGCGAGGAGCTGGAGGAGCTGCGGCTGCTCGCTCTGGAGCGCAGGGTGCAGGCCGACCTGGACGCGGGCCGGCACCGCGAGCTGCTGGCCGAGCTGAGGCAGCTGACCAAGCAGCATCCGATGTGGCAGCGCTTCCGCGGCCAGTACATGCTGGCGCTCTACCGCAGCGGCCGCCGGGTGGACGCGCTGGCCGCGTACGCGGTGCTACGTGACCAGCTCGACGGCGGCCACGCGATCGAGCCCGACCCGGAGCTGCAGCTGCTCTACCACCGGATGCTGCACGACGACGTGTCGCTGCACGTCTCGGCCGGGCCGCCGGTGCTGCTGCCGCCCGACGTGAGGGACTTCACCGGCCGGGCGGAGCTGCTGGAGCGGGTGATCGGCGGCCTGGTCGTGGTGCACGGTCAGGCGGGGGCGGGCAAGTCGGCACTGGCCGTGCACGCGGCCTGGCGGTGGCGCGAGCGCTTCCCCGACGGCATCCTGTACGCCGACCTGCGCGAGACCACGACCCCGGCGGCGGTGCTGGAGGACTTCCTTCGCTGGCTGGGCTGCCCTGCGCAGGCGATACCGGCGTCGCCGGAGCAGCGCGAACGGCTGTTCCGCACCTACACCGCCAACCGCCGGCTGCTGGTGGTGCTGGACAACGCAGCCGGCGAGGCGCAGGTGCGGCCGCTGCTGAGCGCGTGCCCGACGGTCGTGACCAGCCGTTCCCCGCTCGGCGGGCTGACCGGCGCGCTGCGGCTGTCGGTGGGCGTGCTCGACGACGCCGAGGCGCTGGAGCTGCTGGTCAGGAGCTCGGGACGGGCCGCGGACGACGCTCTGCGCAGGCTGGCGCGCTGCTGCGGCGGCCTGCCGATCGCGTTGCGCATCGCGGGCTCCCGGCTGGCGGCCCGGCCGGAGTGGACCGTCGACTACCTGGTGGGGCTGCTGGAGGACGAGCACGGGCGGCTCGACCGGCTGCACGCGGGCGATCTGACGGTGCGCAGCGTGTTCGCGATCGGGTTCGACGGGCTGCCCGAGGCGGCCAAGCTGACGCTGCGCGGGCTCGGCGCGCTGTCCGCGCCGGACTTCGCGGACTGGGTGACCGAGCGGCTGGGCGGACAGGCCGAGGCGCTGGTGGACGCCGGCCTGCTGGAGACGCATGGGGTGGACGTGGCAGGCCAGGTGCGTTACCGGCTGCACGGCCTGACCCGGCTGTTCGCCCGCGAGCAGCCGGTGCCCGGCGTGCTGGCGCCCCTGTCGGAGGTGGTGCAGGCCAGGGTTCAGGCGTCGCGGTTCTCGCTGGTGTCCGGAGATCCGGCCACGGCCGTGGCGACCAGGGACATCAGGGAGTCCGTGGAGTGGCTGGCGGCCGAGCGGGCGTTCCTCGTGAGCCTCGTCGCCGACCTGCACGCGGCGGGGCTGGACGATGGGTGCTGGCGGCTGGCGCACCTGCTGGTGCCGTTCCTGGAGCGGCACCGGTTCCTCGACGACTGGCACGCCGTGGCGGGGCCGGCGCTGGAGTCGGCGCGCCGGGCGGGCAACGACCGGGGCGAGGCGCTCGCCCTGCTGGACCAGGGCGACCTGCACCTGGCCGAGCGGGAGTGGGACCGCGCGCACGCGAAGCTGCGGGTAGCGCTGGCCATGTTCCTGCGCCAGGCCGGGCAATCAGGCAGGAGCCGCGACGTCAACCACACCAGGCGCCGACTCGGCCGCGTGCACCTGGAGCTGGGCCGGCTGGAGGAGGCGGAGCGTGCCCTGCTCACGTGCCTGGAGGGCGCGGAGAACCAGCGCGACGCCGCCGACGCCGAGCAGGTGCTCGGCCTCGTGCTGCGCCGCGCGGGCCGGCTCGACGAGGCCGCCGCGCGGCTGCGGGCCGCCGTCGGGCACCTGGCCGAGCTGGGCGACCGGCACCGGCAGGCCGACACGCTGCTGGAGCTGTCCGCGGTGCACCTGGCGCAGGGCGCCAAGGCGGCCGCCAGGGCCGCCGCCGAGCAGGCCAGGGGCATCGCCGTGCGCCTCGGCGACCGGCTGCTCGACGCACACGCCCTGCTGGCGCTGGCCAAGGTCAACCGGGCGGAGGGCGCGGCCGAGCGCACGCGCGAGCTGGCCAGCGCGGCGCTGGCGGTCTTCGAGGAGACCGGCGACCGCCAGGGCGGCGCGAACGCCCGCGCCCTCCTGGCACTCACCTGAACCGCCGGCAGGCGGCGGGCGTCCTCGCGGTGCAGCTCATCGGCGTCGCCGGTGCGGACCACGTGCCCGGCGTCCAGGATCAGGAACCGGTCGGCCAGCCGCATCGCGATGTCGAGATACTGCTCCACTGGTAGCTAGCCGACCTTGGTGATCTGCCAAGCCTGCTCCCTCCCTCCCTTCTTGCACGGCCACTGGATGGCGGACTTGCCCTTGCGGGCTTGGCCGCCACCGATCGCGAGGCACATCTGGGTCGCGCCGTTCATGAAGTGATACGCCCGGAGCTCGTCCTCCGGGACGCCCTTGATTCGCAACAGCCGCTTGGGCTTCCAGCGCTGCGCCCACCCACCGTTGCACGGCCACTGGATGGCGGCCTTGCCCTTGCGCGCTTCGCCGCGGCCGATCGCCAGGCACATGCCGGTGGCGAGGTTCTTGAGCTCGACGACGGATCCGCTCGATCCGGTGGTCGCCTGGGCGGGAACCGCCAGCAGGCCACCGGCCAGTGTGACGCCGGCCAGAAGTGTGATCGCTGTACGCATATGTCTCGTCCTCTCTCGGGTTATTGGGCAGTCAGGTCGAACCCCGGTTCGGGAACGTACTCATAGACAGTCAGCGACTCGCCTCGTTGCGGCCAAGCGCCGAGAGGACGGTGTCGAGGCCGGCCAGGGAATGGGCGAGGCCGCCGCGGTGCCGCTCAGGGGAGGCCGCGGCCAGGCGCCGGTACACGGCTACCGCTTCCTGCTCGGCGCGCAGGGCGTCGGCCGCGCGGTCCAACTCCCCGAGATGCACCGATTCCATGAGCAACCGAGCCCGCCCGCTCCCGTCGCCCTCGTCCGGGACTTCCGCCACAGCTCATCTCTCATTCGACATCGGGCGGCAACCGCTGCGGTGCCGCCCCTTCAGGCGCGGTGGGTAGGGGCGGGATCACAAGACTGGCCGCGACCATCAGCAGTCGCTGATCCCGAGCTGCAAGCATGCCGGGACAGATCACATGTCCATGTGCCGGTTCCCGGCGGTTCTCAGCGGCAAGCGGCTGCGGCGGGCTCGCCCACCCCAGCTCACCCGGCCCGTCAGATGAAGTCGCGGTGCTCCTCGACGCCGCAGTCCTGCATCTGGGTGTTCCTGATCGTGCGCAGGTTGTCCTTGCTCATCCAGCCATGCGTCCCGGTGCCCTTGACGCGGACGTACACCCAGTGCTTGCCGTACTTGTTCCGCGTCCAGCAGTGGAAGTAGAGAACCTGGCCCGCGTGGAGCCTGGTGACGTTCCCGCACGCGGCGTACGGAGCGGTCTTGAGGTTGAACGACCCTCGCATGACGCCCCAGCCGTCGTCGACGTTGACCGGACTCGGTCCGCCGCACCCGGGCAGCGTGGCGGCCGACGCCGCGGCCGATCCGCTCAGCGAGGCCGCCCCCATTGCGCCCGCGATCACCAGCGCCCCGAATGTCTTGACCATGTACCCCATGCCGTTCCCCCTTCACCTGCACCGCTCGATGCCATGGACGATAGGAACTCATGCGTTGAGCTTGTGTTGAGGATTTGTTGAGCCCGCTAGCCCCGTTTTCCGCACGTGAGTGATCTGCAGCGGAGGTCTCGTGGGTCGATATCGAGGAGGTCCAGGAGCTGAAGTTGAAGATCGCTCGGTTGCGGGATGGTCGGGGGCGACTGGCCGGTCCTTTCGGCCGCTGCCCCCTACCGCCCGCCCTGCCGGAGCGCCTGCCGCGTGGCCGCGAGCGAGCCAAGGGTGCACGGCCCGCGGCGCCGCCCAACGTGGGAGACCTCCTGCCCCTGGGGCGGCGAGTCGCCGCCGACCTCACCGCACGAGGCGAACCCCTGACCCGTGACCGGCTCCGCGACGCCGTCCGTGAGCGAGGCCAGAGCATATCGACCGACCGCGCCGGCGCTCTCCTGGGGCAACACGAAACGGGCCGCTGGTGACCAGACGGCTGATCTTCACGCAGGAGAACGGCGATGTGGTGCGCAGGCCGCGGGCCTACACCCATCTCATGCCGAGCAGCCAGGAGCGGACGCGGAACGCCGTCGCCGCCGTATTCGCGTCCGATCCGAAACCATGCCGGCCCACAGACGGCCCGGGCATGCGAAACGGCCCCTGCCTGGCGGCGAAACCGCAGGTAGAGGCCGTATTCGACTAGGCGGACATCTTCTTCTTGAGGTTCTCGTCCAGCGCGGCCAGGAAGTCCTGGGTGGTGAGCCACTTGGCGTCGCCGCCGACCAGGAGCGCCAGGTCCTTGGTCATCTGACCGCTCTCGACGGTCTCGATGCAGACCTGCTCCAGCGTGTTGGCGAAGTCGGTCACGGCGGGGGTGTTGTCGAGCTTGCCGCGGTGGGCCAGGCCACGCGTCCAGGCGAAGATCGACGCGATCGGGTTGGTGGAGGTGGGGTTGCCCTTCTGGTGCTCGCGGTAGTGGCGAGTCACCGTGCCGTGCGCGGCCTCGGCCTCGACGGTCCTGCCGTCGGGGGTCATCAGGACCGAGGTCATCAGGCCGAGCGAGCCGAAGCCCTGCGCGACGGTGTCGGACTGCACGTCGCCGTCGTAGTTCTTGCACGCCCAGACGTAGCCGCCCTCCCACTTGAGCGCCGCGGCGACCATGTCGTCGATGAGGCGGTGCTCGTAGGTGATGCCGGCCTTCTCGAAGTCGGCCTTGAACTCGGTCTCGAAGACCTCAGCGAAGATGTCCTTGAAGCGGCCGTCGTACGCCTTGAGGATCGTGTTCTTCGTGGAGAGGTAGACCGGGTAGTTGCGGGCCAGGCCGTAGCGCATGGACGCGCGGGCGAAGTCGCGGATCGACTCGTCCAGGTTGTACATCGCCATCGCGACGCCGCTGCCGGGGAAGTCGTACACGTCCAGCTCGATCGGCTCGGAGCCGTCCTTGGGGGTGAACGTCAGGGTCAGCGTGCCCTCGCCCGGGATCTTCAGGTCGGTGGCGCGGTATTGGTCGCCGAAGGCGTGACGGCCGACGACGATCGGCTTGGTCCAGCCGGGGACGAGCCGCGGCACGTTCGACATGATGATCGGCTCGCGGAAGATGACGCCACCGAGGATGTTGCGGATGGTCCCGTTGGGGGACTTCCACATCTTCTTGAGGCCGAACTCCTCGACCCGGGCCTCGTCGGGGGTGATGGTGGCGCATTTCACACCGACGCCGTACTTCTTGATGGCGTTGGCGGCGTCGATGGTGACCTGGTCGTCCGTGGCGTCTCGGTGCTCGATGCCGAGGTCGTAATACTTCAGGTCGACGTCGAGGTAAGGAAGGATCAGCTGGTCCTTGATGAACTGCCAGATAATCCGGGTCATCTCGTCGCCGTCAAGCTCGACGACCGGCCCCTCCACCTTGATCTTGGGCATGCGAATGGTTCCCCTTCAATGGATGCTGCGTTGAGGCTATCGGACCGTCCGGTCAGCGGTCGAAAAGGGACAGGATCAGCGCCTTCAGCTCGTTGCTGCCCAGCAGGAGCGAGGTCAGGACCAGCACGAAGCCGAACAAGGCCAGCGTGGTGACGTCGGTCCGTTTGCTCCGCACGGCCAGCTGACCGCCGTACCCGGCGAAGCGCAGCGCGCCGGCGACCATGATGACGGCGCCCAAGGCGAACCCGCCCCAGCGCGGATTCGCAACGAAGATCGCGACCACGCCGAGAACCGCACCCGCCAAGATCAGCGGGTACGGTCCCCAGCTCTCGCGCCCGGCCCTATCGCTCATCGCTCGTCGATCGGCTTCCACTTCTGGTCGGTCTCACCGATGTACTCGCTGTCGGGGCGGATCAGCCGGTTGTCGGCGTGCTGCTCGATGACATGAGCCGTCCAGCCGGACATGCGGCTGATCGAGAAGACCGGGGTGAACAGGTCGGTCGGGATGCCGAGATAGTGGTAGACCGAAGCGGCGTAGAAGTCGACGTTCGGGTAGAGGCCCTTCTCCTCGAAGACGACCTCTTCCATTTCCTTGGACATCCGGTAGTACGTGTCGTCGCCGGTGGACTCGCCCAGCTCGGCGGACATCCTGCGCAGGTGCGTGGCCCGCGGGTCCTCGGTCTTGTAGACCCGGTGGCCGAACCCCATGATCTTTTCGTGGGCCGCGAGCTTGTCGCGCACCGCCTGGGCCACGCTCCCGGGAGTCAGCGACTCCAGCGTCTTCATGACCTGCTCGTTCGCCCCGCCGTGCAGGGGGCCCTTGAGGGTGCCGATGGCGGCGACGATGGCGGAGTGCATGTCCGACAGGGTCGCGGCGCAGACGCGGGCGGCGAACGTGGAGGCGTTCATGGTGTGGTCGGCGTGCAGCACCAGGCACGCGTCGAAGATCTCGACCTCGCGCGGCGCAGGGGTGCGGCCGGTGACCTGGAGCAGGAAGTTCGCGGCGATGCTCAGCGAGGGGTCGGGCTCGGGGGCGCTGCCACCGGTACGGGCGGCGTGGTAGCGGGCGACGAGCAACGGCTGCTGGGCGACCAGCCGGGCGGCCTTGCGCAGGTTGGCGTCGGGGGCGATGGAGTCCTTGTCCGGATCGTCGGCGCCCGACAGCGAGACCAGCGAGCGCAGCGCCTCCATGGGTTTCTGCTTCTCGGCGATCTCGGCGACGTTCGCGGACACGAGCGCGCCGAGCTCACGGCCCTGTGCCAGCTCAGCGGTGTAGGCGTCCAACTCGGCGCGGGTGGGCAGCTTGCCGCGTTGGAGCAGGTGCGCGGTCTCTTCGAACGTGGCGCGGCCGGCCAGATCGTGGATGTCGTATCCCCGGTAGAAGAGGCGACCGGCCTTTCCGTCAATGTCGCTCAGCGCTGTGGACGCGGCGACGACATCGGCCAGACCTTTCGTGGGCTTGTCCGCCATGAGAGCTTCCTCCGCTTATCTTCCCCAGAAGTCTACCTGTGAGCAGGCAAAACCGTCCGCAGAGGTCCAGACCAATTTCACGTCGGATTCTCCTTTCGGCAAAGGCGATTCCGCATCCCCTCGGTTGGGTAAGCCGGAGCTGTAGTAATAGTTACGGCGGGCTACCTGGGGAGGAACTGCCGTGGAGGGGCCGTTCATACGCATCGAGGACACCGGCGAGGTGGTCCCGTTGCGCCCCGAGATCACGACGGTCGGAAGAGGCCGGGGTGTAGACATCCGGCTCACCGATCCCAGCGTGTCTCGACTCCATGCCGAGTTCGTCAGACGAGGACCCTACCTGTATGTCGTCGACCTGGGACTGTCCAGGAACGGCACGCGGGTGAACGGCAGGCCGATCGCCCGGAGGGTCCTTGACGACGGCGACGTCGTTTCCTTCGGCGCGGCGCGGGGTCGCATCGGTGGAGTTCCTCGCGAGGACTTCACCCCCGAGGTCGAGCTGCGCAGAGCCGCGGCGCCCGAGCTGACCAGACGCGAGGTCGACGTGCTGACCTCGCTCTGCCGGCCGGCGCTGTCGGATGAGGCGTTCGTGGCGCCGGCGACCGCGCGGGAGATCGCCGACGACCTGGTCGTGACGGAGGCCGCGGTGAAGCAGCACCTGCTGCGGCTCTACCAGAAGTTCAGGATTCCCGAGGGCACCAACCGCCGCACGCGACTGGCCAACGAGGTCGTCGCGCTCGGTCTGGTCCGCCCGACCCCCGTGGTGCCACCACAGCGGTCATCGGGAGCAGGCGCCGAGCAGCCTTCGGCCGCTGGGCGCAGGGCTTCTTAGGGAACCGGATCGCGACCGGGGCTACGGCGAGGGGTTCCGGCAGCGTCGGAACCCCTCGGGTGCGAAGCATGCTCAGATGACGCGGAATCCGTTGCTGGGCTTGCTGGTCCTGTTGGCCCGGTCCACCGCCAGCGCGTAGTAGTGATCGCCACGCTTGCCGTCCGGGTCGGTCCAGCGCACCTGCCGGTCGCCGGGCACGATCGCGACCAGGTTGCGGGCGTCGGCGAACGCGCTGGAGGGCGCGTGCCGGTCGAAGCGGAAGATCGCGAACAGGAACGGCTCGTCCCTGCCCGTGGCGACCGCTCGCACCTCGACGCCGCCGTCGCGGCGCAGCGCGTACGCCAGCACCGGCCGCCGGGGCGGCTCCCCGTCCGCCAGTCTGGGCAGCACGGGAGCCAGCGCGGGCCGCTGGTAGTGGTCGTTGACGGCCGTCGAGACGGAGCCGATCCTGTCGACCTTGACGTCGTTGGCGTTGTACCAGATGTCGCCGCTGATCTCGGGGTGGTTCCTGTTGAGCGTCAGGTGGTTGGACAGCTCGGCGGGGTTCTTCCACTCCGGCGCGGGCTGCGCGGGGTCGCCGGCCTTGTAGGCGGGCTGGCCGATCCACAGCAGCGTGTTCGTGCCCCGGGCCACGTCGGACCACCACGGGACGAGTTTGGCGTAGTCGGCCGGCGGCTGCCCGATGTACCAGTAGAGCTGCGGCGCGATGTAGTCGAGCCAGCCCTTCTTCACCCAGCCGCGGGTGTCGGCGTGCAGGTTGTCGTAGGACTGGCCGCCGTTGGTGTCGGAGCCGAGCGGGTCACTGGCCTTGTTGCGCCAGATGCCTGAGGGGCTGATGCCCCAGGCGATGTCCGGCTTGGCCGCCAGGACACGGTGCTGCATCTCCTGGACCATCAGGTCGACGTTGTTGCGCCGCCAGGAGGCCAGGTCGGGGAAACCGGCGCCGTATTGCGCGAACGCGGCGCTGTCGTCGAAGGCCGTGGTGTTGGCCGGGTAGAAGTAGTCGTCGAAGTGCAGGCCGTCGATGTCGTAGCGGGTGATCGCGTCCATCATCGCGTCCTGGCAGAACTTGCGTACCTCCGGCATGCCCGGGTTGTAGTAGAGCTTGCCGCCGAACGGCAGGATCCAGTCGGGGTGCTTGCGCCCGGGGTGGTCGGGGTGCAGCTTGGCCGGGTCGGCCTGCATCGACACGCGGTACGGGTTGAACCAGGCGTGGAAGGCCAGACCGCGTTTGTGCGTCTCCTCGACGGCGAACCCGAGCGGGTCGTAGCCGGGGTCCTGGCCCTGGGTGCCGGTCAGGTATTGCGACCACGGCTCGTACGGCGACGGCCAGAACGCGTCCGCCGTCGGCCTGATCTGCACGAACACCGAGTTGAGTTTGCGCTGCACGGCCACGTCCAGCCAGCCGAGATATTCCGCCTTCTGCTGGTCGGCGGTTAACCCGGGCTTGGACGGCCAGTTGATGTTGACCACGGAAGCGATCCACATGCCGCGCATCTGGCGCAGTGGCGGGACATAGTTCGCTTCGGCGAAGGCGGGCAGGGGGACGGCGGAAGCGGCGGCGGCGAGGGCGAGACCCTTCAGGAGAGTCCTTCTGCTGGGCATGGGGAATGGCCTCTCGGAGCTGGGGTGTGTCTCGGAGGTGGTTGTATTGAGGGCGACGATGACAGAAAATTACCTTCAGATCAATAATGATGAAGGAAAATGCCTCGGGGGTTCCATGAGCGGTGACCTGTGCAGACTCGCGATGACGGTGCTGCATCCAGGGTTCGAGGGAACCTCCGCTCCCGACTGGCTGCGCCGCGCGCTGGGCGAGGGTCTCGGCGGGGTGGTGCTGTTCGCCCGCAACGCCATCGACGCCCAGCTCGTACGGCAGCTCCGCGCCGAGAACCCGGCCACGGTGGTCGCGATCGACGAGGAGGGCGGCGCGGTCACCCGGCTCGAGGTGGCGTCCGGCAGCGCCTTTCCCGGCAACTGGGCGCTGGGCGTGGTGGACGACGTCATTCTCACCGAGCGGGTGGGCCGCCAGATCGGCAGGATGCTCGCCGGGCTGGACATCACGCTCGACTATGCGCCCTCCGCCGACGTGAACTCCGACCCGGCCAACCCTGTGATCGGCGTCCGCTCGTTCGGTCCGGCCCCGGACCTGGTGTCCCGCCACACGGTCGCGTTCGTCAACGGGATGCAGGGGGCGGGTGTGGCCGCCTGTGCCAAGCACTTCCCCGGCCACGGCGACACCGTCACCGACTCCCACCTGGCACTGCCCACCGTGCACGTCTCCCGCGAGATCCTCTCCGAACGCGACCTGCCGCCGTTCCGCGCCGCGATCGGCGCAGGGGTGCGCTCGATCATGTGCGGCCATCTGCTCATCCCCGCTCTCGACCCGTCAGCGCCGGCGACGCTGAGCCGTACCATCCTGACCGAGCTCCTCAGGGGCGAGCTCGGTTTCGACGGGATGCTCATCACCGACGCGATCGAGATGCAGGCGGTGGCCGCCATGTACGCCCCCGGCGAGATCGCGGTGCGGGCCCTGGCCGCCGGCGCCGACGCCGTCTGCGTGGGACGGACGACCGAGGCGAGCCTGCACGAGATGCGCGACGCGATCGTGGCGGCGGTGCGCGCCGGAGTCCTGCCCGAGGAACGGCTGGCAGAGGCGGCCGCGCGGGTCCTCACACTCTCCGCGTGGTACGCCGCCCAGCAGCCGTCGCGCGAGCAGGCCCGCGTCGACGTCGACGAGGGCGTGGGCCTGGAGGCGGCCAGGGCGGCGCTGACCACGGCCGGCGCCGCCACGCTCGACCGCGCGCCGCAGGTCGTCGAGGTCAACACCCGCTTCAGCCAGGCGGTGGACCCCGCCACGCCGACCGGCATCACGGCGGCGCTCACCGCACTGCTGCCCGGCACGTCCAGAGTGCGGATGGAACCGGAAGGTGAGCTGCCGATGTTCGAGGACCGGCCGGTCGTGCTGGTGGTGCACGACGCCGCCCGGCACGCGTGGGTGCGGGACGTCGTGGCGAGGGCCGTCGCGGCGCGTCCCGACGTGATCGTGGTGGACACCGGCATCCCCGGACCGCCCGCGGGCGCCGCGCACGTCGCCACCCACGGAATCTCCCGCGTGTCCGCGCAGGCGGCGGCCGAATGGCTGGTCCAGTGATCGCGGAACAGGCCAACCCGGTCGCGAACGTACGAGCCGTGCTGCCCTCGCTCACCCCGGCGGCCCAGTCCATCGCCCGCCTCATCCTGGACGACCCCGGGCTGGTGGTGCGGAGCACGATCACCGAGTTCAGCACCGTGTCCGGGACGAGCGAGGCGACGATCGTGCGGACGGCGCGGGCGCTCGGCTTCGGCGGCTACTCGCAGATGCGCTTCGCGCTGGCGGCGGCCGTGGCCAAAGAGCCCGAGCGGCTGGTGCCCGGCGATCTCGCGCCCGACGATCCGCTGACGGATGTGATCGCCAAGGTCGCACGGGCAGAGTCGGAGGCGCTGGCGGACACGGCGGCGCAGCTCGATCCGGACCGGCTCGGCGAGGTGGTGCAGGCGATCTCGGGAGCGCGGCGGGTTGATGTGTACGGGGTGGCGGCCTCAGGGCTGGTCGCGGCGGACATGTCGCAGAAGCTGCTGCGGATCGGGCTGTCCAGTCATCCGTTCAGCGACGCGCATCTGGCTTTGACCAGTGCGGCGCTGCTGCGGAATGGCGATGTGGCGGTGGCGATCAGCTGCAGCGGGGAGACGCCGGACGTGCTGGTGCCCGCCCGGACGGCCGCCGAGGCCGGGGCGCTGGTCGTGGGAATCACCAACAATCCGCGGTCCTCCCTGGCCGGGCTGGCCGACCATACGCTGGTGTCGGCCGGGCGGGAGACGGCCTTCCGGCCGGGGGCGCTGGCCAGCCGGATCAGCCAGTTGCTGATCGTGGACTGCCTCTTCGTGGGGTTGGCGCAGCGCACGTACGACAAGGCCGACGCCGCCATCCGCGCCACCCGCGACGCCACCGACCGATACCGCAACCGGTGATCCCGGCCCCCTGACTACGATCCCGCCGACCCCGAACTGACCCCCCGTCTTTGAAGGGAGACTGAGAGGCGCCGTCCGTGGGCGAGCACCGTGTCGGGCGCCGGGCAGTCAAGCGCGAGCGACCGCCAGCGCGGCCAGGTCGGCTTCGATCTTGGCCGCTGCCGCCAGGAGCGGCGGCAGCAGGGCGCGCCTGGCCTGAGGGCAGTCGATGGCGGGGGCTCTTTGTCGTACGAGGCGAATCGCGCTATTGACGCTGATTCACCGGGCGCTCACTTGGCGTTCCGCGGCCTCCACGACGTTCGAGATCAGGAGGGCGCGCGTCATGGGACCGACTCCGCCCGGGTTGGGCGTGAGGAACCCCGCGACCTCCTCCACGTCCAGCGCCACATCACCGGCGATCTTGCCGTCCACCCGGGAGACCCCCACGTCCAGCACGGCCGCGCCGGGCTTGACCATGTCACGCTTGATGAGCTCGGGCACCCCCGCCGCCGCCACCACGATGTCGGCCCTGCGCACGTGCCCGGCCAGGTCCTGGGTGCCGGTGTGGCAGAGGGTCACGGTGGCGTTTTCGCTGCGGCGGGTCAGCAGCAGGCCCAGCGAGCGGCCCACCGTGATGCCGCGGCCCACGACGGCCACCTCGGCGCCCTTGATCGGCACGCCGTATTCCTGCAGGAGCAGCACGATGCCGTGCGGCGTGCACGGAAGCGGCGCGTCGACCATGTGGACGAGACGGCCGAGGTTGACCGGGTGGAGGCCGTCGGCGTCCTTCGCCGGATCCATGCGCTCGAGCAGGGCCATCGTGTCGAGGTGCTTGGGCAGGGGGAGCTGGACGATGTAGCCGGTGCACTCCGGGGAGGCGTTGAGCTCGTCGATGGCCGCCTCGACCTCGGCCTGCGTGGCGGTGGCCGGCAGATCGACGCGAATGGAGGCGATGCCCACCTCGGCGCAGTCGCGATGCTTGCCCGCCACGTAGATCTGGCTGCCGGGGTCGTCGCCCACGAGCACGGTGCCCAGGCCGGGCGTGACGCCGCGTTCCTTGAGCGCGGCCACTCGGGCCGCGAGTTCTGCCTTGATCTTGGCGGCGGTCGCCTTGCCGTCGAGTTTCACTGCGCTCATGCGGCAATCCTTCCACGCCTCCTCCCGCCCTTCGAACCAGGTCGGTACGCGAGGAGGGCTCATAAGTTATCCACAGATACCAGGCAGCCAGTACAGGTTATCCACAGATGACCTTTGACATCGTTGTCATTGATCTTGGAAAGGCTTAGTGTTACCGGCGCCATCAACAAGCTCACGGAGGTCCCCCCACCCATGCGAGGAGCCGCTCCACCACCAGGGCAGGAAACCGCCCTGCCGCCCGCCTCATCCCCTGGGCACGCCGCCTCCGCCCCGCTGGAGCATGGCAGGGTGCCGCTGCTGGAGGCGGGGCATTGACGACTTGCGTACTTGCCATTGACATCGGAGGAACCAAGCTCGCCGCCGCGCTGGTGGACGAGGCCGGTTCCATGTCGTGCTCCGCCACCCGGCCCACGCCGCGTACGGACGTCATGTCGGCCCTGGCGGCTCTCATCGCGGAGGTGACCGAGGGCGGCCCGCCACCCGTGGCCGCCGGGATCGGCTGTGCCGGACCGCTCGATCTCGCCACCGGGACCGTGAGCCCGGTCAACATGCCGAGCTGGCGTGGGTTCCCGTTGCGGGAGGAGGTTCACCAGCTGACGGGACTGCCCACCGTGCTCGCGGGCGACGCGCAGTGCTTCGCGCTCGGGGAACATTGGCTGGGGGCTGGACGCGGCAGCGCGACGCTGCTCGGCATCGTCGTGTCCACCGGGATCGGCGGCGGGTTGGTGCTCGACGGCGTGCCCCTGCCCGGTCCCACCGGAAACGCCGGACATGTCGGCCACATGTCCATCGACCCGTACGGCGAGCGCTGCGAGTGCGGTGGCCGTGGCTGCGTGGAGCGCTACGCGAGCGGCCCCAACCTCACCCGCTGGGCACTGGACAACGGCTGGACGCCCACACCCCACCATGCGGAGCCCGGCCCGGATGCCCCAGCAGGCCATGGCTCGGCCACGGGGAGCGCCGCACATGCACCGGCCGGAGCAGGCTCAACGGACGGGCAGCAGGTGAAAGCCGATGCGCGGGCGCTGGCCCGGGACGCGGAGGCAGGGCATCCTGTCGCGGTGGCGGCGTTCGAGCGTGGCGCGCGGGCGCTGGCCGGGATGATCGCCTCCACGGCCGCCGCGGTCGAGCTGACCACCGTGGTCGTCGGGGGCGGCGTGGCCGGTGCCGGGAGAGTGCTGTTCGATCCGCTGGAGCGGGCGCTCGACGACGTGGCCGGTCTGGCGTTCGTACGGGCCGTACACGTGAGGCCGAGCACGCTGGGGGTGCGTGCGGGCCTCGCCGGGGCCGCCAAACTCGCTTGGCAGCACGTCCCGGCCGCGCCCCGGCGATCAACAGCCGAAACCGCAACACCTGCCTGACGCGACTTCAGGTTTCACCGAACCCCTCGTGGGCTCCCTTGCCGGGCATGCATGACGGCAAGGGAGCCCGAACAACTCGCGGGGTGCGCGAGCCGCGTGGTCCACCGCACTTCTGCCGCCGGTTGAACGGTCCTGGACCATTCGCAACCGTCATACTCCGGCGAGCCTCTTGCGCGAATAGCTCCTCCTCGTTCACTTTATGCGTATCCACTGAGACGGGAGGCGGCAAGGGGGGTGCGCGACCATCGATTCGACCTGAGAGCGGTCATCAAGCGACTGGTGAGCATTTCGGGGATGCAACCCGACAATTTGCTGGCCGCGCTCAATATCGAACTGGAGTCGTCGCACATCCTTCTCCAGCACGCGCTCGATTCGACTCCCGATCTTTTCGACCTCGTCGGCACCTGTCTCAGCATCGAAGGCGGCTCCCGGGCATTTGTGAACGCCCTGAGGAGACTGCACGAGGACTCCCCCGAAGTCGACGAGATCGCGAAACTGCTGAGCCCGGCCGCGCCTTTCCTTCAGGAAGACGACGAGCGACGCATTCAGGAACTGCTCCTGCAGGTCAACGTCGACAACCTGGCCGAGCTCTATCACGTGGCCACCGAGGGGGTCGCGCGCATCTATCCGCCGGGGCTCACCAACATCTGGGAGGTCTTCTACTACCTCCTCGACTCCAACGTCAGGCCGGGCCGCCTGGCGCCGCATCTGCGCCTGGTCGCCTTGGTGGTCAGAGACCTCCTGCACGGCCACTCGCCGCCGGTCCCGGGTCTTGCGGTGGAGTTACGCCGGTGGATGTACCAGCAATGCGACGGGCTGCGTCAGAGCGGGGACAGCGACGCCGCCGCCGAACTCGACCTGCTGCTCCGCAAGCCGCCGCCGCAACAGACGAGGAACGACTTCCCCGTCACGTTGATCGTGCACATCGCCCCGCTGCCGGCTCCCAACGACGACCGCGACCTGCACAACGTCAGCTATTGGTACCAGGTCGACCACGTGCAGTGGCAACCGGAGCGAGGCGAGGACAAACACCTGCCCATGAGGGACGTTCCCCGCTACGTGCTCGATTTGGTGGAACAGGCGGAGGAGGGGTGGGGCTACGGGGTTCGCGGCCCCCTCCTGCTGGAGTTCATCCTGCCGATCGAGCTGATCAATCTGGAGGTGGACCGATGGCCTCTCGAGGAGAACCTGTCATCACCGGAGACGCTCGGCTCGGAGTACGAGGTCGTCGTTCGCGGTGATCCGGACCTGCGTCCCAGCCGCAGGGACAAGGACTGGCACACCCGGTGGGAGACCTTCCTGAAAGGCAACGGCGGCGTCCACCAGATTCCCTTGGACGAGCCCTACGACCTGACGCGGCTCCGCGACGACTTGACGGGGATCCACCTGGTCGCCTGCGTTCTTTCCACGCCGCCGGATCGCGACCCGGGCAGATCGGAAATCCGGGAAGCCATCAAAAAGGGACTTCCGATTGTTTTGTGGTGCAGAGACAGCATGAGCAATAAGGACTTTCGAACAGCAGTTGCGGACGCCATAGACCCGCCGAAACTCAAGAAACTCCCGACCGCCATCAAGGATCTCCGCAGCTCCCGGCCGAAAGCATGTGGCAACGTCGCCCTCTTTTGGGACGACCCAAACCACCCCGTCCCCGGTTTGCATCGCCTACGGACACCTTCTTCATAAGGGTTGCGTCGTTCCCCACAGAAAGAGGATGCTGCAATGAAGTACTGGCCGCCTGACGCGAACTCGCGCGCCTAGCAGAGGACGTCGACAGATGAGCGCCGAAAGGTCACGCATTGCCGGCGATACCGCCGGCATGCCCAGGGGATGGTTCATCTATCAGGGGACTGGCCGGCCGTTAACCGACATTTCACTAGGCACCGCCCTGCCTGCCCCTCCTCCCTGGCGAGATTTCCGCGGCGGCCCGGCCCTGCCGATGCCGCCTGAGGACACCGACGAGCTAGACCGCAGGCTCGGACCTGTCGACTTCGACCACCCGCGCAAGGTGGATGAACGCGAAGTCATCGCCGTCAACGCCGCCCTCTTTCTACGCCGGCCGCTGCTGGTCACCGGAAGTCCGGGCGTCGGCAAGTCGACGCTTCCCTACCAGGTGACCAGGGAACTGCGCCTCGGACCCGTGCTGCGCTGGCCCATCAACAGCCGCACGACCCTGCGCTCCGGCCTGTACGAATACGACGCGATCGGCCGGGTGCAGGAGGCGCGCAGGCGCGTCGAGGCCAACGACATGGAGCCGGAGACGGACATCGGCGACTACCTGCAGCTCGGTCCGCTCGGCACCGCCCTGCTCCCGCACGAGCTGCCCCGCGTGCTGCTGATCGACGAGTTCGACAAGGGCGACGCCGACCTGGCCAACGATCTGCTCGATGTGCTGGAGGAGGGCAGTTACAAGATTCCCGAGCTCTACCGCATTCGAGCCCGTAACCCCGAAGTCACCGTCCCCACCTCCGATCACGGGCATCCGGCCCGCATCAAAGAGGGCATGGTCCGCTGCCGCGCGTTCCCCTTCATCGTCATCACCAGCAATCGCGAGCGCGAGTTTCCGCCGGCCTTCCTGCGGCGATGCGTTCAGTTCGAGATGCCGGAGCCGGGGCCCGAACGCTTGGCCGATCTCGTGGCCGCGCATTTCTCCACGGCCGCGGGGCCGCACAAGGACAGGCTGATCCAGGAGTTCATGAGCTATCGAAAGCGCCAGCCGGTGGCCGCCGACCAGCTCCTGAACGCCCTCTACCTGGCCATTCAGCGATCCGGGCAGGAGCCAGAGGCGGACGACGAGGGCTGGCGGCAGGTTCTCGAGGTCGTGCTCCAGCGACTGGACACGGTGAACACGGCGTGAGGGGACAGGGCGATCCGCCAGAGCGCGTCTCAGCCGCGGGACCGCAGTGGGAGCTCGCGGCCGATGTGCTCTGGCTGGCCTCGCGGGTGGCCGAGCCACAACCTCCCATGGAGGCTCCGGTGCCGCCGAGCCCTGCACCGATCAAGGAGTCCCCGCAAGAGCCGCCCTGCACCCCATCGGACCCCGCGCCGCGGCTGGAATCTTTCCCCGACCCCGACGAGGTCCTGGTCGTCGAGAATGGGCTCGCGGAGACGCTGGATTCGTCGTCGACGGCGCTGGAAGCCGACCGGCCGCAGCTCGCCCGCCGGGCGGTCACGCGGGCGTTCAGTCCTCTGAGCACGACGGTCCCCTCGCCTCACCACCCGCCCGTGCTCAACGAGGAGGCCACCGCCGAACAGGCCGCTCATGACGGGCTCTTTCTGCCGGTCGTGGACGAAGCCCGCGAGCGCCTCCTCGATCTGGACATCGTGCTCGACGATGGGCGCTTCGCGATGATCCACCGAGAGCAGATGCTCGGCTTGGTAGCCGCGCTCGCTCATACCGGAGCGTTTCGCCGGCAACGGGTGCACCTGCTGAACACCGACATCGAGGCCGGGGAGGAACTGCAGCTACGGGCACTGCATCCGGCAAGCCCGCCCTATACCGCCACGAGACTGGCTCGTCCGGAGAAGACGCGACGGCGACTGATCATCGTCGTCACGGACGGCGTGGGCAACGCCTGGCACAACAAGGCGGCGCATCGCCTGCTGGCGCATTGGGGACGCGGATCCACCGTCTGCATGGTGCATCTCCTGCCTGCTTGGCTCTGGCGGCACACGGGCACAAGGGCGGCCCGGACGACCTTACACAGCCCCTCACAGGCGAGCCCGAATTCCTCCTACCGCGCGGATGGCCGCATTTCCGGTGCGGTACACATTCCCGTCATCGAGCTGGCGCCCGAACAGATTCAGTCCTGGGCGGAGTTCGTCATAGGCGATCACACCTCGTGGCGGGGGACCGCCATGGCGTGCTCCGCGAGGGACGAAGCAGCCGACCTGGAGGACGCCGACGACGACCTCTCGCCGGAGCAGCGGGTCCGGCGCTTCAGGATGGACGTCACACCGACCGCTTTCCAGCTTGCCGTGCATCTGGCCGCGGCACCGCTGAGCCTTCCGCTCATCCGGCTCGTGCAGCGCAAGCTGCTGCCGCGCTCCACCGAGGAACACCTGGCCGAGCTGATGGGCAGCGGGCTCGTGCAGGCCAATGCCCCGCACGGCGAGCGTCTGCCCGTGGTCGGCGCCATACCGTACGACTTCCGGCCGGGCGTCCGCGAGGAGCTCCTCCTGGCGGGGCGCAGGTCGGACACCGCCAGAGTGCTCATGACGGTCGCCGATCACCTCGGGGACGAGATCCATGAGCTACGCGAGTTACGCGAGGTGATCGCCTCTCCAGGGTCGGCCCCCTTACCGGAGCTGCCCGAGGAACTCACCCCATTGGTCGAGCCCACGGTGGCCGGGCTCGAGGCGATGGCGGGCCCGTACAGCAAGCCGGCGCGCGAGCTGAAGAGCGCCCTCAGCAGTGAAACGGAACCCGGGCGATCAGGCCACGCGCATCGCGAACTGCTGCCTCCAGAAGAGAACGTCTATCAGCACGTCGCCAGAAATCCCCCTGAACCAGATTATTTCGGAGTCACCGTGAACATGACCTCGACGCCCTCGGCCCGAAAGCGGCAGCCTGACGACCCACCTCCGGTGTGGAACGTCCCGGCGAGAAACGCGATGTTCACCGGGAGAAGCGACCTGCTGGACCTGCTCGACAAGAAACTCCAGTCGGGAAAGACGGCCGTGCTGCCCGAGGCATTGCACGGGCTCGGCGGCGTCGGGAAGTCGCAGATCGCCATCGAATACTGCTACCGGCACCAGGAGGACTATGACCTGGTCTGGTGGATCCCCTCCGAGCGCCTTCCCATCGTGCGCCAGGCGTACGTGGATCTGGCCACGCATCTTGAGCTGGACGTCAGCGAGCCGACAGTGACGGTGCCCGCCGTCAAGGAAGCCTTGCGGCTGGGCAAGCCATACAGCAAATGGCTATTGGTGTTCGATAACGCCGAAGACGTGGAAGAGATCCAGCGGTTCTTCCCGACGAACGGCCCAGGCAAGATCATCATCACCTCCCGCTCCCGCAACTGGTTCCGGCACGCCAACGGCCTGGAAGTAGACGTCTTCCATCGGGAGGAAAGCCGGGAGCTGCTGCGCCGGCGCGGCCCTGAGTTCACCGACGCGGAGGCCGACGAGATCGCCGAGCGGCTGGGCGACCTGCCGCTGGCCATCGAACAGGCCGCGGTGCTGCTGGCGGAGACCGGCATGCCGATCGCCGACTATCTGCGGCTCTTCGACGACAAGCGTGCCGAACTGCTGCGGATGGAGGGCTCCGCCCTGCCCGTGGCGGTGGCGTGGAACATCTCGTTCGAACGGCTCCGCCAAACCGATCCCGCCGCGCTCCAGCTGCTGCAGGTGTGCGCGCACCTCGCGCCAGAGCCCATCCCCTGGCAGATCCTGACCAGTAGCCGCGATCTGGCCGGGCCGGCCGAACTCGTGGAGGGGTTGCGCGACCCGATCGCGCTCCTCCGCATGATTCGCGCCATCGGTCAGTATTCCCTCTGCAAGGTGAACCACCGCGACAACTCGCTCTCCCTGCACCGCTTGGTGCAGCGCGTGGTGACCAGCCAGATGCCAACGGAGGACGCGCATCTGGCCAAACACTGCGGGCACCTGCTGCTCGCCAACGCCGACCCCAAGAAACCGCGGGATCGCCGCAGCTGGCCCGAGTATCAGGCGCTGCTGCCGCACGTGCTGGCATCCAACCTCGAGGAGTGCGACGACCCGTGGGCGAGGCAACTCTGCCTCAACCTCATCGACTACCTCTACCTATGGGGCGACAACGACGGCTATCTGGCGATGGCGCGGCGTACCGTCGAGACGTGGAGAGCGTTGGAGTCACTCGGGCCCGAGCATGACGCGACTCTCGACGCGGAGCTGCGCCTGGGCCGGGCACAGAACAGATTCGCCGACTTCGTCGGCGCGTATCAGACACACCTGCACGTCAGGGACACCCTGCGGGACCGCCTCGGACCCGACCACGAACGCACGCTCGAGGCCGAGGGCTTCCTCAGCACCGACTTGCGTTTCCTCGGCCGGTTCAGGGAGGCGCTGGAGATCGACCTGCACGCCTACGAAACCCTGCTCCGCCGCTTCGGCCCGGACGACCCCCTCACACTGGAGCAGGCCCACCTCTTGTGCATCGACTGGCGGCTCAACGGCGAGCCGGTCAAAGCCAAGCGACTGGACGAGGACACCTACCGCCGGAAAGAGGAGGTGCTGGGCCCCGACAGCATCAGCACCCAGAGCACCCGTGCCGCTCTGGTGATCGACGAGATGGAATGCGGCAACTACCTCGAGGCCCTCAAGCTGCAGGAGCAGCACAACGCCGTCATGGTCCGCAGGTACGGCAAGGGCCACCCAGGAGCCATGGAGAGCACCGCTCTGCTGTCAGTGATGAAGCGCAAGGCCGGTCATCACGACGAGGCGCTCAAGCTCTCCGAGGAGGCACTGGCGCTGTTCACCGCCCGTTACGGGGAGAACTACCAGAGTACGGTGGCCACATCACTCAACCATTCGGTGAACCTGCGCCACATCGGTGATCTCACCAAGTCGGTGGAACTCGGGCAGAAGGCCAGGGAGTCCTACGAAAGGCTCTTCGGCCCGGAGCATCCGAACGCGCCGATCGCCGACGTCAACGTCGCGGTCAGCCTCCGGCTCCTCCGGCAGCTCGACGAGGCCTACAAGCTGGATCAGGAGGCTCTGGCCGCCTTCACCGCGCTGCTCGGACCCGACCATCCACGAACGCTGGTCTGCGCGGTCAACCTGGCCAGCGATCTGTACGAACTCGGGCAGTACGACAAGGCGCTGGCGCGCGACCGCGACACCCTGGAGCGGCTGCGCACGCTGCAGGGCGCCGACCACCCGACCACCCTGGCCTGTGCGCACAATCTCGGCCTCGACCTGCGCGCACTGGGGCAGGAGAGCGAGGCACGACCGCTACTGGCGGAAACGCTCACGAGATACCAACGAGTGCTCGGAGAGAAGCATCCCGCTTATGCCTCCGCTCGCAAGGGGGATCGGCAGAACTGCGACATCTATCCCATCCCGCTCTAGGGGAGGCTCGTCCAAGCGCTGGTAGGTTCCCAAACCGACCTGGAGTCAAGCAACGTGATCAACGAAGCGGATCTCGCAAGGGCCAGCTGGCACAAGAGCACGTGGAGCAACGAACAAGGGGGCTGCGTCAGTGTCGCGAATCTGGGGCTGCATTGCGCGGTCAGGGACAGCAAGAACGTCGACCGGTATTTCGTGGTGTCGTTGTCGTCCTGGCGGGCTTTCGTCACGGGGGTGAAAGAGGGGAAGTTCGGCTTTCCGGGGCGCGAAGCCGGCGGATCCGCGCCCCAGCCCGTCAGAGCGACCGAGACCTGATCGCCCGGACGAACGCCGACCAAGAGTCCCTGGAGAACGTCAAATGAGGCCCGCTCGGGTCCTTCGAGTCACGCACCCCCAGATGCGAACCGAGCTCCGCCACCTCCACACAAGTGCCGAAGTCCTGCTCAGCGCTGTAGCTGCTCTTACGCCAAACTGGCGCCTGCGCGTCCCGCATAGATCTTCCTCTCTCATAGGGTGGGCGTCCACAGCCAGGATAGCTGTATGCAATCAAACGAACACTCTCCGCGACACATCGTGCGGACACGAGTCCTCGTGCCGCTCCGCTGATCGCCCCGATCCGGATAGGATCCACGCATGACGCAGGTCAAGCCCACGCCCGATGACTTCGATCTGTCCGCTGTCGAGTGGGTCGGCAGCGCGGAACATCTTAGTGAAGATCCAGTCCAGGTGGCATTCGTCGGTGAAAACGTTTTGATGCGCAACGGCGCGGAGACGGATCGGGTGCTGGTGTTCACCCAGGCCGAGTGGGACGCCTTCGTCGCCGGCGCGGTGGACGGCGAGTTCGACTACTGAGAGAGCGCGGCGGCGAGGTCGCGTAGCGGCTCGGAGTCCTCGCCCTCGAGGCCGGCGAGCACCGCGATGAGCCGGTCGAATCCCGCCGGGTGCTGGGCACAGGCGTGCGCCAGGCTGAGGAGCGCGTACCGGGTCCTGTTGTCGCGAGCCACCTTGCCCTCCACCGGTGGGCCCATGAGGCGGAGCACCAGGTCCCGGTCACCGGGGGTCTGCAGCGACGGGACGAGCTCCATGAGCTTGACGAGGTCGAGCAGCTCCGGGGTGCTCTGCTGGGGGGTGACCGGTTTCAGGACATCCAGCAGCACCCGGAGATAGGCCGCCGCGGTCAGGGATGCGTACGGCTGCCAGAGATCGTTCTTGCGCGCATCGCCGTAATCACTGACCCCGCGGATCACGAGGCATTCACGCCCGCCCAAGCCCGCGCTGTTCGCCACCCCCGCCCCCTCCATTTCCATGGCGATCAGATCGTGTGCCCGCGCGGTCTCGTCTCGTCTGGCGGCGCTGCGCAGCAGCTCATCACCGCTGCCGATGAAACCGTAAACGGCCTCCGGTCCCCGCTTCGGCGCCCCGGCGGGGCGGCGGTAGGCGAGCGAGGGCAGCGGCTCCAGCCACGTCTCCCACGGCCGTTCGCCGCGTAACTGGGCCGCGCGTATCTCGTTCACGCCACGCATCAGGAACGGCGAAGCCGGTAACGGTATGCCGCGTAAGGTGACGCTCTCGTCGGTGATCCGGCGGTGGCCGTAGTGGATGACGCCGGCGCTGCCCACCACGATGTCGCCCAGCCGCACGTCCCGCTCTGGATCTTCCGGGCGCGGCACGCCCAGCGCGATGCCGCACATGACGACGGCTCGTACGCCCGGAAAACTGCGGACGAGGTGGGCGGTGGCGTCCGCGGCGCTCGTGTTGCCCGTGGTGACCAGGTTGGTCGACACCACGAGGCCGCATCCGAGCTCGGCCATGGTGTAGAGGTTGGGGTCGTTACGGCGGCGCCCTGGCTCTTTACAACCCAGGACATAGCGTACGGCGGTGGTTTCCACCGGAAGAGCGGTGATCACGCCGACGAGAGGAGAGCCGGTCATCCGTCGCTCCGCGAAAGAGGTGTCTGCTCACAGACTAGATTGGCGCGGCCGTCAACGGACGATATTTCCGAAGCATCCCGGTGAAAGGGAGGGTTCGCTACTCCCGCTCCATCAACTGAGCTTCCCGGCGCTCGATGATCCGGCGGGTGAACGGGATGAACTCGACGACGCGGCTGCCGAGGTAGGCGCCGACGAAGGCGAGCACCAGGAGCACGACGGGGCTGGTGGCGAAGCCGTTCATGGTGACGAAGGCCTGCAGGATCAACTCGAGCAAGGGGCACTCCGGGGACTGGGAGCGAGCGGGGAGGAAATCAGGCTAACCGCACCCGACCAATGCTCGCCGCCAAAACCACCAAAAGGGCGACATGATCGGTCATGTCGCCCTTTTGGGATGATCAGTGGAAGAAGTGCCGAGTGCCGGTGAAGTAGAGGGTGATGCCGGCCTTCTCGGCGGCCTCGATCACCAGCTCGTCCCGGATGGAGCCGCCGGGCTCGACGACCGCGCGTACCCCGGCCTCGATCAGCACCTCCAGGCCGTCGGGGAACGGGAAGTACGCGTCCGAGGCCGCGACCGAGCCGGGCGCGCGCTCGCCGGCCCTGGTGACCGCGAGGCGGCACGAGTCGACCCGGTTGACCTGGCCCATGCCCACGCCCACGGTCGCCCCGCCGCTGGCCAGGAGGATGGCGTTCGACTTCACCGAGCGGCAGGCCCGCCAGGCGAACTCCAGGTCGGCCAGCACCTCGGGCGAGGCCGGCGCGCCGGTCTTGAGCTCCCACTGGGCGGCCGCGTCGCCGGGCGCGTCGACCCGGTCCACGGTCTGCACCAGGAGGCCGCCGTCGACCTTGCGGAACTCCGTCGGCTGCGCCGGCCCCTCCGGGCAGGCCAGCAGCCGCAGGCTCTTCTTGGCGCGCAGCACCTCCAGCGCCTCCGCGTCGTAGCCGGGGGCGATGACGACCTCGGTGAACACGTCGGCGATCTGCCTGGCCAGCTCGGCCGTGACCGGGCGGTTGACGGCGATCACACCCCCATACGCCGACCCCGGGTCGCAGGCGTGCGCCTTGCGGTGCGCGTCGGCCACGTCGGCGCCGATCGCGATGCCGCACGGGTTCTGGTGCTTGATGATGGCCACGCAGGGGTCGGAGAAGTCCCAGGCGGCCCGCCAGGCGGCGTCGGCGTCGAGGTAGTTGTTGTAGGACATCTCCTTGCCGTGCAGCTGCTCGGCGTTGGCGAGGCCGTCGGTGCCGTCGGTGTAGAGAGCGGCGCGCTGGTGCGGGTTCTCGCCGTAACGCAGGGTCGCCTTGCGCTGGAACGCGGCCCCGGTGAAGGCGGGCAGCTCCTCCTCCCCGTACGTCCCCGCGAACCAGTTGGCCACGGCCACGTCGTAGGAGGCGGTGTGGGCGTACGCGATGCCCGCCAGCCGGCGGCGCTCGTCGAGCGTGAAGCCGTCTTCGGCCAGCGCGGTGCGTACGTCGCCGTAGAAGGCGGGGTCGACCACGACGGCGCAGGTGTTGTGGTTTTTCGCGGCGCCGCGGATCATGGCGGGCCCGCCGATGTCGATCTGCTCGACGCACTCGGCGTCGGACGCGCCGGAGGCCACGGTCTCCTGGAACGGGTAAAGGTTGACCACGACGAGCTGGAACGGGTCGATCTCCAGCTCCTCGAGCTGGGCCACGTGGTGCGGCTTGGTGACGTCGGCCAGCAGCCCGGCGTGCACGCGCGGGTGCAGCGTCTTGACCCGGCCGTCGAGGCACTCGGGAAACCCGGTCAGCTGCTCGACCTTCATCACCGGGATCCCGTACGACGCGATCGCGGCGGCCGTGCCGCCCGTCGAGACGATCTCCACGCCCGCGCCGTCGAGTGCCCTGGCCAGCTCTTCGAGCCCGGACTTGTCGTAAACAGCGATCAGCGCGCGCCGGATGGCGATGCGAGTCACGTGGATTCCCCTCCTGATTGTTTGCCGATCCGGACGCTACGTCCGGTGACCGTCCAGCCCTCGCGGGCCATCCGGCCGACGATCTCGACGAGCAGGCGCCGCTCGACGGTCTTGATGCGCTCGTGCAGGCTCGCCTCGTCGTCGTCCGGGAGCACGGGCACCGCTTCCTGGGCGACGATCGGCCCGGTGTCGATCCCCTCGTCGGCCAGCATCACCGTACAGCCGGTGACCTTGACCCCGTGGGCCAGGGCGTCGCGCACGCCGTGCGCGCCGGGGAACGACGGCAGCAGCGCCGGGTGGGTGTTGAGCACGGGGAAGGCGTCGAGCGTCGGCTTACCCAAAATCTTCATGAAGCCCGCCGACACCACCAGGTCCGGCTCGTAAGATGTGATCTTGGACGCGATCGCGGCATCCCAGTCCGCCCGCGTCGGGTAATCACGCAATTTTTCGACAAAAGTCGGGACGCCTGCCCTGACGGCCCTGGCCAGCCCTTCGATCCCATCCCTGTCGGCACCGACCGCTACCACGCGGGCGCCGTACGAGGGGTCGGCAGAAGCGTCCAGCAGGGCCTGTAGGTTGGTTCCAGAGCCGGAGACGAGGACGACGAGCCGCCCAGCCTTAGACACGCACACGCTCCAAAGAGGAAACAGGGTGGGTAGCCAGGGTATCTGTTCGTCGTCCGGCGACGCAGAGGAGGTCAGGTGTCGACACCGGTGCAAGCACCGGCAGGCCAGCAGCCCGCCGATTCGGCGGGCCGCCGAGCGATCTGGTTGTCCATCGCAGCGCTGGCCATGACGTTCATGTTGCCGCTCGCCGGCCTGGTCATGGCGCTGTTCGCGCTCGTGGCCGGGATCCGCGCGCTGCCGCTGCTCAAAGCCGCGGGCAAGCCCACAGGTGTGGCCGTGGGCGGCATCACGGTCTCCTCGATCGCGCTGACGCTGTCGGCCTTGGCCACGGGGATGCAGCTGTATCTGATGGACGAATACTCCGCCTACCAGGAGTGCATGAAGGGCGCGGGCACCGTGTCCTCGCAGGGCGAGTGCTTCACCCAGTTCAGGGACGCGGCGCAGCGCAAGCTCCCTGCCGACGTGCTCGAACTGCTCGGCGCGATGCAGCCGTAGCCGGCTAATCGCGGTCCCAGGCGTAGGGATCGACGTAGATGACGTGCCCGCCCCGGTCGTCGGACTCGTCCACGATGTCCTTCCGCGGCGGGCGCGGTGCGGGCTCGGGCGGCTGCGGGCGGGCCTGGGCCAGCGTCTCGGCCTCCGCGGAGGCGTGCTCGTCCTGCCAGTCGTCCCTGATGACCGGGATCTCCTGGGTGTCGGCCTCGGTGGCGTCCATCCAGTGGCCGGGCAGCGGCCGGTGGTCCGACTCGGCGAGCCCCACCTTGCTCGCCGCCTTGGCGATCGCGGCCCCGGCCTTGCGTACCGGGGCGGCCGCCTTGTCGAGCGGCGCGCGAGCCTTATTGCTGAGCAGCAGCAGGTTGGTCACCCCCGCCGAGATGCCCGCGGCCACGCCGACCTCCAGCGCCACCGACAGCGCGACCTCCCAGGGCGAGGGGCCGATCGCGGCCAGCCGCCCGCCGCCGATGGGCCCGCCGGACAGCGCCGCCAGCACCCCCGCCACCACGCCGGTGGAGACCCCGGTGAAGAAGCCCCAGAGCGGCGCGGCCTCATATGACGGCGACGGCGAGATCCTGGCCACCATCACCCCCGCCACGGCCCCTGCCGCGAACGGCAGCGCGACCACCGCCATCATCCACGCGGGCACGGGCCCGCTCTCCGGCAACGCCCCCAGCAGCGGCAGGCTCGGCACCGTGCCGAGCTGCACCCCCGTGGGCGCGACCAGGGTGTCCGCGCCGATGGCGAATCCCGGGCCGGCGATGTAGGAGAAGGCCCAGATGACGGCGTTGAACAGGTAAAGCACCTGAAGCAGCACCAGCAGCGCCCCGCCCACGAACCCGGGCGAGAGCACGCTGGACAGCTCCTTGACCTGGTCGAAGTTCAGCACGACGGCGACCAGCACCAGCCCCAGCCCGGACACCACCAGCAGCGCGGTGGCGACCGCCGTGCCGACGGTGAGGGCGCGCACCCGCTCGGGCAGCAGCCGGAGCATCACCCGCCAGGGCCCGATCATCCGCGCCGTGGCCAGCGCCCCGGCGAGGAACGCCAGCACGAAATGGCTGAACAGCGCCTCGCCGATGAACGGCTGCGTGATCTCGTTGCTCGCCACGAGCGCGATCAGGCCGGCGAGCAGCGCGTACGGCGCCGCCAGCGACACCCCCGCCTGCAGCACCAGCACGAGCTGCGCCCGGCGGCGCGCCTGGGCCTGCTCGCGCGGGCTGTTCTTGGGCAGCCGCGCGGGTAGCCGCAGCCGCAGGTCGGCGTCCCTGGCCATCCACCGCCCGGCCCGGTAGAGCAGCATGGCCGGCAGGAAGATCAGCCCGATCGGCAGCAGCCCGACCCGCCCGCCGGGGATCGCGAACCCGGCGTGGTGCGCGGCCAGCCAGAGCTGCGCCGCCGTACGGAACACGCCCGGCAACCCGGCGCCCAGCGTGCCGCGGGGGGCGGCCATCCAGCCGACCAGCGTGAGCGTGGTCAGCACGGCCAGGCCGACGCCCAGCGTGCAGGCGGCGGCGAGCATTCCTGACACGGGGAGCGGCCGCCTCGCCTCGTCGTCGTCGCCTGAGGCCCCGGGGAGCTTGCCGAGCACCGACCGGGGGGCAGTGCGCAACTGGTCGAGAATCGCCGTCACCGTGCGATTTTCTCAACCTTTCCCAACCAACGCTTGGTTGACGCGCCGGGCGGAGCTGCTTTCCAAGATTTACGCTCCGCCGTGGTCGCCCGTGCCATGGTCGCCCGTGGTCGCCCCGCCCATGGGAAAGCCCCGTGCGGTGAGAACCGCACGGGGCCATTCCGGGAAAGCGGCTAGCGGGACTGCATGATCTCGCGCATCAGGCGAGCCGTCTCCGAGGGGGTCTTGCCGACGCGGACGCCGACCTTCTCCAGGGCCTCCTTCTTGGCCTGGGCGGTGCCGGCCGAGCCGGAGACGATGGCGCCGGCGTGGCCCATCGTCTTGCCCTCGGGAGCCGTGAAGCCGGCCACATAGGCGACCACGGGCTTGGTGACGTGCTGCTCGATGAAAGCCGCGGCGCGCTCCTCGGCGTCGCCGCCGATCTCACCGATCATCACGATCGCGTCGGTGCCCGGGTCCGCCTGGAACGCCTGGAGGGCATCGATGTGCGTGGTGCCGATGACGGGGTCGCCGCCGATGCCCACCGCGGTCGAGAAACCGAAGTCGCGCAGCTCGTACATCAGCTGGTAGGTCAGCGTGCCCGACTTCGAGACCAGGCCGATGCGGCCGGCGGTGGTGATGTCGGCCGGGATGATGCCCGCGTTGGAAGCGCCGGGGGAGGCGATGCCGGGGCAGTTGGGACCGATGATGCGGGTCTTGTTGCCCTTGGCCACCGCGTACGCCCAGAACTCGGTGCTGTCGTGCACCGGCACACCCTCGGTGATCACCACGCAGAGCGGCATCTCGGCGTCGATGGCCTCCTTGACCGCGTCCTTGGTGAACGCCGGGGGCACGAACACGACCGACACGTCCGCGCCGGTCTGCTCCATGGCCTCCTTGACCGTGCCGAACACGGGCAGGCCCTCGTGAACGGTGCCGGCCTTGCGGGCGTTGACGCCGCCGACGACGTTGGCGCCGGAGGCGAGCATGCGGCGGGTGTGCTTGGTGCCCTCACCACCGGTCATGCCCTGAACAATGATCTTGCTGTTCTCGGTCAGCCAGATAGCCATGACTTACACACCTACCGCAGCGAGCTCGGCGGCCCGCTTGGCCGCGTCGTCCATCGTGTCTACCAGCTCGACCCGCGGGAGTGCGGCGTCGGCCAGGATCTGCCGCCCGAGCAGGGCGTTGTTGCCGTCGAGGCGGACCACCAGCGGGTGGGTCACGGCCTCGCCGCGGCTCTCCAGCAGCTTGAACGCCGAGACGATGCCGTTGGCGACGGCGTCGCAGGCGGTGATGCCGCCGAAGACGTTCACAAAGATCGACTTCACGGCGGGGTCGGAGAGAATGATCTCCAGGCCCGCGGCCATGACCTCGGCCGAGGCGCCGCCGCCGATGTCGAGGAAGTTGGCGGGGGACGGCTTGCCGGGGACCGCCTCACCGGCGTAGGCCACGACGTCGAGCGTGGACATGACCAGGCCCGCGCCGTTGCCGATGATGCCGACGCTGCCGTCGAGCTTGACGTAGTTGAGGTCCTTTTCCTTGGCCTTGGCCTCGAGCGGGTCCTCGGCGGCCTTGTCGGCCAGCGCCTCGTGGTCCGGCTGGCGGAAGGAGGCGTTTTCGTCGAGCGTGACCTTGCCGTCGAGGGCCTTGACCTGGCCGTCCGCCGACAGGATCATCGGGTTGACCTCGACGAGCGTGGCGTCCTCGTCGACGAAGCAGCACCAGAGCTTCTCGATGAGTTCGGCGGCGCCGTCGAGCGCCTTCTCCGGCAGGCCGCCGGCCACCGCGATCTCGCGGGCCTTGGCCTTGTCGATGCCGTCCAGCGCCGAGACCGGCACCTTGGCGACCTTCTCGGGCGTGCTGTGGGCGACCTCTTCGATGTCCATGCCGCCGGCGGCGGAACAGATCGCGAGGAACGTACGGTTGGCGCGGTCGAGCAGGAAGGAAAAGTAGTATTCCTCCGCGATCGCGCTGGCCTCCTCCACGAGCACCTTGTGGACCGTGTGGCCCTTGATGTCCATGCCGAGGATGGCGGTGGCCTTCTCGACGGCGTCGGTGGCGTCGTCCGCCACCTTCACGCCCCCGGCCTTGCCGCGGCCACCGGTCTTGACCTGGGCCTTGACGACAACGCGGCCGGTCAGCTCCGTGGCGGCCGCCCGCACCTCCTCCACGGTGTGGGCGACGATGCCGCGTGGCACCGGGATGCCGTAGTCAGCGAAGAGTTCCTTCGCCTGATGTTCGAACAGGTCCACGAGGGTCCGTCCTTGCTTATCCGACTGATGTTCGACGGCCCGGGCAACCCCGTGCGTGCCGGGCGTTTCCGCCAGTGAAGCCTAGCCCCAAGCTTGACCTCCCCAGGTCATCGGGGTCACGGTTCTTCCGCTATGTGACGGTCATCTCACTTCTCGACGACGTCCCCTGCACGGAAATTGCACCAATTAGACGTCGTACTACCCGACTCTCGATATACGGTCGTGATCTTCAATTGGCAGGCTTGCTCCCCCTCCTTTTATGTCGAAGGAAACCTATGAAGCGAATTCTCGCGGGCTTGGCGCTGGCGTCGTCGGCCGCGCTCATGACCGGCCCGTCCGCCCAGGCCGCGCCCGTGGATCCGGTAAAGGCGCTGAAGAAGCAGTTCGTGGCCGGGCAGGGGGTGCGAGTCTCGGAAACGGCTCGCACACTGACGAGCGGGAAGACCACCTCGGTCATGAGAACGACCGGCGCCTTCGAGTTCGGCAAGCGAGGAGTCGTCGCCGCGGACCTGCGCAACCGCGTGAAGACCGGGGACGCCGAGCTCGCCGCGCTGCTGACGCCCCTGCGGACGATCACGGTGGGCGAGCACGCCTACGCCCAGGGCGGAGTGTTCAGCAAGGACCTGCCCGAGGGCAAGAAGTGGGTGCGCTACGCGAACGCGGGCAGCCCGCGCACCGGCAACCAGCCGCTCGACATCTTCGAGCCCAAGGTGCTGAAGGCGCTCGTCTCGCACGCCAAGAGCGTCAAGGGCGGAACGTACCGCGGCTCGGTCACCTTCGGCGATCTCGGCAAGATATACGGCGAGCGGATCGACAAAAGGCTGGCTAAGATCAACATCGGCTACGTGCTCGGCCTGAACTCCAAGGGGCTGGTCACGGAGATCCGCAGCGCATATTCGCTGGACTTCGGCATTCTCGGCAAGACCACCACCGTCGCGGAAACCCGTTACACGGGATGGGGCGCCAAGATCACGATCAAGGCCCCGCCCGCCGACGAGGTGGTCGACGTCAGCGACCTCGGCTCGGACACCGAGGTCCCGCAAGAGATCCCGGACGGCTCGCCGAACTCGTTCGGCAGGATGAAGTAGTCGTCCTCGGCTCCGCCGAGCCACGTAGGTCCTCGGCTCCGCCGAGCTGATCCACAAGGCCGCACTTTGACCTTGACGCACTGAGCAAGACCAGCTTCTCCCCCTCAATCCAATGGCGACCCTCTCCCGCCGCCTGGCGGGAGAGGGTTTTGTGGTAGCCGGTCGGTCCGGCACTCCGCGAAGCCGCGCCGGACCGGACTCGCAGCGGCTATCCGAGCCGGGAATCCCGCAGGCGTGCCCACTCGAGCGAGTGCCTGATCCCCTCCTCGACGGAGTAGCGGGCCTGCCAGTCGAGCAGGCGCCGGGCGCGGTCGCTGCGGGTATAGGCGCCGGCCACGTCGCCGGGGCGCGCGGCGGCCTCGACGACCTCGATCGGGCGGTCCACGACGCGGTTGAACGCCTCGGTCAGCTCGCGCACGGTGGTCCCGGCGCCGGTGCCCAAGTTGATCACGTCGGGCTCCAGCGCGTCGAAGCGGCGCAGCGCGGCCACATGGGCGGCGGCCAGGTCCCAGACGTGGACGTAGTCGCGGATGCCGGTGCCATCGCTGGTCGGGTAGTCGGTGCCGGTGATCTGGAAGGGCACGCGGTCCTCGTACGCCTCGATCATCTTGCCCAGGGCGTGGCTGGGGCGGCGCAGCTGCAGGCCCGTGCGCATCTTCGGGTCGGCGCCGATCGGGTTGAAGTAACGCAACGACAGGATCTTGATCGGGCGGGTGGCGGCGATGTCGGCGAACATGGCCTCGCACACCGCCTTGGTCCGCGCGTACGGGCTCTGCGGGTCGAGCGGGGAGTCCTCGTCCACCGTGTGGTCCGCGCCGGTTCGGTAAATGGAGGCGGACGAGCTGAAGATCATCCGAGAGCAGCCGTTGCGCAGCAGGTGGTCGACGAACTCGAGGCTCTTGGCGACGTTCGCGCGGTAGTAGCCGACGGGGTCGGCGACGGAGTCCGGCACGACGATGAGCGCCGCGCAGTGGATGACCGCCTCGATATCCGGATATTCAGCAAAAATCTTGTCAATCAGCGCGCCGTCGCTGATATCTCCCTCATAGAACACCCGCCCATCGGCGAACTCCCGCCTCCCGGTCACGAGACTGTCGAGGATCACGGGCGTGATCCCGGCATCCAGGCACGCCGACGCGACCGTGCTGCCGATATAACCCGCCCCGCCGCTAATCAATACACGCATCCCAGCACCCTAACTTCTGGGGCTGATGGCGGCTGAGCGCCGGCGCTGCAGGCCGGCTCCGTGGTCACGGCTGGGCGGGCTCCGCGTCTCACGGCAGGGCTGTGTCCTGGGAAAGTTTGCAGGTCGGGAGGCGTTTGGCCTGGTCTTTCGGGCGTTGGCGTGCGACATTTCGTGGTATGGGCAGGGACGTGCCGGTCGTTGTGTTCAGTCGCGATGATCGCCGGAAGTATCGGGAAAAGGTGCGACGGTGTCTCGACGTCTTCGCCCAGATGCTGCGCGAATCTCGCTTCGAACTCGAACGCCCGCTCGCCGGCCTGGAGATCGAGCTCAACATCGTGGACGCGTACGGCGAGGCCTGCATGCGCAACGCCGAGGTGCTCGCCGCGATCGAACAGCCTGACTGGGCCACGGAGCTGGGCCAGTTCAACGTCGAGATCAACGTCGCGCCCCAGGAGCTGAGCGGCGACGGCCCGCTCCGCCTGGAGAACGACGTCCGGGCAAGACTCAACCACGCCGAGGAACGCGCCCGCTCCCAGGGCGGCCACCTGGTCCTGACCGGCATCCTGCCCACGCTGCGCGAAGAGGACATCGGCGAGGGCACGCTCTCCGCGAACCCCCGCTACCGCCTGCTCAACGAGCAGATCTTCGCCGCCCGCGGCGAGGACCTGCACCTGTGCATCGAGGGCGTCGAACGCCTCGACACGCACGCCGACAGCCTCGCGCCCGAGGCCGCCTGCACGAGCGTGCAGCTCCACCTGCAGGTCAGCCCGGAGGCGTTCGCCGCGAATTGGAACGCCGCCCAGGTCATCGCGGGAGCGCAGGTCGCGGTCGCGGCCAACTCCCCTTACCTGTTCGGCAAGGAGCTGCACCGCGAGACCAGGATCGCGCTGTTCGAGCAGGCCACGGACACGCGACCGGACGAGTTGAAGGCGCAGGGCGTGCGGCCGCGCGTGTGGTTCGGCGAGCGGTGGATCACGAGCGTCTTCGACCTGTTCGAGGAGAACGTCAGCTACTACCCGGCCCTGCTCCCCCTCTGCGAGGACGAGGATCCGCGCGCCGAGCTCGAAGAGGGCCGCATCCCGCAGCTCCACGAGCTGACACTGCACAATGGCACGATCTACCGCTGGAACCGGCCCGTGTACGCGGTGGTGAACGGCGTTCCGCACCTGCGCGTGGAGAACCGCGTCCTGCCCGCCGGCCCCACGGTGGCCGACATCGCCGCGAACGCCGCCTTCTACTACGGTCTGATGCGCGTGCTGCCGTACGACGAGCGGCCGATCTGGAGCCGGATGTCGTTCCGCGCGGCGGAGGACAATCTCGGCGCCGCCGCCCGGCACGGCATCGACGCGCGGCTCTACTGGCCGGGGATGGGCGAGGTGCCCGCGGCCGAGCTGATCCTGCGCCGCCTGCTGCCCATCGCGCACGAAGGGCTCGCCGAATGGGGCGTCGACCGTCCCGTCGCCGACCGGCTGCTGGGCATCATCGAGGGCCGCTGCCTGGCAGGACGTACCGGGGCGAGCTGGCAGGTGGATCGCGTACGCGCCCAGGGAGGGGACCGGCACGAGGCGCTGCGGGCCATGACTCTGGAGTACATCGAGCGGATGCACAGCAACGACCCCGTGCACACATGGGACGTGTGATGCCCGGGTCCCGTCCGCTGATCGTCGTCCTGGCGCTGTTGCTCACCGCCTGCGGCGTCGCGCCCCAGCCGTCCATGGACACGGCGGAGCAGGACTCGTTCGAGGACGACGTCCGTACGGCGCGGACGCTGACGGAGCAGTTCTGGAAGCAGCAGTTCGACCGGCTGGGCCGCACTTATCGGCCCCTCTCCGACTTCATCCCCTACTCGGGGCGCTCGGGACCGGCCTGCGGCGATCGGCCATCCGCGCCGAACAACGCCTACTACTGCCCCAAGGGGCACTTCATCGCCTACGACCAGGACTGGATGGAGGCGTTGTGGAGCGAGATGGGCGACGGGTCAGTCTATCTGATCATTCCTCATGAGTTCGGGCATGCCGTGCAGGTCCAGCTTCGTACGGACTTGGAGCTGAACGTACGGATGGAGCTTCAAGCCGACTGCTACGCGGGCGGCACCCTGTCGGCCCTGGTCAACTCGGGTGCGCTGCGAGCCGAACCGGGCGACGACAGCGAACTGCTGCTCAGCCTGGCCGCCGCGGGCGATCCCACGGACGACTGGCTCGACCCGGCCGCCCACGGCACGGCGGAGCAGCGGCAGGCGTCGTTCGCCAAGGGGTACCGGAACGGGGTCGGCGCCTGCTGAGGATGTACGTCCCGATCAACCCAAAGGATGATGTGGTCGATCACGACCACGCCTTACCTTGGATCCATGCCATCGCAGGACATCGGCTGGCTGCGCAAGGGGGCGTGCAGATCCAGCGATCCTGACCTCTTCTTCCCTCCAGCCCCCTCGCCCCTGCAGGAGGCGCGGGCCAAAGCGGTCTGCGCCGGCTGCCAGGTCATGAAGGAGTGCCGAGCCTACGCATTACGCGCCGGCGAGGCAGAGGGCATCTGGGGCGGCCTCACACCCGAGGAACGCCGCCGCGCCCGCTTCCCCGAGGGCTGGCGCAACTCGGCCGCCTCCTGACGCCCTGGGCCGGCGCGCCACCGATCTCGGCGCGCCCCCGGCCAGTCCAAGGCTCAGGGGTTCAGATGTCGCGCGGAGCGGGCCGATACGGGCGGGTCGCGACGTAGCCTTGCAAGGGTGCTGCTCCGCTCGATCGCCATCCTCGCCGCCGCCAACATCATGAACAACAAGGTCGCCCCCCGCCTGGGCCCTTTAACGTCAGCCGCCGCGACGGCCGCTCTGGTGGCCATGGCCCGCAGGTCGGGCCTGTCGTGGGAGGAGCTCGGCTTCGAGCACGGCCGCCGCGGCGCGATCGCCGGGGGCGCGCTGGCGGCGGCGGTGGCCGCCGGCTACACGATCGGCATCTCCTGGGAGCGCACCAGGCCGCTCTTCCACGACGAGCGCGCCCTGTCGCTGTCGCGTGCCCGCGTCCTGGAGGAGGCCCTGCTCCAGGTCCCGATGGGCACGGTGCTGCTGGAAGAGGTGGGCTTCAGGGGCGCTCTCTACGCCATGCTGCGCCAGCGTCACGGCACGGTCGCCGCCACGTCGATCTCCTCGGCCCTGTTCGGCCTCTGGCACATCCTCCCGGCCATCGACATGGCCCGTGCCAACCCGGCGCTCGGCGCCCTGACCGCGGCCGAGTCCCCCAGCCACCTGGACACGGCCCGGGTGGTGGCGGGCAGCGTGGTGTCCACGGCGGCGGCCGGCGTGCTGTTCTGCGAGCTACGCCGCCGCAACGGTCTGGTGGCCCCGGCCATGCTGCACCTGGCCACCAACTCCCTGGGCTACCTCTTCGCCCGGATCGCCGCCAGACGAAAGTAAGCCGCCGCACGAGGGATCACACCGTTTCTCGCGGGTGGCGGCGCAGGTTGTGATCATTCCGGGGATGAAGGTTTTCGCCCGACGGATGAAGATCCTCCCCCGGACCCTGGGGCGCTCCCTGGCAGCCGACCTTGATGCTTTACCGTCTCCTGTGCGCACTCTTTGAAGTCATTCGACTTCGGAGAGTGTGTACATCAAGATCGAAGTTCTGATATCCGGTGGAGGCACGGAGGTGTTGTCGCATGCGTACGGTGATCGATATCGACAAGGAGCTCCTGGAAGCAGCCCAGCGGAAGCTGGGGACGCCGACCATGAAGGAAACGGTTCATGCCGCGCTCCAAGCCGTCGTCGACAGGGACGCGGAAAGGGCGAGCGCGATCGAAGCGTTCGAGTTCTGGCGTACGGAGGGGAGTCCGGACCTGCTGGATCCGGAGGTCATGAAGCATGCGTGGCGACGACAGGACTGATGTACCTTCTGGACAAGAGCGCGCTGGCCCGCATCCGCACCAGCGACGTCGTCGCCAAAGCCCTTCATCCGCTCTACGCGGCCCGGGTCGTGGCGACCTGTAGCGTCATCGACCTCGAGGTGTTCTACAGCGCTCGCGATCACGCCCACTATCAGCGCATCTTGCGTGCCCAGCGCCAGTGCATCATGCTCCCCGTCGATCAGGAGGTGCAGGCACGCGCCGTAGAGGTGCAGAAGCAGCTCATCGAGATCGCGCAACACCGCGGCATCGGGCCCAACGGTCTGCTGATCGCCGCCTGTGCCGAGGTGCACGGCGCGACGATCCTGCATTACGACCGCGACTTCGACATCATCTCCGACGTCACCGGGCAGCCCTCGCTCTGGGTGGTGCCGCCCGGTTCGGTGCCGTAAGCGTCCCTAGGCCGTGGGGACGACCTGGAAGGCCTCCGCGTAGCGGCCCTCGCCGAGACCGGCCTGCTGGGCCCAGGCGGCGAAGCGGCTCTTGACGAAATCGGCGAAACCCTCCACGTGCGCGACCTGGCTCACATGCGACTGCAAGGCCGCGAGCTTGCGGTCGATGGCTTCGGTGATGTCCACCCAGTGGTTGGGTGTCGAGCCGCCGTTCAGCCAGACCTCTCGCACCGTCCACGCTTCCAGCCCCTCCTGCTGCAGCAGTTCGGGGAAGGCGTAGGGGTTGCGGGCGTCCGGGTAGACCGCGTCGAGGGCGGCGCCGCCGACGGCGCGGTGGTCGGGGTGGCTGGGGGCGATGAACTGGTAGTTGCGGTCCGGGTGGTGGGTGATGACCAGCTCCGGTCTGACCTGGCGGATCACGCGGGCGATGTCGCGCCTGAGCTCCAGTGAGGGGACCACCTGCCCGTCCGCATAGCCGAGGAAGCGCACGTCCGTGACGCCGACGGCCTTGGCCGCGGCGCGTTGCTCGGTTCTGCGGAGCTCGGCCATGCCGGAATTGTCCAAGGTACGTTCGTTGCCACCCGCGTCACCGTCCGTGACCAGCAGGTAGGTGACCTCCACACCCTTGTCGACGAACAACGCCACGCTCCCCGCGGAGCCGAAATCGGCGTCATCAGGATGAGCGGTCACGACAAGTACCCGGTTGATCTCGCCTTCCGGCAGCATGGCTCCCCTTTCTTGACTCTTCATTGGTGGACAACCCGCACCCCGGCGATCGCATTCCGGGCGCCGGTTGTCGGTGGGGCGTCTTAACCTAGGTAGGTGCAGACCCAAGTCTCTGTTGACCACCCCTTGCTCGACGGTCTCAACCCGCAGCAGCGGGAGGCCGTGATCCATCACGGCAGTCCGCTGCTCATCGTGGCGGGGGCGGGGTCCGGGAAGACGCGGGTGCTCACCCACCGCATCGCCTACATGCTGGCCGAGCGCGACGTGCATCCGGGCGAGATCCTCGCCATCACCTTCACCAACAAGGCCGCGCGCGAGATGAAGGAGCGCATCGACAAGCTGGTCGGGCCGCGGTCCAAGGCCATGTGGGTGATGACGTTCCACAGCGCGTGCATGCGCATCCTGCGGCGCGAGGCCAAGCGGCTCGGGTTCCCGTCCAGCTTCTCGATCTACGACCAGGCCGACTCGCAGCGGCTCATGGCGATGGTCTGCAGGGAGATGGACCTCGATCCGAAGCGCTATCCGCCGCGGTCGTTCTCGGCGCAGGTCAGCAACTTCAAGAACGAGCTGATCGACTACGAGACGGCGATGGAGAAGGCCGGCTCGCATCTGGAGAAGACGCTCGCGCAGGCGTACAAGGCCTATCAGCTCAAGCTGACCGAGGCCGGGGCGATGGACTTCGACGACATCATCATGAACACGGTGACGTTGTTCCAGCTCTTCCCCGAGGTGGCCGAGCACTACCGGATGCGGTTCAGGCACGTGCTGGTGGACGAATATCAGGACACCAACCACGCCCAATACATCCTGATCCGGGAGCTGGTGGGGCATCCCGAGTTGCGCACGACCGACGGCGATCTCGTGCGGTCGGGGGCCGACCAGTCCGAGCTGTGCGTGGTGGGCGACGCCGACCAGTCGATCTACGCCTTCCGCGGCGCCACGATCCGCAACATCCTGGAGTTCGAGCGGGACTACCCGGACGCGCGGACCATCCTGCTGGAGCAGAACTACCGATCGACCCAGAACATCCTGGCCGCGGCCAATGCCGTGATCTCGCGCAACGAGTCGCGCAAGCCCAAGAACCTCTGGTCGGACCAGGGCGACGGTCCCAAGATCGTGGGATACGTCGCCGACAACGAGCACGACGAGGCCATGTTCGTGGCGCAGGAGGTCGACCGGCTCTGCGACGAGGACGGCGTCAAGCCGAGCGACGTGGCGATCTTCTACCGGACCAACGCCGCCTCCCGTGTGTTCGAGGAGATCTTCATTCGCACCGGACTGCCGTACAAAGTGGTCGGGGGCGTGCGCTTCTACGAGCGCAAGGAGGTCAAGGACCTGCTGGCCTACCTGCGCGTGCTGGCCAATCCGGCCGACGTGGTGTCGTTGCGGCGCATTCTCAACGTGCCCAAGCGCGGCATCGGCGAGCGCGCGGAGGCGATGATCGAGGCGCTGTCGTCGCGTGAGCGCATCCCATACTGGGAGGCGCTGCGCCGGGCCGATGAGGCCTATGGCATGGCGACGCGTTCGCTCAACGCAGTGCGCGAGTTCGTGGCGCTGATCGAGGAGCTGATCGGCAAGGGCGCGGGCATGCCGCCGTCGGCGCTGGCCGAGGAGGTGCTGGTGGCCACCGGCTATCGCGCCGAGCTGGAGGCGTCGGAGGATCCGCAGGACGAGTCCCGGCTGGAAAACCTCAACGAGCTCATCTCCGTGGCCTCGGAGTTCGAGGAGGCCAATCCGGAGGGGACGCTGGTGGAGTTCCTGGAGCAGGTGTCGCTGGTGGCCGACGCCGACCAGATCCCCGACGCGGACGGCGGGCAGGGGGTCGTCACGCTGATGACCCTGCACACGGCCAAGGGGCTGGAGTTCCCCGTCGTCTTCCTGACGGCCATGGAGGACGGGGTCTTCCCGCACATCCGGTCGCTGGGCGAGCCGAAGGAACTGGAGGAGGAGCGGCGGCTGGCCTACGTCGGGATCACCCGGGCGCAGCAGCGGCTCTACCTCACGCGGGCGGCCGTGCGCAGCTCGTGGGGGTCGCCGTCGTTCAATCCGGCCTCGCGCTTCGTCAGCGAGGTGCCGGGCAAGCTCATCGAATGGCGCACCGATCCGGAGAAGTCGGCCTGGAGCGCGGCCACCCGGCGAGAGCCCGCCGCCCGGCCCGCGCCGGCGAAGAGCGGCGGTGCGGGCGGGCGCACGATGCCCACGTTGACGCCTGGGGACCGGGTCTCGCACGACGCGTTCGGGCTGGGCACGGTGGTGTCCGTGGACGGGGTGGCGGAGAAGACCAAGGTCAAGGTCGACTTCGGCAGCGGCGGGGAGAAGACGCTGCTGCTGGCGTACGCGCCGCTCGAGAAGCTGTGAGGCACGCCTAGGCTGCGGCGGGCGTCCCCCGCCGCAGCGGCCGGCCCTTACAGCGCGCTGCCCTTCTTCCACTGGGTCCAGTTGAGCTGCCAGTAGCTCCAGCCGTTGTCCCACTGCAGCTTGCGCTTCGTGCCGGTGATCTTGACGACGTCACCGCGCTGGGCGATCGTGTAGAACCACTTGGCGCCGGCCGGGGTGGCGCGGACGCAGCCGTGGCTCTGGTTCGACCGGCCCAGATACTGGTAGTAGCCGGCGCTCTGGTGGACGTACTCGCCGCTGGCGGAGATGCGCACCGCCCACGGGATCTCCTCCTTGTAGTAGCGCGGGTCCTTCGGGTCCGTCACGCCGAGCCAGGAGGAGGTCATGGTCTCGACGGCCTTCTTGCCCATCGTGAGGTGCACGCCGCTCGTGGTCAGGTAGACGTCCACGCCGTTCTTGATCAGCCCGCCCCTGCCTGCGCTGATCGGGATCTTCTTGGCCAGCTTGCCGTTGCGGTAGACCTTCATCGTGTGCTTGCGGGTGTCCACCAGCGAGATGTTCTGGGCGCCCACGGCGAAGCGGCGGGAGACGTCCTTGGCGCCCTTGTTGCCGGGGAGCTCGGACAGCCGCGCGGTGAAGAGCACCTTCTGGTACGGCTTCCAGTACGTCTTCGTCCGGTAGATGATCTTGCGGGGCGACACCCAGCGCCAGGCGCCCTCGACCGGCTTCTCCGCCTCCACCTCTAGCAGCGCCTCGACGGCCGCCTTGTCTTTGACGTCGCGGTCGAAGGTGACGATGATCGGGAAACCGACGCCGACCTTCTCGGTCTTCTCCCCCATGGGAGTGATGTCGGCGATGCCGAGCTTGATCTTCTTCGCCGGAGCCGTGGCGCCGACGCGGGCGGCGGCGGCAGGAGCGGCGGCGTGTTGAGAGGCCGCGGCTCGCGGGGCGGGGACGGGTACGCTTTCCGCCGCACAGGCCGTCACGGTGACCAGTGCGACCAAGGCGGGCAGCATCCGGGGGACGCGGTTCAAAGGTGTTACTCCTGGACTAATATGCTTCGATCCACCTCCTTGTGTGACACCTGAAACTCCTGTTTCGTAGCCGAAAACGGATAACTATCCTGTAACGGTCCAAACGCGGCCGTACCGGCCTAGACCAGGCGGCGCGCAGTGGCCCAGCGGGACAGCTCGTGACGGTTGGAGAGCTGCAGCTTGCGCAGCACCGACGACACGTGGGTCTCCACGGTCTTGACCGAGATGAACAGCTCCTTGGCGATCTCCTTGTACGCGTACCCGCGCGCGATCAGCCGCAGCACCTCGCGCTCGCGCTGCGTCAGCGAGTCGAGCTCGGGGTCGATCGACGGCGCCTCCGACGAGGCGAACGCGTCCAGCACGAACCCCGCCAGCCGCGGCGAGAAGACCGCGTCCCCGTCGGCCACCCGGCGGATGGCGTCGGTCAGCTCCTTGCCGCTGATGTTCTTGGTGACGTAGCCGCGGGCACCGCCCCTGATCACGCCGATGACGTCCTCGGCGGCGTCGGAGACCGACAGGGCGAGGAAGCGCACCTGGGAGCCCGAGCCGAGGACACGGCGCAGCACCTCCTGGCCGCCACCGCCCGGCATGTGCACGTCCAGCAGCACGACATCGGGCTGGTGCTCGGCGATCGCCTTGACGGCCGACTCCACGTCCTCGGCCTCGCCCACCACCTCGATCGCCTCGCCCAGCTCGGCGCGCACGCCGGACCGGAACAACCGGTGATCGTCGACGATCAACACGCGCGTCATGCTTTCTCCACCTTCATCGTCAACATCACCTCTGTGCCCTCGCCGGGCTCGGTGCGTACCCTGGCCGCGCCTCCGTGACGTTCCATTCTCCCGATGATGGACTCCCTGATCCCCATCCGGTCGAGCGGGACCGCCTCCAGATCGAAGCCCTTGCCCCGATCCTTCACGAAAATCGTGATCTCTTCACCCTCTACTTCTGCATACACGGAAATAGATGGACTTTCAGAGTATTTGGCGGCGTTGACCATCGCCTGCCTGGCCGCCTTCAACGTGGCCGCCAGTTTGCCCGCCGGGTCGATCGCGATGTCGCCGACGCAGACGACCTCGATGGGTACGCCGTGCGCGTCCTCCTCCTCGGCCGCGATCCTGCGTACGGCGGCCGCCAGCGTGGCGTCGGCGTCCTGCGCGGGCTGGTAGAGCCAGTTGCGCAGCTCGCGCTCCTGGGAGCGGGCCAGCCGGGTGACCTCGCGCGGATCGTGGGCCACGCGCTGGATGAGCGTGAGCGTGTGCAGCACCGAGTCGTGCACCATGGCGGCGACCTCGGCGCGCTCCTCCTGCCTGATGCGCTCGCGCCGCTCCAGCTGCAGTTCCTTCCACAGGCCCGCGAGCCACGGCGCGGCGATGACCGCCAGACCGCCGACGACCACGACCGTGAACAGCAGCCCCGGCCTGGCCTGGGCCAGCTCTCCCTCCGAATACAGGAAGCCGGCCGCGCCGATCACGACGAGCACCACGCCGAGCACCGTGCGTACCCGGTTCTTCCTGATGCTGAGCGCCGCCCCGCTCATCCAGTTTCTGCGGCGTTCCGGATCGGCCTGCTGCCAGAGGATCAGCGCGCCGATCCCGCCCACCGCGAACGGCAGCATGCCGATCCCGCCCTGGGAGGCCCTCGTGAGCCAGCTGAACGCGGACAGCGCCACCCCGATCGCGGTGAACGCCGCGAGCTGGCTCCAGTCCCGCTGCGGTGGCTGCCCCTCGTACGGCTGCCGCGGCGTGATCATCCACAGCACCGCGTACGCCACCATGCCGGCCCCGTCGACGATGCTGAGCAGCACGAACATCAGCCTGATCACCACGGGATCAAGCGAGAGCTGCGTGGCCAGCCCCTGGGCCACGCCGCCGAGCAAGCGGCCCTCCATGGGGCGCATCATCCGCCGATAAGGCGTGTCGCCACTGGGCTCGGCAAGTGTCTTCTGGTCAGCCATAACATGGCCATAGTCACACGTCGCGGGCACCGCGGGCATCAGGGAACAACCCCCGGGTCGGGTCAGGGGTGTCCCGGATGCGAGCACAACGCGCGTGGGTCCACGATGGTTGCATGGCAGAAGCTCCGCCCAGGCAACCCACCACTCCCCCGAAGGTGCTGAGACGCAGCAGCGAGGGACGCTTCCTCATGGGAGTGTGCGCGGGCCTCGGGCGGTATACCGGCATCGACCCCGTGGTGTTCCGCGTGGCCTTCGCGGTGCTGCTGCTCGGCTCGGGCGTCGGCCTGTTCCTCTATCTCGCGGCGTTCCTGCTGATGAAGGAGCCGAACGGCGGGCCGGGCATCATCGAGCAGTGGACCCGCCGCGACTTCGACGGCGAGACCGTGATGGCGCTGCTCACGGCGGTGCTGGCGTTCGGGCTCGCGATCAACCTGGCCTCGGTCTGGATCGACACGGGCACGCTCGTGGTGGGCATGTTCCTCGCGGTGGCGCTGCTGGCGGCGCACTCCAGCGGGGTGGATCTGCTCGGGCTGGCCCGGTCGATGCCGCAAAGGCTCAACCGGCGGCGCACCGCGGAGCAGGCCGCGCCGTCCTACGCCCCCCCGGACGTGACTCCCCCGGTGCGACCCACGCCCACCCCGACGGTGCCGCCCGCTGCTTCGCCGCGGCCCGCGCCCACCGCCCGCCCGGCGCCCACCGTCCCGCCCGCGGCTGAAGCGGACCGGACCGCGCACGCCGAAGCGGTGCCGGCCGTCGAAACGCCTGCTGAGGGGGTGTCGGCCGGCGAAACGCCTGCTGAGGCGGCCACGGCCGATGAAGCCACCCGGGCCGGCGAGGCAACGGCTCCCGCCGAGGAGGAGTGGGCGGCGCGTGCCTCGGATGACGCGGTGACCGCCGAGCACCCCGTCCCGCCGCACCAGCCGGCCGCCTACCGCCCGCAGCCCAAGACCGCCGTCGACTACACCAGCTACGGCGCGCCTTTCGCGCCCAAGGGTCCCTACCAGCCGCTCGACCCGGCCAAGCGCGGGACGGGCCAGGCGCCGTACGACCCCGGACTGTACGGCCGCCCGCTCCCGAGGAGGGAGCGCAAGCAGCGGCCGAAGTCGGTCATCGGCGTCATCACCATCCTGCTGACACTCATCATTGGAGGGATCGTCGTGGCGGTCCAAGCCAGGTCGGCCGCCGGACTGAGCCCGACCATCGTCGGCGGCGCGATGCTCATCACCATCGGCGCCGGCCTGCTGGTCGCGGCCTGGTGGGGACGCGGCGCCGGGCTGGTGGCCGCCGGCACCGCGGTCGCGCTGATCGTGAGCATGGCGTTGATGCTGGGCGGCCTGCCGAAGAAGATCGGGCCGTCCGAGTGGGCGCCGACCACGCTCGCAGAGGTGAGCCGCCTCTACGACGTCGGCATCGGAGATGGCACGCTGGACCTGTCGGAGCTGAAGCTGGCGCCGGGGACGACGGCGACGGTGAACGCCGCGGTGTCGTTCGGCGAACTGGAGGTGATCGTGCCGCCCACGGCCAAGGTGGAGGTGCACGCCGTGAACAAGGTCGGCGACATCGAGGTCGGCCAGTCGATCAGGGGCGGCGTGGACATCCGCTTCGACAAGGTGCTCGAGCCCGAGACGAAACCGAAGGGCGAGGTCTCCACGATCGTGCTCAATCTGCGGGGCGGAATGGGGGACATGGTGGTGCGCCGTGCCGCGTGAGGTCGAGCGGCCCAGGCAGCTCCACAAGACCGACTGGATGGCCCTGCTCAGTGGCATGCTGTTCGTCGTCCTGGGCATTTTGCTGGTGACAGGCGCGATCAGGGATTGGCTGGTCCTGATCAGCGTCATGGTGCTGGGACTGGCTTTCGCAGGGCTTGTGGCGATCATCGCCAAGGCGGTCCGTCATAACTAACCCTTGACCGGGATAAACACCGGCGTAGGTTCGGGTATGTCCGCCTTTCCCCTGGTTCTGAGGGAGGACGCATGCCCCGAATCACCGTCACCGTCGACGGAGTCAAGTACGAGGAAGACGTCGAGCCGCGACTCCTGCTCGTCCACCTACTACGAGAACGACTGGGGAAGACCGGCACCCCTGTCGGCTGCGACACCAGCAACTGCGGCGCCTGCACGGTCATGCTGGACGGCAAGAGCGTGAAGAGCTGCTCCGTGCTGGCGGTGCAGGCCGACGGCTGCGATGTCGTCACCATCGAGGGCCTGGGCGTCAACGGGTCGATGCACCCGATGCAGCAGGCCTTCCACGAAGAGCACGCGCTGCAGTGCGGCTACTGCACGCCGGGCATGGTCATGGCCGCGATCGACCTGCTCCGGGAGGATCCCGAGCCGTCGGAGGAGACGATCAGGCAGGGCCTGGAGGGCAACCTCTGCCGGTGCACCGGCTACTGCAACATCGTCCGCGCCGTACGCAGGGGCGCCCAGGAGATGGGTCAGGCGGTGACCACGCCATGACGATGCAAGAGGTGGGCCGGCCGAGGAAGCGCAAGGAGGACACCAGACTCCTGACGGGGCGCACGCAGTGGACGGACAATCTCTCGCGCCCGGGCACGCTGCACGTGATGTTCCTGCGCAGCCCGATGGCGCACGCCAGGATCACCAAGGTCGACGTCACGGGGGCGCGCGGCCTGCCGGGGGTCGTGGCGGCGTTCAGCGGCCAGGATTTCGCCGCCGAGCAGGGCAGCCTGCCGTGCGCGTGGCCGGTGAGCGAGGACGTCGTCATCCCCGACCACCCGCCGATGGCCGTGTCCGAGGTGCGGTACGTCGGCGAGGCCGTGGCCTGTGTGATCGCGACCGACCGCTACCGGGCGGCCGACGCCCTGGAGGCCATCGAGATCGACTACGAGCCGCTGCCGCCGGTGCTCGACATGAACGCGGCCCTGGCGGCCGACAGCCCGAAGGTGCACGAGCCGGGCAACAAGGCGTTCTCGACGAAGAGCACCACGGGTGACATCGAGGCCGCGTTCAGGGACGCTCCCATCGTCATCGACCGGACCTACCGCCAGCAGCGACTCATCCCGAGCGCGATGGAGCCGCGGGCGGTCCTGGCCGACACCGACGGCGAGACGTTCACGATCTGGTCGGCCACCCAGATCCCGCACATCCTGCGGGTCATGCTGGCGGTGGTGACCGGCATCCCCGAGCACCGGCTCCGCGTGATCGCGCCCGACGTGGGCGGCGGGTTCGGCTCGAAGCTGCAGGTCACCGCGGAGGAGGTGCTCTGCCTGCTGCTCGCCCGCAAGCTGGGCAAGCCGGTCAAGTGGACCGAGTCCCGCTCCGAGGGCAACCTGACCGTGCACCACGGCCGCGACCAGATCCAGCACCTCCGGCTGGCCGCCGACGCCGACGGGCGCATCCGCGGTCTGCAGGTGGACCTGCTGGCCGACATGGGCGCCTACCTGATGCTGGTCACGCCGGGGATTCCGCTGCTCGGCGCGCAGATGTTCAACGCCATCTACAAGATGGACGCGTACGAGTTCGCCTGCACCGGCGTGTTCACCACCAAGATGCCCACCGACGCCTACCGCGGCGCGGGCCGCCCCGAGGCGACGTTCGGCATCGAGCGGATGATGGACGAGCTGGCCGCCGAGCTGCGCATGGACCCGCTGGAGGTACGCAGGCGCAACTGGATCAAGCATGAGGACTTCCCGTACACCACGATCTCGGGGCTGACCTACGACTCGGGCAACTACGAGGCGGCGACCGACAAGGCGACCTCGATGTTCGGCTACGACAAGCTGCGGGCCGAACAGGCCGACCGGCGGGACAGGGGCGACCCGGTGCAGCTGGGGATCGGCATCAGCACGTTCACGGAGATGTGCGGCCTGGCGCCGTCCAGACTGCTCGGCGAGGCCAACTACGCCGCGGGCGGCTGGGAGCACGGCTCGGTGCGGATGCTGCCGACGGGCAAGGTCGAGGTCATCACCGGCAGTTCCCCGCACGGGCAGGGTCACGTGACGTCGTGGAGCCAGATCGTGGCCGACGCGCTCGGCGTGCCGTTCGAGGACGTCACGGTGCTGCACGGTGACACGGCGATCTCCCACAAGGGCATGGACACCTACGGCTCACGATCGCTGGTCGTGGGCGGCATGGCCGTGCTGAAGGCGTGCGACAAGGTCAAGGACAAGGCCCGCAGGCTGGCCGCGCACGTGCTCGAATGCTCGCCCGACGACCTGGAGTTCGACGCCGGGGCGTTCAAGGTGCGCGGCACGGACTCGCAGAAGACCATCCAGGAGCTGGCCTACGCCGCGTTCACGGCGCACGACCTGCCGGACGGGGTGGAGGCCAGGCTGGACTCCGACGCCACGTTCGACCCGGAGAACTACTCCTTCCCGCACGGCACCCACCTGTGCGCGGTGGAGGTGGACACCGAGACGGGCATGGTGAAGATCCGCTCGTACGTGGCGGTCGACGACGTCGGCAAGGTGATCAACCCGCTGATCGTCGAGGGCCAGGTGCACGGCGGCATCGCGCAGGGCATCGGGCAGGCGCTGTTCGAGGAGGCCGTCTACGACTCCGAGGGCAACCTGCTGACCACCACGATGGCCGACTACCTGCTGCCGTCGGCGGCGGACCTGCCGGCGTTCACCCTCGGCAGGACCGAGTCCCCGGCGACCAGCAACCCGCTCGGGGTCAAGGGCGTCGGCGAGGCCGGGACGATCGCCTCGACTCCGGCCGTCGTGAACGCCATCGTGGACGCCCTGCGCCCGTTCGGCATCCACGACGTCGAGATGCCCTGCACGCCCGAGCGCGTCTGGCGGGCCCTCAAGGAACGGGCGCAGGAAGGAGTGCGGCAATGATTCCCGCGCAGTTCGAGTACGTGCGCCCGGACTCGCTCGCCGAGGCCAGCCAGGCGCTCGCGGCGGACGAGGACGCCAAGGTCCTGGCCGGCGGGCAGTCGCTGCTGCCGCTGCTGCGGCTGCGGCTGGCGTACCCGTCGAAGCTGGTCGACGTCGGCCGGCTGGCGGACCTCAAGGGCGTGCACGATCGTGGCGATCATGTGTACATCGGCGCGATGGCCACGCACGACGAGGTCATGCGCTCGCCCGTGGTGACCGCCGGCTGCCCGCTGGTGGCGCTGGCCACCGCCCAGGTGGCGGATCCGGCGATCAGGCACCGGGGCACGTTCGGCGGCTCGCTGGCGCACTCGGACCCGGCGGGCGACCTGCCTGCCGTGGTGCTGGCCCTCGACGGCGTGTTCGTGGCCAGGTCGGCGCAGGGCGAGCGGGAGATCGCGGCCGCCGAGTTCTTCGTCGACTACCTGGAGTCGTCGCTGGCGCCCGGCGAGATCCTGGCCGGGGTGAAGATCCCGAAGCTCGGCCCGGGGTGGGGCTTCCACTACGAGAAGTTCCACAGGACGGCGCAGTCGTGGGCCATCGTCGGCGTGGCCGCGGCGGTCAAGCGCTCCAACGGCGCGATCGCCGAAGCCAGGATCGGGCTGACGAACATGGGCCCGACGCCGCTGCGGGCCCGTGCGGCCGAGTCCGCCCTGCAGGGCATGGCGCTCGGCGATCAGCTGCGGCAGGCGTGCGAGGAGGCGGCGGCGGACACCTCGCCGCCGGCCGACCTGCACGCCCAGCCGGACTATCGCCGGCACCTGGCCAGGGTCCTGACCCACCGTGCGGTACGCACCGCCGCCGGCGCGCACTGACACAAGGGGGGCGCCTCTTCCAGGGCGCCCCCGCCCCGACGTAGTGTCGCAACATCGGCAGAAGGAGCGGATCGATGGCGATGCGGTTCGAGCACGAGTTCACTGTTCCAGTTCCGATCGAGCAGGCCTGGGCGGTGCTGCTCGATGTCGAACGGGTCGCGCCGTGCCTGCCCGGGGCGACACTTGACACTTTCGAGGGCGACGAGTTCACCGGCAGGATGAAGGTCAAGGTCGGCCCGATCACGGTGACCTATCGCGGCTCGGCCAGGTTCGACGACGTGGACAAGGACGCCCACGCGCTCACGATCCAGGCGTCGGGCAAGGAGGCCAGGGGCACCGGCACGGCTTCGGCCACGGTCAAGGCCCGCATGGCGCCGCGAGAGGGGGCCACGGCGGTGTTCGTCGAGACGACGTTCAACGTGACCGGGCGGCCCGCGCAGTTCGGGCGGGGCGTGATGGCCGAGGTCGGCGCGAAGCTGATCGACAAGTTCGCCGGCAACCTCGCCGAGCTGCTCTCCGAGTCCACCGTCGAGCCCGCCCCGGCCCAACTGCAGGGACCGCCGCTGGAGGAGGAGCGGCACCTGGCCGCGGTGCCCACGCCGGAGCAGGACGTACGTCCGGCGGGCACGACGCGCACCTCGCGTACGCCGGACGAGGAGGCGCTTGACCTGCTGGAGATCGCCGGTCAGCCGGTGCTGAAGCGGCTGGCGCCGATCGCGGGCGTGGTCGCGGCGCTGCTGGTCATCGCCTGGGTGATTCGACGGCTTATGCGCTGACTTTTCGGCAAACACTCACTCAAGTCCGGACACTTCCCCCTGGCTGGGGGAAGTTGCCCCGCACGTCATTGCACCAGCGGGGGGACTTGGGATGCCGGACTACACCGTTGTCGTGATCTCGTACAACGACGCGGCCCGCCTGCCCAGGGCCGTGCGTTCCGTGCTCCGCCAGTCGCTGCGCGACCTCGAGGTGATCATCGTGGACGACGCCAGCACGGACGGCACGCCGGAGGTGGCCGCCCGGCTGATGGAGGCCGATCCGCGGGTCCGCTACCTGCGCAGGGAGACCAACAGCGGGGGCTGCGGGGCGCCCAGGAACGACGGGATCGACGCGGTGGCGGCGCCGTACGTCATGTTCCTCGACAGCGACGACGAGCTGCCCAGGCACTCGTGCAAGAGCCTGCTCACCGAGATCGAGCGGACCGGGGCCGACTTCGTGTCGGGGCAGATCTCGCGGCTGTTCGAGTCGAACGGGCGGCTGCAGCCGTACTATCCGTCACTGTTCGCCCGGCGGCGGGTGGTCGAGGGGATCCGCGAGGAGCCGGAGCTGTTCCTGGACTGCTTCAGCACCAACAAGCTCTACGCCGTGGACCGGCTGCGGGAGTGGGGGCTGCGCTTCCCCGAGGACATCCACTACGAGGACCACGTCTTCGCGGCCGGGTTGTACGCGAGGTCGCGCAGGTTTGCGGTCGTGCCATGGGTGGTCTACCACTGGCGCCGGGCACGGACGGACGGCTCGATCTCGCTGAGCATCGGCGACATGGAGAACGTGCGGCAGCGGGTCATCGCGGCCAGGATGAGCGACAGCGTCCTGCGCGCGCACGGGGCCGAGGATCTGGTGCCGCACCGGCAGCGCCGGTTCCCGCTGCAGGACCTGCGGGTTTACCTCAATCCGCTGCCCGCGCGGGATCTGGTGTGGGTCAAGGAGTTCGCCTCGGTCGTGCGGCCGTATCTCGAGGAGATCCCGGCCGAGGTGCTCGACGCTCTGGAGCCGCTGGAGCGGGTCTGCTGCCGGCTCATCCTCGACGACCGGGCCGAGGACCTGCGGATCGCGGCGGGCTCGCTGACCGGGCCACGGGCCGCGCCGCGGGCCGCCGTGCGGCGCGGCGGGCGTACGTACTGGGGGACCTCGGTCTCGCCGGGCCTGGACATCACCCGGCTGCGGCTCGCCGAGCTGCCCTTCTCGGCCTCCAGGCTGCGGCACGAGGCGTCGGAGCTCACCTCGGACGGCGAGCGGGTGCGGATGACCGTGCGCACGTACGATCCGTTCGGCGCGTTGCCGCCGGACTGGACGGCGTTCCTGCAGCTCGGCGCCGAGAGGATCCCGATCAGCCCGGAGCCGTCCGGCGACGGCGGGTACGTCAGTCACCTCCTCTTCACGCCTTCCGGCAAGTGCGATCCGCGCATCGGCTTCACCAGGACCAGCGACGGGCACACCACGACCGACCGGATCATCGCCGATCCGCATACCGAGGCGATCGAGCTACCGGGGTGCCGGCTGCAGGTCGAGGGCTACGCCGCGTACCTGTGCGTGCGGCCCGACCCCAGCCCGCAGGAGGTGTGGCGGCGGGTGAGGCGAGCGCTGCTGCGCCGGTTCAACACGCCGCGGAACAAGCTGCGGGCGTACAAGGTGCTGATCAAGGTCTTGCCGCGGCGCGGGAACCTGGCGTTGTTCGAGTCCGACGTCGGCAACAGCTACGGCGGCAGCCCGCGGGCCGTCTACGAGGAGCTGCGGCGGCGCGCGCTGCCGATCGAGGTGGTCTGGTCGGCGGCCAAGGGGCGCGGCGACTTCCCCTCGGACGTGCGGCTCGTCCGCCGGGGAAGCTGGCGCTACCTCTGGACGATGGCGCGGGCCGGGTACTGGGTGGACAGCCACGGGTTCCCGCTGGACTATCCGAAGCCGCGCGGCACCCGGTATCTGCAGACCTGGCACGGGCAGGGCATCAAGTCGATCGGATTCGACGCGCCCGACCTGCGGGCCGACTTCGACCGGCCGCGGGCCCAGTGGCGGGCGGCGGTGGCGCGGTGGGACGCGCTGGTGTCGCCGAGCGCGGAGTTCTCGCGGATCTTCGTGCCGTCCAACGGGTACACGGGCACGGTCTACCGGTACGGGACGCCGCGCTGCGACGCGCTGGTCAGGGGCGAGGCGACCGGAGATGTGCGGAAGCGGCTGGAGATTTCGTCGGGGCAAAAAATCCTGCTTTATGCGCCTACTTACCGCGATCGGGTGAAGGGCAGCGGCCAGTCCGTACGGGTGGATCTGGAGCTGATGGCCGACGAGCTGGCCGACGAATGGGTGGTCGTCCTGCGTACGCATCCGGTCGAGCGCTACAGCACGCCCGAGCACCTGAGGCACTTCGTCCGGCCGGCCGGGTCCTATCCCGAGATCAACGACCTGATGCTGGCCTCGGACGCGCTGCTGACGGACTACTCATCGGTGATGTGCGACTACGCGATCACGGGGAAGCCGATGGTGTTCTTCATCGACGACTGGGACGACTACCGGCTGTCGGAGCGCGGCGTCCACCACGATCTGCCGGCCATCGCGCCCGGTCCGTGCGTCACGACGAGCGCGGAACTGGTGGCCGTGATCAGAAGGCTGCCCGAGGTCCACGCGTCCTTCGCCGACCGGTACACCGCCTTCCGCGAGCTGTGGTGCGCCGACGAGCGCGGGGACGCGGCCGCCCGCATCGTGGCCGATTTCTTTGGGGATGTGCGGTGAGCGTGGTCTTCGCCTGCCTGGACGCCGACACACTGGGCGGCACCCAGCAGGTGACGCACACGCTCGCCCAGGGGCTGGCCGGGCGCGGGCACGAGGTGCACGTGATCGGGCTGCACCGCTCCCCCGCGCCATTCCGGTATGTCGATCGGCCGCTCTACTTCCGGCACGTGATCAGCCGGGCGCCCATGGACTCGCCGGGCCGGATCGCCCGCCTGCGGGCCGACCGGAAGCTGCGGGAGCTGCTCCGGGCGATCAGGCCGGGGTACGCGGTCCTGACCTCACCCTCGGTGGTGGCCCGGCTGTCGGGGCTGCTGCCTGCGGATTTCCGGTCGATCGGGCAGTACCACGGCTCGTACGACCACGCCCGCGGCTGCTGGCACCTCGGCTCGATCCGGAGGCACTACCCCCAGCTCGACCAGGCGGTCTTCCTCAGCGACGACGACGCCTGGCGCTTCTCCGAGCACGCGCTGCTGCCCAACGCCTGGACGCTGCCGAACCCGCTGGCCACCTGGCCGGGCGAGGTGTCCACGCTCGATTCGCCCCGGGTGCTGGGCGTGGGCCGGCTGGAGGGGGTCAAGCGGTTCGACCGGCTGATCAGCGCGTTCGCCCGGTCGGGCGCGCCGCCGTGGTGGGAGCTGCACCTGATCGGCGACGGCGCCGAGCGGGATCGGCTGCGCGAGCACGCGGCCGGGGAGGGCGTCGGCGACCGCGTGGTGTTCAGGGGGCTGGTGCCGGCCGCGCGGATGACCGCCGAATACCTGAACGCCGCGCTGCTGGGGCTGACCAGCGAGCACGAGGGCCTGCCGATCGTGCTGCTGGAGGCGGGCGCGCACGGGGTGCCGGCGGTGGCGTTCGACGTGTCGGGCGGCGTGCGGTCCACCGGTTCCGTGCTGGTGCCGCCGGGCGATGTGGGGGCCTTCGGGGCGGAGCTGGCCCGGCTCATCGGCTCGCTGGAGGAGCGGCGGCGCCTCGGAGCCGAAGCCCGGGCACGGGCCGAGGCGTTCCGCCTCGACCACGTGCTGGACCGCTGGGAGTCGCTGTTCGCCCACATCGAGCGCTAGACGGCCGGTTCGGTCACCTCGGTGCGCTGGCGCGGAACGCCCGCCAGGGAGCGCTGGCGCGAGGTCAGCATCGCGGCCACCGGGCTCGGCTCGCGCAGCCGGTTGAAGCGGTCGCGCATGTGCTTGCGCATGCGGCTGGCCCGGCGCTTCTGCATCGTCCGCTGGCATTTCAGCACGTGCTCCTTGGACGGCTTGGGTGCGCCGCTCAGCTCGTACCCCATGGACTCCAGGCGGTCGCCGAGCATGTGCTCACACAGCGCGATCTCCCAGTCGTCCAGCCGGTTCGCCCAGCTCCCCACGCGGGTGCGGATGACCTCGCCGTGCGTGTTGCTGTGCCAGACCTTGTGGGACGGCACCGCCACGCTGGCCGCCTCGCGCGGGGAGACCATCGCCGGGGAGAAGTCCTCCTCCAGGAAGTGGCAGAGCTTCTTCAGCTCGGTCATCGGGTCGTCGGTGAGGTCCTCGTAGCGCAGCTCGTAGTACGTGTCCTCGGGCAGCGTGCGCCGCAGCCGGCCGCCCGCGTCGATGGCCTCGGCCCAGGTGGAGACGGCGTGGAAGGAGTCCAGGTTGTACCAGGGCATCTCCTTCAGCGAGGACACGCAGTCACGGCCGTCCCTGATCAGGTGGATGAACTGGGCGTCGGGGAACAGCCTGAGCAGCATGTCCACCTGCTTGACGTAGCTGGGCCGCTTGTCGCCCCAGCGGCTCTTGTCGAAGCGGTCGGCGTACATGCGGAAGGCCGTGCCGATCACCGAGCCCAGCGAGCCGGGGCCCTCCACGGCCTGCCGGACGAACTCGTCCTTGTCGATCTTGAGCTCGCGGAACTTCGTGCTGCGGTCGGTGGCGATCCACTGCGCCAGGGCCCGGCGGCGGTGGGTGACCCGCAGGTCGCCCCACGAGCGGCGGCGGTAATAAGCGGGAACGAGGAAGCGCGTCTCGGGCGGCACCGCCATGCGCGGGTGCGAGTGGAGCATGAGCTGGAGCATCGTGGTGCCGGAGCGCGGACATCCGATGACAAAGACTGGCCGGTCGGACATTTCGTACTAACCCCCGAAAACTTAGACGAGAACGTGCTCTCGGCTCTCCCGAGAGGAGGCCACGGCGTGCCTGCGCGTGAAGCGCCACATCCGGTAGACAAGGAAGATCTCGTTGACGAGCAGCAGGACCCCGGCCGCCGCCGCGAGCGGGATCAGTGCCCAGGGCCCCGCGAGCGGCGCGACCACGAACACCGCGGCGTGGAACTCGATGCCGCTGATCAGGTGCGAGCGGACCCGGTGCCGGGCCAGGAACCGGTTGAGGCGCCTGGAGAAGGTGCGCTGCCGCGGCACCCGCTCCAGCGGCAGGCGCTCCAGCGGATCCGGCTCCACGAACTCCGGCCCGTCGCCGGGCGCCGGCTCCACGAGCTCCGGCCGGCCGTCGGGCGCCGGCTCCTGCCGCTCCTCCCGGACGGCCTCGCGCACCCGCTTCATTTGCGGCGCGTTGACGTACCTGAACAGGTCGAGCACGGCCACCGCCGCGCCGAGGAGGACGTAGCTCACATCTCCGGTCAGGGCGTACTGCCCGTATGCCAGCCCCCCGGCACACAGGACCACCCTGACGCGGTCCCCCACGTAGTCGAGCCAGAGGCCGAAGGGCGTCCCCGTGCCCTTGAGCCTGGCTATTTTGCCGTCCACGCAGTCGATCATGAAGCTGAGATAGAAGACCAGCGCGCCCGCCGCGAGCTGGTTCGCCGCGAAACACGCGGCCGACACCACGCCGAGGACCAGCGAGAGCACGGTGAGGCCGTTGGGCGTCAGCTGGGTGTGATTGGCGACGGGAAGGGCGACCCGGCAGGCGACCGGGTCCACGAAATACACGGTCCACCAGGAGTCTCTCCGCTTGCGTGTCTCGTAGACGTCATCGAGCGAATAGGTCCTCATGGAGACCAGCATGAACACCCTTCGCGCCCCAGCGATTACTGTCTGGAACTACTGGGTGATGTCCATGCCGGTTCTTGACCAACCCGGCACTGAAAACCGCCACGTGGAATTGGCCTCGCCATCTCTGAACCAGCCCTTGAGCACGAGTCCGCGTGTCTCGACCCGCACTTGCAGCCGCCAGCTCGGCCCGCCGCCGTCGAGCTGCCCGGGGTCGATCACGGTCTCGAACCCGTGGCGGCCGCGGCGCCGTACCTCCAGGGGGATCCGGCGGCGGCCGCTGCAGAGCCACAGGTCCAGCCGGCCGACCCGGCGATCGACGCGGTGCATGGCCACGTGACCGCGGACCCGGTATTCGGCGCCGGTCCACTCGCACTCCTCGACCCTGGCGATCAATTTGATCTCGTTCGTGGCCTCGAAGATCTCGTCCGGAATCTTGAGCCGCCAGTTGCGGAAGAAGGGGTAGTCGCCATACCAGCCCGTGGTACGCCAGCCGCGCGGCACGATGCGGGTGCCGTCCACGCAGGAGCGCCGGAACTGGCGAATCTTGCGCAGCTCCGCCACCAGGCCGCGGCTGAGCAGGTGCAGCTCCAGGCGGCGCAGCGAGGGCGCGTCCTCCAACGTCTTCTGGCCCAGCTCGGCCACCCAGGAGCGGGCCAGGTCGAGCAGCTGCTCCGGCTCCTCGCTCGTCTCCAGCGCCTGGAACAGGAAGACGAAGTCCTTCTCCAGCACCAGCGCGTCGAAGCCGTCGCGCAACTCGGGCGCCCGCTCGTCGAGGAAGGCGCGGACCGCGCGAATGGCGGTCAGCCGCTCGTGCAGGTTGTCCGGCTCCGCCCGGCGCTGCGTGATCGACGTCTCCCCCTCGTCGTCGCGCCTGCGCCAGTGGTAGACCACGTCGCCCACCATGTCCACGCTGGTGGCCAGCACGTGCGCCTGCATCGCGACCGGCACGTCCTCGTAGATGCCCGCCGGGAACTCCAGCCCGTTGCGCTCCCAGAAGTCGCGCCGGTAGACCTTGTTCCAGACCGTGCGGTCCCTGATGAGCACCTGTTTGTCGGTGATATGGGTGCACAGCACCGGCCGCCTGAACACCTTCTCGTGCAGGATCGACTCCTCCAGCTCGCCGTCCACGAGCCTGCGCACCGCGCCGCACGCCAGGTCGGAGCCGGTCTCGGCCAGCGTGGCGAGAAGCCGCTCGTACGCCTGCGGCGGCACGACGTCGTCGGCGTCGGCGAAGGCCAGATAGGCGCCCCTGGCCTGCTGGATTCCCGCGTTGCGGGCCGGACCGGGGCCTTGGTTGCGCTGCTCGATCACGATGAAGCGGCGGTCGCGCGCGGCGAAGTCCTCGGCCACCTGACGGCTGCCGTCGCACGAGCCGTCGTCGACCAGGACGACCTCGATGTCGTCCAGCGTCTGGGCGGCCAGCGATTTGAGGCACTCCGTGATGTACGGCTCCACGTTGTAGACGGGAACGACGACGCTGAGCAGGGGGATCATGCCGATGTGCTCCTTGGCTGTCGGAATGGGGATCAACGGCAGCATGCCTCGGGGGCGGCATCCGATGTCCGTCCCTGACGAGCTCTTTACCGGATGCCGATCCGCTACGTTGGGCAATGAGTCGAGCACAGACAGTAGGAGGGGCGGTGCTGAGACAAGTCCGGGACGACGATCTGCCCGCCATGCGCCGATGGCGGAACCATCCGCGGGTGCGCGCGGCCAGCTTCACCACGCACGAGATCGGCGAGGACGAGCATGCCCGCTGGTGGGCGGCCACGTGCGCGGACGCGGGCAAGCGGGTGCTGATCTACGACCACGAGGGGACCGCCGCGGGCGTCGTGACGTACGCGGCCCTGGCGCCGGGGAGCGCCTGCTGGGGCTTCTACCTGGACCTCGACGGGCTGGAACGGTCGGGGACGCTGCTGCGGGCGTGGATCGGCCTGGAGCGGGCGGCGATCGAGCACGCCTTCGGGCCGCTCGGGCTGACCACGCTCCGCGGGGAAGTGCTGGCCGGCAACGCGCCGGTCAGGTCGCTGCACAGGCGGTTCGGGTTCGTCGAGGTGGGCGCCTACCAGCGCGACGTGGACGGGGTGCCACGCGACGTCGTGGCCATCGAGCTCAGGAAGGACGAGACATGATCTCCATCGCGGGGCGGGCGATCGGGCCCGCGCATCCGCCGTTCGTGGTCGCCGAGCTGTCCGGCAACCACAACGGCAGCCTGGAACGGGCGCTGGCCATCGTGGACGCGGTGGCCGACAGCGGGGCGCACGCGCTGAAGCTGCAGACCTACCGGGCCGACACGTTGACCATCGACGTCGACGCGCCCGCGTTCCGCGTCGGCGACGGGCACGCGTTGTGGGGCGGCGAGAGCCTTTACCGGCTGTTCGAACGCGCCCACACGCCGTGGGAGTGGCACGAGCCGATCTTCGAGCGGGCGCGCTCGCGCGGGCTCGTCGCGTTCTCCTCGCCGTTCGACCCCACGGCCGTTGAGCTGCTGGAGAAGCTGGACGTGCCGGCGTACAAGATCGCCTCGTCGGAGATCGTGGACCTGCCGCTGATCAGGCTGGCGGCCGGCACGGGCAAGCCGCTGATCATCTCCACGGGGATGGCCTCGGCCGGCGAGATCCACGCCGCGGTGACCGCTGCCCGCGAGGCCGGCTGCACCCAGCTCGCCGTGCTGTCCTGCACGGCGTCCTACCCGGCCTCTCCCGCCGAGAGCAACCTGCGGGCGCTGCCGCTGCTGGCCGCGCTCACGGGGGAGGTCGTCGGCGTCTCCGACCACACGCCCGGGCTCGGGGTCCCGCTGGCCGCGGTGGCGCTGGGGGCCTGCCTGATCGAGAAGCACGTAACCGCGTCCCGGGCCGACGGCGGAGTGGACGCGGCGTTCTCGCTGGAGCCCGCCGAGCTGGCGGCGCTGGTGGTGGAGAGCGAGCGGGCCTGGCAGTCGCTGGGAAGCGCGGTGATCGGGCCGCGCGCGTCCGAGCGCGAGGGGCTGCGGTTCCGGCGATCGCTGTACGTGGTGCGCGACGTGCGCGCCGGTGAGCCGGTGACCGGGGAGAACGTACGGTCGATCCGGCCTTCCGGCGGACTGCCTCCCGATGCGGCACGGGAGGTGATGAACCGCCGCTTCACCCGCGACGTGCCCATGGGCACCCCGCTGACCTGGGACCTGATCTAGGAGAGGGCCATCAGTGCGGCGGCGACGCGTTCCCTGCCTTTGCCGTCCACCAGGCCGCGGCCCCGCCGGCCGTGTTCCTCGCGGGCGGCGGGGTCTTCCAGCAGGCGGGCCAGCACGCCGACGGCCGCCGCGTCGGGCGTGCCCCCGAGCCCGGCCGCGGCTCCCCTGTCCACGAGTTCCCGGTAGCCGATGAGCTGGTTGTCCGCCACCCAGCTCAGCGCCGTGGGCACGCCGAGATGGAGCAGCTCCCAGATGGCCGAGCCCGCGGCGGTGACCACGAGGTCGGCCGCGGCCATGAGCTCGGGCAACCGGTCCGTCGGCGGGATGACGGTGATCTGGTCGCTCGCGGGGAAGGGCGTGGGGCTGACGACCGTGCCCTGGAACGGCACCCCGGTCGCGTGGAGCGCCTCCGCCCAGGCGGGGGCGACGCCGGCGCTGTCGGTGCCACCGAAGAAGCACAGGACGCGCGGCACCGCACCGGCTCGTCGCGGCGACCGTGCACGCCCCCGCACGCTGTCGCGCAGGAGCACGTAACGCGCCCCGGCCAGCCGCCGCCCGGATTGTGCGGCCGGGAGCCGGGGGAAGGGGCGGTGCTCGGCGCCGAGGTTCTGGTCGAGGTAGAGGTCGGCCTCCTGGCCCAGCGGATCGCCGTCGACGATGGCGAGCACCGTCAGTCCCGCGCCCCTGAGCACCGCTCCCGTCTCCGCGGGCAGCTCGTAGGAGTCGAGCACCACCGCGTCCAGCCGCAGCTCGCGGGCCAGCGCCGCCAGGCGGGCCGGCGTCCGGGGCGCGGCCACCAGCGGCAACCCGCGCTCGCGAAGCTGCGCCCGCGCCCACTCCGAGCCGCGCACCTCGCCGAGGAAGACCACGTGAACCCCCCGAGCGCACAGCTCCTCGGCCAGCGCCACGCAGCGCACCAGATGGCCGACCCCGCCACGGACCCCGGCGTCGCAGCGGAAGCCCACCCGGCGACCAGAGCTCCCGGTCACGCGTCCTGGAGCGCCTTCTGCTGGACGTGCGCGTTCAGCCCGCACACCTCGGGCCGGGCCTGCAGCCAGCTCACCAGCCTCCTGGCCGGCACGCATCCGTCCCCCAGAGCGTCCACCACCCGGGAGATCAGCCGCCAGTCGTCCTCGGTGTCGAGCGTGACCCGCAGGTCGGCGGCGACCGGCCGGTATGCGAGCCCGAGCAGCCGCGCGTCCCCCGGATGCTCGTAGACGTAGGAGGTCACGTGGGCCCGGTGGAACGACGTGGCCTCCCGGTCCGCCCACTCCAGCGCCGAGCGGCTCACGATCTCCACGTCCAGCCCGCGCGGCAGCGTACGCGCCAGGCTCGTGCTCAGGTAGTCGAGCCCGGGGACGGCACGATAGACCAGCGCCGCCTCCCTGATCACGGTGGGGTCCAGCAGCGGGCAGTCCGCCGTGAACCGCATCACCGCCTCCCCCGCCCGGCCCTCCAGCACCTGCATGAACCGCGCCAGCACGTCGTCGACCGGCCCCCGATGCCAGGCCACGTCCAGCCGCCGGCACTCGGCGACCACCGCGTCGTCGGCCGCCTCCGTCGTGGTGGCCACCACGAGGTCGTCGAGCGCGTGCGACTCGCGTACGGCCCGGACCACCCACCCCAGCACCGACCGTCCACCCAGCTCCCGCAACACCTTCCCGGGCAGGCGCGTGGAGCCCATGCGCGCCTGAACAATTCCGACAATACGCACCGAAGCCCCATTCCCCCGAGTGACCGTACGTCATCGCACGATCGCGCTATGCTACCGCCCCGGTACGCGATTTCAGGGGGCCACGTGAGCATTCTCAGTGGATCGTCCATTCTGATTACCGGAGGCACGGGGTCCTTCGGCAAGGCGTTCATCCGCCACGCGCTCGACACCCTCGGGGTGCGGCGCCTGGCGGTCTTCTCCCGCGACGAGCTGAAACAGTACGAGATCCGCCAGCTCTTCGGCGACGACGAGCGGCTGCGCTGGTTCATCGGCGACGTCAGGGACCGCGACCGGCTGACCCGCGCCATGCGCGGCATCGACCATGTCGTCCACGCGGCGGCGCTCAAGCAGGTCGACACGGCCGAATACAACCCGTTCGAATACGTGCGCACCAATGTCGCCGGATCGCAGAACGTCGTCGAGGCGGCCATCGACTGCGGCGTGCGCAAGGTCGTCGCGCTCTCCACCGACAAGGCCTCGAGCCCGATCAACCTCTACGGCGCCACGAAGCTGGTCGCGGACAAGCTGTTCGTGTCGGCCAACCACTACGCCGCCGGGCACGAGACCCGCTTCGCCGTGGTCCGCTACGGCAACGTCGTGGGCAGCAGAGGCTCGGTGGTCCCGCTGTTCCAGAAGCTGGCCGAGCAGGGCGGCAGCCTGCCGATCACCGACAAGCGCATGACGAGGTTCTGGATCACTCTCGACCAGGCGGTCAGGTTCGTGGTGGAGTCGTTCGAGTTCATGCAGGGCGGCGAGCTCTACGTGCCGCGCATCCCCAGCATGCGGCTCACCGACCTGGCCGAGGCGCTGGCGCCGGACAGCCCGATCTACGAGATCGGCGTCCGGCCGGGCGAGAAACTGCACGAGGAGATGATCGCCCCGGACGACAGCCGCAGGACGCTGCGGCTGCCCGACCGCTTCGTGGTCCAGCCCACGATCGCGACCTGGGGCTACGTGCCGCCGCAGAGCGGCGAGCTGCTGCCCGAGGGCTTCGCCTACCGCTCCGACACCAACGACGAGTGGCTGACCGTGGACGACCTGCGCGGCATGGTGGCCGGCTGATGCTGCCCTACGGGCGGCAGTCGATCACCGAGTCCGACGTCGAGGCGGTGGCCGAGGTGCTGCGCGGCGACTGGCTGACCACCGGTCCGGCGGTGGCCGCGTTCGAGGCGGAGCTGGCCCGCTGGACGGGCGGGGTGCCGTGCGTGGCGGTCACGTCGGGCACGGCCGCGCTGCACGTCGCCTACATGGCGGCCGGGGTGCGGGCGGGTGATGAGGTGGTCACGTCGCCGCTGACGTTCGTGGCCACGGCTTCCACCGCGGCGCTGCTCGGCGCGCGGGTGGTCTTCGCCGACGTGCAGCCCGACACCGGCAACCTCGACCCCGACGCCGTCGCCTCGCTGGTCACCGCCCGGACGCGGGCGGTCACGGCAGTGGACTACGCGGGCCATCCCGCCGACTACGACGAGCTCCGGGCGGTCACCGACCGGACCGGGGCGGTGCTGGTGGGCGACGCGGCGCATTCCATCGGGGCGGCGTACAAACATCGGCCCGTGGGGGCGCTGGCGGACCTCACGACGTTCTCGTTCTTCCCGACCAAGACCGTCACGACCGCGGAGGGCGGCGCGGTCGCGGCGGCCGACCCCGAGCGGCACGCGCGGGCCGCCCGCTTCAGGAACCACGGCCTGGTCAGGGACCCCGCCGAGCAGCGGGCGCCGGACGAGGGCGAGTGGCATCAGGAGGTGCACGAGTTCGGGCTCAACTACCGGCTGCCCGACGTGCTCTGCGCGCTCGGCATCAGCCAGCTGCGGCGCCTGACCCGCTTCCGCGAGCGCAGATCCGCGCTGGTCGCCCGCTACAACGCGCTGCTGCGCGACGTGCCGGGGCTGACTCTTCCCGCACAGCGGGCGTACGCGTCGCCGAGCTGGCACCTCTATCCGCTGCGGATCCGCGACGGACGCCGGCGCGAGGTCTACGAACGCATGCGGGCCGCGGGCATCGGCGTGCAGGTCAACTACCTGCCGGCGTACTGGCATCCGGTGTTCGAGGACCTCGGCTACCGGCGTGGGCTCTGCCCGCGCGCGGAGGCCTACTACGCCGAGGAGCTGTCGCTGCCGCTGTTCGCCGACCTCACCGACGCCCAGCAGGACCGGGTCGTGGAGACGCTGGCGCAGATCATGGACTGACCGTCAGAGTTCGGCGAGCAGCAGGCCGCCTTCCTCGCACCGGTCGATGAGGAAGCGCCGGTCGGCGACGGTCGCGACGGGACGCTCCCTGGTCCGCGCCAGCGGGCGGAGCGGTTTGCCCTGGTCGATGACGACCTCCCACAACGACTCGTCGCCGACGCCCTCGTCGATGCCGGCCAGCGGCACCCGCGCGTGGAAGTCCTTGCCCGCCAGCGTCACCGGGAAATACATCTCCTCGCCGTCGCTCCTGCGTCTCAGCCTGAGCACCGGCTCGCCGTCGCCGACGTCAGCCATCTCTCCCGAGAACACCAGGTCGCCGCCGTCCACCCGGCACTTCCCGATGATCGCCTCCGCCCGGCGCAGCCGCAGGCCCCACGTACCTTTGGCGTTGCGTACCGGCACCAGCCACACACCCGACCTGCGGCGCGGCGCCGGGATCAGGGGCGGCAGCCACCGCGGCCCCCGCACCTTGCCGTCGAGCCGCAGCCCTTGGCCCCTGAGCTGGACGCGCAGGTCCCAGTGGCCGCGCCGGGCGAGCTGGGCGGGCGACAACGCGGCCGGGTCGAAGGTGAACTCGAACGGGAACGCGTGCTCGGGCACCGTCACGCCTTCCTCCTGCTCGACGCTCTCCCAGCTCGGCGTGGCGTCCCCCTCCGACAGCGGTACGGTCTCGCCGGTCCTGCGTTCCTGCAGCCAGACGCGTACGCGCACGCGGCGCAGCTCGCCGGCGTCGAACCCCTCGAGGGCCACCCGGCCCGCGCCGCTGAGCACGCCGTCGCGCCAGTCGAGGCGAACCAGCCAGGCCAGCAGGCCCAGCTCGGCCGAGACATCCGACAGATGTCCCGGCATCCATGGATGCCTGCCGCGCCAGGACCTGCGCAACAGCCCGGCCGGGCTGACCCGGGGCCGCAGCCGCCCGTCGCGGGCCTGGGCGGCCACGTCGGCCAGCTCGTCCAGGCGACGCTGGTGCAGCAGGTGGACCTGGAGCCGGTGCGCGAACGGGATGCTCTGCCACGCCTCGCGCGACACGCCGTCGAGATAGCGGACGATCAGGTCGAGCAGCTCAGGATCCGCTGACGCGCCCATGGCGGCCATGGCCTCCACCGCCACGCTCATGTCGATGTCGAGCGTGTCGCGATCGAAGTCCGGCTTGAGGCGCGGCGCCCGGCGGCTGAGCAGGCCGGCGGTCTCCAGCACCGACAGCAGGCGGTCACGCAGGTTGTCCGGCTCCAGGCTGCGCTGGGTGATCGAGGAGCCCGGCTCGTCCCGCTGCCGCCAGTGGTAGACGATCCTGGCCAGCACGTCCACCGAACCGGCCCCCACGTGGGCGGCCATGGCGACGGGCTGGTCCTCGTACATGCGCTCGGGGAAGCTCAGGCCGAGGTCGTCCCAGAAGGTACGGCGGTAGACCTTGTTCCACAGCATGCGGTCGCGGATCAGCAGCGGGTGGCGGGTGATGTGGGTGCCTTTGATGGGCCTGGCGAACGCCTTCTTGTGCGCCCACGACGGGATCAGCAGGTTCCTGTAGAGACGCATGACGTTTCCGCAGGCCAGGTCGGAGCCGGTGGATTCGAGCGAGGACACCAGGCGCCTGAACGCGTCCGGGGGCACGGTGTCGTCGCCGTCCACGAAGGCGAGATAGCGGCCCTTCGCCTGGCGTATGCCGACGTTGCGGGCCCGGCCCACGCCCCGGTTGTCCTGTCTGATGAGGGTGATCCGGCGGTCCTCGGCCTGCCTGGACTCGACGACGGCCGGGCCGCCGTCGTCGCTGCCGTCGTCCACGCAGATCACCTCCAGGTCGTCCAGCGTCTGGGCGGCGATGGAGTCCAGGCAGGGTCCGATGTACTTTTCGACGTTGTAGAACGGGACGATCACCGAAAGAACCGGCACAAGCTCTCCTTCTTTCAGGTTCCTCAGCCCTTTTCGGGTCTTCAGCCGGACAGCATGCGGATGACCTTGCGGGCGACCCTGCGTGGGCGGGCCAGGCGGCGTGAGAGCCGGTATCCGAGCGTCCTGCGGTAGGCGGTGGCCTTGCGCTGGGTCCTTCTCAGCTTGGCTTTGGCCCTGACCAGCTCGCGTTCGCGGTAGGAGAGCTTGGTCTCCAGGCGCGAGATGCGCGCCAGGGCGGCGGTGAGCTGGTCGGCCAGGCGGTCGCGGGCGCCGAGCAGGTCGCGGTAGGTGGGTGCCTGCTCGGCCGGCTCGGCATCCTGGCCCAGCTCGGCGTCGAGCTTTCTGGCCAGGTCGAGGTCGCCTGCGTCGCAGGGGCGGTCGGCCATGCCGCACAGGGTCAGCGTGAGCTGGTCCGCCTCCAGCGGCCACGGCCACGGATGGTGGTGACCGGCGGCCAGCAGCCTGACCGCGAACCGCCACAGGATCCGGCACAGGACGACGCGGGGTTCTGGCGCCGTGGACGGGGGCGGTGCCGGGTTGGTGGCGGCGAACCGCTCACCGTCGTACACCAGGCTGTCGGTGGCCGCCGTGACGTCGCCGCCCGCCTCCAGCCAGGTGGCCAGGTCGGCGAGCAGCTCACGTACGGTCTTCACGTCCTCGCGGGCGCACGCCTCGACGAGGATCTCCTCGACCACCCTGCCGGTCGGGATCGGGCGTACGGTGCCGTCGGGGAGCTGTTTGAGTCCGGCACGGGTGAGCTCGTAGACGACTGAGCCCTCCTCGATCAGCCCCAACGGCAGCTCTTCGCGGACCCGTCGCGGCTCCGCCACCTCGCCATCGGGGACCGGCGCCGGCTCCCCCGCCTCACACGGACCCCCCTCCGGCCACGCCACCTCACACGGACCGCCATCCGGCCACGCCGCCTCGGCCTCGCAGTCCGGAGGTGCCACGACGGCGGGGGCGCCGGCCGGTCGGCGGGAGGCCACGGTCAGCCAGAGCGGGGCCAGTTCCTCACCCAGGCGGTGCCGGAACACCAGACGCGTCAGCCGCAACGGGTCGGTCACCAGCATCCGGTCACCGTCGAGGGCGCTCAGCGGGAACGTGAGCGCGTCGGGCAGGTCGAAGGCCAGCGCCTCGCGGGCGAGCAACGCCCGCGGCGACTGTCGGCCCGGATACGCCGCGTAGCACCGCTGGACGGTCAGTCCCACGGACTCCAGCCCCGCGTCCAAGACCCCAGGGCCGCTGGGATAGCTGGGGTCGAAACCGTGCGGGGCCCACTGGTCGTCGGCACCTTCCCGGTCGGCGGTCCTGGCCTCGATGAAGCGGTCGACGCCCAGGTCGTTGCGTACGCCGAGCACCAGCCGCCCGCCGGGGGCGACGAGCGCGGCCAGCGCGTCGAGCGACTCGATCCAGGCCGCCGCCGGCGCCTCCGCGGAGTGCGTACGCAAGAGCCCGTCGAGCGCCAGCACCAGATCGTACGGCTCGTCCGCGGCGAACACCTCCAGCCGCCCGCAGAAGACCGCCAGCCCCGGATGGCGTTCGCCGAGCGCACAGGCGTCAGGGTAGGAGCGCAGCAGCACGGCCGCCGCAGGGGCGCGCGCGACCACCTCGTCGACCACCACCTGCGGATGCGGGCCGACGAGCAGCACTCTGCCGCTCACCGGGACCATCCGGCTGATCAGCTCCAGTGCCGCCCACCGCCAGTCCGTGATGCCACCCACGTTGGACATGTCGGACCACAGCAGCATTTCTCCGCCGATCAACCGGACGGTCTCGGGTGCCTCGTTCATGCGGGTGTTCATGACCTCACTCCGTGAGGCGGCTCGGTCGCCATCCGCCGCGCGGCCCGCTTCCATCCGAACATTCGCCGTAGCTCCTCCGGTGTCGCCTGATACTCGAATCCCAGCTCCCGCCGCGCCACCTCGGCCGCCAGCTCGGGATCGACGCGCGTGCCGTGCAGCTCCGGCCAGAGCCGCAGGCGGCGCGCCGTGCCGCCGTATTCGGGACGCTCGTCCTCGAACTGCATCGGGTCCCCGTATACAGCCACCTCGCACCCCACCGAGGCGCCGTAGAACACCGCGCTGCCGAGCCTGTTGGAGGCCACCCTGCGATGGCGCCGGAGCTGGACCAGCTGCTTGCGCAGGAAGTCGCGTCCCTTGCTCTCCCAGCGGGATCCGCGGTCGCCATGGCAGATGACCCGAAATCCTCTCGATTCGTACGCCTGCCGAATGTCCGGATTCGCGAATTCCAGCCAATAAAGACAAACCGTGACCGGACCCGTCTCGACATTTCGGATTTCGTCGGCGAGGCGTGCGTGGTCACCCTTGACGGAATGCTTCTCCCAGCCGTGAAAGGGATACCAGATCGTACCCTTGCGCTCGGCCGTCACGCCCAGCTCGGGCTCCAGGTAAAGGAGGTAAATCCAGGGGGCGCCGATGAGGTAGTGTCCTCTGCGGCCCATCGACCAGCCTCGGCGTCGCAGCACGTCAGACCAGATGAAACGGGGATATCCAGGACTGCACCAGTGGTCGTTCGGGGGAAATCCATGGAGATAGTTCCATCCATGCTGGAGGAAGCCTTGAATTCGCTTCGGCGTCTCGTCCTGCAGCCCGCAATACCTGCCGAGTATGCGGGAGTGCCCATACCAATGATTGGATTCGTCCATCATTCCCCCTGTAGTGGTCGGCGCGCCCCATCCGACATTCCCAGCCCCGAACATGCCGCACGCGCCGTTATACAGTTCCATTACCCGGCGCGGGGGCTTGGTTTCTCCTGACTCGAAAGTGCCGCTACACTACGTCGTGGCTTGAGGACAGAGAGTGAGATGATCATGAATCAGCTCGATCGCCTGCGGGCCGTCTTCCGCAGGGCGCTCAACCTTCCCGCCGACGCCGACGTCGACGGCCTCGAATACCGTGCCATCCCGCAGTGGGACTCACTGGCCCACATGGCGTTGGTCGCCGCGATGGAGGACGAGTTCTCCATCATGATCGACACGACCGAAATGATCGACATGAGCTCGTTCGCGAAGGCGGCAGAGCTGCTGGAGAAGCATGGCATCGGCGCCGCCGCCCGCTGAGGGCCGCGCCGACATGGCCTCGGCGCTGCCATCCGAAAGCCGCGCCGGGGTCTCGGCGCCGCCACCCGAAAGCCGGGCCGACATGGCCTCGGCGCTGCTGCCGTCCGATGCTTTGGAGGACCGCGTCGCCCTGGTCACGGGCTCGACGGCGGGCATCGGCCGGGCGGTCGCGGCCACGCTGGCGGCGCGCGGCCACACCGTCGTGCTGCACGGCCGCGGCGAGGAGCGCGCCGCGAAGGCCGCCGCCGAGGTGGGCGCGCAGACCGGCGGGCTGACCGATTCAGTGCACGGCGACGTGTCGGAGCCCGCTCTCGTCTCGGCCATGATGCGGCAGATCTACCAGCGGCACGGCCGGCTCGACGCCCTCGTGATCAACGCCGGCATCCACGCCGCGGGCCTGCTCGGCATGGTCCACCACGACACGGTCAGCCGGCTCTTCGAGGTCAACGCGATGGGCGCGACACACACCCTGCAGGCCTCACTCAGGCTGCTGCGCCGGGGCACCAGCCCCGCCGTGGTGCTCATCTCCTCGATCATGGGCCGGGCGGGCGGTCCGGGGCAGGCGGTCTACTCCGCCACCAAGGCGTCGGTCATCGGGCTCACCCTGGCCGCGGCCAAGGAGCTGGGTCCCACCGGGGTCAGGGTCAACGCCGTGGCCCCCGGCTACATCCAGACGAACATGCTCGCCACGCTCGACGGCCAGGCCCGCGCGGCCACGATCGCGGCGACCCCGCTCGGCCGCCTGGGCAGGCCCGACGACGTCGCCCGCGCCGTCGCGTTCCTGCTCTCGTCCGACGCGTGCTTCATCACCGGCCAGGTCATCGGTGTGGACGGCGGGCTGGTGCTGTGACATTCCCACACCCACGAGCCCGGCTCGTCGTCGCCGGAAACCGGGAGAGCTGCCTCACCGGCGACGAGCTGGTCCACCACGTTACCCGCACGGCCGAGGCCCTGGCCCGGCTGCGGCCGGGGCCGCTGTTCTGCGGCATGCGCAACAACCTCATGTCCGTGTTGCGCTACCTCGCCGCCTGGCGCTCCGGCCGGGCGATCGCACTGCTCGACCCCGACCTGTCCGCCGGGACGCTGGCCGACCTGGTGGGGCGGTTCAGGCCCGCCGCGTTGCTCGGGTTCACGCACGCGACCGACGGCTCGCCGCCGGCGCGCCGCGGCGCGCCGGAGCCGCATCCCGACCTGGCCGTCCTCCTCGCCACGTCGGGCTCGACAGGCAACCCCAAGCTCGTCCGCCTGTCGCGCCAGGCCGTGCTGGCCAACGCCGCCGCCATCACCACGGCCCTGTCCATCACCGCCGACGAGGTCGCGCCCACGAGCCTGCCGCTGCACTACAGCTACGGCCTGTCGGTGCTCAACAGCCATCTGGCGGCGGGCGCGACCGTGATGCTGACGGAGGCGGGGCTGCTGGAGCGATCGTTCTGGACGCATCTGGACGCGCACCGGTGCACGTCGCTGGCCGCCGTCCCCTACCAGTACGAAATGCTGCGCCGGCTCCGCTACGACCGCTCCGAGCACCCGACGGTCGCCACGCTCACGCAGGCGGGCGGACGGCTCAGTCCCGAGCTGGTCATGGAGTTCGCGGGGAAGGCGGACCGGTTCTTCGTCATGTACGGGCAGACGGAGGCCACGGCGCGCATCGCCGTCCTGCCGCCGGACCGGCTCGCCGACAAGCCCGGCTCGGTGGGGCTCGCCGTTCCCGGGGGGCGGCTGGCCATCGATGACGGGGAGGTCGTCTACCACGGGCCCAACGTCATGATGGGCTACGCGGAGACGGCCGAGGACCTGGCCGGAGGGGACGCTCTGGGCGGGGTGCTGCGCACGGGCGATCTCGGGCGGCTGGATTCCGAGGGGTTCCTCTACCTCACCGGGCGGCTCAAGCGGATCGCCAAGATCTTCGGGATCCGGGTGAATCTCGACGACGTCGAGCGCCTGCTGCGCGACGCGGGGCCGGTGGCCGCCACCAGCGGGGACGACCGGGTGACGGTGTGGGCCGAGGGGCTGGACGCGGCCGGGTGCGCGGGACTGGCCCGGCGGCTGGGCGCCGAGTTGCAGGTGCATTGGAGCGGGTTCGACGTGCGCGGCGTCGACCGGTTGCCCCTGCTGGCCACCGGCAAGGTCGACTACCGAGCCCTGGAAGCACAGGCATGAACGGCCACGCGCTACCTGCGGCTGGGCACTCGGGGCGGTTGCCCGACCCGGACGCACACCACGCAGCCGCCCGCCCGGGCCCACACCACCCAGCCGCCCACCCCGGCGCACGCCGGGCAGCCACCCACCCGGACGCACGCCAGGCAGCCGCCCGCCCGGACGCACGCCAGGCAGCCGCCCGCCCGCACGCGCGCCTCGCAGTTGCGGGCCGGCGAGCGAAGGTCGTCCCGTGCTTGGTCGTTGCGCAGGCAGGGGGCGGCGGGTGAGTGTGTTCACGCTGGCTGAGGCGGAGCGGGAGGCGGTGCTGGCGCCCGAGTTGGCCGCGCTGACCGAGCGGCACCGGCAGGCGTGCCCGCCGTACCGCCGTATTCTCGACGCGATCGGAGCGGCGCCACCGTACGGGCGGGTGGCGGACCTGCCGTGGCTGCCGGTGCGGCTGTTCAAGACGCACGAGTTGCGCAGCGTGCCGCAAGATCAGGTGTTCCGGGTGTTGACCTCCAGCGGGACCACCGGGCAGCGGCCGAGCCGGGTCTACCTCGACCGGGAGGCGGCCGCGGCGCAGACACGCATGCTGGCGGCGACGCTCAAGGGCGTGCTGGGCGGGCGGCGGCTGCCGATGCTGATCGTCGACAGCCGCTCCGTGGTGCGTGATCCGATGTTGAGCGCTCGCGGCGCCGGGGTGCTCGGGATGATGAACTTCGGCAGGGACCACACGTTCGTGCTCGACGAGCAGGGGCGGCTGGACGCGGAGGCGGTCAAGGGGTTCCTGGCGCGGCACGGGGGCGAGCGATTCCTGATCTTCGGGTTCACCTACCTGGTGTGGCTCAGCCTGCGCGGCCTCGGGGCGGACCTGTCGCAGGGGGTGCTGATCCATTCCGGCGGCTGGAAGCGGCTGGCGGAGCAGGCGGTGGACAACGCCGAGTTCCGCCGGCGGCTGGCGGCGGAGTACGGGCTGAGCAGGGTGCACAACTTCTACGGGATGGTGGAGCAGATCGGGACCGTCTTCCTGGAAGGGCCGGACGGGGATGGGCTCTACTGCCCTGATTTCGCCGATGTCGTGATCCGTGATCCCGAGACCTGGCAGGAGGCTCCGCCGGGCGTGCCGGGGCTGATCGAGGTGGTCAGCACACTGCCGACGTCCTATCCCGGGCATGTGCTGCTCACCGAGGATCTCGGCGTCGTACACGGCGTCGACGACGGGGCTTGGCCGGGGAAGCGGTTCGCGGTCCTCGGCAGGCTGCCGCAGGCGGAGGCGCGCGGCTGCAGTGACACCATGGGGCAGGGCTGATGCCGAACCACTCCAACACGACAACACCGGTCAGCGACTCCGGCGGCGCGGCGCTGGGCGGCGGTCCACCTGGCGCCGTCACGGACGGCGGTCCACATGGCGCTGTCGCGGGCGGTTCGAATGGTGAGGCGGCGAGCCGGGGTGACGCTTCCAAGGCAGTGGTGCGGTTTCCGGACGCGGCGACCGTACCTGTCGAAGAGCTGCTCGCAGGGCTGCACGGCGAGCTTGAGGTCGGGGACGCGCGGGTTCGGGAGTTCCTCGCGGCGTTCGGGAAGCGGCTGCTGCGGCCGGCGCTGGCGCGGCGCCACCCCGAGCTCGGGTCGCTCGGCTTCTTCCTGCGCCCCAGCGAGCTGACCCGCACCCTGGAAGGGCTTTCTCACGAGCACGAGCACGAGCACGTACGCGTGCCACGCGGCCTGATCTTCCACATCCCGCCCGCGAACGTCGACACCGTCTTCGTCTACTCCTGGGCACTGTCGGCGCTGATGGGCAACCGCAACGTCGTACGCCTGTCGCCGCGCTCCGGCCCGGTCGCCGAGGTGATCGTGGAGACGCTGCACGAGGCCCTGGCCGACGCCGACCCGGTGGTCGGCGAGACGCAGCGAATCGTCTCCTATGACCGCTCCTGCGACACCGTCACCGCCGCGCTCTCGGCCGCCTGCGACCTGCGGGTGGTGTGGGGCGGGGATCGTACGGTGCGGGACATCCGGCGGCACCCGCTCCTGCCGCACGCCCGGGACCTGGTGTTCCCCGACCGATCGTCCTTCGCCGTCATCCGGGCGGCGGCCTGGCTGTGCGCGCCCAGGGCCGCGCGGGTGAGCGTGGCCGAGGGCTTCGTCAACGACACCTACTGGTTCGATCAGGCGGCCTGCTCCTCGCCGCGGACCGTGTTCTGGGTGGGGGCCGAGGGCGACTGCGACGCGGCGCGGGCGGACTTCATCGATCACGTGTCGCGGGTGCTCACGGTGCGCGGGTGGGGCGTGGATGCCGCGATGGCCGTGGAGAAGCGGGTCTCCACCTACGGACTGGCCGCGGACGGGCTGGTGGAGAGCGTCGAGTTCCGTGGGAACGCGCTGGCCAACGTGATGCTGTCGGCCGCGACCGCGGCGCCGCGGCGGTGGCTGGGGGCGGGGACGTTCGCGCACGCCAGGCTCGGCTCCCTGGCGGAGCTGGGCTCCCTCGTCGAGCGGCGCGATCAGACGATGACGCACTTCGGGTTCGCGCGGCCCGAGTTGGAAGAGCTGGCCAGGATACTGGCCGGGCGCGGGGTCGATCGGATGGTGCCGGTCGGCGGCGCGCTGAGTTTTCATCGGGTGTGGGACGGAGTGGATCTGCCGGCCGAATTCACCCGGTTGGTGACCGTGCTGCGATGACGATCGCGCCTGCCGACCGCACGCTCGACCGCCCGGCGCGCTCTCCCGGCGGGTGGCTCGGCTGGGGCCGGCTGCCTGCCGGGTTCGTGGCCGCCGGCGCGGTGGCCGTGTTCCTGTGGTGCGGGGTGTCCGCGCGTGACCTGGCGGCCTTCTCGGCGTATCTCGGGGTCGGGGTGGCGCTGCCGGGGACGCTGCTGTGGCGGGCGCTGACCGGCGGCGGGCGGTCCATGGCCGAGGACGTCGCGGCCGGGCTGGCACTCGGTTACGCGGTCGAGGTGCTGGCCTACGTCCCGGCCCGGGCTGTGGGGCTGCCGCTGCTGGTGCTGGTCCCGCCCGTGGCCGTGATCGGCACGTTCGCCTGCGTGCCGGGATTGCGGCGGCACTGGCGGGGCGAGGCCGTCAAGGAGCGGATGCCGGCGTGGTGCGCCTGGGCGCTGGCAGGAGTGGTCGGATACCTGATCACGTGGACCACGCTCGCCCTCTATCGGGTGCCGATCGCGAGCGCATACGTGGACATGCCCTACCACCTGGCGCTGGTCGGCGAGGTCAAGCACCATCTGCCGCCCACGTTCCCGGCCGTGCTGGGCGAGCGGCTGTCCTACCACTGGTTCGTGTACGCCGATATGGCCGCCACGAGCTGGGTCACCGGGATCGAGCCGGTGACGCTGGTCTACCGGCTGTCCACGCTGCCGATGACGGTGGCGATGGTCGTGCTGGTGGCGGTGCTCGGGCGGCGGCTCGGCGGGAGCTGGGGGGCCGGGGCGGCGGCGGTCGGGGTGACGTACTTCCTGTTCAGCCCGGTCCTGCAGGAGGGAGTGGTCTTCACCTCGCGGTCGATGTTCACCGCGTGGGCGAGCCCGACGCAGACGTTCGGGGCGTTGCTGTTCGCGTCCGTGGTGTTGCTGCTGGTGACATGGCCAGGGAGCCGGGTGGCGCTGACGGTGCTGCTGCTGGCGCTCGCCGGTGCGAAGGCCACGTTCCTGCCGTTGCTGCTGGCCGGGTTGCTGGTCGTGGTGGCGGTGCGGGGCGTGGTGGAGCGGCGGTTGCCCGGCGAGTGGCTGGTTCCGGCCGCCGTCACGCTGGCATGCCTGCTGATCGCGCAGCTCGTGGTGTTCGGGCGCGGGACTCATGGGACGGCGGTGGCGCCGTTCGCGACGATGCGGGCGCTCTGGGGTGCGGCGGCGGGCATCGGGATGCCCGAGCTGGCCGCCACGCCGGCGGCGCCGGTCGTGGTGCTGACGCTCGTGCACCTGTTCTGCCTGGTCTGCGTGTGGGGCGGGGTGGCGGGGCTGGGGCGCCGGGTGCTGGATCCGGCCATGCTGCTGTTGCTCGGCATGGGGGTCACGGGCGTCGGTGCGGCCGTCATGCTGGGGCATCCGGCGTACTCGCAGCTCTACTTCCTGGAGGGTGTCCGGCCGTACCTGTCGATCGCGGCCGTGTGCGGGGTGGTGGCGGCCATGGGCGGGCAGCTCGTGCCGCGGGCGGTGGTCCCCTGCCTGGCGGGGGTGGGGGTGGCGCTGGTCGTCGCACAGATCGACGTGTCCGGGGGGCCGCTGGAGCGGGTGGTGGTGCCGTACCTCGTGCTCGTGGCCGGGGCGGTGGTGGTGTGGCGGCGCGGGGCCGTGCTGGCGGTGGCCGGGGTGCTGGCGGGGTACGCGGTTCCGGCCTCCGTCCGTGACGTGGTCGCGCACGTGACGCCCATGGAGGGGGAACGCGCGCGGCTGATCCCTGACGGGGCGCTGGAGGCGGGGAGGTGGTTGCGCGAGCATTCCTCGCCCGACGACGTGGTGGCCACCGACCTGCACTGCCGTCCCGTCCCTGTGCCGGGGTGCGACAGCAGGCACTACTGGGTGTCGGGGTTCAGCGAGCGGCGGGTCCTGGTGGAGGGGTGGGGGTACGCCGAGAGCACGCTGTCGCGGACCGAACTGTTCGTGACGTCGTACCTCAGCGTGCCGTTCGCGGACTCCGCCCGGCTGGCGGCGAACGACGCGGCGTTCGCGGCGCCGTCGGCGGAGAACGTCCAACGCCTCGCCCGGAAATACGGCGTCAAATGGCTCTTCACCGGGCTGAATCCAGAGCTGGAGAAGTTCGCCGCATTACGCTTCCGCAACACCACCTCCGCCGTTTACGAAGTCTCCCCTGGTAAAAAGCTGCCATATTCCAGGAATGGTGGCGAGAAAGCGCACGCGCCGCAGTGGACGGCCACCGAAAAATCATGGGGTACGCCGTAGGCAAAAAGACCAGGGGATTCTATGGAAACGCGTGCCGCCATGGAGCCGGGCCCCCGCATCCTCGCCCCCGCTGCCAGGCCGGCGAGCGTCGACATCGTCATCCCCGTGCTCAACGAGGAGCGGGCCCTGCCCGGCTGCGTACGCACGCTGGCCCGCTTCCTCGAGGGCGGCTTCCCGCTGCCGTGGCGCATCACGATCGTCGACAACGGCAGCACCGACGCCACCTGGCCGGTCGCGACCGCGCTGGCCGGACGGTTCGAGCGCGTGTACGCCCGCAGGATCGACATCCGCGGCCGTGGCGCGGCGCTGCGCACGGCCTGGCGGGACAGCCCGGCCGACATCGTCGCGTACATGGACGTGGACCTGTCCACCGACCTCGACGCCCTGTTCCCGCTGGTCGCGGCGGTGGCCAGCGGCCACTCGGAGATAGCCGTCGGCACGCGGCTGGCGCCCGGCGCGCGCACCCGCCGCTCGCTGCGCCGCGAGGTGGTCTCGCGGGCCTACAACGCGCTGCTCAGGTACGGTTTCGGCGCCGCGTTCAGCGACGCCCAGTGCGGTTTCAAGGCGGCCAGGGCCGACGTGGTCCGGCCGCTCATGAACAAGATCGAGGATGACGCCTGGTTCTTCGACACCGAGCTGCTCCTGCTGGCCGAGCACAACGGGCTGCGGGTGCACGAGGTGCCCGTCGACTGGATCGAGGACATCGACTCCCGCGTACGCGTGGTCAGGACCGCGATCGACGACCTGAAGGGCCTGGCCAGGGTCGCGTGGTCGATGTCGATGGGCCGGGCGCGGGTCGAGGTGACGCGGTCGGAGCCCACGCCGAGGCACCCGGACGCGATCGTGGCCCGGCCGCGGGCGGTGACCCTGGCGAAATTCATGTCATTCGCCGCGATAGGCGTCGTCTCGGTCGTCCTGTACTCACTCATTTATCTTCCGCTCCGCGAATTCTGGTCACCGGCGACGGCGAATCTCGGCGCGCTCGTCCTCACCGGGATCCTCAATACCGAGGCGAATCGGCGCTGGACGTTCGGCCGGCGTACCGCCATGCGGCTGCGTGCGGCGGCGCTTTTCCTGGCGAATTACGTGCTCACCACCATGGCCGTGCTCGCGGTGCCGCCCGGCGCCGGGCGGCCGGCCGAGGTGGCCGCGGTCGTGGCCACGTACTGCCTGCTCATCATGATCCGCTTCACCGCACTGGACCGCTGGGTCTTCTCCCGCTCGAGGAACTGAAGCCATGGAAACCACAGAGATCCGCCGCCTGATCGAGCTCGAGGACACCCACTGGTGGTACCGCGAGCGCCGGGCCATCCTGCGCAGGGAGCTGCGCGAGCTCGGCCGGCCGGGGCGGGCGCTGGACATCGGCGCCGCAGGCGGCGGGAACACCAGGGTGCTGGCCGAGGCGGGGTGGGACGCGGCGGCGACGGACACCAGCGAGACGGCCGTCGCGCTGGCCAGGCAGCGCGGGCTCAAGGTGGTCCAGGCGGACGCCCGGGAGCTGCCGTTCGGGTCCGGCTGCGTCGATCTGGTGACCGCGTTCGACGTACTGGAGCACGTGCGCGAGGACTACCTGGTCACCACGGAGATCGCCAGGGTGCTGGCGCCGGGCGGGCACGCGCTGATCGCGGTGCCGTGCGACATGGCGCTGTGGTCGTCCCACGACGACGCCGTCGGCCACGTACGCAGGTACGCCCGCCACTCCCTCACCGTCGTCGTCGAGCGGGCAGGGCTGCACATCGACCGCGTCTGGAGCTGGAACGTGCTGCTGCGCCCCCTCGTGGCCCGGCACCGCCGCCGCTCCCAGGGCAGCGACCTGCGGCGAATGCCCGTCCTGGTCAACGCGGGCCTGTCGGCGGTGGTCCGCGCCGAACGGTACCTGCCGGTCAAGTCGCTCAAAGGCGTGACATTGTTCCTGCGCGCCCGCCGGGAAAAGTGAGCCGGGAGCGTGACAACAGGCGGGCGGTATTGGGCCTAGGCTGTCGTTTGTGGTGATTCACGCCTTACTCGCGGCCTCTCTGGCCATGACCTCCATGCCCGCGACCGCCTTGCAGGCGAGGGTCGACTGTGCCCGGGTGAAGTGCCTGGCGCTGACGTTCGACGACGGCCCCGGCACGACGACGCCCGCCCTGCTCAAGATCCTCGGCAAGGCGGGCGCCAAGGCCACGTTCTTCCTGGTGGGCAAGCAGGTGGAGAAACGTCCCGAGATCGCCGCGCAGGTGGTCAAGCAGGGGCACGCGATCGGCAACCACACCTACTCCCACGCCTCGCTGCCGACGCTCCGCGACGACGAGATCCTCGAGGAGCTCAAAGTCACCCAGGAGGTGATCGGGCAGGCCACGGGGCAGCAGCCGACGATGTTCCGCCCGCCGTACGGGCACACCGACGAGCGGGTGCTGGGCCTGGCCGATGAGGCGAATCTGGCGCAGGTGCTGTGGACGGCGACGACGCTCGACTGGCAGTTACGCGACGCGAAGAAGATCAAGGCGGCCGTGCTGAGACTGGCCGGGCGTGACGGCGTGATCCTCATGCACGACACGGTCCCCGCTACAGTAAAGGCCATGCCGGAGATCGTCACGGAGCTCAAAAAGCGCGGCTACCACCTGGTCACGGTGCCGACGCTGCTCCGCGGCAAGAGGCCGCAGTCCGGGGTGAGCTACTTCTAGCGCTCTCCCGGCAGCTCGGGATTGGAACCATGGGGAGCGACACCAACGTCGAAAAGCCCAGGCCGTGGGTCGCGTTCGCGACCTTCCTCGTCATCCAGGCGGTCCTCGGGTGCTGGTGGGCTGCCTTCTACCCCGGCCTGTTCAGCCGTGACTCCGTCCTCTACCTCAGCCACACCATCGCCGGGCCCTGGATCAGCGATCACTCGGTGCTCTACGACGCGCTGCTGTGGCTGAGCTTCACCCGTACCGGTGATCTGGGCGCCGTCACGTTCTTACAGACCACGGCCATGGCGGCAACGCTGACATTCCTGGCCCAGTCGCTCAAGGCGGTCGGCGCGCCACGCAAGCTCACCACTTTGGTGGTGGTGCTGATGCCGCTGGCACCGCCCGTGGGGGCGTTCTCGGTCACGTTATGGAAGGACGTGCCCTTCACGATCTGCGTGGTCGCGATCGCGGGGGTGTGCGCGCGCTTCGCGGCCCGGCGCGCGGTCACCGTGCCGGGCTTGATCGGGCTCGCGGCGCTGACGCTGGCGCTGGGGTTGTTCCGGGCGAACGGCTTCCTCGTCGTGGGCGTGGCGGTGGTCGTGCTGCTGCTGATCGTCAAAACCATGCGGGTACGCCTGCTGCTCGCCGGAACCGTGGCGGCGGCCCTTCCGCTCGTCCTCACCAATCTGGTCTTCCCCCAGTTCGGGATCGCCGCTCCGTCGAAGACGTACGTCTACCACACGGCCTTCGGCGACATCGCGGTGGCCTACCGGGACCGGCCCGACCTGTTCACCGAGCAGGACAAGGCGCTCATGACGTCGGTGGCCCCCTTGACCCGGTGGTGGGAGGGCGGCACCTGCTACACGATCAATCCGCTGATCTGGCGGCGGAACTTCAGCTGGCCGCAAGCCGACGCGCATGCCACCGAGCTGCTGGAGCTGTGGCGGCGGCTGCTGGTCGCCGAGCCTCGCATGGTCATCGACACCCGGCTCTGCCGTGGGGCGATCGCGTGGAAGCCGGTGCAGGACGAGTCGGCGACCGGCGGGACGACATACCGGTTCTCTCGGCGGCCCAATGCCGACACCTACGTGGGGCCCACGAAGGTGACCGACTTCCCTGGGCGGTGGGTCTATTCGCTCCGGCCGTTGTCCCAGGAGCTGCACCAAGTGGGCGACTCGTGGCTGACGGCCGCGCTGGCGCCTCAGTACGACTGGGTGCTGTGGCGGGGGGCGTCGTGGGCGTACCTGTCGTACCTGGCTGTGGGGCTGGCCGCTTGGGTGCTGCGTAATCGGTATGTGGTGGGGGTGGCGGCCGTGGTGGCCGGGCAGCAGCTCGCGATCCTGGCCAACATCTCGGCGCAGGACTTCCGGTACATGGCCTCGCCGATCCTCATCGGGGCGCTGCTGGTGCCGCTGCTCTTGGGGAGTGTGGGGCGGCTCGTGCGGGGGTTCTGGCGCCCACGGCCGTCGCGGCCCGAGCCTGCGCCCGTACTCGCGGCTTCGTCTGCGCCCGAGCCCTTGCCCGGACCCGGCGCCACGCCCGAGCCGGCCTTCGAACTCGACACGACGAACGACCCTTCGCCCCAATCGGACGCCACGCCGAGCCCTTCGCCCCAATCGGACGCCACGCCGAGCCCTTCGCCCCGATCGGACGCCACGCCGGATCCTTTGCTCGAACCGGACGCCGCGCCGGATCCTTCGCCGGGGCCTGGGCACGCATCGGAAGCGGCGGCTGAGCCGACCAAGCCCAAGCAAGCGTAGGCACCCGGCACACTCGCAGGCTCGGCCGGCCGCCGGCTGGGCGGGCCTCGTACCCGCTCGCGGAAGATGGCCATCTGCCCGGACCGTGAAAGCATCGCGGCGTTCCGGGCAAGAAGGGGCGTTCACCGTTCGTTCGACTCAGCGGAGATGCCCGTATGGCCCTGCCACCCGACCTGGCCCACCCACCCGATCTCCGGGCCGGCTTCGAGCAGATCTTCAACATGCACTTCGCCGAGATCCACCGCTACATCGCCAGGCGGCTGTCCGATGACGTCGCCGACGACGTGGCCGCCGAGGTGTTCCTGGCCGCCTACCGGGGCGGCTATGACGCCTCGCGCGGCGGGGTGCGGCCGTGGCTGTACGGCATCGCCACGCATCTCGTCGCGCGTCACCGCCGTACCGAGATTCGCAGGTGGAAGGCGCTCAGCCGGACGGCGGAGCGCCCGCAGCACAGTCATGAGGACGCCGCGCTGACCCGCGTGGCCGCGGGCGAGCTGACCGGCAGGCTGGCGAGGGCGCTCGCCGGGCTCAACCGCAGGGACCGCGATGTCGTTCTGCTGAGCGTGCTGGGCGGCCTCAGTCACGCCGAGGTCGCCGCGGCCCTCGAAATCCCGGCGGGCACGGTCGCATCCCGCCTCAGCCGCGCTCGCAAGCAGCTCCGCAAGGCACTCGGCGACGTCAACCCCCTGGAGGAGAACCATGGATGAGCTGAGTCTCCTGGCGAGGTCGCTGCCCGACGCCGCACCGCCATCGGACGAAGTGTTCGAGCGGGCCCGTGCCCGGCTGTCCACGGCCATGGACCAGCCCGTACGGACAGGCCGGCCCCGCCTGATCCGGGGATGGACTCTGGCGGCAGCGGCGGCCACAGTGGCCGTCATCACGACCGTCATAGCGTTGGTGTCGAACCTGGCCGTCGCGCCGGTACCGATGCTGGTCCCGGCCGGCGGCAACGATGCGCTGCTGTCTCTGGCGGACCAGGTCGCCCGGCTGCCGGACGACACGGGCGCGTACTGGCGCAGGTCGGTGATCAACAACGGCCTCACCCGGGTGCGGGCTGGGGGGAAGACGTTCAACGTGCTGTACTCGGCGCAGACCGACCTCTGGCAGCCGCGCGATCCCCGGGACCCTGTCCAACTTCAGACACGGCAGGAGTTCATGCGCCCGGCCACTCCTGCTGACGAGCGTGCCTGGCGGGCGGCCGGCTCGCCGGAGTGGGTCCAGCGGGTGTGCACGCCGGGCACGCGTGCGCAGGACTGCAAGCGGCTACGGCTGCGTACCAAGCCGTGGGGGTGCGTGTACACGCGAGCCGCCAAGCCGGGCGGCGTCTTCGGCGACCGCCGGCTGGGCGAGTTCACGCTGGCCGACCTCGCGGCGCTGCCCGGTGACGCCGCCCAGTTGCGGGAGAAGCTCCATACGTACTGGGAGGCCGATCGGGACGGCCGGCTCAAGTCCAGCTTCGACGAGTACCTGTCCTGGTCGACGGCCCTGCTGGAAATGCCGGTCAGGCCCGCGGTCAAGGCGGCCGCCCTGCGCCTCGTGGCCGGGCTGCCGACGACCAAGGTGAGCGGCCCGATCACCGACCCCCTGGGGCGTGCGGGCCTCGCGGTCGCCTTCGTCAAGAGCGAGGGCTTCTTCGCCGAGTTCGGCGAAGACGACGAGGTGGCCGAGCGGTACACCACCATCCTCGACCCGTGGACCGGCGCCGTTCTGGCGACCAATGCGTCGATCGCCGCTGAGAGCACCGAAGGGCTGCAGAAGGGCACGTTCATGCACTACACGGCCTGGGCGTCTGAGACGGGCTGGACCGACGACCGCCCGGAGCGGCCGCGCGACTGCAAGCTCGGCGACCGCCCGATCCCCTGACGGCCGGCGATTACCAGTTGCCCCAGTGGAGCTGGCCGCGCACCGCGCCGCCGGGGAACTCGGCGGTGTGCAGGTTGACGTACCAGTTCTTGGGGTTGTTCTTGATGCGGGTGGTGACCTCGACCGTGCTGGGGGCCGTGCCGGCTACGCCGTTGACGCCGGGCGGGAGGCCCTTCTCGGCGGCGAAGAAGGGCACCACCACGGGGCCATTCTTGCCCTTCGGGGCGCGGTGGATGTGGGCGCCGACCGGCGGGGCGATCCCCTTCCACGCAGTGGCGAAGTGCACCTTGCTACCCTTCAGCCAAAGTAGCCAGGGGGACCGCCCGTCCATGTCGCCGGCCTTGGAATCGGGCGCCGAGACCTCCTGGTCGCCGTCGGCCATCGTGGTGAGCGTGGTGCGCGACCCGTGGGCCAGCACCGATTCGAGCAACACCGGCCGGATCCGGTGTAGCTGAGCGCGTACGGCGCCGCCGGGGAACTCGCCGGAGTGCAGGTTGGCGTACCAGCCCATGGGGTTGTTCACGATCCTGTTGAGCAGGTTGAGGTCCTTGACCATGACGGTGCCCTTGACGGCGCTGAGCGTGGCCGGCAGCGCCGCGCCGAAGAACGGGATCCTGACGTCGCCGTTCTCGCCGGCGCGGCCCCTGTGGATGTGGAAGCCTGTCGGCGCGGCCACCTTGTGCCACCGGATGGCGTAGTCGACGCGCTGGCCATGGATGCGGAACACGGCGATCGCGCTGCCGTTCCCGTCACCGGCCTTCGTGCCCTGGGCGGGAACTTCGTTCTTGCCCAGGAGCGACGCCGCCAGGTACACGGCGGTGTTCGTCTCCGTGCCCGCTTGTGCGACGGCTGGGCTGACGGAGGCGGCGACCAGGGTGGTGGCGAGCGCGAGGCCGGGGACGGTGAGGATGCGCTTCGTCATGAGTGAGCCCTTCAGTTGCCTCGGGGGTGAGGCTCATAGATATTTACGCAGGGTGGTACGGCCTGCGTCTGGCGCCGGGTTCAATCCGGGAATGCGGACAAATACGCATTCGTGGCACCGGGTGGCGGACGCAGCCCACTGAACCCTCCCGATTGCGGCCCCGTACCTCTCGAAGATCGGACTTTCCTGCGTCACGACATCGGAAGGAGTGGTCGCATGCGGATCCCATCGGGGGGAAGGCGATTCAGACCCTGGTCAGGGGCCGTTTTCTTAGGCGGGAGCATCGCACTCGCACTGCTGGGGTCTCCGTTGTCCGCGCAGGCCGGCACGTTGGCGGCCCAGACGATCGTCTGCCCGAGCGTGGCCGACAAGCTCCCCGAGATCCCAGCCGCCGCACAGGCGGAAGTCGACCGCAATCTCGCGCTGCTGGACAAGCAACTCGCCGAGGCCAACGACCGGCTAGCCCGCTCAGTCGGCCAAGGCGGACCCAACTTCGTCCAGAACGCCATCCTCGGCCCCCTCGCCTCCAAACGAGGCGCCGCCATCGACCGCATCGCCATAGCCATCGGCCGCGTCGCACAACGCCCCACCGGCCTCGACGCCCTCTCCACCTGCACACTCAGCGACTCCGACACCCCGGCGCCCGACAACGGCACCCCCTCTCCGGCACCTGACTACGGCACCCCCTCCCCAGCACCCAGCAACGGCGCCACCTCCCCAGCCCCAAGCCCGAGCACCAGCACGGGAGCGGGAACCGGGACGGGAACGGGCACCATCGTCTGCCCGAGCGTGGCCGACAAGCTCCCCGAGATCCCAGCCGCCGCACAGGCGGAAGTCGACCGCAATCTCGCGCTGCTGGACAAGCAACTCGCCGAGGCCAACGACCGGCTAGCCCGCTCAGTCGGCCAAGGCGGACCCAACTTCGTCCAGAACGCCATCCTCGGCCCCCTCGCCTCCAAACGAGGCGCCGCCATCGACCGCATCGCCATAGCCATCGGCCGCGTCGCACAACGCCCCACCGGCCTCGACGCCCTCTCCACCTGCACGCTCAACAACGCCGAAGCCGATGCGACGGCCACTGAACTGTCGGCCGACGACTCCGTCGACATCCGGGAGGTCCCGCGTACCGAGCAGCCGCAAGTGACGTCGAACGGCTCCCGAGGCACGTTCGTCTCCCGATGCAGCATGAACAGCGAAGGGGGCAACAACGACAACGTGATCACGGCCCCCGGCGTGTCCGACGGGGCTCAGCCCCTGCTGGATTACGTGGGCAACATGTCCGCGGACGCCTTCTCCACGAACGAAAGCCTCGCCGCCGCCGACACGACCTGCCGCAACGAGGCCGACCAGTCGGCCTACTTCTGGCCGGCCCTGCGGGTGCTCAACGGCGAGTCCAGCGCCGATGAAGACGCCGGCACACCTGTGCAGCCGTCACAGGTGCGGCTGGAGTACCGCGGCAACCCCACGTCGGAGGTCACAGCGTCACCGCAATTCCTGAGACTGTTCTCCGGTGACGCCAGGGCGGCGACCAACGGCGGGGACGACGCCAGGCCGACGTTCACCTGCACCGGCTTCACCGATCGGCTGACCGACAAGTATCCGATCTGTCCCGCCGGCAGCGAACTGGTCCGCGTCTTCGACATGCCCAGTTGCTGGGACGGCGAGAACATCGACAGCGCCGGCCACCGTACGCACCTCGTGTTCCCCGACGAGGACGGCGCCTGCCCGAGCGGCACCCAAGCCGTGCCGCAGCTGCGCATGACGCTGGTCTACGACGACGTGCCCAACACCGCGCCCAGCGATACGGAGGTCCCGTTCGCGGTGGACGCGTTCGACAGTGAGGGCAACGACCCGAGCACCGACCACGCCGGCTCCATCAGCGTGATGTCGAAGCAGCTCATGACCAACGTCGTGCGATGCATCAACAGCGGCAGGAGATGCTGACGGAGTAAGAATCCGGCCGACGCGGCACAAACGCCGCCCGCGGTCCCCGGCGGAGCTTCCGTCCGGAATGACCACGGGCGGCGCCCGCGTCGGCCGTTCGGCTTCCCGGCCCCGATCCGGCCGGTTATTACTCCTTACAGGTGATTCCTTAGCGTCTTCGGGCGTTTACGGAAGCCCGATTCGCCATTCGCGATGCGCGCGGCACCCTGTTGCGTTTTGTCTGACTATTACAGCAGAGGCACCCTTAGTTGCCATTCGATCGCGGTAGGTAACCGGGAGTCTTGCAACAACTGTGGAGCTGGCGATGGGGCCCGTTCCAAGGGAGAGACCGATGACTTCCATGACGCAACCGTTCCAGGCGCAGCAGCAACAGCCGCAACACGGTCAGCAGATTCCGCCGCAGCAGTATGGCCAGCAGGGCATGGAGCCGATGGGACTCGGCAGCATGCTGGGCGGTGGGCTGCAGATCCCGCAGCAGTACGGCCAGCAGATCCCGCCGCACCTCCAACAGCAGTTGGGCCAGCAGGTTCCACCGCACCTCCAGCAGCAATACGGTCAGCAGCAGCCGCAGCAGTACGGCCAGCAGATCTCACCGCAGCAGTTCGGTCAGCAGGTTCCACCGCAGCAGTTCGGTCAGCAGATCCCCCCGCACCTCCAACAGCAGCAATACGGCCAGCAGATTCCCCCGCAGCTTCAGCAGCAGTACGGCCAGCCAGGGATGACACCGATGGGACTCGGCGGCATGCCCGGCGGGGCCGGCGGTGGCCTCGGCAATCTGCAGCCTCTCCAGGTTGGGAGCGAGCAGATCCACCCGATGGAGCACCAGCTGAGCCCGACGACCTTCTGGGAGAAGATCGCCCGCTGCGGCGTGCAGTACGGCCTCCCAGTTGTCAGGCAGATCCTCGCGCGCATCCCGGAGCAGCCGCAGCAGCAGTTCGGCCAGCAGATGCAGCCCGGCGGCATGCAAGGCCAGATGATGCCGCAGCAGTACGGCCAGCAGATGCAGCCCGGCGGCATGCAAGGCCAGATGATGCCGCAGCAGTACGGCCAGCAGACGCAGCCCGGCGGCATGCAAGGCCAGATGATGCCGCAGCAGTACGGCCAGCAGACGCAGCCCGGCGGCATGCAAGGCCAGATGATGCCGCAGCAGTACGGCCAGCAGACGCAGCCCGGCGGCATGCAAGGCCAGATGATGCCGCAGCAGTACGGCCAGCAGACGCAGCCCGGCGGCATGCAAGGCCAGATGGGCCAGCAGCCGTCGTTCGCCGGAGTCGGACAGTAAGCGGGGATCAGATGGAGCCGATGGGAGGACAGGAGCGCTGGCCAGGCATGGCATACGGAGGCGTCGCCGTCGCGCCTGGTGGCGCGATGACGCAGCAAGGTCAATTGCAGCAGCAGTGCGCGATGGCGCTCATGCAACTGCACGCCTGGCTTCAGGCGACGCTTCCGCAGGCGCCCCAGCTCGCCGAAGTCATACCGCTGACGATCCAGGCCGTGCGCCTGTATCGATCCGGCCAGTATGAGGCCTGCTTGGCACAGGTCCAGCAGGTGGTCAATCTCGTCGGCGGATCGGGCCAGCACAGCCGGCCATCGTTGTGATCAAGCCATCGGAGCAGCCCGGACCGGCCAGTGACCGGTCCGGGCGCATGCCGTACATGATCGGTGCGGAGCCCGCGTTGCTCGCCGAGCTGGCGCGGGCGCTTCGCGATGATCCCGACGTGACGATACGGCGGATGGTCGGGCAGCCGGACCGGCCGACTCTGATCGCGGTGGACATGCCTCCGGAACGCGTTGAGGCGCTGCAGGCGGAGTACGGATCCCGGCTCACGATCGAGCCCGATTCGCCTATCGAGCTCTACTAGCACAGGAAAGTCGAAAGACGTTATGGCCAACAGTTCTGGTTCGAACAACGGAAACGAGTCGCGGCCGCGTTCGTCGGGACGCGGCAAGCACCCGCCGCAGCAGGCGCTGCAGCCACGCCCGCGGCGTTACATGGCGGCGGTCGTACCCCGGCCCTTTTTGGAGGCGCAGGGCGTGATCGCACCCCCGCTCGAGCCCACCGACCTCCGTGACATGCTTGAGCGCGACCCGGAGGTCCAGGTGCAGCGGCATCTGGAGATGCCCCAACGGGTGGGACTGATGGGCCTCGAAGGCGTCTCCTTCCCGAGCGTGACCGTGGCGAGCATGAGCCGCGAGCATGCCGACGCACTCCGCAGGCAGCTCCCCCAAGTGCACATCGAGCGTGACCGCCTGCTCACCTACACAGAAGTGTCGGCCATGCCGCGCAGGGCCACCCGCCGCCAGGTCGTCCAGCCCGTGGGCCTCGACGTCACCTTCACTTTCCTGGTCACCGATCCCGACGGCAAGCCGGTACCCGGCGCCACCATCCTGGTCAACGGCTACCTCTGGCCCGCGCAGACCGTCACGGGGACGGACGGGCGAGGCACGATCACGATGGTCGGCGAAACGCCGGAGTCGATCGCCAGCGTGCAGGTCAAACCGCAGAGCGGGTTCTGGAGCCGCATCGTCGACCGGCCCGCGCTCAAACCGGACCGGGACAACCTGATCGTCTTGAAGCGGCTCTCGGACACCTTGCCGGGCTTCCCCGACCAGCAGTTGTTCGGATGGGGTCAGCAGGCCATGCACGTACACCGGCTGCCTCCCACGTTCCGGGGGGCCGGGGTGAAGATCGCGGTGATCGACTCGGGCGCGGCCTTGGCGCACCCGGATCTGGCCGGCCAGGTGGTCGCCGGTTGCGACGTGTCCGGCCGCAAGGCGGGCGGCTGGAAGATGGACACCGTACACCACGGCTCGCATTGCACCGGCGTCATCACCGGCGCCGACAACGGCCAGGGCATCGTGGGTTTCGCTGTGGAGGCGGAGGTGCACGCCTGCAAGATCTTCCCGGGCGGCCGGCTGAGTGACCTCATCGAGGCGCTGGACTACTGCCTCGACAAGGAAATCGACGTCGTCAACCTCAGTCTGGGCACCAAGGAGTTCTCTCCACTCGTCGCAGCCAAGATCGAAGAGCTCCGGAACGGGGGTGTCGCCTGCGTCGCCGCGGCCGGCAACGACGGCGGCCCGGTCAACTTCCCCGGCAGCATGCCGATCGTGCTCACCGTCGCGGCGATAGGGAAGGCCGGCGCGTTCCCGGACGACAGTACGCACGTCGACCAGATTCGCGAACCGCGCACCCGCGAGGGTTACTTCTCGGCCGAGTTCACCTGCTTCGGTCCCGAGATCGACGTGTGCGCGCCGGGCGTGGGGATCGTGTCGGCGATACCCCCGGACGCCTACGCGGCATGGGACGGCACATCCATGGCCGCGCCCCATGTCACCGGCCTCGCCGCTCTCGTACTCGCCCATCACGGCGACTTCGTCGACGGCTTCAGAGAGCGAAACGCGCGACGCGTCGACCGCCTCATCCAGATCATCAAATCCAGCTGCACTCCGCTGAACCTCGGCGACCCGCGCCGCACCGGTGCCGGGCTGCCCGACGCAGCCCGCGCCCTCGCGCCCTCGCTGCCCGGCGTCGCCCCGCACGCAGCCGACATCCAGTCGATGCTGGACCAGCTCGCCGGCGAAATGGCCTGGGCCGGCCTGCTGCCCACCGTCCCGGGACAGGTCCCGTTCCAGCCGCCCGGGATCCCGATGGGCGCCTACGGCGGGCTCGCCCAGCTGAATCAGGAGATGTACGCCGCCGGCCTCACCGCTCCTCATCCGTACGGCTGGCAGTGAAGTTCACCGACGTCGTGAAGCGCCGCCCTCGGGGATTTCCCTACAGCCCTGGATCGGAGCCGGTGGCCGCAATGATCGCCACCGTCGGCCGGTCGAGAGCGGAGGGCGGCCATGCCGTCGGCCGCACCGCAAAAGCTCAGGATGCTGAAAGCTCCACAACGCGACCGCCCCGGGATCGGGCTCCTGACCGCTGCACGAGGGACATGTCTCGCGCTGCCTTCGTCGCAGGGTCGCGTCGGCGACGATCTTGTTGATCCAGCGTTCCCACCGATCGGGCGTCCAGCCGCGTACGTCGGCAAGCAGAAGGTCGGCGTTGATCACGCCCCCTGTCTCCGACCCCTCGCATCCACCTGAACCGGATCAAGGAGCGCGCCCGCACCGACCGCGCTGAGCGATACGCCGTGCTCGACGCGGTGCTCGACGCCGGTCTGGTCTGCCAGTGCATGCGGGCGCCGGCCGCCCCCGCCCCTGGGCGTCACACGACGGCGACGGCGTCCATCTCGACGAGGCACCCGGGGCCCAAGCCGGCCACTACGTGGACCGTGATGGCCGGCGGCGGGTCGGCCCGGTTCCACACCTCCTGGAAGGCGGCCACACCCTCGTCGAACGTGTGTCCGTCCACCACGGCGATGCGCCAGTGCACGATGTTCGCCAGGCTCGCGCCCTCGCTCTCCAAGATGGTAGTGAGGTTGCGGAACACCTGCCTGGCCTGCTCCCCGACCGTGGGACCGACGACCTTGCCGTCGGCGTCGACACCGTTCTGCCCGCCGACGTAGATCGTCTTCGTCGGCTGTTCGACCACGACGGCCTGGCTGAAAGCCGGGCTGCGATGGACTCCCTCGGGGTTGATGTGCCGTACACCCATGTGCTGCTCCTCCGATGATGAAACCAGTTAAAGCGGTTTCGCGCGACACCAGTTATAGTGGTTTCATGCGAGCGAACGCAACCGGCCGAGTGCTGCACGACCCCAAGGGCGGATCGTTCCGGTTCGACGCCGGCGCCATCTGCCTGGACTTCGCCCACACAGGCGGCGAGGGCCTATACGCGGTGTTCGAGACCCTCCACGAACCTGCCGACCTCGGCGAATGGCTGGCCCAGCCGCCCATGACCGCGGTCATGACGGTCCCTGTGACGGCCCGCGAGCTGACCGCGGCCAAGACTCTCCGCCAAGCGATTTGGGACGCGGCACACGCCCAGGCGGCGCGTCGCCCCCTCCCCACCGGGACTGTCGCGACCATCAACCGCGCCGCGGCCGCGGCGCCGCTGATCCCCGAGCTCGCCGCCGACGCCACGACCGCGGGGTGGGCGCCGCCGGTGCGGACGACGCAAGCGTTGTCGACGCTGGCACGGGAGATGATCGAGCTGCTGTCCGGGCCACTCGCCGGGCGCATCCGCGAGTGCGCGAGCGACAACTGCCCGCTGGTGTTCGTCGACACGTCCCGCCCCGGCGCCCGACGCTGGTGCGCAATGGAGCGCTGCGGCAACCGCCACAAGCTCCGGGCTCTCCGCGCCCGACAGGCGACGGACCCATGACGCAGCCTCAAGTATGGCCAACCCTGGGTTGTCCCAGCCCGTAAGTGCCGTTCCTAACGACTTCCCATGGGGCCGATCGAGGGCCTCGTGGCGGCAGACCGGGAGGCGCCCGGCGAACGCCTATGCCCGTTCCGGACGGCGTGTGGCATCATCCACCTGCACCGCCTCCGGTTCACCCTGAGCCGATCACCCGGGCAGGCGAGCAACCGGTTCTTCGGCCCACCCTGGATATCGATGTTCGGCTGAGTTTTCGCGGTTACTCCCACTCGATGGTGCCCGGGGGCTTGCTGGTCACGTCCAGCACCACCCGGTTGACCTCCCGGACCTCATTGGTGATCCGGGTCGAGATGCGCGACAGCACGTCATAAGGCACCCGCGCCCAGTCCGCCGTCATGGCGTCCTCCGATGTGACCGGCCGCAGCACCACCGGATGGCCGTACGTCCGCCCGTCTCCCTGCACCCCCACCGACCGCACGTCGGCCAGCAGCACCACCGGGCACTGCCAGATCTTGCGGTCGAGGCCCGCGCGTGACAGCTCCTCGCGGGCAATGGCGTCGGCCTCCTGGAGCAGGGCCAGGCGCTCGCGGGTCACCTCACCGACGATGCGGATGCCGAGGCCGGGGCCGGGGAAGGGCTGGCGCCAGACCATGGCGGCGGGCAGGCCGAGCTCCTCGCCGGCGCGGCGCACCTCGTCCTTGAACAGTGCGCGCAGCGGCTCAACCAGCGTGAACTGGAGGTCCTCCGGCAGGCCGCCGACGTTGTGGTGGGACTTGATGTTGGCGGTGCCGGTGCCGCCGCCCGACTCGACCACGTCGGGGTAGAGGGTGCCCTGGACCAGGAACTCCACGGGGCCGTCGGCCATGATGGCGCGCTGCTCGTCCTCGAAGACGCGGATGAACTCGCGGCCGATGATCTTGCGCTTCTCCTCCGGGTCCGTGACGCCTTCCAGCGCCTTCAGGAAGCGGTCGGAGGCGTCGACCACGCGTAGCTTCACGCCGGTGGCGGCGACGAAGTCGCGCTCGACCTGCTCAGCCTCACCCTTGCGCAGCAGGCCGTGGTCGACGAAGACACAGGTCAGCCGGTCGCCGATGGCGCGCTGGACGATGGCGGCGGCCACCGCGGAGTCGACGCCGCCGGACAGCGCGCAGATGGCGCGGCCGTTGCCGACCTGCTGGCGTACGGTCTCGACGGACTCCTCGACGATGTTGAGCATGGTCCACGTCGGACGGCAGCCGGCCGCGTCGAGGAAGTGTTTGAGCACCACCTGGCCGTGCTCGGAGTGGAGGACCTCGGGGTGGAACTGCACGCCGTAGAGCCCGCGCTCGGGGTGCTCGAAAGCGGCGACCGGGGTCTCGCGGGTCGAGGCGGTGACCTTGAAGCCCTCGGGCGCGGCCGCGACGCTGTCGCCGTGGGACATCCAGACGGTCTGGGTAGCCGGCAGACCGGCGAAGATCACGCCCTCGTCGAGCACGTCGAGCGCGGTGCCGCCGTATTCGGCCACGCCCGTGCGGGCCACGTCGCCGCCCAGCGCCTGGGCCATGGCCTGGAAGCCGTAGCAGATGCCGAACGTGGGTACGCCCGTCGCGAACAGGCCCTGCGGTACGGGCGGCGCCCCTTCGGCGTAGACCGAGGACGGTCCGCCGGACAGGATGATCGCCTTGGGGTTCTTGGCCATCATCTCCTCGACCGGCATCGTCGAGGGAACGATCTCCGAGTAGACGTGGCACTCGCGCACCCGCCTGGCGATGAGCTGCGCGTACTGCGCGCCGAAGTCGACCACGAGCACTGTGTCGAATTCAGACACCGTAAGAACCCCCCAAAGGCGAAATGCGGTGCCCTCAGTCTATCCGCCTTGGATATTGCGCCTGGCCTGGCACGGGCACTCGTGCTAACACAGAACGGTGGATCTTGTCTGGCCCGTGGCCGCATGGGCTCTGTGGATCGCTGCGCTGGCCGCCGCCTTCAAGGTGTCCGGCCGGGAGCGGTCTTCTCCGGTGTCTGAGCACCCGGCGCCCCAGCCCGTGGTCGAACTCCTGCGCGGGATGCGTGCACAGGAGGTGTTCCATTCGGCGCTGTTCGAACTGGCCGGGCGCGGGTGGGTGACGATCGAGGGCGACCGTGTCTCGCTTGCGGCGCCCCGGGCGGAGCCGCTGCTGCCGTACGAGCGGTGGGTGCTGGAAAAGGTGACCGCCCTCCTGAGGGGAGCCCGGCAGGCGCCGGTGATCGCGCTCATGCCGGAGGGGGCCGATCTCGAAAGCGACTTCACGCCTCTCGTCCGGCAGTGTGCCATCGATCTCGGCCTGGCACGGCGACGGTGGCCCACCATGATCGCGCCGATGCTCCTGGCCGGCGCGCTCGTCGTTCCCTGGTACGCCACCATCTCCTGGGCCGGCCTCACGTGGCCCGGGATGATCGCGACGATGGTGGCGTTCGTGGCAGGAGTCGGGCTGATCAGCGGCGGCCGGGGGTTCCTGCTGACGGCACGCGGCCGGGAGGCCGCCGGGCCGGAAAGCGCACCGATCAACCCGCAGCAGGAGTGGATCTTCACCGGTAGCGGATGGCCGGGCGTGGAGATCGAGCTCCCGCGACGTTCCGCGCAGGGGGCCAATCGTCGGGAGATCGCCGGGTATGTCGTCAAGCGCTGGGCCGAGGTCGAATCAAGCGGCGAGACCGGTTCCTGGAACTCCTACCACATCGCGGTGCACGACGGCCGCTCGGAGAAGGCCACGGCGTTCACCGTCAAATCGGCGTTCTACCGGGACGTGCTGCCCGGCGACTCCGTACGGCTGCTGATCGACACGCGGCGCGGCACGGTCGTGCGGGCGCTGGCCCACGAGCGTCACTGGTAGAGCGGCAGGCTTCCGGTCAGCAGGGTTTCGGTCTGTCGGCGCAGCCGCTCGGCATATTTCGGGTCGGTCAGCACCAGGAACCGCTCCTCATGAATGGCCGCCACGGCCAGGTCGGCGACCTCGGACGGCTCGATGCCGCCCGCGACCGCCCGGTCGATGGCGGCCCGCGCGTCCACCTCGTCCTGGGTGGGGGTGTGCGCGAGCCCGGGCGGGCGTACGCGGTCCGACTCGCCGATGCGCGTCCTGACCGCGCCCGGGCAGAGCGCGGTCACGCGGAGCTTCGAGCCCGCGGCGGCGAGGTCCTGGGCGAGCGCCTGGGAGGCGGCCAGGGCGGCGTGCTTGGTGACGGCGTACGCGCCCGAGCCCGGCACGGCGAACAGGCCGGCCACCGACACCGTGTTGACGATGTGTCCCTCGGTGTCCTGCTCGATCATGCGGGGCACGAACTCGTGGATGGCGTGCAGCACGCCCCGCAGGTTGACGCCGAGCAGCCAGTCGAAGTCCTCCTGGCCGCGGGTCCAGATGTGGCCGCCCTGATAGACGCCGGCGTTGTTGCACAGCACGTGCACGGCGCCGAGTTCGCCGAAGCAGCGGTTGGCCAGGTGCGCGACCTCGGTCGCCGCGGACACGTCGGTGATCTGGGTGAGCACCTTGGCGTCCCCGGCCAGCGCGGCCGTGTCCGCGAGCCCGCGGTGGTCGACGTCGGCGAGCATCAGCGTCATGCCCTCCGCCGCTAACCGCAGGGCCAGCGCCCGGCCGATGCCGCTCCCCGCACCCGTCACCACGGCTACCTTGCCGGCGAGCTCGCGCACAGACGTACCTCCTCGGTGATGGACGCTACAGGATCGCCCCGATCAGTCCCAGAGGCGGCGAGCCAAGATCGAGCAGCGCCTTGTGGAAGCGCTGCAGGGTGTAGCCCGCACCCCACTCCCTGCGCGCCCGCTCGCGCAGGTCGAGGATGAGCAGCTTGCCCCAGGTGTAGCGACCGTACGTCGGGTCGAACGTCGCCCGCCGGGCCTCCGCCAGCGCCGCCGGCCCCGCCAGATGCGTGTCGGACTCGAAGCGCCGGGCGCCCTCCTCGACCGTCATCTGACCGGTGTGCACACCGATCGCGCAGGCCAGCCGGGTGACGCGGATCAGCGCCTCCACCCACACGCCGATCTCGAAGCGGGGGTCGTCGGACGCGAAGCCCTCCTCCACGCACAGTTCCTCGGCGTAGTGCGCCCACCCCTCGATGAAGGCCGTCGACTGCAGCAGCCGGCGTACGTCCGACGGTGCCCTGCGCAGGGCGAGACCGTGCGAGACGTGCCCGGGGGCCACCTCGTGTACGTTGATCGCCGGCAGCGTCGTATAGCTGAAGACCTCCAGCCACTCCTCCTGCTCCTGCTGGGGCCAGGACGGGTCGGGCGGCGTGATGTGGTACCAGGAGGGGCCCTCCGGCTCGCCCGGCGAATTCCACGACATCATGGCCATCGCCCAGCGGCGCGACTCGGGAGCCAGCCCGACCAGGCATTCACCGTCGTGGTAGGGCACGAGGTCCTTCTCGCGGGTGAACGCGATGGCCTTCTCCGTGCCGGCCCTGGCCGCCTCGATGACGCCGTCCGCGTCCGGATGGTCCTTGACCAGCTCCCGTACGACGTCGAGGGGATTTCCTGGACGGCCCAGCTTGGCGCAGGATTCGGCCAGCAGCGTCATGAGCCGGTCGCGCTCGGCGTCGGCCCGCTCGGCCAGCCGGACCAGGTCCACCGGCAGGCCCTCGGCCGTGCCCATCAGCTCGGCCAGCGCCGCACCGCCGAGCGCGGCGTCGGGGTCGCCTTCGACCGCGGCTCGCTCGAGGTGGGCGACGAGCCTGCCGTGCGCCTCCAGAGCGGCCTCATCCGTGATCCCGGCCGCCAGCCCCTTGGCGGCGCCGATCAGGGACTTCGCGACGGGAGCGCTGACCTGGTCGAGGGAGTCGAGGGCATGGCGTACGGCGTCCGGCCAGAGCGCGAGGTGGGCCGCCTTCGCCGCGGCGCGCTCCTCCTCGGGGCCGTAGTCGCGGTCGTAGCAGGCGAGGTCCAGGTTGGAGAGGTGGACCAGCGGGTTCTTGCGGTGCAGCTGGAGCTCGCCGAACTGCGTACGCAGGCTCCGCTCGAACACGCTCAGGTGCTCGGCGTCATGCGGATCGTCCGGCGCGGCCCCCTCGCCGAGCCGCGCCAGCCCGGTCCGCACGCCGTCGGGCGACAGGTCCTGGATCCGCCCGTCGTACTCGTGCCTGCCACCGCCCTCGCGTGCCTCCGCCACGATGAGGTCGGTGACGGCACGCAGCCTGGGGTCGAGTTCTGTCATGCCGCCGACGCTAGCGCACCTCCGATAGGCCGGTAAGCATCGAAATATTATGTGATTCCTGGCGAATCGGTGATGTGAGAATGATCTACATGGCTCTCCAGATCACCACGCTCGCCGAGCGTCCGGAGCTCGCATCGGAACTGTGGGACATGGACCATACCTGGCCCGAGTTCATGTTCCAGGACCCGATCGCCGACCTGTTCTACCCGTTCGCCGACTCGACCTACGCCGAGTACGTGCTGGTGGCCGACGACGATGCCGATCCCGGCCGGCTGGTGGCGCGGAGCTGCATGATCCCGTACCGGGCGGAGGGCGCCGAGTTGCCGGACGACGGGTGGGACGGCGTGATCCGGTGGGGCTTGCTGACCCGCGAGCGCGGCGAGCGGCCCGACAGCATCTCGGCTCTGGAGATCAGCGTCCGCCGCGACCTGCAGGGGAAGGGCCTGTCGCCGCTGATGCTGGCGGCGATGCGCGCCCACGCCGCCCGCCTCGGCTTCAGCGAGCTGGTGGCGCCGGTCAGGCCCAACGGCAAACACCTCGAACCCCACACCCCCATGATCGAGTACGCCTACCGCACCCGTGACGACGGCCTGCCCCATGACGCTTGGCTGCGGGTGCACGTGCGGGCGGGCGGGAAGATCATCAAGGTGGCGCCGCGCTCGATGGTGATCGCGGGCACGCCGGCGGAGTGGCGAGGGTGGACCGGCCTGCCGTTCGACCGCACGGGCGTGGTCGAGGTGCCGGGCGCGCTCAGCCCGGTGCACTGTCACGCGGAGCACGACCATGCCGTCTACGTGGAGCCGAACGTCTGGGTCAGCCACCCTTTGGGTTAGCCGGGGGCCTTTTGGGCGGTGGTGCGGCCGTTCTAGTGGATGTGCGTACGGCGCCGCAGCTCGTCCGTATATTTCCGGACATCGAGCCCCTTCTCGGCGGCCCACTCGTCATCGTGACAGGTCGCCAGATGACGATCGGCCGCGTCGCCGAGCACGGACACCACGGTGCCGGTCTCGCCCCTGGCATGCATGCGCTCGACCAGCTCCAGCGCCGCCCAGAGCGCGGTGCCCGACGCGCCGCCCACCGGCAGCCCGGTGACCTCCCTGATGCGCCTGGCCGCCGCCGCGCTCGCCGTGTCGGGCACGGGGATGACCAGATCGACGAGGTCGGCACGGAAGCCGGGCTCCATGCGCGGCCGGCCGATGCCCTCGATGCGAGAGGGCATGCCGGTGGAGTAGTCGGGGGCGTCGAGCGTCCATCCCGGGAAATACGCCGAGTTTTCAGGGTCTGCCACCGCCACCCGACACCGCCCCGCCCCATCGACCGCCGCCCTGCCGTCTGCGCTGGTCACGACCACGTCCGGCGCGCGTGGGACGCCCCCATCGGCTACAGGAGCCGAGACAGGGCCGGGGGCGGGGTTGTCGGCGGCGCTCGGCGCAGGGTAGTCGGCGGCGCTCGGCGCAGGGTAGTCGGCGGCGCTCGGCGCAGGGTAGTCGGCGGCGCTCGGCGCAGGGTAGTCGGCGGCGCTCGGCGCAGGGTAGTCGGCGGCGCTCGGCGCAGGGTAGTCGGCGGCGCTCGGCGCAGGGTTGTCGGCGGTGCTCGGCGCAGGGTTGTCGGCGGTGCTCGGGGCCGGGTTGTCGGCGGTGCTCGGGGCCGGGCCGGTGGGCGTGCTGTGGGAGCGTAGCCACTGGCCCAGCGTGGCCGAGGTCGCGCCGGTGCCGGCACCCGTCACCACCCAGTCGGGCCGCACCTGCGCGAACAGCTCCTCCGCCAGGTCATGATGCGCCGCCCGCCCGAACTGGTCGAGGAAGTGCCCGCCGACCTGCCGCGCCGTCTCCCGAGCCGCTTCATAGATCGCCAGCGGCGGCGTCACGAACCGGCACTCCCCGCCCAGTGCCTCCACCGGCCGCGCCCGTGCCTCGCTCCGCTTGCCCGGCATGACCACGATGTACGGCAGCCCGAGCCGCTGCGCGAACCACGCCTGCGCCACGGCCGCGTTGCCACCCGTCGCCTCGACGACGGTCGTGCCCTCGGTGATCAACCCGTCGCGGATGGCCTGGCGGAACAGCGCCCTGGCATGCCGATGGCGCAGGCTCCCGGTCGGCTGCGCGGACTCGTCCTTCAGCAGCAGCCTGATCCCGGGCGCCGGCACGGGGAGGTCGATCAGCGGGGTCGGCGGCCCCGCAGCCAGCACGTCCAGCGCTCGCGCAGTCCAGCTCACCGCTCCACCCTGCCAGCCGCGGGCGGAGAAGATCGCGCCGTTCGCCACAGGCGTGCAACCCAAGCGCACCAATCCACCCGGGCGACCGAGCCCCCACGATGCGACCAAGCGCATGAGCCCACGCGAGCGACTGAGCCCACATGATGCGGCCAAGCGCGGTAAACCACGGCGAGCAGCCGGCCTCAGACGCCCGTCAGGGGAAAGAGAGGTGCGTCCGCTCGCCGGGCGCCAGCAGCCGCAGCCGGTCGCCGAAGCCCGCGAACGCCTGCTCCACCGTGTCCCTGCCCTGCGTGAAATGCGCCCAGTGCTCGAAATGCAGCGGCACCACGTACCTGGCCCCCAGGATCTCGGCGGCGGTGACGGCGGCCTCGCTCGGCAACGTCAAATACCCATCCACCAGCGGCGTCCGCGCCCCGCCCGCGAACAGCAGCGCCACGTCCACCGGACCCACCCGCTCCGCGACGGCCCGCACGACGTCGAGCGAAGCGTTGTCCCCGCTGACGTAAACGGTCGGCAGCCCGTCGCCATCGAGCACGAACCCGGTCACCTCCCCCACCAGGTGCTCGGTCCCGTCGGGCCCGTGCTGCGCCGGCACCCCCGTCACCCGCAGCCCGTCGCCGAGCTCGACGGAGGTCCAGTTCGGCAGAGCGCGCACCGGCGGCCCCACCCGCTCGGCCGCCGCCCCCGTGGACAGGACCAGTGGCACGGACGCCAGATAAGCCCGGCCGGCCTTGTCCAGATTGTCGGGATGCTGGTCGTGTGAGAGCAGCACGGCATCGACCACGCCGGCCTCCGCGGCCTCGAAGGCCGGACCGGCGGTCTTGGTGAGCGCCCTGTTCCCGATCGGGTAGTCGCCGGGCGCGTCGAACGTGGGATCGGTCAGCAACCGCACCCCGCCGATCTCCAGCATCGCGGTCGGCCCGCCGACGTAACGAATCTTCATGAACGTCATGGACACCCCGCCCCGCCGGGTTATTCCGCCGGCGCGCACCAGTCCCCGCGCACACGACGTGGCGACCAGCGCGCGCATGCCCCCTGGACCGAGCCCCGTGACGACGCTGAACGGCGGCCCCCCACGTTTACAGCGTTTTACTTGAGCCGGAGTCTGCGCATCGTCTTCAGCGTGCCGGCCAGTACGTCCGCCCACTTCTCGTACGGCAGGTCGAACGGCGGCTCGAAGCCCAGCCAGCTCGCCTGCGAGGCCACGGTCTTGGCCTCGGTGTAGCGCAGCAGGCCCTCCGCGCCGTGCCTGCGGCCGAGGCCCGAGGCCTTCATGCCGCCCATGGGGGCGTCGTAGGAGGCGAACGCGGCGGCGTACCCCTCGTTGATGTTGACCGTGCCGGCCTTGACGCGGGCGGCGAGCGCGCGGCCGCGCGCCAGGTCGGCGGTCCAGATGGAGGCGTTGAGTCCGTAGATGGTGTCGTTGGCCAGCTCGACCACCTCTTGGTCGGTGGCGAACGGATAGAGCGCGACCACCGGCCCGAACGTCTCGTTGCGGCACAGCTCCATGTCCTCGGTGACACCGGTGAGCACGGTGGGCTCGTAGAACAGCGGGCCGAGGTCGGGCCTGGCCTTGCCGCCGGCCAGCAGCGTCGCGCCCTTGGCCAGGGCGTCGTCCACGTGCGCGCTGACCGCGTCGAGCTGGCGCCGCGAGGTGAGCGAGCCCATCTGGACCGACCAGTCGTGGCCGGCGCCGAGCTTGAGGTTCCTGACCTGCTTGACGAAGCGCCGGGCGAAGTCGTCGAAGACTCCCTCGTGCACGTACAGCCGCTCGATCGACAGGCAGAGCTGGCCCGCGTTGGTGAAACAGGCGCGCAGCGCGCCCTGTACGGCCACGTCGAGGTCGGCGTCGTCGAGCACCACCATCGGGTTCTTGCCACCGAGCTCCAGCGAGCAGCCGATGAGCCGCTTGGCCGCCTCCTCGGCGATCTTCCTGCCGCCGCGCGTGGAGCCGGTGAACGCCACGTAGTCGGCGTGGTCGAGCAGCGCGTCGCCGATGTCGGCGGGCTCGCCGAGCACGACCTGCCAGATCTCGCGCGGCATGCCGAGCTCGGCCAGCAGGTCGATGGTCCACAGTGTGGACAGGGCGGTCTGCGTGTCCGGCTTGTGCACGATCGCGTTCCCGGCCAGCAGCGCGGGCACGGCGTCGGTGACGCCGAGCGAGAGCGGGTAGTTCCACGGGGAGATCAGCGCGACCACGCCTTTGGGCTGGCGCAGCTCGGCCACGCGGGTGGCGCCGGGGAAGACGCCCTTGCGCCCGCGCGGGGCGAGCAGTCCCGGCGCGCGGCGCGCGTAGTAGAGGCTGCAGCCCGCGACGTCGAACACCTCCTCGAGGGCGTGCTTGCGAGCCTTGCCGGTCTCGTTCTGGACGATGTCCAGGATCTCGGCCCGCCGGTCGAGGATCGCGTCGTGCAGCAGCAGGAACGGCTTCGCCCGGGCCGCGGCGGATTCGCTCGCCCACTCGATCTGGGCCGCCCTGGCGTTCTCGTACGCCCGCCGGACATCATCAACACCCGATATGGGCAGCTCAGCGATGGTTTCGCCGGTGAAGGGGGCGATGATGTCCTGCGTCCTGCCACTGGAGGTCACATGCATGCCAGAAGAATATTCCGTAAAGCTACCGGCGGGTAGTTTTTGCGGATTCGCGGCATAGCGACAGAATCCCCTCATGGCATCCTTCGCTCAGCTACGACCCGGAGATCCACAGCGGCTGGGGGGCCTGGATCTCCTCGGCAGGCTCGGCGAGGGCGGCCAGGGCGTCGTCTACCTCGCCAAGGACGACGCAGACGCCCACGTCGCGGTCAAGTGGCTGCGGCCCGACCTGTCGGCCGACCAGGTGAGCGTGGAGCGCTTCCTGCGCGAGGTCCAGGTGGCCCAGCAGGTGGCGCCGTTCTGCACCGCCACCGTCCTCGGCACCGGGATCGAGCAGGACCGGCCTTACATCATCAGCGAGTTCATCGAAGGACCCTCGCTGCAGCGGGTCGTGCAGGAGGAGGGCCCGCGCACCGGGTCCGTGCTACACCGGCTGGCCATCGGCACGGCGACCGCGCTGGCCGCCATCCACCAGGCCGGGATCGTGCACCGCGACTTCAAACCGGCCAACGTGATCATCGGCGCGGACGGACCGCGAGTGATCGACTTCGGCATCGCCCGGGCTTTGAACGCCACCTCGACGATCAGCAGCATGGTCGTGGGGACGCCGGCGTACATGCCGCCCGAGCAGATCATGGGGCACACCGTCGGGCCGGCCGCGGACATGTTCGCATGGGGAAGCGCGATGGTGTTCGCGGCGTCGGGGCGGGCGCCGTTCGGCAGCGACACGATGCCCGCGGTGATCAACCGGGTGCTCAACCAGCACCCGGATCTCGGCATGCTGGACGGGGTGCTGCGGGACGTGGTGGCCGCGTGCCTGGCCAAGGACCCGGCGCAGCGGCCCACGGCCGAGCAGGTGATCATGCGGCTGCTGCAGCAGTCGACGCCCAACTCGGGCATGCTGGCGCAGGCCGCCGCCGAAGCGGCGCCCCACCCGCCCATGGGGCCTCCTTCCGGCGCGCCTTTCGCGCACCCTGCCGGCCCGACCTCCGGCCCGGTCCCGCACGCCCACTCCGGCCCCGTCCCGCCGCACCCTGCCGGCCCGCCGTCGGGCCCGGTCCAGTACCCCCACTCCGGCCCGCCGCATCCTCAGCAGCACCAGCAGTGGCAGCCGCCGGCGCCGCACTACGGGGCCGCGCCCACGTATCCGAGCATGTACAACCAGCCGCAGCCGCCGCGGAAGAAGAGCAGGGGCCCGCTGATCGCCGGCATCACGGTGGCAGTGGCGTTACTGCTGCTCGCCGGGGTGTTCGTGATCATCCAGCTCGACAAGTCGCCGGTGGCGGGGCCGGTGAACTCGCCGACGCCCACGCAGACCGGGCGCTCGACGCGGCCGTCCCCTTCCCCCTCCACGTCCACGAGCCAGGTGGCGGGCGTGCCGCGCACGGGCACCAGGAAGGCGCTCCCCGGCGCCAGTGTCTCGTTCTACGAGAACCCGGGCGACGCGATCTTCCTGACCTCGTACGAGATCCTCGACAAGAAGAAGGACGACTGGATCGACTACGCCAGGGGCTCGCTGCGCGGCACGTTCACGAAATACTCCGGCAACTGGGAGTCGATGGTCTCGCCCGACGGCCGCTACCTGGCCAGCAGGGGCAGGAGCTACAGCTCCGACGGCTACGACTTCATCGTCATCACCGACCGGCAGACCGGCGACCGTACGACGATCAAGACCGTCAAGGATCCGTTGATCAGCAGCATCCGGGCCTGGTCGAAGGACGGCGCGAGGATCCTGCTCAACACCGAGAAGAAGGTCGGCGACGACTGGCACTACCTGGGCTTCGTCATCGTCGACGTGGCGAGTAAGGATGCCGCCGTGGTCGACGTGAAGGACAGCACCGTCCGCCAGACGGCCTTCGGCTTCGACGGCGATGACCAGGGCACGGTCAATATCTACGGCGACGAGAAGAACCGAGGCCTGCGCTTCTTCAACACCCAGGGCAAGGCCACGCGTTCGATGCCCGGCATAGGCACGCTGCCCGCCGGCACCCAGGACATCTTCTCGCCCTCGGGCAAGACGTTCGTCACGAACTGCCCCAATGGCGGCGACGGCGACCACTGCATCTGGGACTCCGCCACCGGCGATCGCCTGCGCAAGTTCTCCTCCGACTGCGACAAGGTGCTCGGCTTCTACGACGAGACCCATCTTTACTGCTGGGAACAGGACAACGGCAGCAACGACGAGGTCCAGGTGGTCGACTTCACCGGCAAGCTGCTGCGCAAGCTGCTGGAGGTGCCGGAGAACGTCGACTTCAGCCCCGCGTACACGATCAATCCGCAAAAGGTCTCCTGAACCATTCGTCGCGGGCAGCCGTGAATGAGGTCATGAAGACCCTCATCCGCACGGCTGCGACCGCCGCGGCGCTCGCGACGGTCACGGCCGCCTGCACCTCGTCGACGGGAAGCACGCCGCCGCCGAAGGCGACGACTCTTGGCGCGGTCCGCCTGGTCGCCTACACCGGCTGCGACGACATGCTGGCCGGGCTGCGCGAGCGCGCCGCGGCGAACGTCGGCCCATGGGGGCTGGGCAACTCGGTGCCCATGACCGCGCGGATGGAGCAGGACACCGCCATGGCCAAGACGGACACCCCCGAGCACTCCACGACCAACGTGCACGAGGCCGGCGTGGACGAGCCCGATCTGGTCAAGACCGACGGCAACCGGATCGTCACGGTCAAGGACGGCATCCTGCGGGTGATCGACACCGCCACGAGGAAAGTCACCTCCTCGCTCAAGCTCACGGAGGGCGACGAGCGCGTCTACGCCCCCGCCGACCTGCTGCTGTCCGGCGAGCGCGCGCTGGTGCTGTTCCGTGGCGGCGGCGACATCATGTACAAGTCCATGGTCCCGGTCGGGGACACCCGATACGTGCTGGTCGACCTGGCCGGCCCGCCCAAGGTGCTGAGCACGATCAAGCCCCAGGGCACGTACGTGGACGCCAGGATGGTCGGCTCCACGGTCCGGATCGTCACCCGAAACCAGCCGAACATCACGTTTCCTCAGCTCAAGGACACGGCCTCGGAGGCCGAGCGGATCAAGGCCAACCAGGCGGCGGTGCGCCAGGCCCCGATCGACGCCTGGCTCCCCAAGATCGAGATCACCGACGCGTCCGGCGCGGTCAAGAAGGACGCGGTCAAGTGCGAGCGGGTCAGCCACCCCGCCGACTACACCGGCACCTCGCTGCTGACCGTGCACACCGTGGACCTGGCGCAGGGCGTCACCGCGTCGGGCACCGACCCGATCAGCCTGGCCGCCGACGGCGACATCGTGTACGGCACCGGCGCCGGCCTGTACGTGGCCAGCAACCCGCGCTGGTGGCAGTCCTTCCCCATGCCGATCGAGGACACCCCGAATGTGCCCCCGGCCGAGGAGCCCACACCCGACGAGCCGACTCCCACGGTCCCGCCGGAGGAGACCGAGATCCACAAGTTCGACGTCACCTCGCCCGGCGCGCCTGCCTACGTGGCCTCGGGCAAGGTCAAGGGACGCCTGCTGAACCAGTACTCGATGTCGGAGCACGACGGTCACCTCCGCATCGCCACCACGCTCACCTCCCCGGACGGCCGGAACAGCTCCAGCACCGTCTACACCCTCAAGGCCGACACCATGGCCAAGACCGGCGAGGTCGGCGGCCTGGGCGAGGGCGAGCGCATCTACTCCGTCAGGTTCATGGGCCCGGTCGGCTACTGCGTCACGTTCAAGCAGGTGGACCCGCTCTACACGCTCGACCTGCGCGACCCGGCGGCGCCCAAGGTGACCGGCGAGCTGAAGATCACCGGCTACTCGGCCTACCTGCACCCCGGCGGCGAGGGCCGGCTGATCGGCATCGGTCAGGAGGCCAGCGAGAAGGGCAGGACGCTCGGCACCCAGGTCTCGCTCTTCGACGTCAGCGACCCGGCCAGCCCGCGCAGGCTGTCGCAGCTGTTCCAGAAGGACTCCGGCTCGGAGGCCGAGTGGGACCCGCACGCGTTCCTCTACTGGCCCAAGACGGGCCTGTCGGTCATCCCACTAACCCAGCAGACAGAGTCAGGCGCGCTCGTGCTCAAGATCGACGACTCCGGCGTCTCCAAGCTCGGCATGATCAAACACCCGGTGCAGCAGGGGCAGGACTACCAGCCCGGCATCCAGCGGTCGATGATCATCGGTGCGTCGATCTGGACGGTCTCGCACGAGGGCGTCCAGGTCAACGACGCCGCCACGCTTGCCTCGCAAGCCTGGATTCCGCTCCGTTAAGCCACCAAAAGGTGCCGTTTCATAGCGAATCGGCACCTTTTTTATGGACTTTTCCTAACCTTTGATGAAAGCTTTATTGACATCATCGTGTCGAGGAAGGGCTTCCATGCGATCACTCACCCCCCTGCTCGCATTGCTCGCCGGTGCACTGGCGTTACCCATGGCGCCGCTCCCCGTCTCCGCCGCCGCACCGGACGGCACCTACATCGTCCAGCTCAACCCGGCGATGCGGGCGCCCCGCTCCGCCGCCCAGGACCAGGTCTCCCAGCACGGCGGCCAGCTCGTCGGCGTGTACGAGCACGCCTTCAAGGGCTACACCGCCCGCCTGAGCGCGACCGCCGCCGAGCAGCTCAAGAAGAACCCGAACGTGCTCAGCGTGGAGCCCGACGCCGAGGTCACCGCCTTCCCGCAGACCACGCCCACCGGCGTACGGCGGATCTTCGGCCCCGACAACCCGAACCTCGACATCGACGGCACCGATGACGTGCGCATCGACGTGGACGTCGCCGTCGTCGACACCGGCGTGGACTACACCCACCCCGACCTGAACGTGGTCGCGCGCGCCAACTGCCAGAGCGGCGCCTGCGTGAACAACTCCGGCACCGACGACAACGGCCACGGCTCGCACGTCGCGGGCACCGTCGGCGCGATCGACAACGCCATCGGCCCGGTCGGCGTCGCGCCCGGCGCCCGCATCCACGGCGTCAAGGTGCTCAACGCGGCGGGCTCGGGCACCCTGTCCGGCATCGCCGCCGGCCTCAACTGGGTGGTGGCCCGCGCCTCCACCATCGAGGTCATCAACCTGAGCCTGGGCTGCAACGGCTGCTCCAGCAGCGCGATCAGCACCGCGATCACGAACGCGGTCAACGCCGGCATCGTGGTCGTCGTGGCCGCGGGCAACAACCACGCGAACGCCTCCACGTTCTTCCCGGCCAACCACCCCGACGTGGTCACCGTCTCGGCGCTGACCGACAACGACGGCCTGCCCGGCGGCGCGGGCGGCAGCACGCTGTCCTGCCGCAGCGAGAGCGACCAGGACGACACCTCGGCGTTCTACTCCAACTACGGCGCCACCATCGAGATCACCGCGCCGGGGACCTGCATCTACTCGACCTGGCGGAACGGCGGCTACAACACGATCAGCGGCACGTCGATGGCCAGCCCTCACGTGGCGGGCGCGGCCGGCCTCCTCACCTCGGGCGCCGGCAAGCCGACGACCAGGGCGGGCTCGCTGGCCGTACGCAGCACGCTGATCTCCACCGGCAACTCCAACTGGACCGACGACTCAGGTGACGGCGTCAAGGAGCCGTTGCTCGACGTGCACGACGCCACGCGGTATCCGCCCGCGCGGTGATCTGAAGGGGCGGCCCGCGTACCCCCGGGCCGCCCCTATCCCTCGGCCAGCTCGCGGGCGATGTCCAGGTGCCCGGCGTGCCGCATGTACTCCTCCAGCACGTGGAACATGATCCACGCCAGCGTCGGCGGCTCCTTCGGCGGCGCGAACCATCCGATCCGCGACCCCACGTCGGACATCCGTCCCTGGGCCGCGATCTGGCGGGACCGCTCACACTGCGCCAGGTAGAACTTCTTGATCTCGTCGAACGACTCGCTCGCGATCAACCTGCCCTCGGCGTCGCGGTCACCGGCGGGCTCCTCGACCGGCTCGCCCGCGAAGCCCCAGACGAACCATCGCCGCTCCATGTATGCCAGGTGCTTCAGCAGTGCCAGCGGCGTCCACCCTGTCGGAACCCGGCTCACCTCGGGGTCCGGGAACTCCTCGAGCGCCCGCAGGATCTCCTCGCGGTAGTGGTCGAGATACGCGGCCACCAGCTCTCCCGGGTCGGAAAGCTGCCTCGACGGTTCACTCATGTGCGCTCCGATCCGGTACGACGACGGGGACGATCTCGGGGGCGCCGAGCCTGATGGCGTCGGCTTCCTGGTCGGAGTCCTGCTCTTGGGAGCGGCGCTCGGCCTCGACGCGCTTGGTGAAGTATTCGACCTCCCTCTTCACCTGCTCGCCGTCCCAGCCGAGCGGCTCGGCCAGCAGCTCGGCCGCCTCCTGCGCCACGGCCAGGCCGCGGTGGAAGGTCTCGATGGAGATGTGCGTACGCCGGGTCAGCACGTCGTTGAGATGCCTGGCGCCCTCGTGGGTGGCAGCGTAGACGATCTCGGCCCGGAGGTAGTCGTCGGCCCCGGACAGCGGCGCGCCCAGCGACGGGTCGCGCTCGATCAGCTCCAGCACCTCGTCGATCAGCGAGCCGTACCGCTGGAGCAGGTGCTCGATCCTGGCCACGTGAAGGGAGGAGTCCTGCGCGAGCCGGTGCCTGGAGTTCCACAGCGCCTGGTAGCCCTCGGCGCCGGCGAGCGGTATGCGGTCGGTGCACGAGCGCGGCACCCGCTGGTCGAGCCCATGCACCACGGCGTCCACGGCGTCCTGGGCCATGACCCGGTAGGTCGTGTATTTCCCCCCGGCGATCAGCACGAGCCCCGGCACCGGGTGCGCCACCACGTGCTCCCTGGACAGCTTGGACGTCTCGTCCGACTCGCCCGACAGCAGCGGCCGCAGCCCCGCGTAGACGCCCTCGACGTCGTCGCGGGTCAGCGGCACGGACAGCACGGCGTTGACGTGGTCGAGCAGATAGTCGATGTCGACGCGGGAGGCGGCGGGGTGGGACTTGTCGAGCGTCCACTCGGTGTCGGTGGTGCCGATGATCCAGTGGCGGCCCCAGGGGATCACGAAGAGCACCGACTTCTCGGTCCGCAGGATGATCCCGGTCAGGGAGTGGATCCGGTCACGCGGCACAACCAAATGGATGCCCTTGGAGGCGCGTACGTGGATCTGGCCGCGCCCGCCCACCAGCTCCTGGATGTCGTCGGTCCAGACGCCGGTGGCGTTGACCACCTGCTGGGCGCGTACCTCGAGCTCGTCGCCGCACTCCAGGTCGCGCACGCGCACGCCGGTGACCCGCTCACCCTCCCGCAGGAACCCCACCACCTGCGCCCTGGGCGCGATGTGGGCACCGTAGGTGGCCGCGGTGCGGAGCATGGTCATCACGTAGCGGGCGTCGTCCACCTGCGCGTCCCAGTATTGGATCGCCCCGGTGAAGGCGGCCTTCTTCAACGCCGGAGCCAGCCGCAGGGCCCGCGACCTGGACAGGTGCCGATGCCCGGGGACGCCGCGGTTGAGCCCGGAGGCGTGGCCGAGCGTGTCGTAGAGTGCCACGCCCGCGCCGACGTAGGGGCGTTCCCAGCCGTAGTGGGTCATCGGGAAGAGGAACGGAACAGGTCTGACCAGATGCGGGGCGATCCGCTGGAGCAGCAGGGAGCGCTCGCGGAGCGCCTCGCGTACGAGCTCGAAGTTGAGCTGCTCCAGATAGCGCAGGCCGCCGTGGATGAGCTTGGAGGAGCGCGAGGAGGTGCCGGAGGCGAAGTCCCTGGCCTCGACCAGGCCGACGTCGAGCCCCCGGGTCGCGGCGTCGAGCGCTATCCCCGCCCCGACGACGCCGCCGCCGACCACGACCACGTCGAGCTCCCGCGCGGCCATGCGCTCCAGCGCCGCGGTGCGCTCCGCGGGCCCGAGCCGAGCCACGCCCCTTCCCGACACCATAAGTCCCCCTGGGATGGCCTATCGTCTGCGGTCCATACCTACCCACCTAACCCCTGTCAGGCGCGTACGACCTTGACACCCGCGTCGCTGAGCTGTCCCGCGAAGGCGTCGGAGAGCTCGGAGTCGCTGACCAGCGTGTCGATCTGACCGATGGGGCAGATGCGGGAGAACGCCCGCTTGCCGACCTTCGAGGAGTCGGCCACCACGACGACCTGCGCGGCCCGGCTGATCAACAGGTTGTTGACGCTGGCCTCGCCCTCGTGGTGGGCCGAGGCGCCCAGCTCGATGTCGAGCGCGTCCACGCCGAGGAACGCCACGTCCAGCGTCACCTGCTCCAGCACGCCGGTCGCCAGCGGCCCGATGAGCTCGTACGACTGCTGCCTGGCCACCCCACCGGTCACCACGATCTTGACGTGCTGCCGCACGGTGAGCTCGGCGGCGATGTTGAGTGCGTTCGTGACGATGGTGAAACCGCTCTCCAGGGTGGACGACGTGGCAAGGGTGCGCGCCAGCTCGGAGGTCGTGGTGCCGCCGTTGAGTCCCACGATCGCGCCCGGCGTGACCAGCTCGGCCGCCGCGGCGGCGATGCGGTGCTTGGCGTCGGCATGCCTGGCCGTCTTGTAGCGCAGCGGCAGGTCGTAGCTCACGCTTTGCGCCACCGCGCCGCCCCGCGTGCGCATGAGCATCTGCTGCTGGGCCAGTTGGTCGAAGTCCCGCCGGATCGTCGCGGTGGAGACGTCGAGCGCCTGGGCGGCCTCCTCCACCGACAACCGGCCCTCCTGGGCCAGCAGCTCGAGGATGGAGTTCCAGCGGTCGTAGCGGGACACGGAGGCCTCCTAGCGGATGCGGTCAGGAGCAAGCGTGGCACACCGGGGAGACCAGAGCCACCACTGCACATTGCTGCACTAATATGATATGAAATCAGCAGAAACAATCAGTCATGGAGGCATGTGGTGACGACCCACACCGAGACCGAGATCGCGTCCCAGCCGTCGTGCTGGCGCCGCGCCGTCGAGAGCCTTCCTGCCGACGCGCTGCCGCGCCGGGGCGAGCGGGTCGCCGTCATCGGCTGCGGTACGTCGTGGTTCATCGCGATGGCGTACGCGGTGCTGCGCGAGCAGGCCGGGCACGGCGAGACCGACGCCTTCGCCGCCTCCGAGTTCCCCCTCGGGCGCCGCTACGACCGCGTGCTCGCGCTGTCCCGCTCGGGCACCACGACCGAGGTCCTGGAGCTGCTGGCCAGGACGGAAATGAGCACCACGGCCATCACCGCGGACCCGAAGACGCCGATCATGACGGCCGCCGGCGAGGTCGTCGTGCTCGACTACGCCGACGAGCGCTCAGTCGTGCAGACCAGGTTCGCCACCACGCAGCTCGCCCTGCTGCGCGCCGGCCTCGGTGAGGACCTCACCCAGGCGATCGCGGACGCCGAGGAGGCCGTGGCCGCGCCGCTGCCCGCCGAGCTGGTCGACGCCGAACAGTTCACCTTCCTCGGCACCGGCTGGTCGGTCGGCCTGGCGCAGGAAGCGGCCCTGAAGATGCGCGAGGCGTCCCGGTCGTGGACGGAGGCGTACCCGGCGATGGAATACCGCCACGGCCCGATCAGCATCGCCGCTCCGGGGCGGGTGACGTGGATGCTCGGCACCGCGCCCGACGGGCTGCGCGCGCAGGTCGAGGAGACCGGCGGAACCTTCTTCGAGACCGGGCTCGACCCGATGGCCGAGCTGATCCGCGCGCAGCGGGTGGCCGTCGCCAGGGCGTCCGCCCGCGGCCTCGACCCCGACGAGCCCATGCACCTCACGCGATCTGTGATTCTTTCTTCATGAGCCTTACTCTCGCCGACGCCAGGATCGTGACTCCCGAGGGAGTGCACGAGGGGTGGCTGACCATCGAAGACGGCCGCATCACGCACGTCGGCCGCGGATCCGCCCCCGGCCAGGGCCAGAGCATGGGTGGGCGGCACGTCATCCCCGGGTTCGTGGACATCCACAACCACGGCGGCGCGGGCGGCTCCTTCCCCACCGGCGAGCAGGACCGGGCCCGCGACGCGGTGGCGCTGCACCGCCGCCACGGCACCACGACGACCATGGCCAGCCTGGTCACCGACTCGCTCGCCGGGCTGACGCGGGCCACGGCGGCGCTGGCCGAGCTGTGTGACGAGGGACTGCTGGCGGGCATCCACTTCGAGGGCCCCTACATCGCCAGGAGCCGCTGCGGCGCGCACGACCCCACGCAGCTGCGCGAGCCGTCGCGTCACGAGTTCGCGGAGCTGCTCAAGAGCGGGCGCGGGCACGTACGCATGCTCACGATCGCCGCCGAGCTGCCCGGCGCGCTCGAGGTGATCCGCATGGCCGCCGCCGAGGGGGTGATCGCGGCCATCGGGCACAGCGACGCCGACTACGACCAGACGATCGCCGGCATCGAGGCAGGCGCGAGCGTGGCCACGCACCTCTACAACGCGATGCCGCCGCTGGGCCACCGTGCGCCTGGGCCCGTGGCCGCGCTGCTGGACGACGAGCGGGTGACGGTCGAGCTGATCAACGACGGCGTGCACGTACACCCGGCCATGCTGCGGCTGGCGTACGAGGTGGCGGGGCCGGGGAGGACCGCGCTGGTCACGGACGCGATGTCGGCCGCCGGGCTGGGCGACGGCGACTACGTGCTCGGCCCCATGCGGGTACGCGTGGAGGACGGCGTGGCCCGGCTGGTCGAGGGCGGCTCGATCGCGGGCTCCACGCTGACCATGGACGTGGCGTTCCGCCGCGCCGTGCGGGAGGTGGGCCTGTCGCTGCCCGACGCCGTACAGGTGACCTCGCTGACGCCCGCCCGGGTGCTGGGCCTGGCCGACCGGATCGGCTCGATCGCCGTCGGGAAGGCGGCCGACCTGGTGGTGCTCTCCGACGAGCTGGAGGTGGCCGGGGTGATGAAGGACGGCGGCTGGATCACGGAGCCGCGATGATCCTCACCGTGACGCTCAACCTGGCGCTCGACGTGACCTACCAGGTGCCGGCCGTCGACTGGGACGGGGTCAACCGGGTCGGCGCGGTGCACCGGCGCGCGGGCGGCAAGGGCGTCAACGTGGCCCGCGTGCTGGCCGCGCTCGGGCAGGAGGTGCTGGTCACCGGCCTGGCGGGCGGGCCGACCGGCCGGGCGATCGAGGAGGACCTGCGGGCGGCGCGGCTGCCGAGCGCGCTGTGCGCCATCGCCGCCGACTCCCGCACGACGCTGGCGGTCTGCGAAACGGGTGCGGCGTCCGGGGTGCGGCGCACGGCGCTGTTCAACGAGCCCGGCCCCGAGGTCACGGCCGACGAGCTGACGGCCTTCGTACGGCACTACACGTCGCTGGTGGCCGCCGCCGACGCGGTCGTCATCTCGGGCAGCCTGCCGCGCGGCGTGCCCGACGGCATCTACGCCACGCTCGCGGACCTCGCCGGCGTGCCGGTCATCGTGGACGCCGACGGGGAGCCGCTGCGCCACGCCCCCAAGGGACGGCCGGCCGTCGTCAAGCCCAACGCGGAGGAGCTGGGCAGGGCCGTGCCCGGCGGCACGCCCGCCGAGGGCGCGCAGGCTCTGCGCGGCCAGGGCGCCGAGGCGGTCGTGGTGTCCCTGGGCGCCGACGGGCTGCTGGCCGTGACCGGGGAAGGAACGTTCCGGGCGCGGATGCCGTACCCCGTGGTGGGCAACCCCACCGGCGCGGGTGACGCGCTGGTCGCGGGCCTGGCGCTGGGGCTGGTGGAGCCGGCGCCGTGGCCCGACCGGCTCAGGCGGGCCGCGGCGCTCGGCGCGGCGGCCGTGGCCGCGCCGGTGGCCGGGGAGTTCGATCGGAACGTGTACGCCGACGTCCATCCGAAGATCGTCATCACCTGAAGGAGCACGTCATGCCCCTCGCCGCCATCGGCGACATCGTCAGCCAGTCCCCCGCGGGCGTGGGCGCGTTCAACGTGATCCAACTGGAGCACGCCACCGCCATCGTGGCCGGCGCCGAGGCGCTCGGCCTGCCGGTCGTGCTGCAGATCAGCGAGAACTGCGTGCGCTACCACGGCGCGCTGGAGCCGATCGCGCTGGCCTCGCTCGCGGTCGCACGGCGGGCCGGGGTGCCGGTCGCGGTGCACCTCGACCACGCCACTGACCGCGCGCTCGTGGAGGAGGCGGTGGAGCTGGGGGTGGGCTCGGTGATGTACGACGCCTCAGCGCTGCCCGACGAGGCGAACGTCCACGCGACCGCCGAGGTGGCGGCCTGGTGCCACGAGCGCGGTGTGTGGGTGGAGGCGGAGCTGGGCGAGGTCGGGGGCAAGGACGGCGTGCACGCACCGGGCGCCCGGACGAAGCCGCACGAGGCGGCCGACTACGTCGCCAGCACCGGCGTTGACGCGCTGGCCGTGGCCGTGGGCACCTCACACGCGATGACCACCAAGGACGCCGTGCTGGACCTGGCGCTGATCGCCGAGCTGGCCGCCGCCGTGCCGGTGCCGCTGGTGCTGCACGGCTCTTCAGGGGTGCCCGACGACGTGCTGCGCGAGGCCGTACGGCACGGCATGAAGAAGATCAACATCGCGACGCACCTGAACAAGGCGTTCACCGGTGCCGTGCGCGACTATCTGGACCACGACCAGCGGGTCGTCGACCCGCGCAAATACGTGAAAGCGGGCCGGGACGCGGTGGCGCGGGAGGTCTCGCACCTGCTCGGCGTGCTCACGGGCTGAGCTCTTTCCTCATCACAATGACGCCAGCACCCGCTCGACCTGTCGCTGGAAGGTGCCCGGCGGGTTGCGCGGGCTCTCGTGCGACAGCAGGAACAGCCAGACGATCGCGTGCAGCTTGCGGCACTCGCGCAGCCGCCGCTCCTCCCGCGGGCCCAGCTCGAACCTCGGCGCGACCACCACTTCGCCCTCCACCCACATCGACACGTGCTCGGCCAGCTCCGCCAGCTCGAACGCCAGGTCGCTGCGCCCGGAGTCCTCGAAGTCGACGATGCGGACGCGGGCGCCGTCCCACAGGAAGTTGGCCAGGTTGCCGTCGCCGGCCCCGAACACCGGCCTCACCCCCGACTCGCCGGGCCGCCAGCTCTTCAGCCACCGCAGGCCCTCCTTCACGGCCCGGTCCGCCAGCGGGTCCCGCGGCTGCCAGGCCGCGGCCCGCCGCCTGATCCAGTCGGCGACCGCCGCGCGCTGCCACGGGCGTACCGGGATGGTCTCGAGCACCGGGTGCGGCACCGCGGCGTACATCTCGGTGAGGGCCTCGGCCAGGGCCACGGCGTGTACGGCCTCCCGCGCGATCAGCCCGCGCAGCGACACCCCGTCGATCCTGGACATCGACACCACGCCGTCCTCGAACGCGATCGGCGCCGGCGTCAGCCCGGGGGCGTGTTCGGCCAGCAGCTGCAGCGCCCGCCATTCGCGCTCGGCCGCGCCGGGCTTGCTGTCGACGTACCGCTTGGTGACGACGTCGCCGTCGTAGGTCAGCTCGTGCGTGTGCTGAAGATCGGCCACGACGGGATGCTACGGCACAAGGCGAATCAGGCATCCTCGTCCAGCGCCCGGCGCTTGCGCCGCAGGAGCTCCCGCTCCACCTCGTTCCCCGCCCGGCCGATCGCCGCCTCGTACGCCTGCGCCGCCTCCGCATCCCGTCCCAGCCGATGCAGCAGATCAGCGCGTACGGCATGGAACAGGTGATATCCCTCCAGATCCAGCCCATCGACGATCGCCAGCGCGGCCTCCGCTCCCGCCACCTCGGCCACCGCCACCGCCCGATGCACGGCGACGACCGGGCTCGGCTGGAACGCCAGCAACTGGTCGTACAGCCGGACGATCTGCTCCCAGTCCGTCTCCTCCGCCGAGGCAGCGTCGCTGTGCACCGCGTTGATCGCCGCCTGGATCTGGTAGGGGCCCGGTTGGTCGCGCCGCAGGCAGGCCCGCACGATGGCCTGCCCCTCCTCGATCAGCGCCCGATCCCAAAGGCCCCGATCCTGCTCGGCCAGCAGCACCATCTCGCCGGCGGCGTCGGTACGGGCCGGGCGCCGCGCCTCGATCAGCAGCATGAGCGCCAGCAGCCCCCAGACCTCAGGATCGCCGGGCATGAGCGCGGCCAGCAGCCGCCCGAGCCTGATGGCCTCGGCGCACAGATCCTCCCGGCCGAGCCGATCCCCGGAACTGGCCGCATAGCCTTCGTTGAAGATGAGATAGACGACCGCCAGGACGCCCCGGAGCCGCTCGGGCAGATCGGCCTCGCCCGGCACCCGGTACGGAATCTTCGCGGCCCGGATCTTGCTCTTGGCCCTGACCAGCCGCTGCGCCATCGTGGACTCCGGCACCAGGAACGCGCGGGCGATCTCGGCCGTGGTGAGCCCGCCGAGCAGCCGCAGCGTGAGCGCCACCTGGGTGGGGGTGGCCAGCGCCGGATGGCAGCAGGTGAAGATCAGGCGCAGCCGGTCATCATGGACGGGACCCTCGTCAGCGGCCTCGCCGGAGGCCTGCAGCAGGGTGGCCTCCACGTGCCGTTCGTGGCGGGTGGACTCCCTGCGCAGCCGGTCGATGGCCCGGTTCCGCGCCGTGGTGATGATCCATCCCGCCGGGCTCGGCGGCAGCCCGTCATCCGGCCACTTCCGCACCGCGACCGTGAAGGCCTCCTGCACCGCTTCCTCGGCCAGGTCGATGTCCCCGAAGACGCGGACGAGCACGGACACCGCCCGCCCGTACTCCTCCCGGAACACCCGCTCAACCATGGGCCCGTCCATGAGGTCCCCGCTATTCGCCGTGCTGGGCCCGGCGCGCCAGTGCCTCGACCGCGTTCTTGGCATCCCGCAGGGAGGCCCCCGTCACGTCCCGGTAGATCTTGATGCCCATGATGAGCTTCCCCTTCGCCAACGCCTGGTAGAAGGCCGGCGGCAGGAACGGCCCGCCCTCTTCCACCAACCGGGGATCGATGCCGAGATGCCGCTGGAGGTACGCGACCTGCTGCTCAAGACGGGCGATTCTCGCCTCAACCGACTCCATAGCGAAACCCTACGGGCCGAGAAGCACCTGCATGAGCTGTTATGACCGGCGGGATCGAAGCGCCCTGAGAACCTTCACCTCCGGCACGTCTCCGGCGGCGAGCCGCTCATACTCCGCGATTCCATGGGACACAGGCGCACCCGGCCGGCTTCGTCGCAGAGCAGGCCCCAGCCGTACTTCTTCGGCAGCGGCGACGCCCGCAGGCAGGCCTGTGGCTTGGCGAAGAACTGCGCGCGCAGCCGCGCACGCTCGGACGAGGGCCGGTCGTTGCGGATCAGCCAGCTCTCGAAGAGCACATCTTCCTGGGTCAGGCCGCCGGGATCGGCCGCGATCAGCTCGTACTGGACGACCGCGACCGTCTTCTTCCCACCTCTCGCGGCAGGCACCACGGCGCTGCTCACGGGACAGTCGTCCGCGACCGCGATGAGCGTGTCGTAATAGTTGAGGTCCACCCACGCATGATGCCGGGCCGCCATATCGGGACATAAGCAACGGTCCGCAGTATTCCAAGTACAGTGAGTAATGAGGCCTCGACGATGACGGGAGCTAATCGTGAAGGAGGAGTCACAAAAAGTGACCGTTGCTGTCATTACCCAGCAAGAAAAGTCGCGCGTCGTCTTGCCCGACTCGCCATCTCAGATGTGGGTTGACGGTGAGCTCCACGACTATCTCCACATCCCGCACGACGGCAGCCGAGTCGAAATCATCGATGGAGAGATCGTCGTATCCCCCGCCCCCCGCCTCATGCACAACGTCATCTGCACGGAGATCGCCAGCCTCATCCATGGGGCGCGTTCCAGGGACCCGTCATACCGATGGAGCAGTGTCGTCGGCAGCGGGCTGAACTTCATCGCCGTGGAGAACGGCTACATCCCGGATGTCACCGTCCTGGACGCCGAGGTCCTGCAGGAGGCGTTGAGGCTCAGGCAGATCCACCTGATCACCGATCAAGCCGAAATGGTCGTCGAAGTGACATCCCCCTCGACGGCGAGGCAGGACCGGCCTTCAACCGGCAAGCAGGCAGGCAAGGGCAAGTGGTGCGGTTATGCCCGGGCCGAGGTTCCCTACTACCTGCTTGTCGACCTCGACCCGGCCGTATCGAGGATCATCCTCTACTCGATTCCCGACCAGGCCTCCGGCGCCTACCTCCACGAGGAGAGCTAGGGTCTCGGCGAGACGCTGATCCTGCCGGATCCGATCCGCATTGAGATCCCCACAGAGGACTGGAAGCCCTGGGAGTGATCACTCCAGGCTGCCCAGCGTGACACCCACCCCATCAAGCAGCAGGTGCCGGAGGGACGCGAGCACCCCTCCGGCGGATGGTGAATTCCGGCAGGATCAGCGCTGGATCGGCGCGACGACGACCTCGACCCGCTGGAACTCCTTGATGTCGGAGTAGCCCGTGGAGGCCATGGTCCGCTTCAGCGCGCCCATCAGGTTCATCGACCCGTCAGCCACGCTGGACGGCCCGTGCAGGATCTGCGCCAGCGTCCCCACGGTCCCGAACTCGACCCGCCGCCCGCGGGGCAGGTCCGGGTGGTGCGCCTCCGACCCCCAGTGGAACCCATGCCCGGGCGCCTCGGCCGCGCGGGCCAGCGGCGAGCCCACCATCACGGCGTCGGCCCCGCACGCGATGGCCTTGGCGATGTCGCCGGACGTCCCCATGCCGCCGTCAGCGATCACGTGCACGTAGCGCCCGCCCGACTCGTCCATGTAGTCCCGGCGCGCCGCCGCGACGTCGGAGATCGCGGTGGCCATCGGCACGGCCACGCCCAGCACGTTACGCGTCGTGTGCGAGGCGCCGCCGCCGAACCCGACCAGCACCCCGGCCGCGCCCGTGCGCATGAGGTGCAGGGCGGCCGTGTAGGTGGCGCATCCGCCCACGATGACCGGCACGTCCAGCTCGTAGATGAACTGCTTGAGGTTGAGCGGCTCGGCGCGCCCCGACACGTGCTCGGCCGACACGGTCGTGCCGCGGATGACGAAGATGTCGACGCCCGCGTCGATCACGGCCTTGTGGTATTGGACGGTGCGCTGCGGCGACAGGCGCACGGCCGTCGTCACGCCGGAGGCCCTGATCTCCTCGATCCGCCGGCCGATCAGCTCTTCCTGGATCGGCGCCGCGTAGATCTCCTGGAGCCGCTTCGTGGCCGCCGCCGTGTCCAGCGTGGAGCACTCCTCCAGCAGCGGCAACGGGTCTTCGTACCGCGTCCAGAGCCCTTCGAGGTCGAGGGGGGCCAGGCCGCCCAGGCGGCCGATCTCGATGGCGGTGGCGGGCGACACCACGCTGTCCATGGGCGCGACGACCACGGGCAGCTCGAACCGGTAAGCGTCGATCTGCCAGGCGATCGAGACCTCCTCCGGGTCACGCGTGCGCCGCGAGGGCACCAGGCCGATCTCGTCAAGCGAATACGCCCGCCGCCCGGACTTCCCCCGGCCGATCTCCACCTGCTGAGTCATGAACTTACCTTCTGTGATAGTTCGGGGCTTCCACGGTCATCTGGATGTCGTGGGGGTGGCTCTCCTTGAGCCCTGCCGAGGTGATCGGCATGAGCTCGCAGTCCGTGTGCATCTGCTCGATCGTGCGACATCCGGCGTACCACATGCCCTGGCGCAGCCCGCCGACGAGCTGGTGCGCGACGGCCGCGACCGGGCCGCGGTAGGGCACCTGCCCCTCGATGCCCTCGGGGATGTACTTGTCCTCGCCGCCGACGTCGGCCTGCGCGTAGCGGTCCTTGCTGAAGGAGGCGCCGCCGCGCTCGCGGTTGCGTACGGCGCCCAGCGAGCCCATGCCCCGGTACGACTTGAACTGCTTGCCGTTGATGAAGATCAGCTCACCGGGCGACTCCTCGCACCCGGCGAGCAGCGAGCCCAGCATGACCGTGTTCGCACCGGCCGCGATCGCCTTGACGATGTCGCCGGAGTATTGCAGCCCGCCGTCGCCGATGACCGGGACCCCCGCGGGCCCGCACGCCTTGGACGCCTCGTAGATGGCCGTCACCTGCGGCGCGCCCACCCCGGCCACCACCCGGGTGGTGCAGATGGAGCCGGGTCCGACCCCCACCTTGACCGCGTCCGCGCCCGCGTCGACCAGCATCTGCGCGCCCGCCCTGGTCGCGATGTTGCCGCCGATGACCTGCACCTTGGCGTTGGCCTTGATCTTGGCGATCATGTCGGCCAGTCCTTTGGAGTGCCCGTGTGCCACGTCCACGACCACCACGTCGACCCCGGCCTCGATCAGCGCCTTGGCGCGCAGCTCGGCGTCGCCGCCCACACCCACGGCCGCACCCACGAGAAGGCGCCCGTCGGGATCCTTGGTGGCCAGCGGGTATTGCTCGCTCTTGGTGAAGTCCTTGACCGTGATCAGGCCGCGCAGCCTGCCCTCGGAGTCGACCAGGGGCAGCTTTTCGATCTTGTTCTTCCTGAGCAGGGCGAACGCCTCGTCGCGCGACACCCCTACCGGGGCGGTGACGAGCGGCATCTTGGTCATGACCTCGCGTACGGGCCGCGAATGGTCGTTCTCGAAGCGCATGTCGCGATTTGTCACGATGCCGACGAGCGTGCCCGACACGTCCGTCACCGGCACCCCGGAGATCCGGTACGTCGCGCACAGCCGCTCCACGTCGGCCAGCGTGTCGTCCGGGCTGCAGGTGACCGGGTTGGTCACCATGCCGGCCTCGGACCGCTTGACCAGGTCGGCCTGCTGGGCCTGCTCGTCGATGGACAGGTTGCGGTGGAGGATGCCGATGCCGCCCTGGCGGGCCATGGCGACCGCCATGCGAGCCTCGGTGACGGTGTCCATGGCCGCAGAGACCAGCGGGATGGACAGCGTGATGCCCCGTGAAAGACGAGATCTGGTGTCGGCCTCACCTGGCTGGAGGTCTGAATAGCCCGGCACCAGCAGCACGTCGTCGAAGGTCAAACCCATCTCGGTGAACTTGGACATGCTGCGGCCCCCTCCTGCCGATGCGCTGATTCCAGTAAGTCTAGGGCCTGCGTCCAAACGCACTCATGGCGGTAGGGGCGACCGGGGCCGGCGCCGGGGAGAACCATGACCACGCACTGATGCCGGGAGGACGATGACCCCCACGGTCCGTCGTACTCCCGGCATCGAAAGTGCCGGGCGACGGGACGGTCGGTGATCCGTCCCATCGCCCGGCCACCGGCATCCGGGTGCAGAGGCGCAACGCGCCACCGAACCCCCCTCCGCGTCCTGATGGCCAGCGCCTCCGCGCCCGTTTCAGGATGCCGACGCTAAGTGAATCCTGCGTTACTCAACGGCACATCGCAATGTGAAAACGTGCAATTGCACGAAGTTGCACCTCCCCTCCCATGAGTCGGCGCAAGACCCGGACACGGGCGTAATGCGGCGTTATTCTCACGGCACGCCCGTGTACCCCCTACGGAGCCGCCCACAATGCGTAACGAGTCCCAAATCCGGTCCGAACCATTCGAGACGCTGGGCCTCGACCCGGCCCAGACGGCGCTCTACACAGCCGTCCTGCGCCTGCACAGAGCGACGCGCACCGATCTTGCGCAGGCCATGGACGGCCCGGTCGAGAAGGTCGGCCGCCAGCTCGACGACCTGGTCAAACTGGGAGTGGTCGACGAGCAGTCGGGAGAATACCTGGCCCGGCATCCGGCCGCCGCGCTCGGCCGGTTGATCGCCGAGCGGCTCGACCGACTGGCCGAGGAGAGCCGGATGATCGACTCGGCGTTCGGCTCGATTCGCAGGCTGATCAGCGATTACGACGCCGGGCGGGACTACCAGAGCGGCTCGTTCACAGTGGAGATGGTGAACGGTGCGGACGCGCTTTACGAGAGCGTGGTCGGTATCGCCGTACAGTCCCATTCCCCACCGATGCATTTACTCACCGCAGTTCCGGACGAGCGCACCATGACCGATTTTGCCCGCAAATTTGCGGATTCGTGGATTGATGCGCAGAAACGAAACTTGCTCATCGTCCACGCTGTCATCCCGGTGTCCACCCTGACGCTGCCCGGCGTCCGCGACCAGCTGACCCAGCTGATCGAGGCGGGCGGCCAGGTACGCACCCTCGCCACGGTGCCGAGCTGGTTCATGACGGCGGGCGCGGAGGTCGCCGGCCTGCCCCCGTTCTGGGGAGGCAACCTGCCCGACCACGCGTACAACTTCTATCTAGTGCGCACGCCCATCGTGGTCGGCATGCTGCGCGCCCTGTTCGACGAGCTGTGGGCCAGGGCCGTGCCCCTGCCCTGGGGCCGCCGGGGCGACGGGATGGTGCAGGTCCTGCGGCTGGCGGCGCAAGGCATGTGCGACGACTCCATCGCCCGCCAGCTCGGAGTGTCGGTCAGGACCGTACGCGCCAGATTCGCCGACGCCATGGCCGAGCTGGGCACTCAATCCCGCTTCCACGCAGGTGTGGAGGCCACTCGTCGCGGATGGCTGAGCTAATACTCACCGCTGGGGCCGCATCGGTCATATGGTGGGAAGGTGCTGGAAGACGTCCCCCGCGACCCGTTCGCGGACGACCCGAACGACCCTTCCTCAGCGATGGGCGCGCTCGACGACGCTGAGCCGCTCACCGCAGCCGAGCGCGATGAGGCCATCACCGACCTTGCCGACGTCGAGGTCTTCCGCTCCCTGCTCGAACCTCAGGGGGTGCTGGGTCTCGTACTTGACTGCCCGGAATGCGGCGAGCAGCACTTCTTCGACTGGGAGCTACTCCGCGGCAACCTACGACAAATGATCGAGAAGGGCCAGCCCCAGGTCCACGAGCCGGCCTTCCACCCGGACCCGGCAGACTACGTCAGCTGGGAGTACGCCAGAGGCTACGTCGACGGCGTCATCGACACGGAGGAACGCCGCTGACCCACCTCACCGAGCCCGGAACCGCCGAGCCCGGCGTTGTCGAGTACGGCATTGTCGAGCACGGAGGACGACGGCCGCCGGCGCCTGACATCATCGACCAGGGCGGCCAGCAACCGCACGGCCGGATCTGGATCGCCTGAGTCAGGCGGCACCTCTCCACGACCGAGCGCATCGAGCAGCGCGTCGGTCTCCCCCTCGTCTGGCGTCAAGCGGACTCCAGCTCCGCCATCTGCCGCAGCCTGGCCAGCGCCCGATGCTGGGCGACGCGGACCGCACCTGGTGACATACCGAGTACATTACCGGTCTCCTCCGCAGAGAGACCCGACACCACCCGCAACAGCAGCAACTCCCGCTGATTCTCCGGCAGCCTTGCCAGCAGCCTGCGCGCGTGCTCCACCTCGATGTAGCGGACCACGGTCTCCTCCGGCCCCGGCCCCTCGTCGGGCCCGTCGGGCAGGTCCTGAGTCGGTACGGCCGACCGCACCGAACTCCGCAACGCATCGGCCACCTTGTGCGAGGCGATCCCGAAGACGAAGGACGCGAAAGGCCGTCCCATGTCCCGGTATCGCGGCAACGCGGACAACACCGCGATGCACACCTCCTGGGCAACATCGTCGGCAATGTGATATTGCCCTGAAACCCTGCCCAGCCTGGCGCGGCAATACCGCACCACCATGGGACGCAACTCGCCGAGCAGAGATTCGATCGCACTGCGATCTCCCTGTACGGCGAGGCTCGTCAGTTCCCTAAGGTCGGAGTCATCCGTTCGTGCCGGAAGTCTCGACGCGAGCCTTACCCCAATTTTGGCGTCGGCGACGCTTCCCTCGCTCACGATAGGCATGATGCCCGCACTGATCCGGCGTGTCGTCATAGCGAACGGCTACGGATTGGTCACATTGAAGCGACGATAACTAACCGTAATCAAATGACCACACTAAGGCTTAAGTACCGACATAATGTTTCACTCATAAGCCGAAATGCGCGACAATTGTCAGACCCCAGACGCTTATCCCCTACTTCTGGTTTACTCCAATAATCCACCTTTTCCCCCACTTCCCCCCAAAGCGCCAGGCGGCGGCCTCCCGGCCCCGGCGCCCCCCTGCTCGGCCTGCCGCCCAAGACTTCCATGGAAGCCATCCGTACGGCGCCGTCATGGAATGCCTCATCGGGCGCGCCCTCCGCGCACCATGATCTACAGCCGGCGGTTTCTTGTCCCGCTCTCCGGGACCCGGTCGCGGAGGAGTTGGAGACCGATCGGAGCCGGCACAGCGCGGAGACCCGCTGCGATGATCACGTCGGTGAGCGCCGCCGTCTTTGGTTTGGTCCAGCCCGATGTCCGGCGGCTCGCCCGCACGATAGGACTGGGCGACGACATAGCAGCGTATGGTGCACGTTGCGGGGGTGGCGTGATTCAGCGGGTGGCGGGCTCGGCGGCGAGGGCGTTATCCGGGCTGAAGGCCGCGTCGAGCACGTCGGTGAAGATTCCCATGGGCGGGACGCCCCAGTCGCCGTTGACGTTCTGGACGGACACGCGCTTGCCGTCGCGGGTGCCGTACAGGTAGGACCAGGTGCCGGTGATCATGCCGCCGTGGCCGTAGACGGTGGTGCCGCAGGGCAGCTCGACCGAGGAGATGCCCAGGCCGTAGCTGTAGCCGTCGAGCCACTTGCCGTCGGGCACCGGGGTCATGGTGAACATCTCGTTCTGCTGTGCGGGCGGGAGGAGCCGGCCCTTCAGGAGCGCGCCCAGGAAGGTGTTAAGGTCGGCGGCGGTGGAGATGAGCTCGCCGACCCCGAAGGCGTACGACGGGCTCAGCTCGGTCACGTCGTGGACCGGGGCGTCGGCGTCGGGCAGCATCAGCTTGGAGTAGGCGCATGTGTGCGGGCCGCGGAATCCTGTCTCGTCGCCGGGAGCGTACGTTCCGGTCAGCTTGAGCGGGCGGGCGATGCGATATTCGATCGCGTCGGCGTACGACATGCCGGCCGCCTTTTCCACGATCATGGCGGCGAGGACGAAGTTGGTGTTGGAGTAGCCCCAGTCCTGGCCCGGCTGGAAGTCGGCCGGGTGGGACACGGCGATCTTCACCAGGTCCTCGGGGGTCAGCTTGTCGAAGCGGTGCTCCAGCAGGGCGGGGGTCCAGTAGCGCTCGAGCATGCCTTCGTCGAGGGTGTAGGCGAAGATGCCGCTGGTGTGGTTGAGGAGCTGCCTGATGGTGATTTTCGCGCCGTCGTGGCCGTTGCCCTGCACCAGCCCGGGCAGCCACTGCTCCACGGTGTCGTCGAGACTGAGCTTGTACTCGGCGGCCAGTTGCAGCACCAGTGTGGCGGTGAAGGTCTTGGTGATGCTGCCGACGCGGAACTGGTCCTGTGCCGCGCGTTCCCGGCCGGTGGCGATGTCGGCCACGCCTGCCGCGCCGAACCACTGCCGTGCGCCGTCGCGGATCTCAGCGATCATGCCGGGGTAGCCCTGCTCGGCCACGGCCCGCTCCAGCAGGCCCTGGACCTCGGCCTGGCCGGGGACGATCGTCATCGGGTAGTCGCTCATGGGGATCTCCTTCAAAACAAGGGAGGCCGACCGGCCTCGCCGCTGTCGCGGAGCTTCGCGACATCGCAAAAGTTACGTTGCATTCTCCTATTTCGTCAATCACGAAAGCGCGAAAGAGCTTCATCACTGCAGGTAGACACGCATAAATCGTTGCAACATGGCTGACGATTAATGCAACTCACCCGCTCCTACGGATTGCAATATGCTGTCGTCGAACCAGGAAGCTTCATCGGGCCGCACGCGACGGCCGAGCGACCACGAGGTGGATGCCGATGCCCGGAGACAGGCTCACCCAGCAGGACCGCCGGCACATCGCCGCCGGACTGGCCGACGGCCTCACCTACGCCGAGATCGCCCGGCGCCTGGAGCGGCCGACCTCGACCGTCACCCGCGAGGTGATGCGCAACGGCGGCCCCGCCGACTACCGCGCCGACCACGCCCACCGGGCCACCGAACGCCGCGTGCACCGGCGCAAGACCACCCCTCCGGCCGCGGCCCCCGGCGGCGCCGACGCCTTCGGGCGCGACCCGCAAACGGTGCGCGAGGTGGCCGACCAGCTCACCGACCTGCTGGTGCAGGGCGGGATCCCGCAGATGATGGCCAAAGTGCTGGCCGCCCTGTACACCACCGACACCGGCAGCCTCACCTCCGCCGAGCTGGTGCGACGCCTGCAGGTCAGCCCGGCATCGATCTCCAAGGCCGTCGGCTACCTCGAAGATCAGGAGCTCATCAGACGCGAACGCGACCCCCGCCGGCGCGCCGAACGGTACGCCATCGACGACGACGTCTGGTTCCAGGCCATGCTGGCCAGCGCCCGCGCCAACGCCCTGCTGGCCGACGCCGCCCGGCAAAGCGCCCAAACTCTCGGCACCACCACACCCGCCGGCATCCGGCTGGAGAACATGAGCCAGTTCCTCAGCCGCGTCGGCGACGACCTGGTCCGCTCTGCCGAGCACTGGCGCCAGGTCTACTCCCCGCCAGACCGCCGGTGACCAGCGCTACTGCTGGGCGCCCCAGTCCCAGAGCGCTTGGAGGACGGGGCCGAGGCGGCGCCCATGAGGGGTGAGCCCGTAGTGCGTACGGGGTGGCCAGCCGGGCCGGCGGTGGCGGTCGAGGACACCGACCTCGGTGAGGTGGGCCAGCCGGTCGGAAAGGACCTTGTCCGACAGCGCGGGCAGCGCCTCCCGGAGCGCGGTGAAGGTGCGCTCACCCTGCAGCAGCTCGCGGATCACCAAGGTCGTCCACCGGCCTCGCAGAGCATCGAGGGTGATCTCCACCGGGCAGGACGGGGTGGGCTCGGTGACGTTCGCGCGGGGGTCATCGGGCAGGCCCGGACGGGCCGGGTGACCAACCGTTTGGTGAGTCACGAGGGCGCCTCCTAACGTTTGCCGCGTCTCAGCGCTTTCTGAAAGGTGTGTCGATGCAGCTTGCCAAGCGTCCAGAGGACGTGCCCATGGTATTCGCCGAGCGATTCAACAGCGGCGATCTGTCAGCGGTGATGGAGGTGTACGAGAGCGGGGCGGTGTTCGTACCCGAGCCGGGGTCCGCGCTCACCGGGACCGGAGCCGAGGCGGCGAACGCCGATTTCCTGGGCCTCGGCCTGCCGATCACCGTGCGGCCACGGCACGTCTACACCACCGGCGACCTCGCGTTGCTGATCGTGGACTGGGTCATCGACGGCACGGACAGCGGCGGGTCGCCCGTGCACATCGAGGGCACCGCCACCGACGTCGCCCGGCGCGGGCCGGACGGCTGCTGGCGGTACGTCATCGACAACCCCTTCGGCGTGCGCCTGGATGCTTAGCGAGGGCGCGCCCGCACGGTCACGCGCTCGGTTCGGCTGTATCCGGTGAGAGCCGCGTACCCGGTGCGATGTCCCCCACGACGCCGGCGATGCGCTCAGGTCTCTCCGCCGCGGCCCCGGCGTCGGGGAGGACTTGGATGTCGTGGTGGCTAGATCAGCGGGAGGCGGCGCACTCCCGTCATGGTCGGCGTGGGCATGAAGTCCACGGGGTCGTCCGGATCGGTGCGCAGGGAGCCGAACCGATCGAGCAGGATGTCGAGGGCGACCCGTCCTTCCAGCCGGGCCAGGGGCGCGCCCAGGCAGAAGTGGATGCCACGGCCGAAGCCGAGATGCGGGTTGGGGTCGCGGGCGGGGTCGAAGACGTCGGGGTCGGGAAACTGCCGCGGGTCTCTGTTGGCCGCGCCCAGCCAGACCATGAGCAGTTGATCGGCCGGTATCGTCACGCCGCCGAGTTCGACGTCGCGCGTGGTGGAGCGGCCGAGTGCGGCGAACGGGGTGAAGAAGCGCAGGGATTCCTCGATCACGGCCGGGATCGAGGCGCGGTCGGCCCGGACCCGGTCCTGCTGCTCGGGGAAGGCGTCCAGGCACAGCACCGTGTTGCCGAGCAGCATCGTCGTGGTGATGTGCCCGGCGAGCAGGAGGATGATCGCGAAGTTGACCACCTGGTCGTCGGGAAGGCGTTCGCCGTCCACCTCGGCCTCGACCAGCTTGGTGAGCAGGTCGGCGCGTGGCTGTCGCCTGCGCTCCGCGGCGTGGCCGGCGAGATAGTCGGTCATTTCCTTCCACGGTTTCAGCGTGGCCTGCATGTCCACGCGCTGTTCGCCGGCGGGCTCGGTGAGTGAGATCTTGGCATCGCGTTGGAACAGCGCATCGGCCCACTGCTTGAACAGGGCGCGATCGCTGCTGGGCACCCCCAGCAGCTCGGCGATGACGATGACCGGAAGCGGATAGGCCAGATCGGTCACCAGCTCAAACCGGCCGCGATCGCCCGCCGCGTCGAGCAGGTCGTCGGTGATGGCGGCGATCCTCGGCTCGAGATCCGCGACGACCTTCCGGGTGAAGGCGCTGCTGACCAGCTTGCGCAGCTTGCCGTGCTCCGGCGGGTCGATCTGGGTGATGAAGCCCGCCATCGAGAATTCTTCGCTCTCCGGCATCAGGTGCTTGGGGATCACGCGCATGGTGTCAGAGGAGAAGGTCGCGGGGTCACTGAGGATCTCCTGGACCTCCGGGTAACCGTAGACGTTCCAGATGCCGCTGCCGGCGTCGAACTCGACCGGCCGGCCCGATCGCGGCCCGTGCAGCCAGAAGTGCTGCGAGGGGATGTTGTACCGCTCGACGATGTCAGCCATCGCCTCTCCTTAGTCGTAGATCCACTTGCGGTAGGGCGGGATCAGTTCCTCGAAAATCGAGATGTACTCCGTGGCCGCCGCGGCGAGCACCTCCGCGGAAGGCTCCGCGGCCGGCTCGAAGGCGTGCCGTACGGTGAAAGCGAGCGAGTCGGCCCTGGCTTCGACGTCCAGCTCCGAGTCCGCCACCTCATGACCGTTGAGCAGGTAGAAGCCCGTCTGCGCGGCGGTCATCGTGTACCGCAGGTTGGGCACGTCGGTCCTGAGCAGCGCGAACCGGTCCGCCACACGGAAGAAGCGGTCGGCCGCGAGGAGGTCGTGGCTGCGCAGCTGATGGTTGGCGAGCTTGCCGAGCAGCTCAAGATCCGTGGTGAACAGCGCCTGGAGGAGCGGCTTGCGGCTCATGGCGAGAAAGGACGCGCGCGCGAAGCGGTGCGGCCGCACCTGCGCCGGATCCCGGCGCAACATCGCGGTGAACTCCTCCACGACCTCGATGGACTCACGTAGCAAGAGCGCCTCGAAGAGCTCGTCCTTGGTGCGCCAGTGCAGGTAGATGGTGCCCTTGCCGACCTCGGCCCGCACCGCGATGTCTTCGACGGTGACCTTGCGATATCCGTGTCGAAGGATCAGCTCACCCGCCGCGTCGAGAATCCGGTCGGCCCGCTCGAACACTTGCGTGCCTCCTGACTGGATATGAAATCTGGTCATCAGTCACGCTACGCCGTGCCACGGCCCCGTTCAAGACTTCCCGCTCGTTCGCGGCCGGCGTACGGGGCCACATCACCCCGATGCCCATCTAATCTGGGCCAGTGCTGTCGATTCCGGGCCGGCCGTCCGACGTAAGGGTGTAGGGCGTCTACCCGAGATGGAGAACCCATGGCCCAGTACGCGATCCTGCTGTACGCGAAAACCCCCGCCGACGCCGATGACCTGACACCTGAGCAGCGCCAGGCGCACGACCGGCACGGCCAGGACGTGCCGGCGCTCGGCGGCACCATGCTCACGGCGTTCGCGCTGCAACCCACTACCACCGCGACCTCGATCCGCGGCGACGTGATGACGGACGGCCCTTTCCTCGATGCCAAGGAGGTCGTCGCGGGCGTCTACGTGATCGAGGCCCCCGACCTCGACGTCGCCCTGGACATCGCCCGGCGCAACCCGATCATCCAGCAGGGCGGCGGCGTCGAGGTACGCCCCGTCGCGAGCGGCTTCATCCAGGCGCCCGCCGGGGGATGACCGCCGTCGAGGCTGCGGTCGCGGACGCGCACCGTCGCGGGTGGGGACTGGTTCTCGCCTCGACGGCGCGCGTCGCGCGCGACCTGGACCTGGCCGAGGAATGCGTGCAGGAGGCGTATGCCGCCGCGCTGGTGGGCTGGGCGCGCGACGGGATCCCGGACAACCCGGAGGCCTGGCTCACCACCGCGGCCAAGCGCCGCGCGATGGACGCGGTACGGCGCGAGCAGGTGTTCCGCTCGAAGCTGCCGTTGCTGGTGGAATCCGAGGAAATGGCGGACGAAATGGTGCCCGTGAAGGAGCCGGAGGACGCCGTGCCGGATGAGCGACTGCGGCTGATCTTCATGTGCTGCCATCCGGCGCTGGCGCAGGAGGCGCAGTTGGCACTGACTCTGCGGCTGGTGTGCGGGGTGCCGACCGGTGACATCGCCCGGGCGTTCCTGGTGTCGGAGCCGACGATGGCCGCGCGCCTGACGCGGGCGAAGAAGAAGATATCGGCCGCCCGGATCCCGTACCGGGTGCCGGGAGCGGCCGAACTGCCCGATCGGCTGAGCGCGGTGCTCGGGGTGATCCATCTGCTGTTCACCGCCGGGCACACCGCGCCGTCGGGTGCGTCGCTGATGCGTGCAGACCTGGTGGACCAGGCGCTGCACCTGGCCCGGATGCTGCGCGAGCTGATGCCCGACGAGCGGGAGGTGTGGGGCCTGCTCGCGCTGCTGCTGGGCAGCGACGCCCGGCGGGCCACCCGGGTCGACGCCCACGGCCGGCTGCTGCGACTGGAGGAGCAGGACCGATCGCGGTGGGACCGGGCGGCGATCGCCGAGGCGCACGACCTGATAGTGGACGGCCTGCGTGGTGGGCGACCGGGGCGTTATGTGCTGCAGGCCGCGATCGCCTCGCTGTACGCCGAGGCGCCGGCCTACGAGCAGACGGACTGGCCGCAGATCGTGACGATGTACGACGCGCTGCTGGCGGTGTGGCCGTCACCGGTGGTGGCGTTGAACCGCACGGTGGCGCTGGCCCGCGTCTCCGGCCCCGCGCGAGCGCTGGCGGAGGTCGAGGAGCTGGAAAAGGACGGCCGGCTCGCGGGATACCACTACCTGCCGGCGATCAAGGCAGACCTGCTGCGCCGGCTCGGCCGCGCCGACGAGGCCGCGGCCGCCTATCGGCAAGCACTCGGGCTGACCGCGAACGAGGCCGAGCGTGAGTTCCTGGCCGAGCGCCTGGCCGCCCTTCGAGCGGCAGTGGATCACGAGGCGTGACAAGCAGAGGCTTGTAGGCCCTCATAAACCGCACGGCCCGCACCCCTTCGCGAAGGGTGCGGGCCGTACAGCAGGAAACGGGTCAGTGGCCGTGGCCGTGACCGTGGCCCTGGCCGCCGGCCGGGGCCTCGTCCTCGGGCTTGTCCACCACGAGCACCTCGGTGGTGAGCAGCATGCCCGCGATCGACGCCGCGTTCTGCACGGCCGAGCGCGTGACCTTCACCGGGTCGATGACGCCCTGGTCGAGCAGGTTGCCGTATTCGCCGGTCGCGGCGTTGAGGCCGTGACCCGCGGACAGCTCGGAAACCTTGTGGGTCACCACGTAGCCCTCGAGGCCGGCGTTCTCGGCGATCCAGCGGGCCGGCTCGACCAGCGCGCGGCGCACGACGCCGACGCCCGTGGCCTCGTCGCCCGACAGGCCGAGGTCGCCGAGCTCCTTGGAGACGTGGATCAGCGCGGAGCCGCCGCCGGAGACGATGCCCTCCTCGATCGCGGCGCGCGTCGCGGAGATCGCGTCCTCGAGGCGGTGCTTCTTCTCCTTCAGCTCCACCTCGGTGGCGGCGCCGACACGCAGCACGCACACACCGCCGGCCAGCTTGGCCAGGCGCTCCTGCAGCTTCTCGCGGTCCCAGTCGGAGTCGGACTGCTCGATGGCAATCTTGATCTCCTTGACCCGGTCCTCGATGGCCGTCGGGTCACCGGCGCCGTCGACGATGGTCGTGGCGTCCTTGGTGACGACGACGCGGCGGGCAGTGCCGAGCACTTCGAGGCCGACGTGCTCCAGCTTGAGGCCGACCTCCTCGCTGACGACCTGGCCGCCGGTGAGGATGGCCATGTCCTGCAGCATCGCCTTGCGGCGGTCGCCGAAGCCGGGGGCCTTGACGGCCACGGAGGTGAAGGTGCCGCGGATCTTGTTGGTGACCAGGACGGCCAGGGCCTCGCCCTCGACGTCCTCGGCGACCACGAGCAGCGGCTTCTTCGTCTGGGCGATCTTCTCCAGCAGCGGCAGGAAGTCCGCGATGGAGGAGATCTTGCTCTGGGTGAGCAGGATGTAGGCGTCCTCGAGGACGGACTCCATCCGCTCGGGGTCGGTCACCATGTAGGCGGACAGGTAACCCTTGTCGAACTGCATGCCCTCGGTGAACTCGAGCTCCATGCCCATGGCGTTGGACTCTTCGACGGTGAGGACACCGTCCTTGCCCACCTTGTCGAACGCCTCGGCGATCAGGTCGCCGATCTGCGCGTCCTGAGCGGAGATCGTCGCGACGTTCGCGATCTCCTTCTTGTCCTCGACCGGGCGGGCGCTGGCGAGCAGCTTGTCGCTGATCTCCTTGGCGGCCTTGTCGATGCCGCGCTTGAGCGACAGCGGCGAGGCGCCGGCCGCCACGTTGCGCAGGCCCTCGCGGACCATCGCCTGGGCCAGGACGGTCGCGGTGGTGGTGCCGTCGCCCGCGATGTCGTTGGTCTTGGTGGCAACTTCCTTGGCGAGCTGGGCGCCGAGGTTTTCGTAGCGCTCCTCCAGCTCGATCTCACGAGCGATGGTGACACCGTCGTTCGTGATCGTCGGAGCACCGAACTTCTTGTCGATGACGACGTTGCGGCCCCTGGGGCCGAGCGTTACCTTCACAGCGTCCGCGAGGGCGTTGACACCGCGCTCAAGCGCGCGCCGTGCGTCCTCGTCGAACTGCAGGATCTTCGGCATTACTGAAAGTCCTCTCCTAGCGTCGAAAGCCCCGGTCGCCCTGAAGAGCGCCCGGGGCTCGACACATCCGGCCTACTTCTCGATGATTGCGAGAACGTCGCGGGCGGAGAGCACGAGGTACTCCTCGCCGCCGTACTTGACCTCGGTGCCGCCGTACTTGCTGTAGAGGACGATGTCGCCCTCCGAGACGTCGAGCGGAATACGCTTGTCGCCGTCCTCATCCCAGTTGCCCGGGCCCACCGCGAGGACCTTGCCCTCTTGCGGCTTCTCCTTGGCGGTGTCAGGGATGACCAGGCCGGAAGCGGTCGTCTGCTCGGCCTCAAGCGGCTGAACCACGATGCGGTCGCCGAGCGGCTTAACGGGAACCTTGGTGGCGGTCGTCACGATCGGACCTCCCCTTCAGATTTGAATGATCTAGAAGAGGCGACCAGCGGGGCCTGCCGTCGCGGGTGTCAGACCTGCCTCGTCGCACGTTGGCACTCTCAAGGGGAGAGTGCCAACAGGAAACATATGCAAGAGGGCCTTGACAGTCAACACGAACGCGTCTGCTGAGAGCGATCGCGTCGCCATCAGCGAATTTCGGGTGTATGACCCTGCGACGATGCCGGGGCGGGCGGGCCGCCGGCCGAGGGGCCGGCGGGTGCGGGCCGCGCCGATGCGCCGACTGAGGGCCGGGGCCTGCGGGTCCACGTGCACGAACGTCCACGTCGGCACCGCGCCGCCGGCCGTGACGTAGACACCGGTCCCGCGCTGCGCGGCCTGGGCGCGCGGCGGCGCCGGGATGCCCGCGCCGCGCCCATGCACGACGCCGGGCCGCACCACGGAGCCGCCGCCGCCGAGCACCAGCCGCTCCACCTGGTCGCGATACGCCACAAGCGGAATCGGCTTCGCCGGGCTGTCCTCGTCGGCGCCGTCGGTCTCGCCGAGCACCCAGACGCCGCTGACGTGGACGGCCTTCTTGGCGGAGCCGGCCAGCACGGCGATGGTCGCGCGGCCGACAGGATCCTCGGGCAGTGGGCGCGCGCTCGACATGCTGGCCACGCTGCTCAGGAGCGGCGACGACGCCACCATGTGCATGAAGGACCTGCCGGCCGCCGCGATGGTCAGCCCCGGAGCGCTCACCAACCGCATGGATCACCTGGTCGAGCGCGAGCTGGCCGACCGCTGGCCGGCCTCCTTCGCAAGCTCCTGGTCTCCCTGGGCGACACCGCACCTGTGTGAGGCGCCACCGGATGACACCCGGCCCGCCTCCCACGGTGGCGGCCCTCAGGTCGCGGGCACGCCTCCCGCCGCAGGCTCCACCGGGCACGCGCACCGAGTGAAGCCGCGTCCCCGTCCAGACCGTGCTGCGCCTGCTGAGGTGGCCGTTCGCGGGTGAGACCGGCGACGCCGCGCAGGCGCGTTCGGCGTCTCGGAGTGTCGTGTGGGCGCGATAGCGTCAGGTTACGTGGACCTCGACGCCTTCAAGGAGCTGCTGACGCCGCGCGGGCAGCGGGCGCTCGCCGAGGCCGGGGAGCTCACCGGCGCCGACCCGGTCGCCGCCGCCACGACGCTGCGCAAGACGTACGACGCCGCCCTCACCTCCGCCGCGCTCACCCAGGCGGGGCTCAGGGAGCGGGCGAGGGCCAAGTTCGGCGCGGACGCCGAGTCGATGTATTTCACGCCGCACGGCCTGGAGCAGTCCACCCGCAAGGAGGTCGCCGAGCACCGCGCCCGCCGCCTGCGCGGGACCACCGTCGTGGACGCCTGCTGCGGGATCGGCGGCGACTTCCTGGCACTGGCCCGCGCCGGGCGCACCGTGACCGCCGTGGACGCCGACCCGCTGACCGTCGCCGTGGCCGGGGCCAACGCCGAGGCGCTCGGGCTGAGCGACCGGGTCACGGTGACCGAGGGGGACGCGGCCGGCGTCCGGCCCGAGGAGTACGACGCGCTGTTCGCGGACCCGGCCCGGCGCACGGGCAAGGGCCGGACGTTCGACCCCATGGCCTACTCGCCGCCCTGGCCCGTGGTGCTCGACCTGATCTCCAGGGCCCGGCGCGCCTGCCTCAAGGTCGCGCCCGGGATCCCGTACGAGTTCATCCCCGAGGGCGCCGAGGCCGAGTGGATCTCCTACAAGGGCGACGTCAAGGAGGCCACCCTCTGGACCGGGGAGGGTGCCACCCGCCGCGCCACCTTGCTGCCCGGCGGGCACACGCTGACCGCCACCGGAGTCCAGGCCGAGATCGGCCCTGTCGGCCGATACGTCTACGAGCCGGACGGGGCCGCGATCCGGGCGCACCTGGTGGGCGAGGTGGCCGAGATGGTCGGCGGGCGGCTGCTCGATCCGATGATCGCCTACATCGCGGGAGACGAGCTGGTGGACACTCCCTGGGCCGCCAGATATGAAATAGCCGACGTTCTCCCCTTTTCACTGAAAAAGCTCCGCGCCGCACTCCGCGAGCGGCGAGTCGGAAATGTCACCATCAAAAAGCGTGGCTCTGCCGTGGACATCGAACGCCTCCGCACAGACTTGCGACTTCACGGGGAAGAGTCGGCGGTAATCATCCTTACCAGAATTATGGATAAGCCCTCGGTCCTCATCTGCAACACCCTCCAACCTGCCTGAACCGGTCATTCTTCCGTTAACCGCGATCTTTCAATTCGGCACTGACGGACCTTGCTCGAGAGGCTAAGGTGGGCGGGCGGGAGTTCTCCCCCTGATGCGGTTAGCCGTGTTCTCGCCCTTCCATCTGCAAACCGGACCTATCCCACCGCTGCGCGGCAAACCGTCGGCGAGTGAAGGAGCCTTTCGGTGGACAATTCCAACCACACCGCCCTTCTCCAGGCTGGAGGCCATTCCCCTATCTCCGAGAGGATGCGAGACCTGCTCCAGCGCGCTGCCCAGGATCACGTCTACGAGCAGCGCACGCAGGGGGCCGTGCTCGACGAGATCCGCCAGCGGCTCGAAGGCATGGAGTGGCTGCTGCGCGAGGTCCGCGAGCGCGAGCTTGGCGGCCTCAGCGGCACGCTGGAGTCGGTCAACGGGCGGCTGGATGACATCGCCGCCAAGCCTCCGATGTGGGCGGAGGGGCTGGCTCAGCACGTCGAGGCGGTACGCGACCACGTGGACGCCGTCGGGGAGCGGCTGGGCAACGTGGACGCCCGGGTGGCCCCGGTCGCCGAGCTGCCGAGCCTCTGGGCGGACCTCGGCACGGTCGGCGAGTGCGTGGACGAAGCGCTCAAGCGCCTGCAGTGCGTGCTCGACACCACCGATGGCATCACCAAGGGGATGTCCGATTTCGCCACGCTGCTGGCCGGCCTCAACTCCAGCATGGAGGCCGCCGCCAGCCGCTTCACCAGGCTCGACAAGTCGGTGGCGGACCTGGCCTCCCGCACCGACCGGGTCGAGGCCTTGGTCGGCGACCTGCCGGAGGACTTCAACGACCGGATCGCCGGAGCGGCCGAGCAGATGGCGATCAAGGTGGACGTCGCCGAGCAGCGCCTGGCGACCCGCCTGGAAGAGACCGACCAGCGCCTGATCGCCAAGATCGACCAAACCGACCAGCGCCTCACCGCGAAGCTGGATCAAACCGACCAGCGCGTCACCGCCAGACTCGACGAGACCGACCAGCGCGTCACCGCCAAGCTGGAGGAGACCGATCAACGGCTGGCCACCAAGCTGGAGGAGACCGACCGGCGGCTGTCCAGCCGGCTCGACGAGGCGGACGAGCGGCTCACCGTGCGCCTCAAGGAGGCCGACGCGCAGCTCACCGGCCACCTGGCCGACGTCGAGCAGCGCCTGACCACCCGGCTCGACGAGGCCGACCAGCACCTGGCCGTGCAGCTCGGTGAGAGCGAGGAGCGCCTGACGGTCCGGCTCGGCGGCGTGGACGCCAGGCTCGACCGGGTCGAGGGCCGCCTCCTGGGCCTCGACTCCAGGCTCACCGGCTTCGACGGCCGCATGGAGTCCGCCGACGAGTGCCTGGCCGACATCGACACCAGGCTCGACGGCCTCGACGGCAAGATGGGCGGCGTCGACAAGCGGCTCACGACCATGGACGGTCAGCTCGGCGCGATGCACAAGCGGATGGGCACCCTGGACGGCCACCTGAGCCGCCACGACGCCCGCTTCGACGCGCTCGGCGTACGCCTCGACGCCCGCTTCGACGCGCTCGACGAGCGCGTGACAGCCACCGACCAGCGCGTCAGCGAGAGCGCCACCCGCAGCGAGGGCCGCTTCAACAAGCTCGACAACCAGATGGACGCCATCGACGAGCGGCTGGGCGAGGCCGAGGAGCACCTGAGCGGCCGCTTCGACGCGATCGACGGCCACCTCGGCGGGCTCGACACCCGCTTCAACGGCCTCGACACCCACATGAACGGCCTGGCCACCCGCGCCGAGCAGGCCAGCGAGCACCTCGATGCCGTGGACGACCGCATCGAGGCCGTCAACCAGCGCGTGGGCCAGCTCCCCGCCACGCTGGCCATTCCCGAGCGGGTGGGCGAGCTGATCCAGTCGCAGGCCGGCGAGCAGGCCGAGCGCCTGGCGGCCGCCGCCGACGCGCTGACCGAACTCGTCAAGTCCCGGCCCGACCGCGACGAGCTGGCCAAGACCGTCACCGGCATCGTCGAGCCCGCGGCCACCGACCTGACCAAGCGCCTCAGCGCCCTGGAGGAGACCATGCTGGCCCTGGCCGAGGCGCTGCTGCGCCCCATCAGGGGCAAGGACTGACGCTGCGGCACCTCACAGCCGGGGCGCGGCTGACCGCGCCGGGCCACCAACCCCCGGCGCGGCCCCGTGCCGGGCTCAGACGTGGACCGTGGTGATCGGCAATGAGGAGTCTGCGGGGATCCGCAGCGTCGAGGGCGTGATGCCGGCCGCGACCAGATCGGCGCCCAGAGCGGCCACCATGGCGCCGTTGTCGGTGCACAGCCCGGGACGGGGCACCCGCAGTCGTACGCCGGCCGCGTCGCACCGCTCCTGCGCCAGCGCCCGCAGCCGCGAGTTGGCCGCCACGCCGCCGCCGATCAGCAGGTCGTCCACGCCGTATTTCCGGCACGCCTGCAGCGCCTTGCGGGTCAGCACGTCGACCACGGCCTCCTGGAAGGAGGCGGCCACGTCGGGCACGTGGATCGACTCCCCTGACGCCTCGCGGGCCTCGACCCAGCGCGCCACGGCCGTCTTGAGCCCGGAGAAGGAGAAGTCCAGCGTGCCGTCGTCGAGCTTGCCCCGCGGGAAGGCGATGGCCGTGCCGGAGCCCTCGCGAGCGGCCCTGTCGATGTGCGGGCCGCCGGGGAACGGCAGCCCGAGCACCCGCGCCACCTTGTCGAACGCCTCCCCCGCCGCGTCGTCCACGGTGGAGCCGAGCGAGATCACGTCCGCGGCCACGTCGGGCACGAGCAGCAGCGACGAGTGGCCGCCGGAGACCAGCAGGGCGACGCACGGCTTGGGCAGCGGCCCGTGTTCGAGCTGGTCGACGGCCACGTGGGCGGCCAGGTGGTTGACGCCGTAGAGAGGAACGCCGAGGCCGAGCGCGTAGGACTTGGCCGCGGCGACCCCGACCAGCAGCGCGCCCGCGAGCCCTGGTCCGGCCGTGACGGCGATGGCGTCGATGTCGGAGAACCTGAGTCCGGCCGCGGCCAGCGCGGCCTCCACGGTCGGCGTCATGGCCTCCAGGTGCGCGCGGGAGGCGACCTCGGGCACCACGCCGCCGAACCTGGCGTGCTCCTCCATGCTGGAGGCGATCGTGTTGGCCAGCAGCGTGTGGCCCCTGACGATGCCGATGCCGGTCTCGTCGCAGGACGTCTCGATGCCCAGGACCAAGGGCGCGTCAGCCATCAAGCTTCCTTCTCATCATGATCGCGTCAGTGCCGTCGTCGTAGTAGCGGCGGCGGGTGCCGATCTCCTCGAACCCGAAATGCCGGTAAACCCCCTGCGCCCGCGGATTGTCGGCGCGTACCTCGAGAAAGATCTCGCGCGCGCCCCTGCGGCCTGCCTCGCCCAGCAGCTCGGTCAGCAGCGCGCCGCCGATGCCGGTGCCCTGGAACTTCTCCAGCACCGCGATGGTCTGCACATCGGCCTGGTCGGCCGCGGTGGCGAGCCCGGCGTACGCCACGATCTCGTCGTCGAGCACGGCCACCACGTAGTAGCGCGAGCGCGGCATGTCGGCCAGCTCGCCGCGCATCATGCCCTCGCTCCACGCGTCCAGCGGGAACGTGGCCTGCTCGATCGCCATGACGGCCGACAGATCGGCCTCGGTCATCGGCCGCAGCTTCACGCCGTCACCCTCTTGGGCGCGCCGGGCACCACGGCGTCCGGCCGGCGCAGGTAGATCGGGCGCGGCGGGTCGAGCGGGATGCCCTTCGCGAGCCGCTCGGCGGCGAGGGCGGCCAGGGCGCCGGCGTAGGGGTACGGCGGCACGTCCCGGGACTGTCCCAATATTTCGGGATAAAGCTCGGCGCCCGCTCCCACGACGGGCAGCCCCTCGACCGGCACCTGGGCGGGCCGGTCCACGAACGGGCCGTCGAGCCTGGTGCGCATGTCGGCATAACGCGCCCAGAACACCTCTTTGCGCCGCGCGTCCGTAGCCACCAGGAACGGCTCGGCGAGCCCGCTGCCGTAGGCGACCGCGTCGAGCGTGCAGATGCCGTACGCGGGCACTCCCAGCGTCGTGGCGAGCCCCTGCGCGGTCATCAGCCCCACGCGCAGCCCGGTGTAGGGGCCGGGGCCGCTGCCCGCCACGATGGCCGTCACGTCGCGCAAGGTCGCCCGCGCCTCTCCGAGCACCAGCTCGATGGTGGGCACGAGCAGCTCACCGTGGCGGCGGGCGTCAATTGTCGTCGACTCGGCGAGCACCCGCTCCCCGTCGTGCAACGCGGCGGTGACGGCGGGCGTCGCGGTATCAAAGGCCAGGACCAGCACGACTGTTTAGCCTACCCGTCGCAGCCCGCTCACCCGGCCCTAATGCGTCAGGCCCAGCCCGTACGCCACCGCAGCCAGTCGACTCACACCCGCGAAGCGTAGACGATGATGTTGTCCAGGTATTCGCCCGTGGCGTAGTCGAACTTGCCGCCGCAGGTCACCAGCTTGAGCCCGTCCTCGACGTACACGCGCCTGGCCGGGAAGTTGTCCTTGTGCACCTGCTCGATCGCGTCGACCTTGAACTCCACGACCTTGCCGTCACTCCGCTCGACCTTGACGGTCTGGCCCTTGCGTAACTGCCTGAGCTTGTAGAAAACCGCGGGCGCCGTCTTGGTGTCGACGTGCCCAATGATCACGGAGGCGCCCTTCTCGCCGGGCACCGCGCTGCCGGTGAACCAGCCGGCCATCTTGGGTTTCTCGTAGGGAGGCAGCTCGACCTCGCCGTTCTTCTCCAGGCCGAGCTTCATGAGCGGGGCCTCGACGTCGATCGAGGGGATGTCGATGCTCTTGGGCACGACGTTCGCGGCGGGGGTGGTGGCGGTCTGCTGCATGCCCTTGCCGAAGGCGAACAGCAACAATCCCGTCACCACGCCGGCGAGCACCACCCGTCCTGGACGGGCCATGGCCTACGCCCGGTTGCGACGCTTGACCGCTATGCCGACGCCCGCGGCCAGCGCCAGCCCGATCAGCACGCCTGCGGGGCCGAACGGGATCGACGACTCGTCACTGACGTCCTGCGCGTACGTACCGCCGCCGCCGGCCCTGGGCGCCTTGGTCGGCACGGTGGTCGGCAGCGCCTCGGCCGCGACGACCCGGAGCGTGGCCCGGCCCATGTCGTTGGTGCCGTCGCACTTGACGTCGACCTGGTAGGAACCGCGCCGGACGGTGCCCGAGACCTGGGCCTCGCCGCGAACCCACGGCGAGGCGGCACCCGCGCTGCCGGTCGGTGCGGGAGAGGCCGAGCCGGCGGGGACCGGGTTGAGCGTGGCGCCGTTGACGAACGCTCTGGACGTGGCGGTGCCGGTGTGCGCGGGCCCGCCGGTCGGGACCGGGCAGTTGGCCAGGATCCACACCGTCGAGGTCTCGCCCGCGGTGACGCGGTCGGGGTTGAGCTGGATCTGGATGGTGGGTCTGGTGACGGTCGCCCGCGGGCTGCTGCTGGTGGTGGCGGTGGCGGTCGGGCTGGCCGTGCCGCTGGCGGTGGAGGTCGGTGTGGAAGTCGGTGTCGATGTGGATGTGGGATCGGCCTCGGCCGAGGCTGTGCAGCCGGTAAGACCGACCATGACGATGGCTCCCGCATACGCGACTCGCCTGACCTTGAGCACCGGCCGCACCCCACTTTGCCGTCTTGCCACAAGCATCCACCCGAATCGTGGATGTCGCCCCTCCTGATACCCAGAAATTCTGGGCGAATCCCTAGCCAACGATCATGATTCACATCTTTGGCCAGGTACGTCAAGGGTGCCAGCATTGCCGGAAATTGACCGTTGTTTTAGTCTTCCAGCCGATCAATCGGCGTGTCGGCCCACCGCGAGCCCACGCCGCGCAGGGTCACGATCCGGGCCTCGTCGCCGGCCTCGCGGTCGATGTGGATCTCCAGCCGGTCCTCGGCCAGGCCCTCGACCAGCCCCTCACCCCATTCGACGACGGTGACGGAGTCCTCCAGCGAGGCGTCCAGGTCGAGGTCGTCCACCTCCAGGTCGCCGCCGAGCCGGTAGGCGTCGACGTGCACGAGCGGCGGGCCCTGGCGCAGCGACGGGTGCACCCTGGCGATCACGAACGTGGGCGAGGTGATGGGGCCGCGTACTTTGAGCCCTTCGGCGATGCCCTGCACGAGCGTGGTCTTGCCGGCGCCGAGCGCCCCGGACAGCACGACCAGGTCGCCGGGGCGCAGGAAAGACGCCAGACGGGCGCCGTACGCACGCATGTCCTCGGGTGTTGCCCGCCGCACTACAGCTCCACCCGCTTGACCAGGTCGCGCAGCGCGTCGTTGACCGTGCCGGGCCGCTCCATCTGGATCAGGTGCGAGGTGTCGGGCACCTCGGTGAACTGGGCCTTGGGCAGCGCGGCCGCGATGGCCTTGCTGTGGTCGGGCGGGGTCAGCCAGTCCCGATCGCCGACCATGATCGCGGTGGGCACAGGGTCGAGCACGTGCAGCGCGGAGAGCTTGTCGTGGTTCATCAGCGCCGGGTAGAAGTCGGCGAACACCTCGGTCGGCGTCGCCCTGATCATGGATTCGGCGAAGTCGACCACGGTCGGGCTGACGTTCTTGGAGTCGCCGAAGCCCATGTAGCGGGTGATCAGGAAGGCGATGTCGCTGCCCGCGTGGCGGGTCCTGTCGACCAGTGCGCCCCCCCTGCCCAGCATCGAGATCGTGGAGGGGGCGACCTTGTGCACCGCCTTGGACACCAACGCGGGCAGGCCCAGCGTGATCTCGGCCAATTTGCCCGCCGAGGTCGCGATGAGCGCCACGCCGCGGATCTTGTCGCCGAACAGCTCGGGGTGGCGGTCGGCGAGCGCCATGATCGTCATGCCGCCCATGGAGTGGCCGACCAGCACGCATGGGCCGGGCACGAACTGCTCGATCACCTCGGCCAGGTCCTCCCCGAGCCGGTCGATCATGCTGTCGTCGGCTTCGGCGCGCTGCGAGCGGCCGTGCGAGCGCTGGTCCCACAGCACCATGCGGTAGTTCTCGCGCAGGTCCTTGCGCTGGTAGTGCCAGGACTCCAGGTTGAGGCAGTAGCCGTGACAGAACACGATCGTCACCGGTGCGTCCTCGGGACCGTCGATCTCGACGTGCAGCGCCACCCCGTCCGAGGTGATCAGCGTGCGCTCTCTGCCGCGCAGCTCGCCGAACGGCTCGCTGGCCTCGGCATCGGGACGCAGCCTGATCCGGCCCACCGCGTAGCGCTTGGCCATCGCCGCCGCCGCGACGCCGGCGGAAGCGGCGCCGATGAGCGCGCCGGCGATCCCGAACCTGCGGCGTGTTGTCGTCGTCATCTCCACGATCCTTGTTCGCTCACGACCGGCCCTCGTAGACCCTCGGCACCCGCGCGCCGATTCTGGTCACAATCTCATGCGTAATCGTGCCGAGCGTATCCGCCCATTCCTGAACGGTCGGCTCGCCCCTGCCTCCAGGGCCGAACAGCACGACCTCGTCACCTGCCGACAGCGGGTCGTCACCCATGTCGATCATGAACTGGTCCATGCACACCCGGCCGGCGACCAGCCGGCGGCGCCCGCCCGCGAGCACCTCGGCCCGTCCGCCGGCGTGCCTGAGTATGCCGTCGGCGTAGCCGAGCGGGACGAGCCCGAGCGTGGTCTCGCGGTCGGTGACGTAGAGGTGAGCGTATGACACGCCGGAGCCCTCCGGGACCCGTTTGACCAGCCCGATTTGGGCCGTAAGCGTCATGGCCGGGCGCAGGCCGAAATCGCCCAGCTCGGGGATCGGGCTCAGGCCGTACATCGCGATGCCGGTCCTGACCAGGTCGTAGCGGGCGGCGGGGAGCGTCATGGTGGCGGCCGAGTTGGCGAGGTGCCTGATCACGTGGGAGCCCGCCGCGCCTGCCTGCTCGGCCAGCTTGAGCGCCGTCTCGAACGCCTCGATCTGCTGCTCGATCGACGGATGGCTGGGGATGTCGGCGCAGGCGAAGTGCGACCAGAGGCCGATGATCTCGATGACGCCCTCGGCCCGCAGCTCCAGCGCTCTGGCCAGCAGCCCGGGCCAGGCGGCGAGCGGCGCGCCACCCCTGCTCATGCCGGTGTCGGCCTCGAGGTGCAGCTTCGCGGTGCGGCCCGTGCGCCGGACCGCGCCGGCGATCTCGTCGAGCAGCCGCTCGTCGGCCGCCGACAACTCGATGTCCTTGCCGAGCGCCTCGTCCAGCGGCTCCCCCGGGGTGATCAGCCACGCCAGGATCGGCGCGGTCACACCGCCGGCGCGCAGCTCGAGCGCCTCTCTGACGAACGCGGTGCCGAGCCGGCTCGCACCCCCCTCCAGCACGGCCTCGGACGACGGCACCAGGCCGTGCCCGTACGCGTCGGCCTTGACTGCGCCCATCAGCTCGGCGCCGCCTGCCTGCTCCTTGAGCAGCGCCACGTTATGCCTGATGGCTGCGAGGTCGACCCTTGCCTGCGCGGGGGTGGCCATAGGGGAGTACATCCTTCTAGTGTGGCAGCTCACCGGCGTGGTCGAGCGCGGTTTTCACGCGTTGTCGCTCGTCACGGCACGAATGGCGGCCGGTACGGCCGAGGCCACGTCCGCGGCCGCCAGCGGGGCCCCGTCGGCCGCCAGCCGCCCGGCGAGCCCGTGCAAATAGGCCCCGCAGGACGCGGCGTCGTAGCAGCTCAGCCCCTGGGCGAGCAGCGCGCCCACGACGCCCGACAGCACGTCACCGGTGCCGCCCGTGGCCAGCCAGGACGAGCCGGTGAGATTGACGCGCACCGGCCTCGACTCCTCGGCCACCACCGTGGTCGAGCCCTTGAGCAGCACGGTCACGCCCAGCTCCGCCGCCGCCCTGCGGGCGTACTCCAGCCGGGCCGCCTCGATGTGGTCGCGGTCGGCCTTGATCAGCCGGGCCAGCTCCCCGGCGTGCGGCGTGATCAGCACCGGCGCTCTGCGGCGCAGCAGCGCACGGTCCCGCGCCACGAGCGTCAGCCCGTCGGCGTCGATCAGCACGGGCACCGGGGATTCGAGCACCCTGGCGGCGAGCTCGTGCGCCCAGTCGTCGGTGCCGAGCCCCGGACCGAGCACCCACGCCTGCACCCGCCCGACGTCCTCGATCGACGGCCGGTCCAGCTCCGTGATCACGGCCTCCGGCCAGTGCGCGCGCACCTGCGCGACCGGCTCGGCCGCTCCGGCGTAGCGCACCATGCCCGCCCCGGCCCGCAGCCCGCCGCCCACGGCGAGCACGGCCGCGCCGGTGTAGAGCCGGCTCCCGGCCGCGACGCCCAGCACGCCTCTGCGGTATTTGTCCGACTCCTTGGCCGGGCGCGGTATCAGCTCGTCGACATCGCCGCCGGTCAGCGCGGCGACGTCGGGATCAGGCAGGTACGACCCGAGCCCGATGTCCACCAGCTCGACCCGCCCCGCGCAGGCCGCGCCGGGATCGACCAGCAGCCCGGTCTTGTAGGCCCCCATGGTCACGGTCACCCGGGCGTGCACCGCCGCGCCCTCGACCTGCCCGGTGCTCGCGTCGACCCCACTCGGCACGTCCACCGCGACGATCGGGCCCGGTGCGGCGTTCGCCTCCTCGACAAGCCGCCGGTACGGCTCCCGCAACGCCCCCGACGCCCCGATGCCGACGAGCCCGTCGATGATCAGGTCGGCATTCTCCAGCTCCGCCCGGTCGGCCACCCGTCCACCGGCGTCCCTGAGCGCCAGCAGACCGGCCTCGTGCGTCTTCGACCCGGCCAGGACGGCCCTCACCCGCGCCCCGCGCCTGGCCAGCCGCTGGCCCGCGTAGAGCGCGTCACCGCCGTTGTCGCCACTGCCGACGAGGAGCACGACGCGCTTTCCGTACACCCTGCCGAGCAGGTCGGCGCAGACGGCGGCGAGCCCCGCGGCGGCCCGCTGCATGAGCGTGCCCTCGGGAAGCCGCGCCATGAGCGTGTGTTCGGCGGCCCTGATCTGGTCGGCGGTGTAGGCAGTCTTCATGGCCTCACTCCGTTCAGCTGCTCGGTCGCCATATGCCGTCGCCTGTTCATGGCCTCACTCCGTTCAGCTGCTCGGTCGCCATATGCCGTCGCCTGTTCATGGCCTCACTCCGTTCGGCGGCTCGGTCGCCATATGCCGCCGCCTGTTCATGGCCTCACTCCGTTCGGCGGCTCGGTCGCCATATGCCGCCGCCTTCCCCCGCTCTGGTCGCTTCGCTCCCGCCGCTCCTCCAGGCGACGGCACTCCCTCGCGCGCATGATGCGAAGCTATCCCTCCGCGATCACATAGGCCACGGCCACGCCCGCGTCGTGGCTGAGCGAGATGTGCCAGCGCTTGACCCCGAGATCGTAGGCGACCTCGGCGACCTTGCCGCTGACCCGCAGCTCCGGCTTGCCCAGCTCGTCGCAGCGCACCTCCGCCTCCAGGTGCCCCAGGCCCTTGGGAGCGCCGAGCGCCTTGGCCACGGCCTCCTTGGCGGCGAACCTGGCGGCCAGCGAGTGGACCGGGAGAGGCCGTTCGATCTCGGTGAACAGCCGTTCTCGCAGCTGCGGCGTGCGTTCCAGGGCCGCCTCGAAGCGAGCGATGTCCACGACGTCCACGCCGATACCCAGGATCATGAGCCAAGGGTACTTAAAAGAGTCCGCGTTCCCAGGGACCCCAGATCGCGATGGATCTGCCCTGTTTGGCCTGGATGTTGACGTACAGCGTGTGGCCACCCGGGCCGAACGTGCTGCCGGCGAACTCCGCGCCCGGGTCGCCGGGGATCGGCTGCAGGCGGCAGAAGTCGAAGATCTCCCCCGACCTGGTGAGCCCGCGCAGGTGGTTGGCGTCGTCGCCGTCCTCGCACAGCACGAGCGTGCCGCGCCTGCTGGCCGTCACGTTGTCGGGCAGATCGAGGACCGACGAGCGCGGCGACTCGTAGACGAGCTTGAGCTTCCCGCTCCACGTCTCGTACGCCCACACCTGTCCCCGCCCCTTGCCGAACCCCGAGGTGGGCGGATCGGCGGGGTCGGTGTCACCGCCCTGGGTGGAGACGAAGTACACCGTGCCCTGGTGGAAGACCGCGCCCTCCAGCCTGGAGAAGATCGCCGCGCCTTTGGCCCGGCCCTGCTTGCCGACGGCCTGGACGACCTCGTCGTTGGATGGTTTGCCCCGGAAGTCGGGGTCGGGATCGTCGATGTCCACCCATTCGGTGGCGTACGCGGCGCCCGGCTGCTGGCCTGCGGACAGGTCCTTGCGCTCGTCGTCCTTGACGGCGAGCATCTGCAGCCTGCCGCCGTCCAGCAGGCGCCCGGCCAGGACCGGATGCTTCGGCGGCAGATAGCGGTAGAACCCGGACGGGAAGCCGAAATTGTCCTCGGTCAGATAGATCGCGCCCGACGAGGGGTCGAAGGCCGCCGACTCGTGCGGGAAGCGCCCCGCCGCTCTGATCGGCCTGGCGGTGGCGGTGCGGCTGACGGGGACCTCGAAGATGTAGCCGTGCTTCTTGGTGAGCTTGGAGTTGTCGCCGCGGGAGAAGTCATCGGCCACGTCGGGGCCGTTGACCGTCTCCTCGCAGCTCACCCAGGCGCGCCACGCCATGGGACCGCCCGAGCAGTTCATCATGGTGCCGTTGAGCGAGGGGACGCTCTTGATCACCTCGCCGTAGCGGGTGACCCGCAACGTCGAGGTGCCGCCGCCGGCCATCGGGTCGTAGGCCCTGCCCTCGTCGCCGAACGCGCCGACCGGCCCGTTGACCTCGTGGTTGCGGATCAGGATGGCACTGTCGCCGGGACCGGAGAAGGCCGCCATGCCGTCGTGCCTGCCCGGCACGACCGACCCGTCGCTGAACTTCTCTCCCGCCGCGCTGAACGAGCGGTATTTGAACCCCGCCGGCAGGTGCAGCCGCACCTCGCCGTCGCGCAGGTCGCGTACGGGACGCAGCGGCCCGTACGACGCCTGTGCCGCCTTGGCGCCCCCCTGCTTTCCCGCGCACGCGACCCCGGCGAAGGGCCCGGCGATCCCGGCGGTCACGGTGGAAATGAAGCGACGACGGTCCACAACCTCAGAACAGTAGCCGCCCGCCAAACGCCGTATAACGATTTCACCAACACCGCGCCCCCTTTCCCCGAACACACTCTCGGTAATCCCCCGTTTTATCCACAGCCTGTGGACAGCCGCACCCCCGCCATGATCCGTTTTGTCACCGATCGCTACGCTGCCAAGGTGAACAACGGCTACGTGGAACTGAGCAGGGAGCGGTGGAGCGAGCTCCGCAAGAACACGCCCTTGACTCTCACCGCAGACGAGCTGGAAGAGCTACGCGGCGTGGACGACCCCATCGACCTCACCGAGGTCACCGACATCTACCTACCGCTGACCCGGCTGCTGAACCTGCACTTCACCGGATCCAAGCAGCGCAGCAGCGTGCTGAGCGCATTTCTGGGCCATCCCGAGCGGCGTGTTCCGTACATCCTGGGCATCGCGGGCAGCGTCGCGGTGGGCAAGTCGACGACGGCGCGACTGCTGCACACGCTGCTGGCCCGCTGGCCCGAGCACCCGCACGTGGAGCTGATCACCACTGACAGCTTCCTCTACCCGAACGCGGTGCTGGAGGCCAAGGGGATCATGCATCGCAAGGGCTTCCCCGAGAGCTATGACCGGCGGGCGCTGGTCAGGTTCGTGGCGGAGATCAAGGCGGGGGCGGCCGAGGCGAAGGCCCCGATCTACAGCCACCTCGAGTACGACATCGTGCCCGGCGCGTTCCAGACCGTGAGAAGTCCCGACATCTTGATCATCGAGGGCCTCAACGTCCTCCAGCCCGCCCCGCCCACCTCCCTCGCGGTCAACGACTACTTCGACTTCTCGATCTACGTCGACGCCAAGGTCGAGGACATCCGCACCTGGTACGTCGACCGCTTCCACAAGCTCCGCCGCACCGCCTTCGAGGACCCCAAGTCGTACTTCAGGCACATCGCGGACATGTCCTACGAAGAGGCCACGCGGTTCGCGGTCAACGTCTGGCGCGACATCAACGAGCGCAACCTGGTCGAGAACATCGCCCCCACCAGGGGCCGCGCCGACCTCGTGCTGCAGAAGGGCAGCGACCACTCCGTCAGGCGGGTACGGCTCCGCCGGACCTGAACGCTCACTGCGTATGCCGGTCAACACGACGTCAACCTTCGATGGACGACAATGACTGAGTGCTGCACCTACGACTGATCAGCCCCGCCACGCGCACCGAAGAGGCGACGGCCGTGCTGGAGGACTGTCCGGGCGTCACCAACATCGTCGTCCTGCCCGGCGCGGCCCGGGAGCCGAAGGGCGACGTGATCTTCTGCGACGCGGCCAGGGAGGCGGCCAACGAGGTGATCGGCCGGCTCAAATGGCTGGAGGACGAGGGCTCCATCGCCGCCGAGCAAGTCGATCTGTCGCTGTCCAAGGTCGCGACCGAAGCGGTCGAGGAGGCGCCGGGCGATCCCGACGACGCGGTGATCTGGGAGGAGCTGTCGCAGCGGGTCTACGCCGACTCCCGCATCACGTGGGCGTACCTCGCCTTCCTGGCCATCGCCACCCAGCTCGCGGGCATCGGCGTGCTGCAGAACTCCCCCATCCTGATCGTCGGCGCGATGGTCCTCGGCCCCGAGTTCGGCGCGATCGCGGCCATCTGCTTCGGTGTGCTCCACCGCAGGCGGCACCTGATCGTCACGGCGCTCAGGACGCTCGCCGTCGGATTCGCGGTGGCCATCGCCATCACCTTCGCCTGCGCACTCGTCTCGACCTGGCTCGGCTGGATCGACTTCCACAACCTCGACTCCAACGCGGAAGTGCAGTTCATCGTCAAGCCGGACAAGTGGTCGTTCATCGTGGCGCTGCTGGCCGGCGCGGCCGGGGTCCTGTCGATCACGGCGGGCAAGTCGTCGGCCCTGATCGGCGTCTTCATCTCGGTGACGACGGTCCCGGCGGCCGGCTACGTGGCCGTGGCGCTGGCGGTGGGCGCCTGGCACGAGGTCATGCCCTCGGCCGCGCAGCTCGCCGTCAACATCGCCGGCATGATCATCTCAGGCACCGCGACGCTCGTGGTCCAGCGGAAATTCTGGCCTCAGGTAGGACGCCGTTCATCCCTGTGAACGAGGCCACAGCCGTGGCCCGCCCGGTAGGGTCCGGCACATGCACATCCTCGCCACCGAGGGGCTGACCAAACGCTTCCCCACCGTCACCGCGGTCGACCAGCTCACGGTCGCCGTGGGATCCGGAGTCACCGGCCTGGTCGGGGCGAACGGCGCGGGCAAGTCGACGCTGATCAAGATCCTGCTCGGCCTGCTGCCGCCCACCGGCGGCGGCGCCCGCGTGCTCGATCTGGACGTGACCACGCAGGGCGCCGAGATCCGCAGGCTCGTCGGCTACATGCCGGAGCACGAATGCCTGCCTCCCGACGTCTCCGCCACCGAGCTGGTCGTCCACCTCGCCCAGATGTCCGGGCTGCCGCGCACGGCCGCCCGCGAGCGCGCCGCCGACGTGCTGCGCCATGTCGGCCTGGCCGAAGAGCGCTACCGGGCGATCGGCGGCTACTCCACCGGCATGAAGCAGCGGGTCAAGCTGGCCCAAGCCCTCGTGCACGACCCCAAACTGATCTTCCTCGACGAGCCGACCAACGGCCTCGACCCGCGCGGCCGCGACGAGATGCTGGCGTTGATCAGGCGCATCGGCACCGAGTTCGGCATCAGCGTGCTGGTCACCTCCCACCTGCTGGGCGAGCTGGAGCGCATCTGCGACCACGTGATCGTCATCGACGCCGGGCGGCTGCTGCGCTCCTCGTCGATCGGCGAGTTCACCCAGGCCACGCAGACCGTCACGGTCGAGGTCGAGGAGGGCACGGAGGCGTTGGCGGACCGTCTGACCGAGGCCGGCCAGACCGTCTCGCCGCAGGGCCGCCTGCTCGTGGTCAAGGTGCTGGGCCCGGAGACGTTCGACGCGATCAGGGACGCCGCCGTCGACCTGGACCTCTGCCTGATCCGCCTGGAGCAGGGACGTCACCGTATCGAGGACGTCTTCAGGGAGGAGGTCGCTGGTGTCTGAGATCTACGACATCGGCTACCGCCATTACGACGGGGCCCGGCTGGGGCGCGGCTACTCGACCAGGGCGCTGGCCGTGCACAGTCTGCGCGGCATCTTCGGCCTCGGGCGCACGGCCCGCAGCAAGATCATGCCGTTCGCCCTGGCCACCATCATGCTCCTGCCCGCCGTCGTGAACATCGCCGCGATGGCCCTGGCCCAGCAGCGCATCATCGCCTACAGCGGCTTCGCGGTCATCATGCAGGCCGTAGTGGCGATCTTCCTGGCCTCGCAGGCGCCCACCGTCGTCGCGCCCGACCTGCGCCACCGCGTGCTGCCTCTCTACCTGTCGCGTCCCGTCTCGATCGCCGAGTACGTCGGCGCGAAGGTGGCCGCGATGACCGTGGCGCTGTTCGTGCTGGTGGCGCTGCCGCTCACGCTGATGTACACGGGCGAGCTGGTGGTCGACCTGCCGGGGCCGCCCGCGACCGGCGAATACGCCGGCGCCGTGGTCATGGCGCTGGTGCTGGCGGTGCTGCTGTCGGCGTTCGGCCTGGCGCTGGCCTCGTTCACGCCGCGGCGCGGGCTCGGCGTGGCCTCGGTGATCGTCGTCTACCTGCTGTCGTTCGCGTCGGTCCCGCTGGTCTACGAGTCGCTGAGGTCGACGGGCAACGAGTCCGGGGCCGCCTGGGCGTGGCTGATGAACCCGTTCTGGCTGGTCGACTCCGTACAGTCCTGGCTGTTCGGCACCCCGCCGCACGCCTTCGAGGGCGACTACCCCAGCGGACCGGCCTCGGCGGCGATCCTGGTGATCCTGATCGGCGCCGGCCTGGCCGCTCTCGCGCTGCGCTACAGGAAGGCGGCCGCGCGATGAAGATCGAGCTCTCGCAGGCGTCCCGCTGGTACGGCAACGTGGTGGCCGTCAACGACGTGACGATGACGATCGGCCCCGGCGTCACCGGCCTGCTCGGCCCCAACGGCGCGGGCAAGTCGACGCTTCTGCACATGATGGCCGGCTTCCTGGCCCCTTCGGGCGGCACGGTGACGCTGGACGGCACCCGCGTCTGGAAGAACCACCACATTTACCGAAATATCGGCCTGGTTCCGGAACGGGAGGGCGTGTATGGCTTCCTGACCGGCTGGCAGTTCGTCCTCTCCGCCGCCCGGCTCCACGGCCTGCGCGACCCGGTCGAGGCCGCCCGCAAGGCCCTCGCCACCGTCGAGATGGAAGAGCCGAAGGACCGGCGCGTGGAGACGTACTCCAAGGGCATGCGCCAGCGCGTCAAGGTGGCCGCCGCCCTCGTCCACGACCCGCCGGTGCTGCTGCTGGACGAGCCGTTCAACGGCATGGACCCGCGCCAGCGCCTGCACCTGATGGACCTGATCCGCGCCATGGGCACAGCCGGCAAGACGATCCTGTTCAGCTCCCACATCCTGGAGGAGGTCGAGCGGGTCGCCCAGCACATCGAGGTCCTGGTGGCGGGGCGGCACGCGGCGTCGGGCAATTTCCGCGAGATCCGGCGCCTGATGACCGACCGGCCGCACCTGTTCATGATCCGGTCGAGCGACGACAGGAAACTGGCCGCCGCGCTCATCCGCGACCAGTCGGCCGGGGGCATCACGCTCCGCCCAGACGGCCTGGAGGTCCAGGCGACCGAGTTCCGCCGCTTCGCCCGGCTCCTGCCCCGGGTGGCCCAGGCGGAGGGCGTGCACCTGCACCAGGTCTCCCCGGCCGACGAGGACCTGGAGAGCGTCTTCTCCTACCTGATCACCAGGAGCACCTGAATGAATACCGTCGTGGCGGGCATCACTTACCGCGCTTTGCTGGGCCGCCGGCGCATCATCCTGCTCCTGCTGCTCCCACTGGCCCTGATCGGCCTGGCCGTGCTGTTCCGCCTCGTCGGCGACGGCGACCAGCGCACGGCCGTGCTGCTGTTGCAGAACTTCGGGATCGGCACCATGCTCCCGCTGCTCGGCCTCATCGCGGGCACGGGCGTCATCGCCCCGGAGATCGACGACGGCACCATCATCCACCTGATGTCCAAGCCCATCTCCCGCCCGGTCATCGCGCAGACGAAGTTCCTGGTGGCGGCCTCGCTGCTGGCCGTGTTCGCGGCCGTGCCGACGTACGTGTCGGGCTGGCTCCTGGTCCGCGACGAGGACGGCATCGCGGCCGGTTTCGCGCTGGGCGCCCTGGTGGCCGGCATCGCGTACGCCGCCGTCTTCCTCCTGCTGGGCATCGTGACCCGGCACGCGGTCACGATCGGCATCATCTACGCCTTGGTCTGGGAGAGCGTGGTGGGCAACTTCATGCCCGGCGCCCGCAAGTTCTCCATCCAGTATTGGGGCCAGTCGATAGCCGACCAGGTCACCGACTCGCCCTTCTTCAAGACGGACGTCCCGCTGAGCTTCGCCATACCAGCGCTGCTCATCGTCACGGTCGGCGGCGTCTTCTGGGCGGGCCGGCGGCTGCGTGCCTTCTCGCTCACGGGCGACGAATAGACGAACGGCCCGCGGGGGTCACCCCCGCGGGCCGTCGTCGAAAGGTTTCAGGCGCAGGCCGTGCGGACCACGTCCGCGAGGCGGCTCGCCACCTGCGTGGCGTGCTCCTCCGACGCGGCCTCGACCATCACCCGGATCATCGGCTCGGTCCCGCTCGGCCTGATCAGGACCCGCCCCGTCTCCCCCAGCTCCTTCTCCGCCTCGGCGATGGCGGCGACGAGCTCGGGCTCGGAGGCCTTGCCCTTGTCCACGCCCTTGACGTTGATCAGGATCTGCGGCAGCGGCGTCATCACCGAGGCCAGCTCCTTCAGCGGCACGCCTGCCTTGGCCACCACGCCCATCAGGTGGAGCGAGGTGAGCAGGCCGTCGCCGGTGGTGGCGTGGTCCAGCATGATGACGTGGCCGGACTGCTCGCCGCCCAGGTTGTAGCCGTCGGACTTCATGCGTTCGAGCACGTAGCGGTCGCCGACCGCGGTCTCCACCACGGTGATCCCCGTATCGCGCATCGCCAGCTTGAAGCCCAGGTTGGACATCACGGTCGCGACCACGGTTTCCTTGGCCAGCAGACCTTCGCCGTGCATGGCGGCGGCGAGGATGGCCATGATGTGGTCGCCGTCGATGATCGCACCCGTGTGGTCGACCGCCAGGCAGCGGTCGGCGTCGCCGTCATAGGCCACGCCCAGGTCGGCCCCGCGCGAGATGACCACCTGCTGGAGCTTGTCCAGGTGAGTGGAGCCATACCCGGCGTTGATGTTGAGGCCGTCGGGCCTGGCGCCGATGGCCTCAACCCTGGCGCCCGCACGCACCAGCGCCTCGGGAGCCACCATGTGGGCGGCGCCGTGAGCGCAGTCGACCACGACGTTCAGGCCGTCGAGTGTGGCGCTGACCGTGGTGAGCACGTGCGAGATGTAGCGGTCGGCCTCGCCGTACGCGTCCCGCACCCGGCCCACGCCCGAGCCGATGGGAAAGCTCCAGTCCTCGCCGAGACGCCGCTCGATCTCGTCCTCGACCGCGTCGGACAGCTTGAAGCCGCCGCGGGCCAGGAACTTGATGCCGTTGTCCGGCGCCGCGTTGTGCGAGGCCGACAGCATGACGCCGAGATCGGCGCCGAGCGCCGCGGTGAGGTGGGCGACGGCCGGGGTGGGCAGCACGCCGAGGCGCAGCACATCCACACCGGACGCCGCGAGGCCGGCGACCACAGCGGCCTCGAGGAACTCCCCCGAGGCACGCGGATCCCGGCCCACGACCGCTACCGGACGGCGTCCGGTAGCGGCGAACGCGCCTGCATCGCCGAGGACGTGAGCCGCCGCGACCGCGAGGTCCATGGCGAGCTCAGCGGTGAGATCGCGCCCCGCGACCCCACGTACCCCGTCGGTGCCGAAAAGGCGCGCCAACTTAGCGCTTGCTGTACTGCGGAGCCTTGCGGGCCTTCTTGAGGCCGTACTTCTTCCGCTCCGTGGCGCGCGCGTCACGGGTGAGGAAGCCGGCCTTCTTCAGCGGCGGCCGGTTGCCGTCGACGTCCAGGATCGCCAGGGCGCGGGACAGGCCCATGCGCAGCGCGCCGGCCTGGCCGGTCACGCCGCCGCCGTCGATGCGCGCGATGACGTCGAACGCCTCTTCGGCGCCGAGCACCACGAAGGGCTCGTTGACGATCTGCTGGTGGACCTTGTTCGGGAAGTAGGCGTCCAGCGAACGACCGTTGATCGTCCACTTGCCGGTGCCGGGGACGATGCGCACGCGGGCGATCGCCTCCTTGCGGCGGCCGGTGCCGTACGAGTTGCCCGTGGTGACGGGCTTGCGCACGGGTGCGTCGGCGCTGGCAGCGGACTCGGTGGTGTACTCGGACGGGAAGTCCTCGCCGGAGAACTCCTCCAGCTCGGGCTCGACGGCCGTCTCGACACCAGTGGGCTCAGCCACGGTTCTCCTCTAACTCTTTCGTACTACTACTGGGCGATCTGGGTGATCTGGAACGGCACCGGCTGCTGCGCCTGGTGCGGGTGCTCGGAACCCGCGTAGACCTTCAGCTTCTTGATCATCTTCCGGCCGAGGGAGTTCTTGGGCAGCATGCCCTTGACGGCCTTCTCGACGGCCTTGTCGGGCCGCTTCTCCATGAGCTCGCCGTACGAGACGGAACGCAGACCGCCCGGGTAGCCCGAGTGGCGGTAGGCCTTCTTCTGCTCAAGCTTGTTGCCGCTCAGCGCGATCTTGTCCGCGTTGATGATGATGACGAAGTCACCGGTGTCGACGTGGTTGGCGAAGATCGGCTTGTGCTTGCCGCGGAGCAGGGTCGCGACGTGGCTGGCCAGCCGGCCCAGCACGACATCGGTCGCGTCGATGACGTACCACTGACGCTGGACGTCGGCGGGCTTCGGTGAGTACGTGCGCACGGTCGTAGCCTTCTTTATGCTCGCGTCTTCGGCGCTGTCGGATGTGACAGCAACATTGGTCGGTCGGTGCGGGCACACGACGGCCCGGACCTTCCGTCTCCGCAGAACGGGAGATGACGCCGGACGCGCCGCGCATTGGTCTCGCTGGACCTATGCACACAACGAACGATTAGGCTACCTGCACATAGGTGCGCTGGTCAAAAGACCGGTAACCTGCGCCCGAGTTTACCCGACAGCAGAACGGTTCGATTTCGTTTCCCTGGGACCCCTTCTTTCCCAGGACCAGACATCCCTATCGTTAGCTGCGGTATGTGGCAGAACACTCACACCCGGCCAACCCAGCGGGGCGCTCGGCGCCGGAGTCATCTGGGCGTGTTGACCTGCCTCATGGCGGCGGTCCTGTTCGCGGGCGTGCTGATCGGCCGGATGAGCGACGATCCGCCGTCGGGCCCGCACATCTACCTCAACGGCACCGCCCCGCCCGCCGCCGCCACGGCCAACCCCGCGCCGACGACGGCGAAGAAGGCGCAGCCGCAGGCGCAGAGCATCCCCAGGGAGATCACGACCAGGAAGGTCCCGCGCGGCGCGGCCACCCCCAAGCCGTCCGCCAAGACGCCGGACGGCCAGATCCCCGGCTTCGACGCGCAGGAGGACCCCACTCGCGTGCTCGGCGGCGACCAGTCGTCCGTCAGTGTGATCCCCGGCATGGCGTCCAAGGTCGTCTCCCTCACCAACACCGCCAGGTCCCGGCACGGATGCGGGCCGCTCAGGGTCGACGGCGGGCTGACGCGCTCGGCGCGTACGCACTCGCTGGAGATGGCCAGGACCGGCCGGCTCTCGCACAACTCCCCCAACGGCGCGTCCCCGTGGGATCGCATGGAACGCGCCGGATACCACTTCGGCGCGGCCGAGAACATCGGCGCCGGCTACGGCACCCCCGAAGAGGCGGTGCGCGGCTGGCTCGACAGCCCCGACCATCGCAAGAACATCCTGGACTGCCGGCTGAAGGCCATCGGCGTCGGCGTCGCCTCCGGCCCCAACGGGCCCTGGTGGACGCAGGACTTCGGCACCCAGTGACCCTCCCCGCTTTGCCCGCCGGCGGCGATCCGCGCCGGACCGCACGGTAATGTCGCCGCATGGCTTTTCCCGAGGAACGTGAAACCGGCACGGAGAGCGCTCCCCGTCGCTCACGGAAGGAACGCGCCGCCAGCGATCCCGAGAAGGCGCCACAGAGCAGCAGGGTCGGCTGGAGTCCGTACGACGAGGGCCCGCGCTCGCGCGCGCCGCTGTGGTTCGCGCTCAGCGGCGTCGCGGTGCTCGCCCTGCTCGGCGGTGGCATCGCCTGGATGTGGAACGCCAAGGGCCCCGCCGTCGTGGAGACCGCCGCCCCCCGCCAGACGTCCGCGCCGCTGCCGTCGGTCCCGCCCGGCAAGTACGGCTTCGCGGCCGACCGCTCCACCGACCCGGACGCGATCACAGTCAAGGAGATCTTCGGCAAGCAGAAGAAGCTCACGGTCTCGGGCCGCGGCTACGAGATGACGATCACCAGCAAGGACAAGAAGTGCACCGACGGCGCTCTGGGCGACAAGCTGCAGAAGGCGCTCAAGGCCGGCAAGTGCAACCAGCTCGTCCGTGCCAGCTTCCGCGACAAGGCGGGCAAGGTGATCGGCACGGTCGGCGTGGCCAACCTCACGACGAGCAAGACCGCGAGCAAGGTTGCCAAGATCGGCGACGCGAAGAACTACGTGAAGCCGCTGACAGGTAAGGACAGTGTCACCAAGTTCCTCGGCTCGGGCAGCGGCGGCGCCAAGATCTGGACGTACGGGCACTACGCGATCATGGTGTGGTTCCAGAACAAGGACGGCACGAAGCCGGACAAAAAGGGCTCCAAGCGGCTCTTCCAGGCCATCGACGACATCACCCAGGCGACGGTGTTCAAGGCGCTGGACAACCGGAGCCTGACCGGCAGCCCGTTGACGTAATCCGGCTTTGTATGCGTTAAGCCCCCAAACGGAAGGCCGGCTGCCGGTGGGAACGTTCATACCGACATAACGATCTCGCTACTCTCGCTAGGCTCCCCTTATGCGTGGCCAGGAACCCGGGTCTGAGCACGATCGCAGGGAAGCCGACCGTTCGGCCGAACCAGCGACGCCACCGCCGAGCTTCGGTCAGACCAACGGGGCAGACGTTCCATCGGCGTTCATTCCCTCTGAGGAAGCGGACGACGCCGAGACGCGATCCGTCATCCCAGCCCTCCAGGGGCCACCGCCCGGCTTGCCCGAGCGGGCGGGGACGGAGCCGGGTAGCGCGCAGCCATGGGAGGTGTCAGGAGACGACGCCGCACCTTACGACTGGTTCGCCGACCACACCGACCCCAACGGCTTCCCGCTGCCCGGGCAGGCGCCCGCCGGCTCCGCTCAGGCCGGACCCGGAGCCGCGGACACCACACGGACCGAGCACGAACCGGCGGCCGATCAGACGGGATCGGGCCACGGGCCGGGCGGTGCGGCGCACTCCGATCAAGTGCCGGCCGCCCAGGAGCCCGCCACCACCCCATGGGCGGCCCAGGGACCCGCAGAGACCTCATGGGCCGCGCAGGAACCCGCAGAGACCCCATGGGCCGCTCAGGGACCCGCAGAGGCCCCACAGGCCGCCCAGGAGCCCGCCACCACCCCGTGGGCCGCCCAGGAGTCCGACGCGACCCCATGGGCCGCCCAGGGGCCTCCCACAACCCCGTGGGCCGTTCCGGGAAAGGCCGCCCACGCATGGAACAAGCCGGGCAAGGATTTGCCGTCCTGGCCCGGCAAGCCGGTGGTGCCCGGTGCGCCGCCGTGGGAGCCGCCGCCCGCGTTCACCGCCGCGGCGGCGGGCATGCCGGTATGGCCCGCGCCCTTGTCGGACGCGCACGCCATGCCGCCCTGGCCGGCCGCCACGGGCGAGCTGGTGGCCGAGCCCGACGCCGAAGAGCCGGACGCCCCCGCCTTCGCCCCGAACGCCACCGACTCCGACGACACCAGGCCGGCTCACTCCTTCAATCCGGAAGCCGCGAGTCCGGAAGCCGCGAAACGGGAAACCATCGAGCCGCGGGCAGCCACCCCGGAACCCGCCCCGTCGCAGTCCGCCCTGCCGCAGTCCGCCCCGTCGCAGTCCGCCCCGTCGCAGGAAGACGCGCCGGAGGAAGGCCCATCACAGCAACAGGAGACGGCCTTCCTGTCCGCCCCGATCGCACCGGAACGCGAGGACACCCGCCCCATCTCCCACGCGGACATCGCACGACCGATCCCTGAGGACACCACCAAACCAGTCGTCCCCTTCACCCCGAACGCCGCCGAACGCGCACCTGCCCCGCTCTTCGACCCGGGGGCCACGGGGCCCGCCCGCCCGGCGGAGCCCGGCGACGTACCGGTCTGGCCGCCCCTTCCCCCGACCAGCCAGAAACTCCCCGACTTGCCATTCGCCAGAGAGTCCTGGGGCCAGCGGCCCTCGACGTCGCTCGAACCGCACACCCCGCCCCAGGGCAACCCCACGTTCCCGCCTGGAGCGTTCAAACAGCCGCCGTTCCAGATCCCGCCGCCGCCACCTCCACCGGGCAAGAGCAAGCGCGCCCTGCTCGTGACGCTCGGCGCGCTGGCCCTGGCCGGCGTGGCCACCGGCGGCTTCTTCGCCTGGCAGTCCGTCAGCTCCCCCACGCCCACCACGGCCGCCGCCCGGCCCACCGCGTCCGCGCAGCCGAGCGAAGCGGCGCCGGCCGCGAGCCCGCCCGTCGACGCGCCGGGCGCGTCCGTGCTCAACTCCGAGGAGACCGACCCGCAGAAGCTGTCGCTGTCGGAGGCGTTCCCGAAGAAGAAAGTGAGCGCGGCGGGCACCACGTTCACCAGGGTCAAGGCCGACATGGAGACGAGCTGCGACAATGCGGCCGCGGGAGCCTTCGCCGACGCGCTGAAGGAGCAGAAGTGCAGCCGCGTGCTGCGGGCCACGTACGTCGACAGCAAGCGCCGCTATGCCGTCACCACCGGCATCGCCGTGCTGCCGACCAAGGACGCGGCCACGGCCGTCGACCAGGCGAAGAACCTCAGCAAGAACGTCTGGTTCCGGCCCCTGCCGGGGGCGGCTGGTTCGGGCGGCGAGCGTGTGCACATCGCCGGCGGCTACGCGGCCGGCCTGGTGTGGGGCCGCTACATCGTCTTCAGCTACGCCACCCACGCCGACGGCCACACCCCGGCGGCCAAGGAGAAGTCGCTGCCCAAGGTCAGCAGCGCGTTCCGGGACGAGACCTCACTCGTCCTCGATCGCCGCGTCACCGACTGAGAGGGTGCGGACCCGCCGCGTGGCCTCGACGCGCGCGGCGAGCTCCGGCTCCGGCGGGTAGCCCACCTCCTCCAGGCACAGCCCGTGGGCGGGCGCCACGTGCACCCCTGAATCGCGTACGGCCCGCGTCAGCACCTCGCCGGGCCACTCCGCCGGTCGCCGCCCGTCACCGGCGGCCAGCAGGGAGCCGACCAGCGCGCGCACCATCGAATGGCAGAACGCGTCGGCCACGACGGTGGCCACGAGGATCCCGTCCGGCTGGCGTACCCACTCCAGCCGCTGCAGCTCCCTGATCGTCGTGGCCCCTTCGCGCTTCTTGCAGAATGCCGCGAAGTCGTGCTCGCCGATCAGCCGCGCCGCCGCCGCGTTGAGCGCGCCGAGATCCAGTGGCCGGTTGTGCCAGACCACCTCGCGCCGCCGCAGCGGGTCGACCCCGCCGGCCGTGTCGCTCACCCGGTACGCGTAGCGCCGGAACAGTGCCGAGAATCGTGCGTCGAAGCCCTCAGGAGCCACCGAGACCCGATGAATCCGTACGTCGGGTGTCAAGACCCCGCCCAGCCGCCTCACGAGCGCAGAGAGCCTCTCATCGACGTTCAGCGGCCCCCGGTTCCCGTCCAGCTCGGCCAGCGACTCGCCGGGCACATCCACGTGGGCCACCTGGCCGCGCGCGTGCACCCCCGCGTCGGTACGGCCGGCGACGGTCAGCATGGCGGGCCCGCCGAGGCGCAGGATCCTGCCGAGTGCCTGCTCGATCTCGCCCTGGACCGTGCGCCGCCCCGGCTGCCTGGCCCACCCCGCGAAGTCGGTCCCGTCGTACGCGAGGTCGAGGCGGAGCCGTACCACGATGATCCTCCTTCATCGAAAAGGGCCCGAACCCCCGCGAGGGGGTCCGGGCCCGATTCATTCGGCCCGAAAGCTCAGGCCTGGTCCTTCTTCGCCTCAGCCTCGGCGGCCGGGGTCTCCTCGGCGGCGGCCTCCGGAGCCTCAGCGGCCTCGGCGGCCGGAGCCTCGGTCTCCTCAGCCGTGGGTGCCTCGGTCTCCTCCGCGGCGGGCGCCGGCGCCGCGGCGGCGGCCGGAGCCTCGGTGCGGCTGGTGGTGACGGCGTTCAGCGGCTCGGTCACCAGCTCGATGACCGCCATCGGGGCGTTGTCGCCCTTACGCGGACCGACCTTGGTGATGCGGGTGTAGCCACCGGGACGCTCGGCGAACGTCGTCGCGATCTCGGTGAAGAGGTGGTGCACGACGCCCTTGTCCTTGACGACGGTCAGGACCTGGCGACGGTTGTGGATGTCGCCCTTCTTCGCCTTGGTGATCAGGCGCTCCGCGACCGGACGCAGGCGCTTGGCCTTCGCGACCGTCGTGCGGATCTTGCCGTGGCGGAACAGATCGGTGGCCAGGTTGGCCAGGATCAGCCGCTCGTGCGCCGGGCTGCCGCCAAGACGTGCACCCTTGGTGGGCTTGGGCATTTCATCTCTCCTTGAGGATTAACCCGCCCCGGCCGTACCAGGTACCGGAGTCGGGCCGGTGCCGCGGTCGCGCGGCACCGTTACATTCACCCGCCGCCCCACACGGAGACGAACTGCGGGAAAGTTGTCAGTACTGCTCGGTCTCGACGTACGCGCTGTCGTCGTCGTCGTAGCCGCCGCCGGCCACCGCGCTCGGGTCGAACCCGGGCGGAGAGTCCTTGAGCGCCAGCGACATCTCGTGCAGCTTCTGCTTGACCTCTTCGATCGACTTGGCGCCGAAATTCCTTATATCGAGCAGGTCCTGCTCGCTGCGGGCGACGAGCTCACCCACGGTGTGGATGCCCTCGCGCTTGAGGCAGTTGTAGGAGCGGACCGTGAGGTTGAGCTCCTCGATCGGCAGCGCCAGGTCGGCGGCCAGGGCGGCGTCGGTCGGCGACGGGCCGATGTCGATGCCCTCGGCCTCGACGTTGAGCTCGCGGGCCAGGCCGAAGAGCTCGACCAGGGTCTTGCCGGCGGAGGCCACCGCGTCGCGGGGCTTCATCGCGGGCTTGGTCTCGACGTCGAGGATGAGGCGGTCGAAGTCGGTACGCTGCTCGACTCGGGTGGCCTCGACCTTGTAGGTGACCTTGAGCACCGGGGAGTAGATCGAGTCGATCGGGATGCGCCCGATCTCCTGGCCCGGCTGCTTGTTCTGGGCGGCGGAGACGTAGCCGCGACCGCGCTCGACGGTCAGCTCCATCTCCAGTTTCGCCTTGCCGTTGAGCGTGGCGATGCGGAGCTCGGGGTTGTGCACCTCGACACCGGCGGGCGGCGCGATGTCGGCGGCGGTGACCTCACCCGGGCCCTGCTTGCGCAGGTACATCACGACCGGCTCGTCGTGCTCGGAGGAGACGACCAGTTCCTTGAGGTTGAGGATGATGTCGGTGACGTCTTCCTTGACCCCGGGAACGGTCGAGAACTCGTGCAGGACGCCCTCGATGCGAATGCTCGTCACGGCCGCGCCCGGAATGGACGACAGCAGCGTGCGGCGCAGCGAGTTGCCGATGGTGTAACCGAAGCCCGGCTCCAGCGGCTCGATGACGAATCGGGACCGGGTGTCGTCGATCGACTCTTCGAGAAGAGTCGGACGCTGAGCGATCAGCATGTGTGGGTTCTCCCCTTTTCGTGTGGCGCCCGCTATATGACGCCACTCCGATAAACAGCCTAGCCCGGGTGCGGCATTCCGCACCCGGACCAGCGAGGACTACTTGGAGTAGTACTCGACGATGAGCTGCTCCTGGACCTGGGTGTCGATCTGCTGGCGAACCGGCAGCTGGTGAACCAGGACGCGGAGCCTCTCGGGCACGACACCGAGCCACGCGGGAACGGTGCGCTCGCCCGCGGTCGCCCGGGCGACCTCGTAGGGCAGCAGGTTGCGCTTGTTCTCGCGGACCTCGATGATGTCGTGCTCGCGAACGCGGTAGGACGGGATGTCGACCTTCTTGCCGTTCACCAGGATGTGTCCATGGCGGACCTGCTGGCGGGCGGCGTCACGCGACTGGGCGAAGCCGGCGCGGTAGACGACGTTGTCGAGGCGGCTCTCCAGGATCTGGAGCAGCACCTCACCGGACTTGCCGCTCTTGCCCGCGGCTTCCTCGTAGTAGTTGCGGAACTGCTTCTCGAGGACGCCGTAGATGCGGCGGGTCTTCTGCTTCTCACGAAGCTGAAGCTGGTACTCGGACTCCTTGGGACGTCCGCGGCCGTGCTCACCCGGCGGGTAAGGACGGATCTCGATGGGGCACTTTGCGGATTCGCACTTGCTGCCCTTGAGGAAGAGCTTGGTCTTCTCGCGACGGCAGAGCTTGCAGTCCGCGCCCGTGTAACGAGCCATTTCTCAATTTCTCCTGGAATTCAGACGCGGCGGCGCTTCGGCGGACGGCAGCCGTTGTGCGGAACCGGGGTGACGTCCTGGATCGAGCCCACTTCGAGGCCGGTGGCCTGCAGCGAGCGGATCGCGGTCTCACGGCCGGAGCCGGGACCCTTGACGAAGACGTCGACCTTGCGCATGCCGTGCTCCATGGCGCGGCGGGCGGCGTTCTCCGCGGCCATCTGGGCGGCGAACGGGGTGGACTTACGGGAGCCCTTGAAACCCACGTGGCCGGCGCTGGCCCAGGAGATCACGTTCCCGTTCGGGTCCGTGATCGAAACGATCGTGTTGTTGAACGTGCTCTTGATGTGGGCGTGCCCATGAGCGACGTTCTTCTTCTCCTTGCGGCGCACCTTCTTCGGTGCACCCTGGCGGCTCTTAGGAGGCATTGTTTGCCATTACTCCTGAGGTCTTCGGTCCGCGGCTGTGGACTACTTCTTACCGGGCTTCTTCTTACCGGCGACGGTCTTCTTCTTGCCCTTGCGGGTGCGCGCGTTCGTCTGCGTGCGCTGACCGTGCACCGGCAGGCCCTTGCGGTGCCGGATGCCCTGGTAGCAACCGATTTCGATCTTGCGGCGGATGTCGGCCTGGACCTCGCGGCGCAGGTCACCCTCGATCTTGAAGTTCGCCTCGATGTAGTCACGCATCGGGACGAGCTCGGTGTCGGAGAGCTGGTGGACCCGGAGGTCGCCGCTGACACCGGTGGCCTGGAGGATCTCCTGGGCGCGGGTGCGGCCGATTCCGTAAATGTAGGTGAGAGCGATCTCCAGCCGCTTGTCGCGGGGGAGGTCGACGCCAACCAGGCGAGCCATGGTCGGGCATTCTCCTTCTTTGTGGCGGAGGTCTTGCGCCTCACTTCCCCTCCCCAATGCCCGGGGTGAGGGCCCCGGCCTCCGACCGGGGGTCTCCTGAGCGGTTCGGAACCCCGCCTGCTCAGGTGTGAAACGCTATTGCTGTTTCCGGCTCCTCATGCGTCGAGCCCGCTCCCTTGGGGGGCGGACTCGGGAGAAGCCTTGCGGCGACTAGCCCTGGCGCTGCTTGTGGCGCAGGTTGTCGCAGATCACCATGACGCGACCGTGCCGGCGGATCACCTTGCACTTGTCGCAGATCTTCTTGACGCTCGGCTTTACCTTCATTGTCCTTTGTGTTCCTCAGACGTCTTACTTGTATCGGTAGACGATCCGCCCGCGACTGAGGTCGTAGGGGCTCAGTTCAACGACTACCCGGTCGTCTGGAAGGATCCGGATGTAGTGCATCCGCATCCGTCCGCTGATGTGGGCCAGGACCTTATGGCCGTTGTCGAGCTGCACCCGGAACATGGCGTTCGGGAGCGACTCAACCACAGTGCCCTCGATCTCGATGGCGCCGTCTTTCTTGGCCAAAATCCCTCGCGTTTCACTGATCGGTCGTCTGAGGCTCCGGTTCACTACGCAGCCGCGACCATCACGCTTCGAAGAGAGCGACGATCGGCAACGATCGCCGACGCGTGACAAGTCATAGTGAGCCGACTAAGGAGTGTACGACACCTGAGCCTAAAACGCGAAACGCGTGCCAGGTGTCCTGACACAACCATGTAAGAGTGTACCCCACGCCACCACGGCCCGGGGCGGCACAGCGGAAGGCCCGCCGGGGAGAGAACCGGCGGGCCTTCCAGGGAAACGGGCCCTCAGTAGATGCGGTGCGACGCGCCGCAGTACTTGCGCGGGCTCTCCCAGCAGGTGTAGGTGTACAGCTTCTTGACGCCCTTCTTGGACCAGGTCTCGTTGTACGAGCCGTCCCAGCCGCGGTAGAACTTGTGCCAGCTACCGCCGGAGTAGTACTTGAACCAGACGTAGCCCTTCTTGGGCGTGGACTCCTTGCCGTACCACTTCGTGTAGACCTTGCCGTTCTGCTTCCAGGTCTTGCCGTAGGTGTAGGCCTTGTGGTTGCTGGAGTAGTACTTGCCCCAGTTGCTCACCGAGGTCGCCGTCGCGGCGGCGCTCTGGGTGGCGGTGGCCGCCTGGGCGGCGGGGGCGACGGCGAGGCCGGTGACGGCGATCGATCCGGCGAAAGCGGCGGCCGCAAGGAACTTGCGCATTTGGTTTCCTCCGTGAGTCGTGTTCTCGACACAGCTCACGTTAGGAAGTCGGTCTTATACGTTCTGCGCACGAATGCACATAGTGCACTACTGCACAGACTCCTACCGGCGCTTGGATTGGTCGCCGCCGAATATGGTGCTCATCAGCAGGATGACGCCCCACGGGCCCATGACCCACAGCGGCCAGGGATAGATCAGGTCGCCCGCCGTGACGCTCACGATCAGCCAGATCACCCAGTTGATGCCGCTGGCCATGGCCCAGGCGCCCCAGGCCGCCTTCATGCCGGAATGCATGCCGGCCTTGCTGACGGGCTTCGGCGTCACCTTGGCGGGGCGGTTGCGCAGGTCCACGTCGGGCAGGTCGGCCGTGAGCTTGGCCAGCTCGCCGTAGGTCTTGCTCTGGTAGAGCTGTTCCAGCCGCTCGTTGAACTCCTCCATCGTGATGCGGCCTTCGGCGGTGTGCTCGCGGAGGACGGCGGCCACGCGGTCGCGATCGGAGTCGGAAGCACGCATCTCGGGGCTGTTCGCCATCCCACCACTCCCGGCTAGTTCTGCGGCTGAGCCAGGCGCTCTTTGCCCCCATCTAGGGCGGTCAGCACCCAAGGTCCATTATGTGTCACCGCGACGCTGTGTTCGAAGTGTGCGGACGCTTTACCGTCCATCGTCACCACGGTCCAGTCGTCGGTCAGTACGCGGGTGCGCTCCGTCCCCAGGTTGACCATGGGCTCGACGGCCAGGCACATGCCCTCTTCCAGCACCGGGCCGCGGCCCGGCCGGCCGTGGTTGGCGATCCACGGGTCCATGTGCATCTCGGTGCCGATGCCGTGGCCGCCGTACTCCGGGGGGATGCCGAAGCGGCCTTGCGACTTGACGTACCGCTCGATCTCGTAACCGATGTCGGACAGGTGGCGGCCGGGCGTCAGCGCGGCGATGCCGCGCCACATGGCCTCCTCCGTGATCCGCATCAGCTCCGTAAGCTTGGAGTCCACCGCGCCGACCGGAACCGTGACGGCCGAGTCGCCGTGCCAGCCGTCGAGGATCGCGCCGCAGTCGATCGAGATGATGTCGCCCTCGCGCAGCTTGCGGGCGTCGGTCGGGATGCCGTGCACCACCTCGTTGTTCACCGACGCGCAGATCGTCGCGGGAAAGCCCTGGTAGCCCTTGAACGACGGGATCGCGCCCGCGTCCCTGATCGCCTTCTCGGCGATGGAGTCGAGGTCGAGCGGCGTCATGCCGGGCTCGACCGAGCGCTTCAGCAGGTCGAGCGTGTGCCCGACCACCAGCCCCGCCGCCCGCATCTTCTCCAGCTGCTCCGGCGACTTGATCTGGATTCCGTGTCGGTTCCTCTTGAACATCCTTTGCCCCCCTGGGTCACTCAACGGGCCGCGCGGGGGCCCAATTCCCCCACAATAGCCGCGAGGTGGCACGGAAACCCGTGCCACCTCCGCAATTCGGTGCTGCCGCAGCTAGCCCATGAACGGACGGATCGCCTCCATGGCCCGCTGAGTGACCTCCTCGACCGGCCCCGTCGCGTCGACCCCGACCAGGATGCCCTCGTCGGCGTAGTAGGAGACCAGCGGCGCCGTCTGCTCCTGGTAGACCTCCAGGCGGTGCCTGACGGTCTCCTCCTTGTCGTCGTCACGCTGGAAGAGCGCACCCCCACACGCGTCGCACTTGTCGTCCTTCTTGTCGTCGAACTCGACGTGCCAAATGCGGCCGCACTGGCTACAGGTGCGCCGGCCGGCCAACCGCCTGACCACCTCGTCGTCGTCCACGACGAGCTCGAGGACGAGGTCCAGCGCCTGGCCCCAGTCCTTGAGCATGTCGCGCAGGATCTCCGCCTGCGCGACATTCCGGGGGAAGCCGTCGAGCAGGAACCCGTCCTGCGCGTCGTCCTCCGAGAGGCGGTCACGGACCATGGCGATGGTGACCTCGTCGGGCACCAGGTCGCCACGGTCCATGTAGGTCTTGGCCAGCTTGCCAAGATCCGTGCCGCCCGAGACGTTGGCACGGAAGATGTCACCTGTCGAGATCTTCGGGATGGACAGGTTCGATGCGATGTACTGGGCCTGTGTCCCCTTACCCGCTCCGGGGGGCCCGACGAGAACGAGACGCACTACCGCAGGAAGCCTTCGTAATTACGCTGCTGCAGCTGGCTCTCGATCTGCTTCACCGTGTCAAGGCCGACGCCTACCATGATCAGAATGCTCGTCCCTCCGAACGGGAAGTTCTGGCTCGCACCGGACACCGCCAGGGCGACGATCGGGACCATGGAAATCAGACCCAGATAGAGCGATCCCGGCGCGGTCAGACGAGTGAGCACGAAGTTCAGGTATTCAGCCGTCGGCCGGCCGGGGCGGATGCCCGGAATGAAACCACCGTACTTCTTCATGTTGTCGGCGACTTCAGCGGGGTTGAACGTAATCGACACGTAGAAGTACGTGAAGAAGACGATCAGCAGGAAGAACGTCGCCATGTAGATGGGCGTGTCGCCCGTGGCGAGGTTCTGCGAAATCCACCGGATCACCGCGTTGTCGCTGGTCTGGAAGAGCGAGGTGATCAGCTGCGGCAGGTAGAGCAGTGACGAGGCGAAGATGACCGGGATGATGCCGGCCTGGTTGACCTTGAGCGGGATGTAGGTGGAGGTGCCGCCGTACATCCGGCGCCCCACCATCCGCTTGGCGTACTGCACCGGGATGCGCCGCTGCCCCTGCTCGACGAAGACCACCGCGGCGATCATGAAGACTCCGACCACCATGACCACCGCGAAGGTGAACTTGTTGGCCTGGAAGATGTTGGCCAGCTCGGACGGGAAGACCGCCACGATCTGGGTGAAGATCAGGATGGACATGCCGTTGCCGACGCCGCGGTCGGTGATCAGCTCGCCCAGCCACATGATCACGGACGTGCCGGCCGTCATGATGATCACCATCGTGACGATGGGGAAGATGTCGTTGCTGAGCAGCACGTCCTGCTGGCAGTTCGGGAAGAGCTGGCCGGTGCGGGCCAGGGCGATGAACGCGGTCGACTGCAGGACCGCGAGGCCGATGGTCAGATAACGCGTGTACTGCGTGATCTTCGTCTGACCGGCCTGTCCCTCCTTCTTCAGCGCCTCAAGGCGCGGAATCACCACGACGAGCAGTTGCAGAATGATGCTCGCGGTGATGTACGGCATGATGCCCAGCGCGAACACCGACAGCTTCAGGAGCGCACCGCCGCTGAAAAGCTGCACCATCCCGTAGATGTTGCCGGCGGCTCCGTTACGGGCCTGATCGAAACAGGCCGCGAGGTTCTGGACGTGAACTCCCGGAGTCGGAAGAACCGAGCCGAGACGGAATAGCGCGATGATGCCCAGCGTGAAGAGCAACTTCTTGCGCAGGTCCGGTGTCCGGAACGCCCGGGTAAACGCGGTCAGCACGGTCCCTCCTGCGCGCCTTTACGGCGGTGTGAGTATGCGATGGTGCGGGGATCTGCCATCTCAAGTCTTAGGTCTGACGAGCCGGACAGAAGCCTGCCGTCTCGCGAACTCTAACGCACTACGGGCGTGGGGGCATTTGTCAAAGCCCCCACGCCTCGTAATAGCTCTTACAGCTCGGTAACAGAGCCACCGGCAGCGGCGATCTTCTCCTTCGCGGCGGACGAGAAGGCATGCGCCTGCACGTTGACCGCGACCGAGATCTCGCCGGTGCCCAGCACCTTCACGAGCTGGTTCTTGCGAACAGCACCCTTGGCGACCAGCGTCTCGACGGTGACCTCGCCACCCTCGGGGAACAGCTCGCCGATCTTGTCGAGGTTGACGACCTGGTAGGTCGTCTTGAACATGGCGTTGGAGAAGCCCTTGAGCTTCGGCAGACGCCTCTGCAGCGGCACCTGGCCACCCTCGAAGCCGAGGGGAACCGTGGTACGGGCGTGGCTGCCCTTGGTGCCGCGACCGGCGGTCTTGCCCTTGGACGCCTCGCCACGACCCTTGCGGACCTTGGCCTTGTTGGCGCCAGGGGCGGGACGCAGGTCGTGAATCTTCAGCGGAGCCTTGTCAGTCATGACTAGTCGACCTCTTCCACCTCGACGAGGTGCGTCACCACGGAGACCATCCCGCGAATCTCGGGCCGGTCCTCCTTGACGACGACATCGCCGATTCGCTTCAGGCCAAGCGAGCGCAGCGAGTCACGCTGGTTCTGCTTGCCACCGATCTTCGAGCGAACCTGAGTGATCTTCAGGCGTGCCATGACTAGCTCACCGCCTTCGCGGCCGCAGCCTCCGCGATGCCCTCGCGCTGAGCCTTGAGCATCCGGGCCGGAGCCACGTCCTCGATCGGCAGGCCACGGCGGGCGGCGATCTCCTCGGGGCGCGAAAGGCCCTTCAGAGCCGCCACGGTGGCATGCACGATGTTGATCGGGTTGTCCGAGCCGAGCGACTTGGACAGCACGTCGTGGATGCCGGCGCACTCCAGCACCGCACGCACCGGGCCACCGGCGATGACGCCGGTACCGGCCGAGGCCGGACGCAGGAAGACGACGCCGGCCGCCTCCTCGCCCTGCACGGTGTGCGGGATGGTGCCCTGGATCCGAGGCACCTTGAAGAAGTGCTTCTTCGCCTCTTCGACGCCCTTGGCGATGGCCGCGGGGACTTCCTTGGCCTTGCCATAGCCGACGCCGACCAGGCCGTTGCCGTCGCCGACGACGACGAGGGCGGTGAAGCTGAAGCGACGACCACCCTTCACGACCTTGGCCACTCGGTTGATCTTCACTACGCGCTCGATGTACGAGACGCCCTTGTCGGCGGCGCCACCGCGGCGATCGTCACGACGGTCCCGCCGCTCGCCACCGGTGCCGCCACCGCGACGCGGAGCTGCAGCCATCAGTGGTTCCTCATCTCAGTTGCCATCATTTGCGATCCTCGGGCCCTCATCAGAACTCGAGCCCGCCCTCGCGAGCGCTGTCGGCCAGCGCCGCGATCCGACCTGCATACCGGTTGCCACCGCGGTCGAAGACGACCTTGGAGATCCCGGCTTCCTTGGCCCGCTGAGCGAGGAGCTCGCCGACCTTCTTGGCCTTCTCGGTCTTGTCCGCCTCCAGCGCGCGCAGCGTGGCGTCCATGGTGGACGCGCTCACCAGCGTGTGACCGACGGAGTCGTCCACGATCTGGACGAACAGGTGACGAGCCGACCGGTTGACGACCAGGCGCGGACGCTCGGCCGTACCCACGACGTACTTGCGGACGCGGCGGTGCCGGCGGGCCCGCGAGACGGTGCGGGCAGCCGTGTGCTTGCTGAACGCAGTCTTCGGAGCCATGCCTACTTACCAGCCTTTCCGACCTTGCGGCGGATCTGTTCGCCCTGGTAACGCACGCCCTTGCCCTTATACGGGTCAGGCTTGCGCAACTTGCGGATGTTGGCGGCGACCTCGCCGACCTTCTGCTTGTCGATGCCGTCCACGTGGAACAGGGTCGGCTTCTCGACGCGGAAGGAGACGCCCTCGGGGGCGTCGACGATGACCGGGTGACTGAAGCCCAGAGAGAACTCCAGCTGCGTCGGGCCCTTGGCCTGAACGCGGTAACCGACGCCGACGATCTCCAGGGTCTTGGAGTAGCCCTGGGTGACGCCCTGCACCATGTTGGCGATCAGAGTCCTGGACAGGCCGTGCAGCGCACGGACCTTGTTCTCGTCGTTGGGTCGGCTGACGGCGATGGTGCCGTCGTCGTCCCGAGCCACCTTGATGGGCTCGGCGACCGAGTGAGTGAGCGTGCCCTTCGGGCCCTTGACCTGAACATCCTGGCCGGTGATCGTGATGTCTACGCCACTGGGCACAGGGATGGGCAGCCGTCCGATTCTCGACATGCTGTGTTCCTCCCCTCTACCAGACGTAGGCGAGGACTTCCCCGCCCACACCACGCTTGCCGGCCTGCTTGTCGGTCATGAGGCCGTGGGACGTCGAGATGATCGCGACGCCCAGTCCGCCCAGGACTCGAGGCAGGTTGTCCTTCTTCGCATAAACCCGCAGACCGGGCTTGGAAACCCGGCGCAGGCCCGCGAGCGACCGCTCACGGGTAGGCCCGAACTTGAGCTCCACCACGAGGTTCTTACCAACCTTGGCGTCTTCGACGGTCCAAGCCTGGATGTAGCCCTCCTGCTGGAGGATCTCGGCGATGTGCGCCTTGATCTTCGAATACGGCATCGACACGCTGTCGTGGTACGCCGAGTTCGCGTTGCGCAGACGCGTGAGCATGTCTGCGATCGGATCGGTCATCGTCATGGCCAGTGGCCTTCCTCGCCGCGGTTTCCAGTCGGTGAAGCAGAGCTCTACCGGTGGACCTTCGGCGCGGTCACGGGCGCGGTGCGCCCTGTTCTTCTACTGAAATATGTGTGGCGGGCAGCCACCCGGGGGCGACGCAGGGCCGCCCACAGGGTATCTACCAGCTCGACTTGGTGATGCCGGGCAGCTCGCCCCGGTGCGCCATCTCGCGGAAGCACACGCGGCAGAGCCCGAACTTCTTGTAGACGGCGCGGGGCCGGCCACAACGCGTGCACCGGGTGTACGCGCGGACCTCGAACTTCTGCTTACGCCCCGCCTTGGCGATCAGCGACTTCTTCGCCATCTGGATCAGGCCTCCTTGAAGGGGAAGCCGAGGAGCTTCAGCAGCGCCCGGCCCTGGTCGTCGTTCGTCGCGGTGGTCACGATCGTGATGTCCATGCCCCGCGGCCGGTCGACCTTGTCCTGGTCTACCTCGTGGAACATGACCTGCTCGGTCAGACCGAACGTGTAGTTGCCGTTGCCGTCGAACTGCTTGGGCGACAGACCGCGGAAGTCCCTGATGCGGGGCAGCGCCAGCGCCAGCAGCCGGTCCAGGAACTCCCACATGCGGTCGCCGCGCAGCGTGACGTGCGCGCCGATCGGCATGCCCTCACGCAACTTGAACTGGGCGATGGACTTGCGGGCCCGGACCACGGCCGGCTTCTGGCCGGTGATCGCGGTGAGGTCGCGGACAGCGCCTTCGATGAGCTTGGAGTCGCGTGCCGCCTCGCCGACGCCCATGTTGACCTTGATCTTGGTCAGGGCCGGGATCTGCATGACGTTCTCGATGCCGAACTGCTCGCGAAGCTGGGCCGCGATTTCCTCGCGGTACTTCGTCTTGAGTCGCGGCGTCGGACGCTCGGTCTCAGTGGTCGTGGCAGTCATCAGCTGTCCTCACCCGTCTCGTCGGCCTTCGTCTCGTCGGCCTTCTTGTCGGCGGGCTTGTCGTCCTTAAGCTTCTTCACGTTCGAGACGTGGATGGGACCTTCCATGGTCTGCACGCCGCCGGTCTTGGCGCCGCGCGGGCCCTGGTGGGTCTCCTTGGCGTGCTTCTTGATCATGTTGACGCCCTCGACCACCACGCGGTCCTCGCGCGGCAGTGCGGCGATCACACGGCCCTTGGCACCCTTGTCCTTGCCCGAGATGACCTGGACCAGGTCACCCTTCTTCACATGCAGCGACTTCGGCATTACAGCACCTCCGGAGCGAGCGAGATGATGCGCATGAACTTCTTGTCGCGCAGCTCGCGGCCGACCGGGCCGAAGATACGAGTGCCGCGAGGGTCACCGCTGTCCTTGATGATGACGGCGGCGTTCTCGTCGAAGCGGATGTAGGAGCCGTCGGGCCGGCGGCGCTCCTTGACCGTGCGGACGATGACGGCCTTGACCACGTCGCCCTTCTTGACGCCCGTGCTGCCCGGCAGCGCGTCCTTGACAGTGGCGACGATCACGTCGCCGATACCGGCGTAGCGTCGGCCCGAGCCACCGAGAACACGGATGCAAAGGATCTCCTTTGCGCCCGTGTTGTCGGCGACCTTGAGCCGCGACTCCTGCTGGATCACGTTGAACTCCTGTTAGTCGCGCCGGTTCTCATTTCTGAGCCTGGCGGAACCTGCTGTTGTCTTGGTCCCACGGCCACAGTCCCTCAGAGCCCTCCAGAGGGCCTGGGACCGCACCGCAGGCGACGCGAGGCCCTGGTGGACCCCGCGTCCTTGGACGCCGTCATGGGGGCTCTGAGAGCCCCCACGAAGGCGCGGCATATCCGAGAAGGGTTACTTGGCCTTCTCGAGGATCTCCACGACCCTCCACCGCTTGGTGGCGGAGAGGGGGCGGGTCTCCATGAGCAGCACGCGGTCGCCGACGCCGCAGGCGTTGGCCTCGTCGTGTGCCTTGTACTTGGTCGTACGGCGGATGACCTTGCCGTACAGACGGTGCTTGACGCGGTCCTCGACGGCGACGACGACGGTCTTGTCCATCTTGTCGCTGACGACCAGGCCCTCGCGGACCTTGCGGAAGTTCCGCGCCTCGCCGGTGCTCTCAGTAGTGGTCTCGGTCTCAGCCATCGCTCGTCTCCTTCTCGACCGTGACGATGCCCAGCTCGCGCTCGCGCATCACGGTGTAGATACGGGCGATCTCGCGGCGGACGGCACGCAGCCGCCCGTGGCTCTCCAACTGACCGGTCGCTGACTGGAAGCGGAGGTTGAACAGCTCCTCCTTGGCTTCCTTGAGCTTCTGGACCAGGGTGTCCTGGTCCTCCACTCGCAGCTCGCCGGCGGTCAGGCCCTTAGCCATCACGCCTCACCCACTTCACGCTTAACGATCTTGCACTTCATCGGGAGCTTGTGGATCGCACGCTGAAGCGCTTCGCGAGCGATCGGCTCCGCCACGCCGGACAGCTCGAACATCACGCGTCCGGGCTTGACGTTGGCGATCCACCACTCCGGCGAACCCTTACCGGAACCCATGCGGGTCTCGGCAGGCTTCTTGGTGAGCGGACGGTCGGGGTAGATGTTGATCCACACCTTGCCGCCACGGCGGATGTGCCGGGTCATGGCGATACGGGCCGACTCGATCTGGCGGTTGGTCACGTAGGAGTGCTCAATCGCCTGAATGCCGAACTCGCCGAACACGACCCTGGTGCCGCCCTTGGCGGCTCCGCTGCGGTCAGGCCGGTGCTGCTTGCGGTGCTTGACCCTGCGCGGGATCAGCATGGTCAGCTCCCTTCAGCACCCGGCTGCGCAGCCGGGCCGGTCTCGGGGGCGGTCTGTGCGGCCGCCTCAGTGCGGGGGGCGCGGTCGCCGCGGCCGCCGCCACCACCGCGGCGGGCGCCACCGGCGCCACCACCACGACGGGGACGGTCGCCGCCGCCACCACGACGGTCGTCGCGCTCGCGACGCTGGCCGGCACGAGCGCCGGCGGCGGCCGCCTCACGCTCGGCGCGGCTGGTCGGAGCCTCGCCCTTGTAGATCCAGACCTTCACGCCGATGCGGCCGAAGGTCGTACGGGCCTCGTAGAAGCCGTAGTCGATGTCCGCGCGGAGCGTGTGCAGCGGCACACGGCCCTCGCGGTAGAACTCCGACCTCGACATCTCGGCGCCGCCCAGACGACCGGAGCACTGGACACGGATGCCCTTGGCGCCGGACTTCATGGCCGACTGCATCGCCTTGCGCATGGCACGGCGGAACGAGACGCGGCTGGACAGCTGCTCGGCCACGCCCTGCGCGACGAGCTGCGCGTCGATCTCCGGGTTCTTGACCTCGAGAATGTTGAGCTGGACCTGCTTCTTGGTCAGCTTCTCCAGGTCGCCACGGATGCGGTCCGCCTCGGCGCCGCGCCGGCCGATCACGATGCCGGGACGCGCGGTGTGGATGTCCACCTGCACGCGGTCCGTGGTGCGCTCGATCTCGACCTTGGAGATGCCGGCCCGCTCCATGCCCTTCTGCAGCATGCGGCGGATCGCCACGTCCTCGGCGACGTACGACTTGTACAGCTTGTCGGCGTACCACCGGCTCTTGAAGTCGGTCGTGATGCCGAGGCGGAACCCGTGCGGGTTAACCTTCTGGCCCACTATCGGGTCCTTCCCTTCGGCTCGCGGGACTCCACGATCACGGTGATGTGGCTCGTCCGCTTGTTGATCCGATAGGCGCGACCCTGTGCACGCGGACGGAACCGCTTCAGCGTCGGGCCCTCGTCGACCCACGCGCGGCTCACGACGAGCGTGCTCGGGTCGAGATCGAAGTTGTGCTCAGCGTTCGCCATGGCACTGCTGAGCACCTTGAAAATGGGCTCGCTCGCCGACTGGGGAGCGAACTGCAGCACGGCCTGCGCCTCCGAAGCGGGCAGCCCGCGAATAAGGTCCACCACGCGGCGGGCCTTGAGGGGCGTGACACGGACGAACCGCGCCTGAGCCCTGGCTTCCATCGCTTACTCCTCTAATGCTTCTGAAGGCGTCTATCGCCGGCTGCGCCGGTCTTCCTTGACGTGGCTGCGGAACGTCCGCGTGGGGGCGAACTCTCCGAGCTTGTGGCCGATCATCGACTCGGTGACGAACACCGGGACGTGCTTGCGGCCGTCGTGCACGGCGATCGTGTGCCCGAGCATGTCGGGAACGATCATGGAGCGCCGCGACCACGTCTTGATGACGTTCTTGGTGCCCTTTTCGTTCTGGGCGTCCACCTTCTTAGCCAGGTGGTCGTCCACGAAGGGACCCTTCTTAAGGCTACGTGGCATTTCGGCTGCTCCTACCGCTTCTTCCTCTTGCTCCGACGACGGATGATCAGCCGGTCGCTGGACTTGTTGGCCTGGCGGGTGCGGCCCTCAGGCTTGCCCTTCGGGTTCACCGGGTGGCGACCACCGGAGGTCTTGCCCTCACCACCACCATGCGGGTGGTCGACGGGGTTCATCGCGACACCGCGGACGGTCGGGCGCTTGCCCTTCCACCGCATACGGCCGGCCTTGCCCCAGTTGATGTTGGCCTGCTCGGCGTTGCCGACCTGGCCGACCGTCGCCCGGCAGCGCACGTCGACCATGCGCATTTCACCGGACGGCATACGCAGGGTGGCGTACTGGCCTTCCTTGGCGAGCAGCTGGATCTGGGCGCCCGCGGAGCGGCCGAGCTTGGCGCCGCCGCCCGGACGGAGCTCCACCGCGTGGATGAAGGTACCGGTCGGGATGTTGCGCAGCGGCAGGCAGTTGCCCGGCTTGATGTCGGCAGCGGGGCCGTTCTCGATTCGGTCGCCCTGCTTGAGGCCCGTCGGCGCGATGATGTAGCGCTTCTCGCCGTCGGCGTAGTGGAGCAGAGCGATGTTGGCGGTGCGGTTGGGGTCGTACTCGATGTGAGCGACCTTCGCCGGAATGCCGTCCTTGTCATGCCTACGGAAGTCAATGATCCGGTAGGCGCGCTTGTGACCGCCGCCCTGGTGGCGTGCGGTGACACGGCCGTGTACGTTCCGGCCACCCTTGCTGTGAAGGGGCGCAAGCAGCGACTTCTCGGGCGTGCTGCGGGTGATCTCGGAGAAGTCCGAGACACTCGACCCGCGGCGACCCGGAGTCGTCGGCTTGTATTTACGGATGCCCATCTTTTTCGTTCATCCTTCGTCGGTTGCATGGGTGAGCCCGCCGCACCGGAGTGCGACGGTCTCGCCCCGCGGACCTCGCGGCCCGCTCACTTCTATGGCTGCTAGCCGATCTGACCGAAGATGTCGATCCGATCGCCCTCGACCAGGCTCACGATGGCGCGCTTGGTGTCGGGACGCTGGCCGTAGCCGGTACGGGTGCGCTTGCGCTTGCCCTGCCGGTTGATCGTGTTCACGCTGGTGACCTTGACCCCGAAGATCTGCTCAACGGCGATCTTGACCTGGGTCTTGTTCGCGGTCTTCTTCACCAGGAACGTGTACTTGTTGTTCTCATCGATCAGCCCGTAGCTCTTCTCAGAGACGACCGGCTTGATGATGATGTCGCGCGGGTCGGCGATCTTCTCCATCAGGCGTCTTCCTTCCCGCCCTGGCTCAGGCGAGCGACGACCTGGTCGTAAGCCTCCTGCGTGAAGACCACGTCGTCGTGCACGAGCACGTCATAGGTGTTGAGCTGCCCGGCGTCCAGCAGGTGGACCTCGGGAGCGTTACGCAGGCTCATCCACGTCAGCTCGTCGGCGTCGTCGACCACGACGAGCACGCGCGGCGCCTGCGTGATCTTGCGCAGCGCCTCGAGGGCAGCCTTGGTCTTCGGGGTCTCCCCCGCGACCAGCGAGCTGACCACGTGGACGCGGCCGCCGCCGGCCCGGTCGGACAGGGCGCCGCGCAGCGCGGCGGCCTTCATCTTCTTGGGCGTGCGCTGGGAGTAGTCCCGCGGCACGGGACCGTGAACGACGCCACCGCCGGTGAACTGCGGCGCGCGGGTCGAGCCCTGACGGGCGCGGCCGGTGCCCTTCTGGCGGTACGGCTTCTTGCCGCCGCCGGAGACCTCACCACGGCTCTTGGCCTTGTGGGTGCCCTGCCGGCGAGCGGCGAGCTGGGCCACGACCACCTGGTGGATCAGCGGCACGTTGACCTTGGCGCCGAAGACGTCTTCGGGCAGGTCTACGGTGCCGGCCTTGGCGCCGCTGGCGTCGAGGACGTCAATAGTGGTGCTCACTTGGCAGCCCCCTTCTTGGCAGCGGTACGGACGAGGACCAGGCTGCCGTTGGCGCCGGGAATCGCACCCTTGATCAGGATGAGACCCTTCTCGGCGTCGACGGAGTGAACCTTGAGGCTCTGCACAGTGGTGCGGACGTTACCCATCCGGCCAGCCATGCGCAGACCCTTGAAAACGCGGCCCGGGGTGGCGCAGCCACCGATGGAACCCGGCGAACGGTGCTTGCGCTGCGTACCGTGCGACGCGCCCAGACCACCGAAGCCGTGCCGCTTCATGACACCGGCGAAGCCCTTGCCCTTGCTCTTGCCCGTCACGTCGACGAACTGGCCCGCCTCGAAGGTGTCGGCCAGCAGCTCCTGGCCCAGGGTGTAGTCGCTCGCGTCGTCGGTGCGGATCTCCGCGAAGTAACGGCGCGGGGTGATGTCGTGCTTACGCAGGTAGTCGCCGAGCGGCTTGTTGACCTTCCTGGGGTCGACCTGCCCGAAGCCGAGCTGTACGGCGGCGTAGCCGTCCTTCTCGGGAGTGCGGACGCGGGTCACCACGCACGGACCGGCCTCGACCACGGTCACCGGAACCATCCGGTTGTCCGCGTCGAAGACCTGGGTCATGCCGAGCTTCTTGCCCAGGACGCCCTTGATCGTCTTAGCCATGTCAGTGCGTTCCCTCAGAGCTTGATCGAAATGTCGACACCCGCGGGAAGGTCGAGCCGCATGAGCGAGTCAACCGTCTTGGGGGTCGGGTCGATGATGTCAATCAGCCGCTTGTGCGTGCGCATCTCGAAGTGCTCGCGGCTGTCCTTGTACTTGTGCGGCGAGCGGATGACGCAGTACACGTTCTTCTCGGTCGGCAGCGGCACCGGGCCTGCGACCTTCGCGCCAGTCCGCGTCACCGTCTCGACGATCTTCTTGGCCGAGCTATCGATGACCTCGTGGTCATAGGCCTTGAGCCGAATGCGGATCTTCTGTCCCGCCATAGTGGCCTCGGTGTCCTTCGCTGTCGTCTGAAAAAGTATCGTGCGGCCTGTTGCCGCTGTGCTGGTGCAGGCAAGAGCCTGCGTAACCCCACGAGGCAGACACAGTCGATCTGCCTTTTCTTCCGTGATCCGGCAGTTACTTCGGTCACAGGTGCTTCGGCCGAAGCGACTGCTGGATCACGGCGCTATGCGTGGGGCCTCAACGTGGTTCGGCGGTCGGTCCCAAGGTGCGGGGCCGACCGCCGCCCCGACGGTCTAGCTACTTGATGATCTTCACGACCCGGCCGGCGCCGACGGTGCGGCCACCCTCACGGATCGCGAACTTGAGGCCTTCCTCCATGGCGATGGGCTGGATCAGCTCAACGCGCATTTCGGTGTTGTCGCCCGGCATGACCATCTCGGTGCCCTCAGGGAGGTGCACGACACCGGTCACGTCAGTCGTACGGAAGTAGAACTGCGGGCGGTAGTTGTTGAAGAACGGCGTGTGGCGGCCGCCCTCGTCCTTGGACAGGATGTAGACCTGGCCGGTGAACTCGGTGTGCGGGGTGGTCGTGCCCGGCTTGATGATGCACTGGCCGCGCTCGACCTCGTCACGCTTGATGCCGCGGAGCAGCAGGGCGGCGTTGTCGCCGGCCTCGCCCGTGTCGAGCATCTTGTTGAACATCTCGATGCTGGTGACGGTGGTGGTCGTCTTCTCCGGCTTGATGCCGATGATGTCGACCTGCTCGTTGACCTTGACGATACCGCGCTCGATACGGCCGGTGACGACGGTGCCGCGACCAGTGATCGAGAAGACGTCCTCGACCGGCATGAGGAACGGCTTGTCCGTCTCACGGGGCGGCTCGGGGACGTTCTCGTCCACGGCGTTCATCAGCTCGACGATGCTGTCGGCCCACTTCTCGTCGCCCTCAAGAGCCTTGAGCGCGGAGACGCGGACGACGGGCAGGTCGTCGCCGGGGAACTCCTGAGCGGACAGGAGCTCGCGAACCTCGAGCTCGACGAGCTCCAGGATCTCCTCGTCGTCGACCATGTCGGCCTTGTTGAGCGCCACGACGATGTAGGGGACGCCGACCTGGCGGGCCAGGAGGACGTGCTCCTTCGTCTGCGGCATCGGGCCGTCGGTGGCGGCGACCACGAGGATGGCGCCGTCCATCTGGGCAGCACCGGTGATCATGTTCTTCACGTAGTCCGCGTGACCCGGGCAGTCAACGTGCGCGTAGTGACGCTTCTCCGTCTGGTACTCGACGTGCGCGATCGAGATCGTGATGCCGCGAGCCTTCTCCTCCGGCGCCTTGTCGATCTTGTCGAACGGGGTCGCCTTGTTCAGCTCGGGGAAACGGTCGTGAAGCACCTTGGTGATCGCCGCGGTCAGCGTGGTCTTGCCGTGGTCGATGTGTCCAATGGTGCCGATGTTCATGTGCGGCTTGGTCCGCTCGAACTTGGCCTTGCCCACTGGTTCTCTCCTTGAGAATCTGACTGACTTTCGTCTACACACTCGGGCCCGGGAACTCCCGAACCCCTTGGCGGCGGGGCGGCTCTCACCACCCCACCAGGGACCAGGACAGTAGTCCTGGTCCGATCCGTCACCGGATCGGACCGGAAACTATTCGCCCCGGGCCTTCGCGACGATCTCCTTGGCGATGCCCGGGGGCACCTCCGAGTAGGAGTCGAACTGCATGCTGTAGCTCGCGCGCCCCTGCGTCTTGCTACGCAGGTCGCCCACGTAGCCGAACATCTCAGACAGCGGCACGAGCGCCTGGACGACGCGGGCGCCGGCCCGCTCGTCCATCGACTGGATCTGCCCGCGGCGACCGTTGAGGTCTCCGATGACATCACCCATGTAGTCCTCGGGCGTGGTGACCTCGACGGCCATCATCGGCTCGAGAAGCACTGCGTCGGCCTTGCGCGCGGCCTCCTTGAAGGCCATCGAGCCAGCGATCTTGAACGCCATTTCCGAGGAGTCGACGTCGTGCGCGGCACCATCGATGAGCGTAACCTTCACGCCCACCATCGGGTAACCGGCCAGCACGCCGAACTCGGCGGCCTCCTGAGCACCCGCGTCGACCGAGGGGATGTACTCCCTCGGGACACGGCCACCCGTGACCTTGTTCTCGAACTCGTAGCCGTCGTTGCCTTCGCCCAGCGGCTCGAGGTTGATGATCACCCGCGCGAACTGACCGGAACCACCGGTCTGCTTCTTGTGGGTGTAGTCAAGCTTCTCCACCTTGCGGCGGATGGTCTCCCGGTAGGCGACCTGCGGACGGCCGACGTTGGCCTCGACCTTGAACTCGCGCCGCATGCGGTCGACGAGGATCTCCAGGTGAAGCTCGCCCATGCCCCAGATGACCGTCTGACCGGTCTCCTCGTCACGGCGAACCTGGAAGGACGGGTCCTCCTCGGCCAGCCGCTGGATGGCGGTCGACAGCTTCTCCTGGTCGCCCTTGGTCTTGGGCTCGATGGCGACGTTGATGACCGGAGCCGGGAACGTCATCGACTCGAGCACGACCTGGTTGGCCGGGTCCGACAGGGTGTCGCCGGTCGTGGTGTCCTTCAGACCCATGACCGCGACGATCTGGCCGGCGATCGCCGAGGGGCGCTCTTCGCGCTTGTTGGCGTGCATCTGGTAGATCTTGCCGATCCGCTCCTTCTTACCCTTCACAGAGTTGACGACCTGTGAACCGGTCTCGAGCGTGCCCGAGTAGATGCGGATGTAGGTGAGCTTGCCCAGGTGCGGGTCGCTGGCAATCTTGAACGCCAGCGCGGAGAACGGCTCGGCCGGGTCCGCGTGACGCTCGATCACCTCGTCCTCCTTGCCGACCGCGTGGCCCTTGAACGCCTTGAGGTCGGTCGGGGCGGGGAGGTAGGCGACGATCGCGTCGAGCAGGGGCTGCACGCCCTTGTTCTTGAACGCGGTGCCGCACAGCACCGGGTTGATGGAGCTGGCCAGCGTGGCGCGGCGGATGGCCGCCACCAGCTGCTCCTCGGTGGGCTCGGTGCCCTCGAGGTAGAGCTCCATCAGCTCGTCGTCGTTCTCGGCGACGGTCTCGATGAGCCGGTCGCGCCACTCGCGGGCGGCCTCGGCGTGGTCGGCCGGGATGTCGACGGTGTCGTACATCTCGCCCTTGGCCGCCTCGGCGCTCCAGATGAGACCCTTCATCTTGATGAGGTCGATGACGCCCTTGAAGTCGGCCTCAACGCCCCACGGAAGCTGGATCACAGCCGGGGTCGCGCCCAGGCGGCTGACCATCATCTCGACGCAGCGGTGGAACTCCGCGCCGACCCGGTCCATCTTGTTGACGAAGCAGATCCGGGGAACTTCGTAGCGGTCAGCCTGGCGCCACACCGTCTCCGACTGCGGCTCGACACCCGCGACGCCGTCGAACACGGCGACCGCGCCGTCGAGGACGCGGAGCGAACGCTCCACCTCGATGGTGAAGTCGACGTGACCCGGAGTGTCGATGATGTTGATGGTGTGACCGATCCACTCACAGGTCGTCGCGGCAGACGTGATCGTGATGCCGCGCTCCTGCTCCTGCTCCATCCAGTCCATCGTGGCAGCGCCCTCGTGGACTTCACCGATCTTGTAGTTGATGCCGGTGTAGAACAGGATGCGCTCGGTCGTGGTGGTCTTGCCCGCGTCGATATGGGCCATGATCCCAATGTTGCGGACCTTGGCCAGGTCAAGAGCGGTCGTAGCGGCCACTTTAACTCGCGTCCTCGTCGTCTCGTCGAACCCGCCGGGTTACCAGCGGTAGTGGGCGAAGGCCTTGTTGGACTCGGCCATCTTGTGAGTGTCCTCGCGCTTCTTGACGCTCGCCCCGAGGCCGTTGCTGGCGTCAAGGAGCTCGTTCATGAGGCGCTCGGTCATGGTCTTCTCGCGGCGGGCGCGGGAGTACTGCACCAGCCAGCGCAGGGCCAGGGTGGTGCTGCGCGCGGCGCGCACCTCGACCGGCACCTGGTAGGTCGCGCCACCGACCCGGCGGCTGCGGACCTCGAGGGTGGGCTTGACGTTGTCAAGCGCGCGCTTCAGGGTGACGACCGGGTCGTTGCCCGTCTTCTCGCGGCAACCCTCGAGGGCGCCGTAGACGATCGACTGCGCGATGGAACGCTTGCCGTCCAGGAGCACCTTGTTGATCAGAGCGGTGACCAGGGGGGAGCTGTAAACCGGGTCAGCCATGAGCTGACGACGGCCAGGAGAACCCTTACGAGGCATTGTTAGCTCTTCTCCTTCTTCGCGCCGTAGCGGCTACGGGCCTGCTTGCGGTTGCGGACACCCTGGGTGTCGAGCGAACCGCGGATGATCTTGCCCACACCGGGGATGTAGGCCGTGACCTCGATGCCGTTCGTGAGCCGAACGCGGGCCACCTTGCGCAGTGCCGAGTTGGGCTTCTTCGGGGTCGTGGTGTAGACGCGCTGGCACACGCCGCGCCGCTGCGGACTCCCCTTGAGGGCAGGAGTCTTGGTCTTGGAGACCTTGTCCTGCCGGCCCTTGCGGACCAACTGCTGAATAGTGGGCACTGCCACTCCGTTTCGTGCCTTGGCCGGTGTTACGTCAGTTGTGGTGCTTTTCGCAGGTGCTGCCGGTGTCATGACCTGCTGGTTTTCCCCGTCTCGGCGCCCCCGCGCTCGGGCGTGTCGCGCTATTCACGCAGACGTCCCGCGAGGATTACGAGCCAGGAAGCTGTCCCGTGCCCGCAATGAGCGCACGGTCGAGAGCCCGCATAGAGACGGGCACGATGTCCAAGACTACCCAGGCCCATGCGACACGTCAAAACGGCGCGACAAAGCGGGCAAGCCTTGCCACTCCGGATCGCGGGGCCTATTCATCCAGCCCATCTACAGCTCCGCGTCAATGATATAGGCCCGTACCGCATTTCGTTCCCGGTACGCCCAACGAGACCAGACCGTTGCCCGCAACGCCCCGCAACCGTGGTGACCGACACGCCGTTTTGACGCGCCACAGGGGCGTGCTTGACGTCTCCCCGACCTCCGGTGGACGACCGGGCCACGGAGACGGCCCACGAGGCGTCGTAGCGGCGCTCAGCCACTGAAGGGCTCAGATGCCGTCTCCCTGGAGGGCCCTCAGGTTGTGCGGCGCCTGGAGCGCCCCACGGCGCCGCCGTAAAGGAGGGGCTGGAAAGCGTCGCGCCCGGGCCTCTTGATCAAGAGACCCGGGCGCGTCACCTGGAGATGACTAGGAAATCACCTGTTGTACTGGCCGAAGTCGTACTCCTCCAGCGGAACGGCCTCGCCGCTGCCGGTGCCGAAGGTGTAGTCGGCCGCGGAGCCGTCGTAACCACCGACGGTGTACATGGCCGCCTTGGCCTCTTCGGTCGGCTCGACCCGGATGTTGCGGTACTGCGGCATGCCGGTACCGGCCGGGATGAGCTTACCGATGATGACGTTCTCCTTCAGGCCCAGGAGCGAGTCGGACTTGGCGTGGATCGCCGCGTCCGTCAGGACCCTGGTGGTCTCCTGGAAGGAGGCCGCCGACAGCCACGACTCGGTGGCCAGCGACGCCTTCGTGATGCCCATGAGCACCGGACGGCCGGCGGCCGGAGAGCCGCCCTCCGCCACCGTCTCGCGGTTCATCAGCTCGAAGCGCGGCCGCTCGACGAGCTCACCGGGCAGCAGGTCGGTGTCACCGGACTCCAGCACGTTGACGCGCTTGAGCATCTGCCGAACGATGATCTCGATGTGCTTGTCGTGGATCGACACACCCTGCGAGCGGTAGACCTGCTGGACCTCCGCCACCAGGTGCAGCTGCACGGCCCGCGGGCCGAGGATGCGCAGCACCTCGTTGGGGTTGACCGCACCGGCGACGAGCTGCTGGCCGACCGTGACCCGCTGGCCGTCCTGCACGAGCAGGCGTGAGCGCATCGACACCGGGTAGGCGATCTCCTCCGAGCCGTCGTCCGGAGTGATGACGATCTTCCTGGTCTTGTCGGTCTCGTCGATGCGGACCCGGCCCTCGGCCTCGGAGATCGGGGCGACACCCTTGGGGATGCGCGCCTCGAACAGCTCCGTGACACGGGGCAGACCGTGGGTGATGTCGGCGCCGGCCACACCACCGGTGTGGAACGTCCGCATCGTCAGCTGCGTGCCGGGCTCACCGATCGACTGGGCGGCGATGATGCCGACCGCCTCGCCGACGTCCACGAGCTTGCCGGTGGCCAGCGAGCGGCCGTAGCAGGTCGCGCACACACCGATCTTGGCCTCGCAGACGAGCGCGCTGCGCGTCCGCACGGTCTCGACCCCGGCCTCGACCAGCTTCGTCACGTGGATGTCGTTGATGTCGACGCCCGCCGGGACGATGACCTTGCCGTCGACCTCGACGTCCTCGGCCAGGATGCGGCCGTGCACGTTGGACTCGGCGTTCTCCGCCTTGACCAGGTTGCCCGACGCGTCCCGATCGGCCACGTGCAGCGGGACCCCGCGGTCGGTGCCGCAGTCGATCTCACGCACGATGACGTCCTGCGCGACGTCCACCAGACGACGGGTCAGGTAACCCGAGTCGGCGGTACGCAGGGCGGTGTCGGCCAGACCCTTCCGCTGACCGTGGGTGGAGATGAAGTATTCCAGCACCGACAGGCCCTCGCGGAACGAGGCCTTGATCGGGCGCGGGATCGTCTCACCCTTGGTGTTGGACACCAGGCCACGGATGCCGGCGATCTGCCGGACCTGCATCTTGTTACCACGGGCGCCGGAGTTGACCATCATCCAGACCGGGTTGGTCGCCGGGAAGGCGTTGACCATGTCGGTCTCGACGTCGGCCGTCGCGTGCGTCCAGATCTCGATGAGCTCCTGACGGCGCTCCTCGTCGGTGATCAGGCCGCGCTCGTACTCGCGCTGGACCTTGTCGGCCCGGCGCTCGTAGTTCTCCATGATCTCGGTCTTGTTCGGCGGCGCGACGACGTCCTCGATCGAGATCGTGACGCCGGAGCGGGTCGCCCAGCGGAAACCGGCGTCCTTGAGCGCGTCGAGCGAGTTGGCGACCTCGATCTTGGGGTAGGTCTCCGCGAGCTCGTTCACGATCGTGGACAGCTGCTTCTTGCCGACCTGGAAGTCGACGAAGGGGTAGCTGTCCGGCAGCGTCTGGTTGAACAGGCACCGCCCGAACGTCGTCTCCAGCCGGATCGGGTCGCCCTGCTCCCAGCCCTCGGGAGCAACCCACTCACGCGGCGGCAGGACGTCCTTGAGCCGGATCTGGATCTTCGCCTGGATCTCCAGCTCGCGGCGGTCGAAGGCCATCTGCGCCTCGGCGATGGAGCCGAACACGCGGCCCTCGCCCAGCGCGCCGTCCTTCTGGGTGGTCAGCCAGTAGAGGCCGATGACCATGTCCTGGGTGGGCATCGTCACGGGCTTGCCGTCGGCCGGCTTGAGGATGTTGTTGGTCGAGAGCATCAGGATGCGCGCCTCGGCCTGGGCCTCAGCCGACAGCGGCAGGTGCACGGCCATCTGGTCGCCGTCGAAGTCCGCGTTGAACGCGGTGCAGACGAGCGGGTGGATCTGGATGGCCTTGCCCTCGACCAGCTGCGGCTCGAACGCCTGGATGCCCAGACGGTGGAGCGTCGGAGCACGGTTGAGCAGCACCGGGTGCTCGGTGATGACTTCTTCGAGCACGTCCCACACCACAGGGCGGGCGCGCTCGACCATCCGCTTGGCCGACTTGATGTTCTGCGCGTGGTTGAGGTCCACGAGCCGCTTCATCACGAACGGCTTGAACAGCTCCAGCGCCATCTGCTTGGGCAGACCGCACTGGTGCAGCTTGAGCTGCGGGCCGACGACGATGACCGAACGGCCCGAGTAGTCGACTCGCTTGCCCAGCAGGTTCTGGCGGAAACGACCCTGCTTACCCTTCAGCATGTCGCTGAGGGACTTCAGCGGCCTGTTGCCGGGACCGGTCACCGGGCGACCGCGGCGGCCGTTGTCGAACAGCGCGTCCACGGCCTCCTGCAGCATCCGCTTCTCGTTGTTCACGATGATCTCGGGCGCGCCGAGGTCGAGAAGCCGCTTGAGGCGGTTGTTGCGGTTGATGACCCGGCGGTAGAGGTCGTTGAGGTCGGAGGTCGCGAACCGGCCACCGTCGAGCTGCACCATCGGGCGCAGGTCCGGCGGGATGACCGGGATGCAGTCCAGCACCATGCCGCGCGGCGAGTTGGTGGTGTTGAGGAACGCCGAGACGACCTTGAGCCGCTTGAGCGCGCGGGCCTTCTTCTGGCCCTTGCCGCTGCGGATGGTCTCGCGCAGGTTTTCGGCCTCGGCGTCGAGGTCGAAGCTGATCAGGCGGTCCTGGATCGCCTGCGCGCCCATGCCGCCCTTGAAGTAGCGGCCGAAGCGGTCGCGCATCTCGCGGTAGAGCAGCTCGTCGCCCTCGAGGTCCTGGACCTTGAGGTTCTTGAAGCGGCTCCAGACCTCCTCGAGCCGGTCCAGCTCACGCTGGGCCCGGTCGCGGAGCTGGCGCATCTCGCGCTCGGCGCCCTCGCGGACCTTGCGGCGCTGGTCGCCCTTGGCCCCGGCGGCCTCGAGCTCGGCCAGGTCGGCCTCGAGCTTCTTCTGCCGGGCCTCGACGTCGGCGTCGCGGCGCTGCTCGATGTGCTGCCGCTCGACGGAGATCTTCGCCTCCAGCGAGGGCAGGTCACGCTCACGCATCTCGTTGTCGACATGCGTGATCATGTACGCCGCGAAGTAGATGACCTTCTCCAGGTCCTTCGGGGCGAGGTCGAGCAGGTAGCCGAGGCGCGACGGGACGCCCTTGAAGTACCAGATGTGCGTGACCGGCGCGGCCAGCTCGATGTGGCCCATCCGCTCACGACGCACCTTGGCGCGGGTCACCTCGACGCCACAGCGCTCACAGATGATGCCCTTGAACCGGACGCGCTTGTACTTACCGCAGTAGCACTCCCAGTCCCGGGTCGGACCGAAGATCTTCTCGCAGAAGAGCCCGTCCTTTTCCGGCTTGAGGGTCCGGTAGTTGATGGTCTCCGGCTTCTTGACCTCGCCGTGCGACCACTGACGGATGTCGTCGGCCGTCGCCAGCCCGATCCGAAGCTCGTCGAAGAAGTTGACGTCTAGCATTTTGGCGATCTCCCCCTCAGACTTCTTCCACGCTGCTCGGCTCACGCCGGGACAGGTCGATACCGAGCTCCTCCGCGGCGCGGAAGACGTCCTCGTCGGTGTCGCGCATCTCGATGGACATGCCGTCGCTGGAGAGCACCTCGACGTTCAGGCACAGCGACTGCATTTC